>NZ_JAFBCK010000001.1:2535000-3135000 GCF_016907695.1 Actinokineospora baliensis | reverse complement strand
GCCGCCGATGGCCGCGGCGTAGGACAGGGCCAGCGCCTGCGCGCCGCCGGTGGCGTCCTGGTGCACGGCGATGAGCGCGGGAACGCCCTTGCCGTCGACGAACTGGCGGCGCACGAGGTGGCCGGGGCCCTTGGGGGCGACCATCGCGACGTCCACGTTGGCCGGGGGCTTGATCAGGTCGTAGCGGATGTTGAAGCCGTGCCCGAAGAAGATGGCGTCGCCGTCGTTGAGGTTGGGCTCGATGTCGTCGGCGTAGATGAAGCGCTGCTTGGTGTCCGGCGCGAGGATCATGATGAGGTCCGCCTCGGCGGAGGCCTCGGCGGGGGTGAGCACCCGCAGGCCCTGCTCCTCGGCCTTGGCGCGGGACTTGGACCCCTCTGGCAGTCCGATGCGGACGTCCACACCGGAGTCGCGCAGGCTCAGCGCGTGCGCGTGGCCCTGGCTGCCGTAGCCGATGACGGCGACCTTGCGGCCCTGGATGATGCCGAGGTCGGCGTCGGCGTCGTAGAAGATCTCGACGGACATGCTGTGACAACTGCCTTTCTGCGGTGTGGCTGCGGTGGCGGGGCCCGACCGGGCGGCGGCCGCCAAGTCGGGAACGATGCCGGGTGGGGACGAGGGGGTGGGTGGTGGGAGCTATCGAACAGCAGTCGCGGTGATCGAGCGCGGGCCGCGGCCGATGGCGACCATGCCGGACTGCACCATCTCGCGCACCCCGTAGGGCTCGAGCATGCGCAGCAGCGCCTCGATCTTGTCGGCGGTGCCGGTCGCCTCGATGGTGAGCGCCTCCGGGGAGACGTCGACGACCTTGGCCCGGAACAGCTGCACGGTCTCCAGGACCTGGCTGCGCACGGTGGCGTCGGCGCGGACCTTGACCAGCAGCAGTTCGCGGCGCACCGCGGCCGAGGCCTCGAGCTCGACGATCTTGATCACGTTGATCAGCTTGTTGAGCTGCTTGGTGACCTGCTCCAGCGGCAGGTCCTCGACGGCGACCACGATGGTCATCCTGGACACGTCCGGGTGCTCGGTCGGCCCGACGGCGAGGGAGTCGATGTTGAACCCGCGCCGGGAGAACAGCCCGGCGACCCGGGCCAGCACGCCGGGCTTGTTCTCCACCAGCACGCTGAGGGTGTGTTTGCTCATGGGGATCAGTCCTGTCGGGTCGGCCGGGTCACGCTTCGTCGAACAGCGGCCGGATGCCGCGGGCGGCCATGATGTGGTCGTTGCCGGTCCCGGCGGCGACCATCGGCCAGACCTGGGCGTCCTTGCCGACCACGAAGTCCACCACCACCGGGCGGTCGTTGATGGACATCGCGCGGTGGATCACCGAGTCGACGTCCTCCTTGGTCTCGCAGCGCAGGCCCGCGCAGCCCAGCGCCTCGGCGAGCAGGGTGAAGTCGGGGATGCGGTGCTTGTGCGTGCCGAGGTCGGTCTGCGAGTAGCGCTCGCTGTAGAACAGGTTCTGCCACTGCCGGACCATGCCGAGGTTGCCGTTGTTGATGACCGCGACCTTGATCGGCGCGCCCTCGATGGCGCAGGTGGCCAGTTCCTGGTTGGTCATCTGGAAGCAGCCGTCGCCGTCGATGGCCCAGACCACCGCGTCCGGCCTGCCGAACTTGGCGCCCATCGCGGCGGGCACCGCGTAGCCCATGGTGCCGAGACCGCCGGAGTTGAGCCAGGTGCGCGGGTTCTCGTAGCGCACGTGCTGGGCGGCCCACATCTGGTGCTGCCCGACACCGGCGGTGTAGACCGCCTCCGGCCCGGCGATGCTGCCGATGCGCTCGATGACGTACTGCGGCGACAGGGTTCCGTCGGTCGGCCACTCGTAGCCCAGCGGGAAGGTGCCGCGCCACTCGTCGAGGGTGGTCCACCACGGGGTCAGGTCGGTGCTGCCGTTGGCCCGCTCCGCCTTCACCGCGGCGATCAGCTCGACCAGGATCTCCTTGCAGTCGCCCACGATCGGCACGTCGGCGCGGCGGTTCTTGGAGATCTCGGCGGGGTCGATGTCGGCGTGCACGATCGCGGCGTCGGGCGCGAAGCTGCTCAGCTGCCCGGTGACCCGGTCGTCGAAGCGCGCGCCGAGGGCCACCAGCAGGTCGCTGCGCTGCATCGCGCCGACCGCGGGGACGGTGCCGTGCATGCCGGGCATGCCCAGGTGCAGCTTGTGCGAGTCGGGGAACGCGCCGCGCGCCATCAGCGTGGTGACCACCGGGATCCCGGTCAGCTCGGCCAGTTCCCGCAGTTCGGCCGAGGCGTCTGCCTTGATCACGCCGCCGCCGACGTAGAGCACCGGGCGCTTGGCGCCGCAGATCAGCTTCGCCGCCTCGCGCACCTGCTTGCCGTGCGGGCGGGTGGTCGGCCGGTAGCCGGGCAGCCGCAGCTCCGGCGGCCAGGTGAACGCGGTGGTCTCCTGCAGCACGTCCTTGGGGATGTCCACCAGGACCGGGCCGGGGCGGCCGGTCTTGGCCAGGTGGAACGCCTCGGCGATCGTGCGCGGGATGTCGGCGGGGTCGGTGACCAGGAAGTTGTGCTTGGTGATCGGCAGCGTGATGCCGCAGATGTCGGCTTCCTGGAAGGCGTCGGTGCCGATCAGCCCGCGCGACTGCTGGCCGGTGATGGCCACCACCGGGACCGAGTCCATGTTCGCGTCGGCCAGCGGGGTGACCAGGTTCGTCGCGCCCGGACCCGAGGTGGCCATGCACACGCCGACCTTGCCGGTGGCCTGCGCGTACCCGGTCGCGGCGTGCCCGGCGCCCTGCTCGTGGCGCACCAGCACGTGCCGCAGCCTGGTCGAGTCCAGCAGCGGGTCGTAGGCGGGCAGGATCGTGCCGCCGGGGATGCCGAACACGATCTCGACGCCCACCGCCTCGAGCGACCGGACGAGCGACTGCGCACCGGTCACCCGGACGGGTGTTCCAGACGGCGGTGCTGGCTTGGGCCGGGCAGGGTGCGGGGTGGCCGTCCCGTGGTTCGCTGCGGCCGGGGTGGGCCGCGATGTTGCGCTGGTCATCGGTCTGCCTCGTGGGTCGAAGTGTTCTTCGTGGCTCTGCTGGGGATCCGGGGCGATTGCTGGGATGTCGGACTATCGGTGGTGCGAGTAGGGGCCTGGACACGAAAAAACCCCCGCCTCGACCGGAGCGGTCGAGCGAGGGTCGCGCGTTCGATGCGTGCGGAACTCCCGTCAGCGTCGAACGCGCGGCGGAAGTACGAGAATCAGGTGGGCTGGCACGTCCGTGACGCTAGTGCGTTCGGGGTAGAGCGTCAACTCTGCGGGACGGTGCTCCCGGATGCTGGACTGTGATTCGGGACCCGGGGGCGGGCGGCGGGGGCATCGGGTGCACCATCTAAGGGTGTCTGAGCAGCAGCAAGTCCCGTCCCGGCTGGTCTTCCGGATCCCGGGTGTCGCCGTCCTCGCCGCGCTGTTGTTCGCGGTCTGCGCGACGCCCTTCGCCTTCGCGGCGCCGGGGCTGTTCCTGGTCTACGTGATCCCCATCGCGGTGGTGGTGTGGGTGTTACGCGTGCGCACCGTCGCCGACGCCGACGGCCTGGTCGTGCGCGAGGTGGTCAGCTCGCGGCCGTTGCCGTGGAACCTGCTCAAAGGACTGCGGCTCAGCGAGCGCGGCAAGGTCTCCGCGGTGCTGTTCGACGACACGGAGGTCGCGCTGCCGCAGGTCAGGGTGCGGCACCTGCCCGCGTTGGCGCTGGTCAGCGGCGGCAGGCTGACCGACCCGACCGAGGCCCCCGCGCCGGAGGGCGAGGACCCCGGCGACGAACCCGAAGCCCCGGCCTCGCCGGAGAGCGGGTCCGAGGACACAGGACACCGCACCCCGGCACCGGAGTAACCTGGGCGGCACCGCTCCCCCCACTGGTCGGCGCCGCACCCCGGGCGCCGCAGGCAGTACGTCATCGCAGTTCGACCCGCACACATTGGAGGAGCCGTGCCCGCGCTGCGCTCCCGCACCACCACCCACGGCCGCAACGCCGCAGGCGCCCGTTCGCTGTGGCGCGCCACCGGCATGACCGACAGCGACTTCGGCAAGCCGATCGTGGCGATCGCCAACTCCTACACCCAGTTCGTGCCGGGGCACGTGCACCTGCGCGACCTCGGCGACATCGTGGCCGAGGCGATCCGCGCCGCCGGTGGGGTGCCGCGCGAGTTCCACACCATCGCCGTGGACGACGGCATCGCCATGGGCCACAGCGGGATGCTGTACTCGCTGCCCTCGCGCGAGATCATCGCCGACTCGGTCGAGTACATGGTCAACGCGCACCAGGCCGACGCGATCGTGTGCATCTCCAACTGCGACAAGATCACCCCGGGCATGCTCAACGCGGCGATGCGGATCAACATCCCGGTGGTGTTCGTCTCCGGTGGACCGATGGAGGCGGGCAAGGCGGTCGTGGTCGGCGGGATCGCGCACCCCTCGTCGGACCTGATCACCACCATCTCGGCCTCGGCCAACAGCTCGGTCGACGAGGACGCGCTCGGCGAGGTCGAGCGCTCCGCCTGCCCCACCTGCGGGTCCTGCTCCGGCATGTTCACCGCGAACTCGATGAACTGCCTCACCGAGGCCCTCGGGTTGGCGCTGCCGGGCAACGGGTCCACGCTGGCAACGCACGCCGCGCGCCGGGACCTGTTCTCCCGCGCCGGGACCGCCGTCGTCGAGCTGTGCAAGCGCTGGTACGAGCAGGACGACGAGTCGGCGCTGCCGCGCACGATCGCCAACCGGGCCGCGTTCGAGAACGCGATGGCGCTGGACATGGCGATGGGCGGCTCGACCAACACCGTGCTGCACGTGCTCGCCGCCGCGCAGGAGGGCGAGGTCGACTTCACCCTCGCCGACATCGACGCGATCTCGCGGAAGGTGCCGTGCCTGTCGAAGGTGTCACCGAACTCCGACTACCACATGGAGGACGTGCACCGGGCTGGCGGAATCCCGGCGATCCTCGGTGAGCTGTGGCGGGCCGGGCTGCTCAACGAGGACGTCACCTCGGTGCACAGCCCGTCGCTGGCGCAGTGGCTGTCCGATTGGGACATCCGCGCGCAGAACCCGACCGAGGAGGCCGTGGAGCTCTTCCACGCCGCGCCCGGCGGGGTCCGCACCACCAAGGCGTTCTCCACGTCGAACCGGTGGTCGTCGCTCGACACCGACGCCGCGGGCGGCTGCATCCGCGACTTCGAGCACAAGTACACCGTCGACGGCGGGCTCGCCGTGCTGCACGGCAACCTGGCCGAGCGCGGCGCGGTGATCAAGTCGGCCGGGATCGACGAGGACCTGTTCACCTTCCAGGGCCCGGCGCGGGTCGTGGAGAGCCAGGAGCAGGCGGTGTCGGTGATCCTGGGCAAGAAGATCCAGCCGGGCGAGGTGCTGGTGGTGCGCTACGAGGGCCCGTCGGGCGGCCCCGGCATGCAGGAGATGCTGCACCCGACGGCGTTCCTCAAGGGCGCCGGTCTCGGCAAGAAGTGCGCGCTGATCACCGACGGCCGGTTCTCCGGCGGGTCCTCGGGGCTCTCGGTCGGCCACATCTCGCCGGAGGCGGCGGGCGGCGGCCTGATCGCGCTGGTCGAGGACGGCGACCAGATCCGCATCGACGTGCACACGCGGTCGCTGGAGCTGCTGGTGGACCCGGCGGTGCTGGCCGAGCGCAGGGCGAAGATGGAGGCGCGCGAGCGGCCGTGGCAGCCGGTGGACCGGGTGCGCCCGGTGACCAACGCGCTGCGCGCCTACGCGCGGATGGCGACCGACGCCTCGACCGGCGCGGTGCGCGACCCCAGCAAGTGACCCGCCGTGCCCCCGCCAGGTCGTGGCGGGGGCACGGACCGGTTCAGCGCAGGACGACCAGGGTGACCACGCTCAGGCCCGCGGCGAGGATCAGGAAGATGAAGCCGAACGCGGGCGCCCGGCGGAACCACGGGGTGTTGCGGTCGAGCGAGATCCGCCCGGCCCCGGCGAACAGCAGCGCGAACGCCGCCGCCGCGTAGATCGCTTCGAGCTCGACGTCACCGGCGAACAGGTCGATGTCGACCCGCACCCAGATGGCGTTGACCATCACCCCGAGCACGCCAGCCGCGGCGGCCGGGGTGAACAAGCCGAGGATGAGCAGGGCACCGGCACCGAGCTCGGTGACGCCGGTGACCCAGGACAGCAGGGTGGTCTGCTGGAAGCCGAACCCGGCGAGCACCTTGGCGAAGCCGCCGATGCCGGGGCCTTCGAGGAGTCCGAAGACCTTCTGCAGCCCGTGGCCGACGAACAACGCGCCCAGGGTGACCCGCAGCACGAACAGCCCGAGGTCGGCGCCGAAGTGCCAGGTGTGCGGCTCCGGGTCGAGCACCTCCTCCCGGCCCGCTCGCCCGCTGTCGTGGTCGCTGTCGGTGGGACGCGGCAGTGCGGTCGTTGCCGCGCTGCCGTAGGCGTCGTCACCGCTGGTGGGGGTCGCCGGGTGCTTGCTTCCCGACGGCGTGAAATAGCCGCTGTCCGCGTATCCGCCACTCTGACGTGGGCGGTCGTCTTCGGTACTCACGTCCGCACACTAGGCGATCGGTCAACCCCCTGCCGATCAAGCTAGTAGGCGCCCCGCACCAGGTTGGTGGGTTCCTCGCCCTTGGCGAACCGCAGGACCTGCTCGACAACCACCCGGTACGCGCGCGCGTGCACCCCGGTACAACTGCCCGCCACGTGCGGGGTCAGCAGCAGGTTCGGCGCGGTCCACAACGGGTGCCCGGCGGGCAGCGGTTCCGGGTCGGTGACGTCGAGGGCGGCCCGCAACCGCTTGCTGGTCAGCTCGGCCACCAGGGCGTCGGTGTCCACGACCGGCCCCCGCGCCGCGTTCACCAGCACCGCGTTGTCGGCCATCTTGGCGAGGAACCCGGCATCCACCATGTGCCTGGTCGCGGGCGTCATCGGCACCATCAGCGCCACCACGTCCTGCTCCGGCAACAACACGTCCAGCTCGTCGAGCCCCCGCACCCCCTCCCGAGCCGTCGTGGCCACCACGGTCACCTCGGCGTCGAACGCCTCCAGCCTGCGCTTGAGCTGGCGCCCCAGGTCCCCGGCGCCGATGACGAGGACCCGCTTGCCCTGCAAGGTCTCCGTCTGCTGCATGGCCCAGGTCTGGGAGCGCCGGTCGTCCTCGAACCCGCGCATGTTCCGGAAGATGGTGAGCAGCGAAGCCATCACCCACTCCGCGGTGCTACCCCCGTGCGCCCCACTGCACGTCGAGAGCATCACGTGCCCCGGGAGCTGCCCCACCCAAGCCTCAGCCCCGGCGGTCAGCAACTGCACGAGCCGCAACTTCGGCATGCCCTCCACCAGCCGCGTCTTGTCCGCCGAGAGGAACCCCGGCACCAGGACCTCGGCCTCCCCGGCCTCCTCCGGCAGAGCCGCGGGGTCGTACTGAACAGCCCGCACCCCGTCGACACCCGCGAAAGCCGCGACCCCGTGCTCATCAGGCACCAGAACAGTGATCGTCACAGTCCACACCTTACGTCCGGCACCCCCCGCAGCCCTACCACCAGCGAGAACACCTTCTCGCCTGTCCTGCGCGCGGGTCCGGGGCGACTAGTCCGCCCCGCCGCCGCCACCCTGGGGTTGGACGAGGATCGCCACCGCCCGGTCGTCGCTGGAGACCGCGGGGCCGGACTGCTTGTTGACGGTTCCGGCGATGGCGATCTGGTCGGTCATGAGGTCCATCCCGTCGACCTTGCCGAAGCCGTCGGGGGCGGCGAGCGCGATCTGCGGCTTGCCGGTGAAGGTGCCGTCGGGGGCCTGGGGCAGGTTCTGCAGGTGCCCGGCCGTGGCCATCGCGACCCACACCAGCTCCGGGGTCGCCGCGCAGCCGGACACGCCCGGTCGGTCCGGCCAGGACCAGGCGGGGCTGGTCAGCGCCTTGCCCGGCGTCACCCGGTAGAGCACGTCGGCCGCCGCGGTGCGGTCGGTCACCCAGGTCTGCGTCCCGTCCAGCGACGAGCAGATTCCGCCGGGCGAGTGCAGCCCGGAAGCGAGCACGGTGCTGCCCGCGGTCGGGTTGCCGGGCGCGGGCGCGCCATCTCCGGTGAAGCGCAACACCTTGCCCGCGAGCGACTTCGGATCGGCGGCCACGCCCGCGTCGCCTGTGGCCAGTACCAACGCGCCACGGTGGTCACGCGCGAGTGATCCGCGGTTGCCCGTCGCCCCGCGCGGAATCCCGGTCAGCACGGGCTTCGGCTTGTCGCCGGGTGCTATGCGCACCACGCGGTTGTCCGTGGCCGTGGTGATGTAGGCGAAGACGAGCTGGTCTTCTTCGTAGTTCGGTGACAACGCGAGCCCGGTGAGCCCGCCATCGGTGGACGCGTCAACGGGGATCGTCGCGAAGACGGTCGGCACGGTGTCCTTGCGGACCAACAGAACCCGTCCGGTCTTGCGCTCCCCCACCAACGCGGTCGGGTTCGAACCGTCACCGGGCAGTGCCGCCACGGCCACCACCGTGTCCAAACAGGTCGCCAACACCGCGGGGTGGTAGTCCTTGCACCCGTCCGGTGGGGGGATCTTCGTAGGCTGGTTGTCGCCCGGGGCGACCTCTGCGGAACCGCCGCCACCACCGGTCTCCGGCTCGGGGGCCGCCTGCGGCGTGAGAGGCACGTTCGGCTGCCAACTGCCGGCGGGGGGCTGCTCCGGGAACGTCGCGCAAGAGGACGCGGCCAGCGCTACACACGCCGCCGTGACCAGGCGGAACGGGAGACGCAGCACAGCAGCCATGATGCCCAACCCTACGAGCGGCAAAGTGAATCCCCGGTGAGCAGCTACCGGCGGGCCCGCTCGACCACGGTGACCCGGTCCACGAGCAACTGCAGCTCCTCGGCGATCACCTCCGGCGCCTCCAGCGGCAGGAAGTGGCTGGTTGGCACAACCCGCACCCGCGCTTGCGGCAGCCGCGCCACCGACTTGGCCGCGAGCTTCGGGTCGGCGATGAGGTCGTAGCGGGCGAGCAGCACCGTCACCGGGCAGGTGATCCCCACGAGGTCCTGCGGGGGGACGTCGGCGAGCGCAAGGGCCAGGGTGACGTACCAGCGCCAGTCGTGCCCGAGGAAGCGGCGGACCGCCCTGGCGACGTCGGCCGGGTCGGCGCCCGGCAGCATGAACCCGCTGTGCTGCACCAGCGCCGCCGTGACCCGGTTGACCGGCACCCGGTGCACCACCGCGTCCACCAGCGGCCCGGCCGCGCGGACCGCCATCGCCGCACCGATCGCCAACGGCCTGCGCACGGCCGCCGGGATCCCCAGCACACCCAGCACCCCGCCGAACGGATCCCCCGGCACCCCCGCGGCCAGCAGCAACCCGGAGACCCTCTCCGGATACCGCCGTGCCACCTCCGTCGCCACCATCACCCCGACCGACCAGCCCATGACCACGCACCGCCGCACCCCAGCGGCGTCCAACACCGCCACCGCGTCGGCGACGTGGTCGTCCAGGGTGATCCGGGTGGCGTCGACGGGCCGCTCCGAGCCCATGGTGCCGCGGTGGTACCAGCTCACCACCCGCACACCGGAGGACGGCAGCACCAGCGCGGGCCACGCCTCCGGGATCGTGCCCAACCCCGGGCACAACAACACCACCGGCCCGTCGGACTCGGTGCACCACCCGCGCAGCCGCGTCCCATCAGCCGCCCACACGTCGTGTTCGCGCATCGCGGCCAGTCTGCCGCACATCCCCACCCCGCCGAGCCCCTATTGCCCCACCCACCCCTTGTCACCCACACGGGCGGCGATGTGCGGGCTGGCGGGTGCGGAAGCGGGTCGACGGGCCTCAGCCCCGATCCGCTTCCGCACCCCACGACTCGGAGCTACGAGCAGCGCTCCAGGATGAGTTCGCGGACCCGTTTGGCGTCCGCCTGGCCCTTGGTCGCCTTCATGACGGCACCGACGATGGCGCCCGCGGCGGCGTGCTTGCCTTCGCGGATCTTGGTGGCCACGTCCGGCTGGGCGGAGAGGGCCTCGTCCACCGCGGCGTAGAGGGCGGAGTCGTCGGAGACGACTTTGAGGTTTCGGGATTCCACGACGGCGTCGGGTTCGCCTTCGCCTGCCAGGACGCCGTCGACGACCTCGCGGGCGAGTTTGTTGGTGAGGGAACCGTCGGCGACCAGGGCGATGACGCGGGCCACCTGGGCGGGGGTGATGGGCAGCTCGCCCAGTTCCACGCCCCGGTTGTTGGCCTGCTGCGACAGGTACGACACCCACCAAGAGCGGGCCTCGGCTGGCGGGGCGCCCGCGTCGGCGGTGGCGGCGACCAGGTCGATGGCGTTGGCGTTGACGAGGTCGCGCAGTTCCAGGTCGGTCAGCGACCACTCGGCCTGAATCCGCTTGCGGCGCTCGGCAGGCTTCTCCGGGAGGGTCCCGCGCAACTGCTCGACCCACTCGCGCGAGGGGGCGATGGGGACCAGGTCGGGCTCCGGGAAGTACCGGTAGTCCTCCGAGGTCTCCTTGCGCCGCCCGGCGCGCGTGGTGCCCGACGCCTCTTCGAAGTGGCGGGTCTCCTGCAGGATCGAGCCGCCTGCGGCCAGGAGGGCGGCCTGGCGGGTCATCTCGTAGCGGACGGCGCGCTCGACGCTGCGCAGGGAGTTGACGTTCTTGGTCTCGGTGCGGGTGCCGAACTCGGTGGCGCCGCGCTCCATCAGGGAGACGTTGGCGTCGCAGCGCAGGGAACCCTGGTCCATCCGGACGTCGGACACGTCGAGCGCCTTGAGCAGGTCGCGCAGGGTCGAGACGTAGGCGCGGGCGACCTCGGGGGCCCGCTCGCCGGTGCCCTCGATCGTCTTGGTGACGATCTCGATCAGCGGCACGCCAGCCCGGTTGTAGTCCAGCAGCGAGTGCTCCGCGCCGTGGATGCGGCCGGTGGCACCACCCACGTGCAGGGACTTGCCGGTGTCCTCCTCCATGTGCGCGCGCTCGATCTGCACGCGCACGACCTCGCCGTCGTCGAGGGTGACGTCGAGCCAGCCGTTGAAGGCGATCGGCTCGTCGTACTGCGAGGTCTGGAAGTTCTTCGGCATGTCGGGGTAGAAGTAGTTCTTGCGCGCAAACCGGCACCACTCGGCGATGTCGCAGTTGAGCGCGAGCCCGATGCGGATCGCGGACTCGATCGCGACGGCGTTGACCACCGGCAGCGACCCGGGCAGCCCCAGGCAGGTCGGGCACACGTTGGTGTTGGGCTCGCCGCCGAACTCGTTGGCGCAGCCGCAGAACATCTTGGTCGCGGTGGAGAGCTCCACGTGGACCTCGAGGCCGAGCACCGGGTCGAACCGGGTGACGACCTCGGCGTAGTCCATCAGCTCAGCGGTGGTCACTTGGCCCTCCGGTAGGCACGCACGGCGATGAGCACGCCGGTGATGGCGACGACGACGCTGGCGATGGCGTTGGCCAGCACCAGGCCGTCCTTGTCCGCGCGGGCCGCGGCGAACCCGCGGGCGGCGCTGGTGGCGGAGGTGACCGCGCTGACGATCCCGAACACGCCCTTGACCTTCGACCCGGCCATCAGTGCACGACCTCCAACTCCGGAACGCGGTTGATCAGCGGGCCGCCCTGCGCGGCGTCGCGGGCGAGCTCGTAGGCCGCGGCCACCCGGTAGCCGCGGTGGTCCTGCAGCGCGGGCGACATGATCTGCAACCCGACCGGCAGCCCCTCGGAGAGTCCACACGGGACGCTGAGCGCGGCGTTGCCTGCCAGGTTGGACGGGATGGTGCACAGGTCGGCCCGGTACATGGCCATCGGGTCCGCGGTGCGCTCGCCGATCTTGAACGCGGTGGTCGGCGTCGTCGGCGACACCAGCACGTCCACCTTGGCGAACGCGGCGTCGAAGTCGCGCATGATCAGCGTGCGGACCTTCTGCGCGGAGCCGTAGTAGGCGTCGTAGTACCCGGCGGAGAGCGCGTAGGTGCCGAGCATGATGCGCCGCTTGACCTCGGCGCCGAACCCGGCGGCGCGGGTGGTCGACATGACCTCCTCGGCGCTGCGGGTGCCGTCGTCGCCCACCCGCAGGCCGTAGCGCATCGCGTCGAAGCGGGCCAGGTTGGACGAGGCCTCGCTCGGCGCGATCAGGTAGTACGCGGGCAGCGCGAGGTCGAAGCTGGGGCAGGACACCTCGATGATCTCGGCGCCCAGCTCGCGCAGCTGCTCGACGGCGGCGGTGAACGCGGCGGCCACGCCGGGCTCGTACCCGTCACCGGCGAACTCGGTGACCACACCGACCCGCACGCCGGTGAGGTCACCGGTCGCGCCCTCGCGCACCGCGGCCACCACGGGCGGGACGGGGGCGTCGATGGAGGTCGAGTCGAGCGGGTCGTGGCCCGCGATCACCTCGTGCAGCAGCGCCGCGTCCAGCACGGTCCGCGCGCACGGGCCAGCCTGGTCCAAAGAGGACGAGAAAGCGACCAGGCCGAAGCGGGACACGGTGCCGTAGGTGGGCTTCACGCCGACCGTGCCGGTGACGGCGCCGGGCTGGCGGATGGAGCCGCCGGTGTCGGTGCCGATCGCCAGCGGCGCCTGGAAGGCGGCGAGCGCGGCGGAGGACCCGCCGCCGGACCCGCCGGGGATCCGGTCGAGGTCCCACGGGTTGCGGGTGGGGCCGTACGCGGAGTTCTCGGTGGAGGACCCCATCGCGAACTCGTCCATGTTGGTCTTGCCGAGGATCACCACCCCGGCCGCGCGCAACCGCTGCGTCACGGTGGCGTCGTAGGGCGGCTGCCAGTTCTCGAGGACCTTGGAGCCGCAGGTGGTCGGCGCGCCCTGCATGGTGAGGACGTCCTTGAGCGCCAGCGGCACCCCGGCCAGCGGCGAGGCCGCCGGGCGGCCCGCGGCCAGGTCGTCGTCGACGGCCTTGGCGGCGGCCAGCGCGCGCTCGGTGTCGACGTGCAGGAAGGCGTGCACGGCGTGGTCGACCGCGGCGATGCGGTCCAGGTGCGCCTGGGTGACCTCCACCGCGGAGACCTCCTTCGCGGCGACCTTGGCCGCGATGTCGGCCGCGGTGAGGCGAGTCAACTCGGTCATGCTTCCTCCCCGAGGATCCTCGGCACGCGGAACCGGCCGTCCTCCGCCGCGGGCGCGGCGGCGATGGCCTGCTGCTGGGTGAGCCCCGGGCGGACGACGTCGGCGCGGAAGACGTTGGTCAACGGCACCGAGTGCGACGTCGGCGGGATGTCCTGGTCGGCGACCTGGCCGACCTGGGCGACCGCCGCCACGATCTGGTCGAGCTGACCTGCGAACAGGTCGAGCTCCGCTTCGGTGACGGCCAACCTGGCCAGGCGAGCGAGGTGGGCCACCTCGTCGCGGGAGATGCTGGGCACTCGACGAACCCCCGGGGTTGTCTGTGATAGGAACCCCGCGAGTCTATTTCGCGCGGTCCCGCGACCCCGAACGGGTTGTTCCGGGCGCGTCGCGGTGCTAAACCGGTGGCCGGTGGCAGCCCGCGCAGCGCGGCCCGGGTCTGCGACAATCAGCGGTCGAGGAGATCCGCGCGTCCGCGCGGGGTCGCCAGAGCACGGGAGGCGTTCGCCTTGTCGTTCCTGATCCGGGTCCAGCTCCCGGACAGCCCAGGCACCCTGGGCGCGGTCGCGACCGCGCTGGGGGCCATCGGGGCCGACATCCTCAGCGTCGACGTGGTGGAGCGGGCGGGCGGGGTCGCCATCGACGACCTGGTGGTGGAACTGCCCAGCGGCAGGCTGCCGGACGTGCTGATCACCGCGGCCGAGTCGATCCCCGGCGTGGAGGTCGACGCTGTGCGCCCGTACGCGGGCGTGCTCGACACCCACCGCGAGCTGGAACTGGTCGAGGACGTGGCCGCCGAACCCGCCGACGGCCTGGCGATCTTCGCGGCGGGCGTCCCGAAGATCATCCGAGCGGGCTGGGCCCTGATCGTCGCCGCGACCGCGGAGGGCGCGAACAAGCTGGCGGCCAGCACCGCGGCCCCCGACATCCAAACCATCGACCTGCCCTGGCTCCCCCTGGCCAGAGCCACCGTCCTCGACGGCGAGGAGTCCTGGGTCCCGGCGACCTGGCGCGAACTGGGCACCGAACTGGCGGCCACCCCCTTGGGCAAACCCGACCGGGTCCTCCTCGTCGGCCGCCCCGGCGGTCCGATGTTCCGAGCGGCCGAAGTGGCCCGCCTGGCCCACCTGGCAGGCATCGTCGCGGTAGTCCTACCGGACTGAAGTCCGCTAGCTCTTAGCGCAAGACGGCGTGGATGAGGTCTGCGTTCGTCGTGGCTCGGGTGCCGTCGGGGAGGTGGAGGGTGTCCTCCAGGCCCATGCGGGTGGGCAGGCCGCGGCGGAGAGCTTCGGTGAGGACTGGCCAGGCCGTGTCCTCCTCGCCGTGGAGCAAGATCGGGAGCGGCGACCAGGCGAGTGCGTCGAGCAGTGGTGCTGCTTCGGCGTGCGGCTGAACCTCGGCCAGCACCCGCACCGCCCCCGCCGGGATGCCGTGTTCGCGCAGCAACTCGGCGGCGGGGACATCGAAGACGCCTAGTTCTACCGCGATGCCCGCGGCGGTGAGGGCCGCGCAGACCTCCTGCCAGCCGTCTTCGTGGACGTTGACCGAGGCGAAGTCCGGGCGTCCCGTCGACAGCCCGACCCACGCCGCGATGGCCGCCACGCGCCGTGCCGGGTCCGGCTGGGCCCAGGCGCCGGTGGTGACGCCGACGGCGGTGCCGGGGGCGGCGGCGCGGATGGCGGCGACCGTGGGGGCCAGTTCGGGGCCGATCAGCGTGGTCGCGCCGGTGGCGTCGCGCGGGTGCACGTGCACCGACGCGACGCCGAGGGCGGCCACCTCGGCGGCCGCGGCGGCGAGGGCCACCGCGGTCACCGGGGCGTCGGCGGCGGAGCGCTCGCCGTTGAGGCACGCTTGCAGGTCCACCGGTCCAGTGAAGCAGAGGTTCGGTCTCCGGGTGTTGTCACTGGCAGACCCCCGCGTTCGGTGTGGACGGCCTACACGTCGAGGGTGTAGGCGATCAGCCGGACATCCGGACCGGGACACCAGTCCCGGCTGGGCAGCCGGGTGAAGCCGAGCCGCTCGTAGAGGCGGTGCGCGGCGCCCAACGCCGCCGGGCTGCACAGCACCACCCGGTCGATGCCCAGCTCCCGCGCCCGGGCGATCACCGTGCGGACCAGCAACTCCCCCACACCGCGGCCGCGCGCGGGGGCGGCGACGGCGAGCATCCGCAGTTCCAGTTCCCCGGCGCGGGAGATCTCGGCGAACGGGGTGCCCGGCAGCGCGACGGTGACCGTACCGAGCAGACACCCCTCCCGGTCCGCGGCGACCAGCAGCTCCGCCGAGCGCATCCGGGACTCGGCGTCGGCGAGCAGGGTGGCGTAGCCGGACCCGCCCCCCTCACCCGGGTACCCGACCGCCCGGTAGGCCTCGACGGTCAGCACCCCGACCCGCCGCACCTCGTCCGACCGCGCCTGGCGCACCACCAGGTCAGCCACCTCAGCCACGCCTCGTCCTCCCACGTCCGTCGTGTCGTCGGCGGTGCCGGACCACGCCGTCGGACGCGGCGACACCCACCGGAGACCTCCGACGCCCCAGCGCGCTCCCGGTTGCCTGTACCGGGCGCTCGCCACGACCGCCTCACCCGCACCGCCACCCGCGGCGCACACCACCCACGGCGCCCCCTCGCCCGGTCCCGACCGCACAGATCACCCGCGACCCGCCGCCACGTGCCACCCCCACCCTGCCAAGGGATCGCGGTGCTGCCAACCACCCGGTACAGCGGATTCGCGACGCGTTGCGGCGCACCGGTCGGCAACCGGCGGGTAGCGCTCACACGGATGGCCCAGCACGGGAGCGTTCCCGCTCCCGTACCGCCGGGAAAGGTGACCGGACAACCTTTCCCGGACGAGCTGGGTCAGTCCTCGGTGGACTCCGCGGGGGCGTTCGGATCGCCGACGGCGGCGACCTCGGCGGCCGCTTCCGGGCCCCGGGCCAGCAGCACCGCGAAACCGTCCTCGTCGAGCACCGGGACCTTGAGCTGCACGGCCTTGTCGTACTTGGTACCGGGAGCGTCACCGACCACGACGAACGCGGTCTTCTTCGAGACCGAGCCGGAAGCCTTGCCGCCTCTGGCCAAGATGGACTCCTTGGCCTCGTCGCGCGAATGCGTCGACAGGCTCCCGGTGACCACGATCGAGAGGCCCTCCAACGTGCGCGGGATCTCCTCGTCGCGCTCCTCGACCGTGGTGACCCCGGCGGCGCGCCACTTGTCGACCACGTCGCGGTGCCAGTCGACCTCGAACCACTCGAGCACCGCGGCCGCGATGGTCGGGCCGACGCCCTCGGTGTCGGCGAGCTGCTGCTCGTCGGCGGCCTCGATCGCCGCCAGGGAGCCGAACTCGCGGGCCAGCGCCCGCGCAGCGGTCGGGCCGACGTGCCGGATCGACAGCGCGACCACCACCTTCCACAGTGGACGGTCTTTGGCGCTGTCGAGGTTGGCCAGCAACTTGCGCCCGTTGGCGGAGAGCTCGCCCGCCTTGGTGCGGAACAGGTCGACCTCGATCAGGTCGTCCTCGGTGAGGGAGAACACATCGCCCTCGTCGGCCAGCGCGCCGGAGGACAGCAGTGCGCCCGCGGCCTCGTAGCCGAGGACCTCGATGTCGAACGCACCGCGGCCCGCGAGGTGGAAGAGCCGTTCCCGCAGCTGCGCGGGGCAGGACCGCGCGTTGGGGCAGCGGATGTCGGCGTCGCCCTCCTTCTCGTAGCGCAGGGTGGTGCCGCAGGCCGGGCAGTCGGTGGGCATGACGAACTCGCGCGCGTCGTCGGGTCTCGCGTCGACGACCGGCCCCAGGACCTCGGGGATGACGTCGCCCGCCTTGCGGATGACGACGCGGTCGCCGATGAGCACGCCCTTGCGCTTGACCTCGCCCGCGTTGTGCAGGGTGGCCATCTCGACGGTGGAACCCGCGACCTTGACCGGCTCCATCACCGCGTACGGGGTGACCCGGCCGGTGCGGCCCACGTTCACCCGGATGTCGAGCAGCGTGGTGGTGGCCTCCTCCGGCGCGTACTTGTAGGCGATCGCCCACCGCGGCGCCCGCGAGGTGCTGCCCAGCCTGCGCTGCAGGGACACCTCGTCGACCTTGATGACGATGCCGTCGATCTCGTGCAGTGCGTCGTGGCGGTGCTCGCCCCAGTACCGGACGTGCTCGGCGAGCTGGTCGGCCGAGCGCAGCAGCTTCGTGTGCTCGGACACCGGCAGACCCCACGCCGCCAGGGCGCGGTACGCCTCGGACTGGGCGGTCGGCTCGAACCCGACCCGCTTGCCCAGGCCGTGGCAGATCATCCGCAGCGGCCGACTCGCGGTGATCTTGGGGTCCTTCTGGCGCAGCGAGCCCGCCGCTGTGTTGCGCGGGTTCGCGAACGGCGGTTTGCCCGCCTCCACCAGGCGGGCGTTGAGCTCGGTGAAGTCCTCGACGCGGAAGAAGACCTCGCCGCGGATCTCGACGAGCTCGGGGACCGGGAACTCGGCGCTGCCGACCAGCCGCTCCGGCACGTCGCGCATGGTGCGCACGTTGAGGGTGACGTCCTCGCCGGTGCGGCCGTCGCCGCGGGTGAGAGCGCGGGTGAGCCTGCCGTTCTCGTAGAGCAGGTTGATGGCCAGCCCGTCGATCTTGAGCTCGCACAGGTAGTGCGCGGCGTCGCCGACCTCCTTGGTGACCCGGTCGACCCAGGACCCGAGCTCGTCGAAGTCGAAGGCGTTGTCCAGGCTGAGCATCCGCTCCAGGTGGTCGACGGCGGCGAACTCGGTGGAGAACGTGCCGCCGACGCGCTGGGTGGGCGACTCGGGGGTGACCAGCGCCGGGTGCACCCGCTCGAGCTCGGCCAGCTCGCGCAGCAGCACGTCGAACTCGCCGTCGGAGACGGTCGGCGAGTCGAGCACGTAGTAGCGGAACTGGTGGCCGAGCAACTCCTCGGCGAGCACCGCATGCCGCTCCCGGACGTCGGCGGGCACGTCCTCGACACCCTCGGCCGCGGTGGCGGCCGACAGGTGCGGCAGGTCCTGATCAGCACTGGTCACCTGCTCAGACTAACGAGGGGGACCGACAACCCGCGTCGTCAACCCGCCAGTCTGTGGATGAGTTCGCGCAGCTCAAGCAGGCTGATGGTGTCTGGCCGACGGCGATGTCGAGGATGGCCTAGGCGGAGCGCATGGCCGCGGACAGCACGTCGTGGTTTAGGCGGGTGATGGCGGTCAGGGGGATGCCCTTGGGGCAGACGGCGGTGCATTCGCCGGTGAGGGTGCAGCCGCCGAAGCCGAGGTCGTCTTGGGTTTCGACCATGTCGCGGGCGCGGGTGTAGCGCTCGGGTTGGCCTTGGGGCAGGACTCCGAGGTGGGTGGCTTTGGCGGCGGTGAACAGCATCGAGGAGCCGTTGGGGCACGCCGCCACGCACGCGCCGCACCCGATGCAGGCGGCGGCTTCGAAGGCGGTGTCGGCGTCGGGTTTGGGCACGGGTAGGGCGTGGGCGTCGGGCGCCGCGCCTGCGCGGGTGGAGATGTAGCCGCCTGATTCGATGACTCGGTCGAGTGCGGAGCGGTCTACGACGAGGTCGCGCACCACGGGGAAGGGCGCCGCCCGCCACGGTTCGACGACGATCGGCTGGGACGGGTCGAATTGGCGCATGTGCAGTTGGCAGGTCGTAGTGGCCTTGCCGGGGCCGTGGGCAACACCATCGATCATGACCCCGCAGGCGCCGCAGATGCCTTCGCGGCAGTCGTGGTCGAAGGCGACGGGGTCGTCGCCTTCGAGTTGGAGGCGTTCGTTGAGGACGTCCAGCATCTCAAGGAACGACATGTCGGCGGTGACGTCGTCGATGTCGTAGTCGACGAGGCGGCCTGACGCGGCCGGGCCCGCCTGACGCCACACCCGCACTCGGTACTTCACTTGTAGCTCCTCACGGTGGGGCTGACGGCCTCGAAGGTCAGTTCTTCGTGGTGGAGGGCGGGTGGTTCGCCTACGCCGGTGAACTCCCACGCGGCGACGTAAGAGAAGTTCTCGTCGTCGCGGCGCGCATCACCTTCTGGGGTTTGGCTCTCCACGCGGAAGTGGCCGCCGCAAGACTCGGTGCGGTGGAGGGCGTCGACGCACATCAGTTCGGCCAGTTCGAGGAAGTCCGCTACCCGCCCCGCCTTCTCCAGGGCCTGGTTCAGTTCGCTGCCGGTGCCCGTCACCTTCAGCCGTCGCCAGAACTCGTCGCGCAGCGAGGGGATGCGTTCTAGGGCCTTCCGGAGCCCTTCCTCTGAGCGTTCCATGCCGCATAGATCCCACATGAGCCTGCCTAGCTCGCGGTGGAAGGACTCCGCTGTGCGGTCACCGTCGATCGACAGGAGCGTGTCGATCATCTCGCGCACACCGTCCTCGGCCTCGTCGACCGCGTTGGCGTCGACGGGTCCGAACGGGCCGTCAGCGAGGTAGTCGCCAATGACCGCGGGGAGGACGAAGTAGCCGTCCGCGAGCCCCTGCATAAGAGCACTGGCCCCAAGCCGGTTGGCGCCGTGGTCGGAGAAGTTGGCTTCGCCGATGACGAAGAGGCCCGGGATGGTGCTGCGCAGGTCGTAGTCCACCCAGAGGCCGCCCATGGTGTAGTGCACGGCCGGGTAGATGCGCATCGGAACCTGGTAGGGGTCTTCGTCGGTGATGCGCTGGTACATCTCGAACAGGTTCCCGTACCGCGCGGCAACGGCATCCCTACCGAGCCGCGCGATGGCGTCAGCGAAGTCGAGATAAACACCCAGACCCCCGGGCCCCACTCCCCTACCGGCGTCGCACACGGCTTTCGCGGCGCGGGAAGCGATGTCGCGGGGAACCAGGTTGCCGAAGCTCGGGTACATCCGTTCCAGGTAGTAGTCCCGTTCGGCCTCGGGGATCTGGCCGGGTGTGCGATCGTCGCCCGCCTGGAGAGGAACCCACACCCGACCGTCGTTGCGCAGTGACTCGCTCATCAGCGTCAGCTTCGACTGGTGGTCGCCGCTGACCGGGATGCAGGTGGGGTGGATCTGGGTGTAGCACGGGTTCGCGAAGAGGGCACCGCGCTTGTGCGCGCGCCATATGGCGGTGGTGTTGCAGCCCTTGGCGTTGGTCGAGAGGTGAAAGACGTTGCCGTAGCCGCCTGTCGCCAAGACCACCGCGTCGGCTAGGTGCGTGGTGACTTCACCTGTGACGAGATCGCGCACTACGACGCCGCGGGCCCGGCCTTGGGACACAACCAGGTCGAGCATCTCCGTTCGCGGGTGTGACCGGACCGTGCCCGCGTGGATCTGTCGCGCAAGCGCTTGATAGGCGCCCAAGAGGAGTTGTTGTCCGGTCTGCCCCCGCGCGTAGAAGGTCCTGGACACCTGTGCGCCGCCGAAGGACCTTGTGTCGAGCAAGCCCCCGTACTCGCGTGCGAAGGGCACGCCTTGAGCGACGCACTGGTCGATGATGCTGGTGCTGACCTCCGCGAGCCGGTGCACGTTGGACTCGCGGGAGCGGAAGTCGCCGCCCTTGACGGTGTCGTGGAAGAGGCGGTGCACGCTGTCGCCGTCGCCCGCGTAGTTCTTGGCGGCGTTGATGCCGCCTTGTGCGGCGATGCTGTGGGCGCGTCTCGGGCTGTCCTGGTAGCAGAACGACAGCACGTTGTAGCCGAGTTCGCCCAGGGTCGCGGCTGCTGAGCCGCCCGCCAGGCCGGTCCCCACGACGATGACGGTCAGCTTGCGCCGGTTGGCGGGGTTGACCAGCCGGGAGGAGAAGCGGCGGCGCTCCCACCGGGTCTCAAGAGGGCCCTGCGGGGCACGGGTGTCGGCGATCGGGTCGCCCTCGCGGTAGAGCACTGGGTTACCTCACGATTCCGAAGAGGACGGCGTAGGGCACGGAGAGGAATCCGACCGTGATGCCAACGGAGACGACCAAGGCCGCCGCGCTCGATGTGCCGGGGGCCTTGCCCAGGCTGCGCAGCGCGCTCCACATCCCGTGCCGGAGGTGGAAGCCAAGGGCGACGACCGCCAGCGTGTAGGCGGCCACGACGTACCAGTGCTGGAAGTCGGCGACGACGTTGGCGTGGATCTGCCCTTCGACGCCGTGCGGGTTGAGGACCCCGGCCGTGAGGTCCAGCAGGTGGTAGACGACGAAGAGGGCGAGGATCACCCCGCCCCAGCGCATCGTTCTGGCCGCGTAGCTCCCCTGGACCTTCGGCCTGCGCGCGTACCCGACCGGACGGGCACGAGCGGCGCGGCGGGCGAGCTGGATGGCCGCTGTCATGTGCAGGACGACGGCGAGCAGCAAGACCACGCGGACGACCCAGACGAACCCGGCGTAGCCGAGCACCGGCGAGAGCAGCTGCCGCAGGAAGACGCCGTAGCCGTCGATGTCGCCGAAGAAGATCGTCAGGTTGCCGACCATGTGCGCGACGACGTAGCCGAGCAGGATGCCGCCGGTGACCGCCATCACGACCTTCTTGCCGACCGTGGACCCCCACAGCCTGCGCGGGAACCCTTGCCTGCCAAGTGATCCGCGCTGCAGCGTCAGTGCCATGCCCGCCACGCTAGGAGCCATCGCGACAAGTCGTCCAATACATGAATCGGCTCATCTCGATAGCCTGGGACTATGACGCTGCAGCAGCTCGTGTATTTCCTGGCCGTCGCGGAGACCCGGCACTTCACCCGCGCCGCCCACCGGGCACATGTGGCGCAGCCCTCACTGAGCAAGCAGATCAACAGCCTGGAAACCGAACTGGGCGCGTCCCTGTTCACCCGCGCTCGCGGCAACGTGGCTCTTACGGCCGCGGGCGAAGCACTGCTGCCGATCGCCAAGCGCATCCTGTCCGACGTGGACACGGCGAGGCTTGAAGTGGCCGAGCTCGTTGGTCTAAGGCGCGGGCGGATCCGCCTAGGGGCGACACCGAGCGTGTGCGTTGGTGTCCTCGCCGATGTACTACGGCGCTACCACGAGCGGTATCCGGGTATCCGGCTACAAGTGGAGGAGAGCGGGTCCCGGGACCTGACCGCGGCTCTACTAGGCGGCGAGTTGGACCTGGCGCTGCTGATCGTGCCGCCCCAGGGCGTCGAGTCAGCCCTCACGATGACACCCGTCCTGCGGGAACACCTGATGGTCGCGTCGTCGTCCACCGCGCCCGCTCTCGCGGACAGCGTGCGACTGGAGTCGTTGCGCGACGAGCCCATGGTCATGTTCCGCCGCGGGTACGACCTGCGCGAAACGACGCTGCACGCCTGTCGGGAAGCAGGGTTCGAACCGGCACTCGCGGTGGAGGGCGGCGAAATGGATGCCGTGCTGCGGTTCGTCGAGGCCGGACTGGGCGTGGCCCTGGTGCCCAGCCTTGTCCTACCCGGCCGCCCTGGCCTGCGCGCGACGCCTCTGGCGGGCACCACGATCCGTCGCACGATCGCCTTGGCGCACCGCACCGACACGCCACCCACGGCGGCGGCGCGGGCCTTCCGCTCGACGCTGTTCGGCCACATCGACGGCCTGGTCGCCGCCAACGCGCTGCCACCCGGTGTGGAGCCCCTGCGGTGACTACCAGCCCTCCGGGGGCTCCACGAACGACTTGCCCACGTCACGCACGAGGGACATGGCCCGGCGGGCCCAGCTGTCCGTGGCCGCCGCCATCCCGCAGGTGGGGGTGGCGACAGCGCGCTCGGCGAGAACCGAGCGGGTGAACCCGAGCCGGTCGACCAGCGTGAACGCGGGGCTCGCCGCCTCGCGGAGGGTGAGGGCCCGGCCGGGGTCGGTGCTGGGCACCACGCCGAGGAACAACGTCGTCCCGGCGTCCCACACCTCGCCAACGGCGTCCCACGTGGCCGCTCCGGCCTTGGCGAGCAGGCCGACGTCGAACGCGACCGCCCCGGCTCCCGCGGACCGCAGGAGGGCGAATGGCGGCCTCGGCGCGCAACAGTGGACGATCACGGGCTGACCGGTGGCCGCCGCGGCCGCCTCGACCACGGCCGCCAACACGTCACGGGCCTCCGGCTCGGCCACCGCGGGCACCGTGCCGTACCCCGAGGGGGTGGGCAGCGCTCCGGCGAGGACGGTCGGCAGGCTCGGCTCGTCGAGCTGCACGACCACCGGCGCCCCGATCCGCCGACGCACCTCCGCCACGTGCCTGGACACGCCCTCACCCAGCGATTCGGTGAACTCCCGCAGCGCGCCGCGGTCGGTCAGGACCCGGTGCCCGCGCGGCAACTCCAGCCCAGACGTCAAGGTCCAGGGGCCCGCGACCTGCACCTTCACCGCAGGCGGCGGGCTGCCCAGCCGCTCGACGGCCTCCTCGAGGGCGTCGAGGTCCCGCCGGAGGAGGTCGACGGCGCGCCGGTGCTCCAGCCCCGGCCGGGCGGTCACCCGGTACCCGGACGGCACCAGCTCCACCGCCAGGTCGACCAGCAGGGCGGCCGACCGCCCGATGATGTCGGCCCCGAGCCCCCTGGCCGGGAGTTCCGGCATGTGCGGCAGATCGGGCAGCTCACCGAGAACGGTGGTGGCGGCCTCGACGGGGTCGGTGCCGGGCAACGAGCCGATCCCGGTAGCGGTACCGGGCGACCAGGGTGCAGTGCTCACGGCGTGCAGTCTGGTGGATCGTCTCCGGGCGCCGCACACCCACCGCCGCGGTTAGCATCGGCGGTCGTGGACCACACCGATGTCGCCGCCGCTGCAGCCCGCATAGCACCGCACATCCGGCGCACGCCGCACCTGCGCACCGAGGTGAACGGGCAGCCCGTGGTGCTGAAGCTGGAGCACCTGCAACGCACGGGCTCCTTCAAGTTCCGCGGCGCCCTCAACGCGCTTATCGGCGGCCCGCAGCCCACCCACGTCGTGACGGCCTCCGGCGGCAACCACGGAGTGGCCGTCGCCACCGCGGCCCAGGTGTTGGGCCTGCCCGCGACTGTCTACGTGCCCGAACGCGCACCAGAGTCCAAGACCCGGCGCATCGAGGCGGCGGGAGCGAAGCTAGTGCGCCACGGCGCTACCTACGCGGAGGCTTCGGCGGCAGCGCTGACGGAAGCAGCCGAGAGCGGGGCGCGGTATGTGCCCGCCTATGACGACCCGTTGGTCATCGCGGGGCAAGGAACGTGCGCGGCCGAAGTGGTGGCGGACGTTCCGGAGGTGGACGCGTTCGTGGTCGCCGTCGGTGGCGGCGGGCTGGCAGCCGGGACTGTCCTGGGGAGCCGCGGGCGGTCAGTGGCGTTGGTCGAGCCCGTCGACTGTCAGGCCATGCATGACGCGCTAAAGGCGGGAACGCCGGTCGATGCGGTGGTGAACTCGGTGGCCGCCTCGGCCTTGGGGGCCTCGCGCGTGGGTGCCTTGCCGTTCGACGTGGTGCGGCACGGGGAAGTGCGGTCCATCCTGGTGAGTGACCAGGAGTTGCTGGCCGCACGCGATCTCTTGTGGGAAGAGTTCCGGATAGCCGTGGAGCCCGCGGCGGCGGTGCCATTGGCGGGATTGTTGAGCGGGCAGGTGGACGGGAAACTCCCCTGCTTGGTGATCTGCGGGGCGAACAGCGATTGGGTGCCCGCCTAAGAGCGGCTCCCGGGCGGCTGGGTGAGTGGGGTGACTCCGCCACCCACCCAGCCCGGGGGTTAAGCCCGCATCACAGTGGCAATGGGGATCCTGGCCGCACGGATGGCCGGGAAGAGCCCGCCCAGTACACCCGCGATAAGACCGGCCACTACGCCCGCCACGCCCGCTTCCCACGGGAACGCGACGTTCTGGAGGCTTGGTCGGCTGTCACCGAAGAAGTACCCGGCGGCCTGTAGGCCCACTATCCCGGTCACTACGGCGGCAGCTGCCGTAAGAAGCCCGGTGAGGAGGGTTTCGGCTAAGACGATGCCCGCCAACAAGAGGCGAGGTGTGCCCACTGCGCGCCGAAGGGCGAGTTCCTCCACCCGTTCGCCGATGGTCGCCAGGCCCACGTTGAGGATGCCCGCCACACCGATAAGAAGCACCAAGGCAGCCATGGCGTAGAAGATCCAGCGCATCAGGTCCAGCTGACTACCGATGCGCTCGCGTGAGTCGATCGTTCGGAAGTAGAGCTGGTTGCCGAGATCCGGCCCCAGCTTGGAGCGCAACGTCGGCCCCACGGTCACCGCTGAAGGCGACATGAGGATCGTCATGCTCTGCGAGCCCATGGAGGACGCGGGGAGCCAGTTGAGCAGCTCGTCGGCGCGGACGTAGGCGGTGGGCTGCATGTTGCCATCGTGGACGGTCCCGATGACGCGGGGCGTCGGGTGCGGCGAACCGGGGTCGGCCGAACCGCCGTAGGCGGAACCGATGCGCATCTCGGCGGGGAGCTGGTACTGGGTGAACGCCAACGCGGCTTCCCGGTTGAGCACCAGCCTCGGCGACATCGACGGGTCGCCCGCGAAGTCGACCCACGAGCCCGCCTCGGTGTGGAACGGGCGGAACTGCCGGATGTCACCGGTGATCCCCACCAGCTGCACCTCGACGGCGTTGCCGCGCGGCAGCGGCTTCTCCGAGCTCGGCTCGGCGTAGCAGAACCCCTGCGGTGTGCAGATCGTCTGCATCGGCGGGCCCGCCTGGTCGGCGTAGCGCAGGGGCATGCCGCCGGGGTTCACCGGGGTGAGGCCGGGTTCACCGATGATGGCGGCGGTGGACAGCATGCCGACGGCGTCCTGCCGGTCGCGCACGGTGTCGAGCACCGCTGTCGCGGCACCCTCGCCCGAGGGGACGCTGACGACCACGGTGCCGTCCTTGCCCTCGATCATCTCGATGTCCTCCAGCAGCGCCCGGTTCGCCAGCACCGACCCCGCCTGCACGGCGATCACGGCGAGCACCCCGAGGAACAGGCTGATCATCGACAGGAACGTGCGCAGCTTGCGCGCCCGGATGCCCTGGCCGCCGATGACCAGCGCGGAGCGCAACCGCCCGGAGAGCGCCATCAGCCGAACACCCCCGCCCGCTCCGGCACCAGCCGCCCGTCGCTGAGCCGCACCACGCGGCCCATCCGGTTGGCGTGCGCGTGGTCGTGGGTCACCAGGATCAGCCCGCAGCCGCGGTCGGTCGCCGCGTGCAGGACGTCGATCACCAGCGCGCCGGTCTCGGTGTCCAGCGCCCCGGTCGGCTCGTCGGCCAGCAGCACCCTCGGCTCGCGCACCAGCGCCCTGGCGATCGCCACCCGCTGCTGCTCGCCGCCGGAGAGCCGGGCGGGCCGGTGCTTGGCCAGGTGCGCGATGCCGACCTGCTCGAGCGCGGTCATCACCTTGGCCCTGCGCTTGCGGCGCGGCGCCCACCCCTGCCCGTTGACCAGCGCCATCGCCACGTTCTGCATCGCGGTGAGGTGCTTGAGCAGGAAGAACCGCTGGAACACGAAACCGAACTCCTGGCTGCGCAACCGGGCCGCGCGGCGCTCGGGGATCCGGGTGATGTCGCGGCCGTGCAGCAGGTACTGGCCGCCGTCGGGGCGGTCGAACAGGCCGATGAGGCTGAGCAGGGTGCTCTTGCCGGACCCGGAGCGGCCGAGGATCGCCACGCTCTCGCCCGCGCGCACGGTCAGGTCCACACCGGACAGGATGGGCCTGGGCTCCCCCTGCCCCTTCAACGTCTTGGTGACGCCGTTGATCTGGATCAGCGGCGGCTGGATCGGGGACGCGGTCACTTGCCCGGCACCCCGTTCTCCTGCGCGGGCTTGGGCAGGTCCGGCCCGGGCACCGCGAGGGTCTCGGTGCCGGTGAGGCCGGACTTGATCTCGATGACCTCGCCGTCGCTGAGCCCGAGGCCGACGTCCTTGCGCTGCCGGTCGCCATTGGGGTCGAGGACGTCGACCTTGCCGGTGCCCTGCTTGCCCGCCACCGCCTCCACCGGGGCCACCAGCACCTGCTTGGCCTGCGCGGTGATGACCTCCAGGACCACCTCGGCGCCGTTGATCAGCCGGACGCCGGCGGGCGGGACGCACACCAGGCGCATGCCGGTGGACTCCGACGGCGTGCGGGAGTCCTTCTCCGGCTGCGGTTGCGGCACCTGGGGCGGGATGGGCTGCGCGGGGTCCGCGGGGTTCGCCGCGGGCGGCACCACCGGCGCGGGCGGGTCCGGGATCGTGCCCGGCGGCAACGCCGCCGTGGTGCCGAGCACCGCGCAGTCGAACGGCCCAGGGCCGCTCTTGATCTGCGCGCGCACCGCGCCCAAGCCGTCGGCGAGCGCGTAGGCCTGCGCGCCGTCGATGTCGGCGACGATGCCGTAGCCGCCGTACTTCGCCGACACCACGGGCATTCCGGCGGTGACGGTGGTCTTGTCGTCGACGAGCCTGCCCGCGAACGTCGAGCCCGCCGGGACCTCGACGTGCGTCGGCTTGCCGTTGACCCACACCGCGCCCACGCGGGTCGGCTTGGTCGGCGTGCCCTTCTGGTCCTTGACCTCCAGGTAGCGGATCTGGCCGTCGACGGGCGCCACCAGCCCGAAGACCGGGTTGAGCGCGACCTTGCCCTTCAGGCTCACCTTGGTGGTGAGGTCCTTGCGGGTCAGCGTCGCCGTGGTCATCGTGCTGCCGCGCTCGGCGAGGCCGGGCACGGACGGGCCCGCCGTCGAGGTCGAGCACCCCGCGATGACCGCGGTGGCGGCGAGCGTGGCGATGAGCAGCCGTGGGTTCACCGGTACCCCCAAATCCCCATGTCGTGACCGGTACTGGCACGCACTATACACACGGTGAATAGTAGATCTCGGGGTGGCCTCACCCAGCCCCCGCACTGACGAAGACTCCGCGAACGGCCCTGGGGTTGCACGATGTGCGCGGGTCGCGGCGAAATCGCCGGTCCCCGCCTGCCTAGTGGGCCGCGGGGGTGACCAGACCCGTGCGCACCGCGTAGAGGGCCGCCTGCGTGCGGTCGTGCAGCCCGAGCTTGCCCAGGATCGCGGTCATGTGGGACTTCACCGTCTTCTCCGACAACATCAACACACGGGCGATCTCCCGGTTCGAGTTGCCCTGCGCCACCTGGGAGAGCACCTCCAGTTCGCGCGCGGTCAACGAGGACCCGCCCGGCCTGGCCTCCCCCTCCGCCAGCAGGCGCGCCACATCGGGGTGCAGCAGGACGTGCCCGGCGTGCACCGAGCGCACGGCCGCGGCCAACGCCAACGGGTCCACGTCCTTGAAGACGTACCCGGCGGCGCCCGCGCGCACCGCGGGGACGATGCCCACCGGCTCGGTGAAGCTGGTGATGACCAGGACCCGCGCCTTGTTGCCCGCCGCGCGCAGCGCGTTGAGCGCGTAGACGCCGTCGGTGCCCGGCATGCGCAGGTCGAGCAGCACCACATCGGGTCTGAGCTGCTCGGCGGCGGCGAAACCGGACGCGCCGTCGGCCGCCTCGCCGACGACGGTGATGTCGTCCTGCAGGTCCAGGAAGGTGCGCAACCCCTGGCGCACCACAGGGTGGTCGTCGACCACGAGCACCCTGATCCGCTCATCCCCCAACGGGCACCTCCAGCCGTACCGTCGTCCCCCCGGGGCTGGTCGAGGTGACCCGCAACCTGCCCCCCGCGGTGTGGGCCCGCTCCCGCATCGAGGTCAGCCCCAACTTGCGCTCGCGGCTGCCCGCCACGTCGAACCCGACGCCGTCATCGGTGACCTCCAGCACCACGACCCCGGAGTGCAACCGCAGGTCGACCTGGATGTTGCGGGCGCTGGCGTGGCGCAGCGCGTTGTGCAGCGCCTCTTGCAGCACCCGGTAGACGGCCTCCTCCCTGGTCGTGGTGAGCCGGGGCACCTCGCCACCCCTATAGACGATGTCCACCGAGTGCACCCGGTTGAGCAGGTCCGCCTGCTTGCCGATCGCGCTGTCGAGCCCGTCGCCCGCCAGGTCCGGCGGGCGCAGCCCCACGAGCGCGGCGCGCAACTCGTCGCTGACCTCGGCGGCCAACGCGCGCACAAGGTCGAGTTGGCCCGCTGCGCGCGCGGCGTCGCGCCTGGCGAGGGCCGCGGCGGACTCCGCGGCCAGCCGGAGGCTGAACAGCTTCTGGGTGACCGCGTCGTGCAGTTCGCGCGCGATCCTGGTGCGCTCCTGGACGATGGACAGCTCTCTGGCCCGCTCGTGCAGCCGCGCGTTGACGATCGCGATGGCCGCGTGCGCCGCCAGCAGCGCGAGCAGCTCCTCGTCCTGGTCGGTGAACCCGCCCTCCTCGGTCTTGTTCGCCACGAAGATCTCGCCGAGGACCTCGTCGCCGTCGGTGATGGGCATGCCGAGGAAGTCGGTGAGCACGGGGTGCGCCTTCGGCCACCACTCGAACCGGGGGTGGGCGCGGACGTCGTCGAGGCGGACCGGGTTCGGGTCGTGCAGCAGCACCCCGAGCAGACCGTGCTGGCGCGGCACCGGGCCGATCGCCGCCCACTGCTCGTCGGTGACGCCGTCGGCGAGGAACTCGGCGAAGCCGCCCGCCTCGTCCGGCACGCCGAGCGCGGCGTAGCGGGCGCCGACGAGCCTGCGCGCGGAGGTGAGGATCGTGCGCAGCACCTCGCGCACCGACAGGTGCGTCGCGACCGCCAGCACGGCGGCGCTGACGGCGCGCAGTTCGTTGCTCCCGATCCCGGTCACGGGTTCACGGTACCGAGGTGGGCCGACGAAACCGCTGGTCCTAGGACCAAAGTCGGAGGGAAGTCCCATCTCGGGTCTGATGGCAGGTCCGGTGGTGGTGCCTACCGTCGGTGGTGGGCCGGGTGTCCGGTCTTCGTTGGAGGGAAGGGGAATCCCGTGCACCAGTTGGCCATCGTCACCGGCGCCTCCCGGGGGTTGGGGCGCGCCATCGCCACCGGTCTCGCCGAGGCCGGGTGGGACCTCGTGCTCGACGCCAGGGGCGCGCCCGCGCTCACCGCCGTCGCGGACGCGCTGCCCGGCCGGGTCAGAGCGCTGCCGGGCGACATCACCGACCCCGACCACCGCGAGCGGCTGGTGGCCGCGGCCGACGAGCTCGGCGGTGCCACCCTGGTGGTCAACAACGCCGGTGCGCTGGGCCCGACCCCGTTGCCCGGCCTGGCCGAGTACCCGGTCGACGCACTGCGCGAGGTCTTCGAGGCCAATGTGCTCGCGGTGCTCGGTCTCGTCCAGGTGGCGCTGCCCGGGCTGCGCAGGCGGGGCGGCGCCGTCCTCACCATCACCTCGGACGCCGCCGTCGAACCCTACGAGGGCTGGGGTGGCTACGGCGCCTCGAAGGCGGCGGTGGAACTGCTCAGCAACGTGCTGTCCAAGGAGGAACCGGCCATCCGGGTGTGGTGGGCCGACCCGGGCGACCTGCGAACCCAGATGCACCAGGACGCCTTCCCCGGCGAGGACATCACCGACCGCCCACTCCCGGAAACCGTCGTCCCCGCCGTCGTGCACCTGGTGTCCACCCGCCCGGAATCCGGCCGGATCCGCCTGCCGGAGGTGGCGGTATGACCGTCGAACTCACCCTGCCCGGCGGCCTGGACGCCCACGAACCCCCCGAGGCGCGCGGTCTCGCCCGCGACGGGGTGCGGCTGCTGGTCAGCGACGGCGGGGAGATCAGCCACCACCGGTTCAGCGACCTGCCGTCGGTCTTACACGCGGGCGACGTGCTCGTGGTCAACACCTCTGGAACCCTGCCCGCGTCCGTGGCGGTCACCGGCGGACAGCTGAAAGTGCACCTGTCCACCCAGAACCCCGACGGGACCTGGCTGGTGGAACTGCGCTCGGGAACGGCCCCCTACCCGCACGGCACCGCCGGGGACCGCTTGGACCTGGCAGGCGGAGCGTCCGTGGTGCTGCTGCGGCGGTACTCACGGGACCGGCTATGGGAAGCGGCGGTCCGCCCCGGCCCGTTCACGACGGTCAGCGCCTACCTGGGGGCGTTCGGAGAACCGATCCGCTACGGGTACGTGCCCCGCGCGTGGCCGTTGCGCTACTACCAAACGGTCTTCGGGGTCGACCCGGGCAGCGCGGAAATGCCCAGCGCAGGCCGCCCCTTCACCGACCGCCTGGTGACCCGCCTGGTGGCCGCGGGCGTCCAATTCGCACCGGTGCTGCTGCACACAGGGGTGGCGTCACCGGAGGCACACGAGCGGCCGTACCCGGAGTGGTTCCGCGTGTCGGCGGAAAGCGCGGAGGTGGTGAACACCGCTCGAGCGCAAGGGCGGCGAGTGATCGCAGTGGGGACGACGGCGGTGCGCGCGGTGGAGTCGGCGGTGCGCGGTGGGGTGGTGCGGGAGGCGTCTGGGTGGACGGAGTTGGTGGTTACGCCGGAACGGGGGGTGGCGGTGGTTGATGGGTTGTTGACGGGGTTCCACGAGGCGGGGGCGTCGCATGTGGACATGTTGGTGGCGGTGGCGGGGAGGGGGGCGGTGGAGAGGTGTTATGGGGAGGCTGCGGGTGGGGGGTATCTGTGGCATGAGTTCGGGGATGTGAACCTGTTGGTGCGGTGAGGGGTCGGCTCGTCGCCTGGCGGCGACCTCGCGACCCGATCCGTAGTAGTGCGGTGTGCTCGATGGGGCGAACCTGTTTTGCGCGAGGCCCCTGCGCCGCCCGTGGCAGGACCGCAAAGCTGGGGCCGAAAAGCGTGGCCCTGCAGCGCACAACGCTACGGGCACCGCTCCCCCACGCAAAACAGGTCCGCCCCATCGAGCACTTGGGTGGGCGGCTTCCGGGAGCGGTTGTCGGGCTGGCGGGGTTGACTCGGTGGGCTGGGCTGGCGGGGTCGGTTCGTGGTTGTGCGGTGGGCTCGATGGGGTGGACCTGTTTTGTGCGGGGCCCCTGCGACACCCGTGCTGGGCCTGAAAAGCTGGGGGCCAAAGGGACGGCCCAGCCAGCCGCCGGTCAGGCTACGGGTGCCGCTCCCCCACACAAAACAGGTCCACCCCATCGAGCAGAACATGCGGGCAGCTTCCGAGGAGCGGTGGTGAAGCTGGCGGGGTGGGCTCGGGGGGCTGAGTTGGGTGGGCCGGCTCGGGGGTCGGGTTGAGCGGGCTGACTCGGGGGGCTGGTTTGGGCGGGCTGACTCGGGCGGTTGGGTTGGGCGGGCCAGCTCAGGGGGCTGGGCGCGGCGGCTCGATGGGGCGGACTTGTTTTGCGTGGGGTGGCGGCAGTCGTAGCGTTCCTGCGCGGACAGGGCCACGCTCTTCGGCCCCAGCTTTGCGGTCCTGCCACGACTGGTGCAGGGGCCCCGCGCAAAACAAGTTCGCCCCATCGAGCAGTTAGAGGCAGCGGCCTCCAGGAGCAGCGGTGAGGCAGGCAGGGCTGGCCCGGGCGGCTGAGTCCGGCGGGCCAGCTCGGGGGCTGGGTTGGGTGGGCCAGCTCGAGGGGCTGGGCGCGGCGGCTCGATGGGGCGGACTTGTTTTGCGTGGGGTGGCGGCAGTCGTAGCGTTCCTGCGCGGACAGGGCCACGCTCTTCGGCCCCAGCTTTGCGGTCCTGCCACGACTGGTGCAGGGGCCCCGCGCAAAACAAGTTCGCCCCATCGAGCAGTTAGAGGCAGCGGCCTCCAGGAGCAGCGGTGAGGCAGGCAGGGCTGGCCCGGGCGGCTGAGTCCGGCGGGCCAGCTCGGGGGCTGGGTTGGGTGGGCCAGCTCGAGGGGCTGGGCGCGGCGGCTCGATGGGGCGGACTTGTTTTGCGTGGGGTGGCGGCAGTCGTAGCGTTCTGCGCGGACAGGGCCATGCTCTTCGGCCCCAGCTTTGCGGTCCTGCCACGGGTGGCGCAGGGGCCCCGCGCAAAACAAGTTCGCCCCATCGAGCAGTTAGGGCGAGCAGGAGCAGTGGCGGGGTTAGGCGGTGGCAGCGAGGTTGATGGTGTTGGGGGTGGGGGTTTCGGCGTAGAGGTCGGTGATGGCGGTGGCGTATTTGTCGGCTATGGGTTTGCGGCGGAGTTTGAGGGTGGGGGTGAGTTCGTCCCCGCCGGGGTGCCAGTAGGTGGGGAGGATGTGGAAGCGTTTGACCTGCTCCACTCGGGACAGGTGTTGGTTTCCTTCCCGGACCGCGTTGGCCACCAGGGCGCGGATTTCCGGGGACGCCGCTAGAGCCTCTGGGGTGGTGGGGAGGTTGTGCCGGGCCGCAAGGGCCACAGCGGCGTCTTGGTCTAAGACGACCAGGGCGGAGATGTAGGGGCGGTTGTCGCCGATGGCTACTACTTGGCTGATGGCGGAGTTGGCCGCTTTGATGGCGTTCTCGATGTTGGTGGGCGACATGTTCTTGCCGGAGGAGGTGATGATGAGTTCCTTCTTGCGGTCCACGATGGACACGAACCCGTCCTCGTCGATCTCGCCGATGTCTCCGGTGTGCACCCAGCCGTCGGGGTCGATGGTGGCGGCGGTGCGGATGGGGTCGTTGCGGTAGCGGAGCATGACCGACGCGCCGCGGATGAGGAGTTCGCCGTCGTCGGCGAGGCGGACTTCGGTGCCGTGGACGGGGGTGCCGACGGTGCCGCGCTTGTTGAGGCCGATGCGGCCGGAGGTGCCCAGGCCCGCGGTCTCGGACATGCCCCAGATCTCGTAGACGGGGATGCCGATGGCCCAGAAGAACTCCAGGGTCGGCACCGGGATGGCGGCCGCGCCGGAGGCCGGGACCTTGGCCTCGGCGAGACCGAGGCGGGCCCGCAACCGACGCAGCACCAGGCGGTCGGCGACCGCGTACCGGGCGGCCAGGGTCAGCGACCAGGGCGCGCGCAGGTGCCGCTGCCCGATGTCGATCGCCCAGGTGGCGATGGCGCGTTTGACCGGGCTCGGTTCGGCGGCGATGGCCGATTCGATGGCGAGCTTGAACTTCTGCCACACCCTGGGCACCGCGAAGAACAGGTGCGGCCGGGCGTCCGGCAGCGCGGTCGCCAGGTCGCGGGGGTCGGCCACCGAGGTGACCTGGGTGCCGAACAGGATCGAGGCGTAGTGCGAGGCGACCCGGTCGGCGATGTGCGCCGAGGGCAGGAACGAGAGCACCCGGTCGCCCGGGAGCAGTTCGAAGGCCTGCTTGACCGCCTGGGCGACGGCCATGACGTTGGCGTGGGTCAACTCGACGCCCTTGGGCGGGCCGGTTGTCCCCGAGGTGTAGATGATGGTGGCGACGTCGTCGGGTTCGACCGCGCGCCAGGCGGCGTCGAAGTCGAAGTCCGGTGCGCCGCCCGCCTCGACCTCGGCCAGCGACTCGGCGCCGTCCACCGCGCCGTCCACGCATACCAGGCGCAGGTGGGGCACCGCGGCCAGAAGAACCGGCACGAACGACCGTTCGGTCGCCACGACCTCGTTGCCCGCGTTGGCGAAGACGTGGGCCAACTGCTCTGGGGTGCTGGTGTTGTAGACCGAGAACGGCAGCGCCCCCAGGTGCAGGGCGGCGGTGTCGACGAGGTGGAACTCGGGGCGGTTGGTCAGCATCAGCCCCACCGGCTCGCCGCGCGCCACCCCCAGCGCGGACAGTCCCGCCGCGATGGTCCTGACCCGCTTCGCGTACTCGCGCCAGGTGATCGACACGACGCCCCCGGGCGTGCGCAGCGCCACCTGGGCCGGGTTGATCTGGGCGATCTCCTGGAAGGCCGCGCACAGCGTCGGGTACTCGTCCACCGCGACCGCCTCTCACCACTGTGGTCCACGACACAGGTGAGCGGATCGTAGGTTCGGCGCCCCCGCCTGTCTAGCCCGCGCCGAGGCAGATGAACGGCCTGCGGAAGGGGTCCTCGGCGATGGACTCCGCCAGTGCCCTGGCGGGCGTGAGCCCCGCGGTGAGCCGCTGGTGGTAGGTGACCATGGCGGTCGCGGCGGCCTCGTCACCGACCCGGCTGGTCGCCGCGACGACCGTGCGCACGCCGCTGGCCAACAGCGCCCCCGCGTACCCGAGGGCCTCGTCGCCGGGGCGCACGTAGTTGAGGGCCAACTCGCAGGCGGCGAGCACGACCTGGCGGGGTGGCTGCCGCAGCCGCGCGACTTCGTAGGCGAACAGCGGGCCGTCGGCCAGTTCCAGCCGGGAGAACAGGGCGTTGGTGGGTTCGTGCTCGCCGTGCGCGGCGATGTGGGCGAGCTCGGCACCGTCCAGGGCAGCCAGGACCCCGGCGACGGTCGCGTGCTCCTTGTCGAGGGCGATCGCGTCCGGGTAGACCGCGCGCAGCGGACCTTCTTCGGCGACGAGCCCGGTCAACATAGGACCGCGCGCCAGCACCGTGCGGCCCTTCGGCGCGGCCCCGGTCGCGGCGCTCAGCCACGCTGTCGCCGAAGGCGCCACCACCAGCGGCCGACCCCACAACGACGGCAGACTCCCCCAGGGCACCGCGTAGAGCGCACCTGTGGGGACGATGACCAGCTCGCTGTCCCCGATGAGCGGCAGCAGCGGCTGGATCAGCTGCTTGTCCAACCCGCCCGCGCTGCGCGCCGCCGAGCCCTTCACCACCTCCACGACGGGCGGCGGCAACGTGTCCGGTGCCAAGACGTCCAGGTCCGCGTGCAGCCTCGCGGCCAACTCCGCGGCATCGCCCGCGGACCCCAGTCGCACCATCCGCGCGCCGGACCCCACGACGACAACAGCGACCACTTCGTCCCCGGAGGTCGCGAACGACACGAGGGCCCGACCGGCCAGCGCCGGGGTCACCTGCTCCAGGGTCGCCACCGGCCGCGGCTTGCCCCAGGGGCTGGCGTACCACCCCTGCCGCTCGACCTCCCGCTCCAGGGCGGCGGTCTGCTTCTCCAGCTTGTCCGCGGACTTGCCAGCCAACCGGACCAGCTGCGCGGTCCGCTTGGCCAGCCGCAGCTCGGCGGCTTTCTCCGCGATGCGCTGGTCGGCGATGTCGGGCATCGGCTCGTACCGGTACACCTGCGCACGGGTGCGCTCCAGCCAGCCGAACAGCCGCCGCGCGTCCGGCCGGGGTCCCTCGAGCACCAACCGGACCGCCAGCTCGCCCAGGTGCCGCCCGTGCACGGCGGTGCCGCACACCAGTTCCAACCCACCCATGCGGTCGCGGGTGTGCCCGAGTTCGGACAGCCCGGCCCGCGCCTGCGCGAGCGCGGCCCGCACGTCCCGCTCGGCGACCGCCAGTTCCGCCCGGCACAGCCGCAGCAGCATCCGGTGGTCGACCGGGGTGGTGACCCGGGGCGCGGGCACCTGGTCGAGCAGCTTGGCCGCGGTGTCGAGGTTGCCCCGGCGGATCTCCAGCCGCACGGCCAGCATCAGCGCCAGCGCGGCCTCGTCCTCCAGGGCCAGGCCGCGCAACTGGTCGGCCAGCGCCACGGCCGCGGTCGGCAGCGCGGCATCTCCCCGGCGGCGGGACCCGTTGCCGTTCCTGCCCTCCAGGGCGTCGAGGGTGTCGGCGCGCAGCGCGGCCAAAGCGGCGACCGCGGCCCAGCGGACGTTGCCGCGCCTGGTGAACATCCGCTCCGAGCGCCGGGCCCGCCTGCGCGCCTGGGCGGCGTCGCCGTGCAGCAGGGCCGCGGCGGCGCGGGCGATCTCGGCCTCGGCGGCGTCTTGCCCGACGCGCTGGCGGCGCAACCGGGGCAGCGCGTCGTCGAGGTGGCGGGCGGCCTCGTCGACCAGGCCACCGGCCAGCAGTGCACGGGCCTGGTCGAGCTGGACGACCGGCAGCATGCCGGGGGCGCGGGCGGCGCAGTCGCGGGAGGTCTCGGCGAAGTAGCGCAGCGCGGTCGGCACGTCACCGGTCATGTGCGCGACGTAGCCCCGGTTGTGCCTGGCCTTGATCGCGATGTCGTGCAGGCCGTAGCGCTCGCACAGCTCGATGCAGGTGTCGAGTTCCTCGATGGCGGCGGCGGTGTGGGCGCGTTCGATCTGGGCGAGGCTGCGGTTGAGGTACAGGCTCGCCAGCACGTACGGGTCGCCGACGCCGTCGGCGAGGCCTGCCCGCAGCAGCTCGGCGGCGTCCGAGAGCAGGGTCAGCGCGTACTCGATGTTGCCTGCCCGGATCTCCAGGAAACCGCGCTGCTCCAAGGAAAGCCCGGACAGCTCGGCCCGCAGCGGCCCCTCCGGCAGCGCCTCGAGCAGCGCGTCGGCGTCCGAGAGCCGCGCGATGCCCTGGGTGATGGTGGCGCCCTCGGTCTCGGCGTAGGCGAGGGTGACCAGGATCCGCACGCGCAGCTCGACGGCCTCGGGCGCGGTGGGGTCCTGCGCGGTGTCGAGCATGGTCAACGCCGCACCGAGCAGGGCCCGCGCGCGGGCGAAGGTGTAGGCGTAGACGGCTTTGCGACCGCGGCGGTAGAGCGCGCCTGCACGCCGGACAGCGGGCATGGCCTAAACCCTACGTGCCGCGTCCACCCGTGGTGGACGCGGCACGTGAGTCGAGTGCGACACAGCGGCGATCTGTCAGGTCGTCGTGCGGCTCAGCTGCGCCAGCCGAGTTCGGCGAGGTCGGCGTCGGCGAGGTCGCGGGCCTTGGTGGCGCGCTGCACGCGGTCCTCGGTGGTCACCGCGTCGGTCAGCTCGGTGAGCCGCTTGGCGATCATGCCCGCCACCACTGGGGCGGCGAAGGAAGTCCCGGCCCACACGGCGAACCCGCTGGTGAGGTCGTCGGGGTCGAGGGTGGCGCGGGGCAGCGGGCCGGGGCCGGTCGTCGTCAGGTCCGGGCCCTCGGCGCCCTGCCACAGCGGGACGGTGCTGACCACGGCGTTGCCGGGGGCCCACCGGGTCACCCAGGCGCCCTCGTTGCTGAACGCGGCGACCGACTTGCCGGACGGGTTGAGCGCACCCACCGCGATCAGCAGCGGGTTGCCGGTGTTGGAACCGTCGGCGTTGAGCGCCATCGCGGCCGGGATGAACGGGCGGGTGGTGGCGTCGTTGCCCGCGGCGGCGACCACGACGACGCCGAGCTCGGTCAGCTTGCGCACCGCCTCGGCCAACTGCAGCCCGGTGTTCTGGTCGGTGTGCTCCGGGTAGAAGCCCAGCGAGATCGACACGACGTCGACGAGGTCCTGCGGCCGGTTGTTCTCCAGCGCCGAGGACACCCGCTCGCGCAGCCACTCCAGCGCCAGCAGCACCGAGCCGTCGGTGGTGATGCCGTCGGTGTGCAGCACGCGCAGCGACAGCACCCGGGTGTCCGGGCAGTTCTGGAAGATCAGCCCGGTGACGAAGGTGCCGTGCCCGGAGTGCGAGTCGGTGATGCCCAGCAGCGGCTGCAGCACGTCGCGCTCGTCGTTGGGCGAGGCCAGCGAGGGCAGCGCGCCACCGCTCTGGTCGGTCAGCGTGGTCTCCAGGTCGGCCAGCAGGCCCTGGAACTCCTCGGACACCTCGACCACCGGGTCCGGCGCCTCGGTGGTCAACCACGGGTGCTCGCCGATGCCGGTGTCGAGCACCGCGACGACCGGGCGGCGGCCGGGCACCAGGTCGGCGGGCTGGCGCCTGCTCGGCTTCGGCAGGAACAACCGCACCGCGTTGCGGGCACCGTTGCCCAGCGCGATCGCGCCGCCGCCGACGCCGTTGCCGAACGGGACCCCGTTGCCGAACGGCACGCCGTTGCCGAAGGGCACCCCGTTGCCGAACGGGACGCCATTGCCGAAGGGCACACCGTTTCCGAACGGAGCACCGGAACCGTAGGCGGCGCCGTGCACGCCGACCGAAGCGGCCAGCGCGAGGTGCTCCAGGCCGACGCCCTTGGTGAGCTCGGGCGGGCACGCGCGGCGCAGTGCGGTCAGGACCGTCCACGGGTCCGGCGCGGCCTCGATGACCGCGTCCTCGCGGACCTGCAGCAGGACCGGGACGGCGACGCCCCTGTCGAAGGTGTCCAGTGCCTTGCGCCAGCGCGCGGTGGTGGGCAACTGGACGGAGAGCTCCACGCCGAGCTTGGTCAGTACCTTGTTGAACCGGGCGATCACCTTGGCGTCCCTGGCCACCGACAGCGGCATGAGCAGGGTGTTGGACCGGTAGGCGGTGGAGTCCGGGCGCCTGCCGCGCTCGCCGGGTACCGCTGTGGACGGGTTCAGCACCCTGGCCCGGTGGCGGACGAGCACGTCCGCGGTCAGTCCGATCACCTGCGGGAACCGCGCCAGGTCCGTCGGCACCGGATTGGTCGTCTCGTGCCCTTGCTCCCCGTTGGCGCTCACATCCGCCATCGAATACCCCACCCCGAAGTCGTTGGTCACGGTCGGTGTCGTTGCCCCGCCGACCTGCTCATCGGTAGTAGAGCAGTACCGCGGTCACGAGATACATCGATTGGCAAAGCCGCCGCGTAACGAGCAAATGGGATCAACTCTCCGCTGATGATCGGGTGACGATCCGTGAGCGGAATGGTCCGCACCGGATTCCGGCGCGCTGGTCCGAGGTTACGGACCCGAAGGTAGCCAACAGCAAGGACGCCGCGGGCGCAACGCCCCCATCGGGTATCACCATTCGCCCAGCGCAGCACACAGTGCGCGGCCGTCCACTGTGAGTGGTCGCATTGTTCGAACACGTGGTCGGTCCGACCGGACCGGTCAACCGAAATGATCTTGATCGCCGAAGAATCCACAGTGGACCTGGCGGCCGGAATGCGCCGGCGGCACAACCGGACCGCAATTCGCACCCGTGTTCGAATGGTGGGAATGTGAAAAGCTAGCGGGTCCTGGAAATGGTGGCGCTGGCCAGCACCACATCCCCGCCCGGGTCGGGGCGGTAGAGGACAACGGCCTGTCCCGGCGCGACGCCGCGCACACCCCCCTCGGGGCGCACGACCAGCTCACCGTCCACAACGGACGCCGTGGCGGTGGTGCTGCCGCCGTGCGCGCGGATCTGCGCGACGCAGTCGACCGCGCCCGCCAGCGGCGAGCCGGTCGGCCACAGCGGGCTGGCACCGATGATCTCGCGCACGGCGAGCCGCTCGGCCGGGCCCACCCGGACGGTGCCCTGGACCGGCTCGAGCGAGAGCACGTAGCGCGGCCGCCCGTCCGGCGCCGGGGCGTCGATGCCCAGGCCGTGGCGCTGCCCGACGGTGAACCCGTGCACACCGGCGTGCACGCCGAGCACCGCGCCGGTCTCGTCGTCGACCAGGGTGCCGGGCCTCGCGCCGAGCTTGCCGGTGAGGAAGGCGCGGGTGTCGCCGTCGGGGATGAAGCAGATGTCGTAGCTGTCGGGCTTCTCGGCCACGGCCAGGCCGCGCTCGGTGGCCTCGGCGCGCACCGCGGACTTGACCGACCCGCCCAGCGGGAACATCGCGTGCGCGAGCTGGTGCGGGGTCAAGGTGGCCAGCACGTAGGACTGGTCCTTGTCCAGGTCGGCGGCGCGGCGCAACTCCGGGTGGCCGTCGACGGTGGCCAGCCTGGCGTAGTGGCCGGTGCAGACCGCGTCGAAGCCCAGCGCGATCGCCTTGTCCAGCAGCGCCTCGAACTTGATCCGCTCGTTGCACTTGAGGCACGGGTTGGGCGTGCGGCCCGCGGCGTACTCGGCGACGAAGTCCTCGACGACGTCCTCGGTGAACCGCTCGGCGAAGTCCCAGACGTAGAACGGGATGCCCAGCAGGTCGGCCACCCGGCGGGCGTCGTGGGCGTCCTCGATGGTGCAGCAACCGCGCGACCCGGTGCGCAGCGTGCCCGGCTTGGCCGAGAGCGCCAGGTGCACCCCGACCACGTCGTGGCCCGCCTCGACCGCGCGCGCCGCGGCCACCGCGGAGTCGACCCCGCCGCTCATCGCCGCCAGTACCCGCATGGTCTACACCTCCGCCGGGGACACACCCCGGCGCAGCCCGGCCAACCCGGCGTTGCGGGCCCGCTCGACCACCGGGCCGATCGCCCCGGCGAGGGCGGCGACGTCGGCCGGGGTCGAGGTGTGGCCGAGGGAGAAGCGCAGCGACCCGCGCGCGGGCGCCGCCTCGACCCCCATGGCGAGCAGCACGTGCGAGGGCTGGGCCACCCCCGCGGTGCACGCCGAACCGGTCGAGCACTCGATGCCCCTGGCGTCGAGCAGCATGAGGAGGCTGTCGCCCTCGCAGCCGGGGAAGCTGAAGTGCGCGTTGCCGGGCAGCCTGGACGGTCCACCATCCACTTCGGACTCACCGGGGTCGCCGTTGAGCACCGCGGCTGGAACGACCTCGCGCACCGCCGCGACCAGCTCGTCGCGCAACACCGTCAGCCGCCGCGCCCGCTGCGCGCGCTGCTCGGTCGCGACCCGCACCGCGGCGGCCATCGCGACGATCGCCGGGACGTCGAGGGTGCCCGACCGCACGTCGCGCTCCTGGCCGCCGCCGTGCGAAACCGGGGTGCAGGTGACGTCGCGGCTCAGCAGCAGGGCGCCGACACCGAACGGGCCGCCGACCTTGTGCCCGGACAGGGTCAACGCGCTGGCGCCGCTGCGGCCGAAGTCGACCGGCAGCACGCCGACCGCCTGCACGGCGTCGGTGTGGAACGGGATGCCGTGCGCGGCGCAGGTGCCCGCCAGCTCGCGCACCGGGTTGACCGTGCCGACCTCGTTGTTGGCCCACATCACGCTCACCAGCGCGACGTCGTCGGGGTTCTCGGCGATGGCCGCGCGCAGGGTGTCCTCGTGCACCCGGCCGAAGTCGTCGACCTCGAGCAGGGTGACCCTGGCGCCGTCGTGCTCGGCCAGCCACAGCGCGGCGTCGAGCACCGCGTGGTGCTCCACCGCCGACACCAGCACCCGGACGCGGGCGGGGTCGGCGGCGCGGCGGGCCCAGTAGATCCCCTTGACCGCCAGGTTGTCGCTCTCGGTCCCGCCGGAGGTGAAGATCACCTCGGACGGCCGGGCGCCGAGGGCCGCCGCCATCGACTCGCGCGCCTCCTCGACGGCGCGGCGGGCCCTGCGGCCAGCGGAATGCAGCGAGGAGGCGTTGCCGTGGTTGGACAACGCCCCGGTCAGGGCCGCGACCGCCTCCGGCAGGATGGGCGTGGTGGCCGCGTGGTCGAGGTAGGTCATCGCGCACCCAGGGTAGACCGAACCCAGCCGGGTCCAGCACCGGGCCAGCTCACACCCGGTCGTCGGTCGACCGCCGGAAGGCCACCGCCCCCAGCAGCGCCACGGCGGCCATCACCAGGTCGATCGGCACGACCGCGCCCGTCGGCGCCGCCGCCGAGGCCAGCGCGGCCAGCAGCACACCCCCCAGCCCGACCAGCGTCGCGGAGAACAGGGTGTCGCTGACCTGCAGCGCCGAGGAGGTGAACCCCCGTTCACCCGCGGGCGAGAGCCCCAGCGCGAGGACGTTGATGGACGGGAAGCCCAACCCCATCCCCGCCCCGCACACGGTCCACACCACAGCCGCCACCCACGGCGACCCCCACGGCACGGCGACGAACACCATCGCCGCCAGCCCGGCGGCCAGGATCGCGAACCCGACGCGGATGAGCGTCGTCCTCGGGATGTCGGGCCGCCTGCCCTGCCACGCGGAGGCGAAGGACCAGCCGAGAGCGCCAACGGTAAGCGGGAGACCCGCGAGGGCGGGAGAGAGCCCGTGCACGCTCGTCAAGGTGAGCGGGACGAACGCCTCTACGCCGAAGAAGGCGCCTGCGAAGAGGCCGCGCGCGAGGATGACCTTAGGGAGGCCGGGGCGCCCTCTGAGGGTGCCTCGGGGTAGGAGGGTGCGGAGCGCGGGGATGAGGAGGGCCAGTCCGCCCAGGCCTAGCCAGAGGGTGGCAATAGAGGGGTGTTGCGCGGCCCAACTGATCGCCGGGATGCCTATAGCTGCCGCCAGTGCCGCTAGAGGGAGCCCCTTGCGCATAGGGCTATCGGACTTGTCTGGCTTCGGCAGGCCGCGCAGGCTCGGAATGAGAAGAACCACACCGAGGACGGCTAGCGGTGCGAGGCCTAGGAAGACCCACCTCCAGCCGAACCGCTCGGTGACGATGCCCGCCAGAGTGGGGCCAACGATGGAGGGCACCACCCAAGCCGCAGCGAGCAGCCCAAAGGCAGCCGGGCGGACGCGCTCTGGGTACACGAGCGCGACTAGGACATAGATGGCCACTACCTCGCCGCCCAGGCCTAGCCCTTGGAGAACCCGTGCGGCTAAGAGGACAGGCATCGACTCCGCGGTGCCGGCGACGAGAAGCCCTAGGAGGAAGAGGGCGGGGGCGACCATGAGGACCGCTCTTGCGCCAATGCGGTCGCAGACCCACCCGCTCACCACAGTGGCGACGACGTTGGCGGAGAGGAAGGCGGTGAAGGGCCAGGAGTAGAGGTGCTGGCCCTCCAACTCGGCGAGCATCCTCGGCAGGGCGGTGGAGACGCCCAGGTGCTCGAAGGCGCCGATGGTGACCAGGAGGAGGATCCCGAAGGTCGTGGCTCGGGTGCTGGGGCCCCACAGGTGGACCCGGGGAGCGGACTGGTCGACGGTCTCGGAGCTGGTCACTCCCTCATCTTCCGACCTCAACCTGGGTCGAGGTCCAGCCCTTTCCGCACCCGGGAGCAGTGACCTCGACAACGAGCACCGCTCACAACCGAGAGCACCGCTCTCGAACAAGAGCACTGATCTCGATAGTGAGCGGTGGTCCAGCAAGGCGAGAGCATCGCTCTCGATTATGAGCGGCGCTCCTATATGAGAGCAGCGCTCTCGGCCGCCGTCGGAGCACCGAGCGAGAGCAGGGCACTTACAAAAGAGCGACGCTCTCTTTCGCGAGCGGCGGTCCAGCAAGGCGAGAGCAGTGCTCTCGATTGCGGCCAACGCTCTCGTGACGCGAGAGCACCGCTCTCGTTTGTGGGCGGCGCTCTCGGTTGTGAGCGGTGCTCAGGCGCGGAGGGTGGCGGGGCGGCGGCGGGGGCGTTGGGCGGGGATGGGGGTGACGCGGTCCAGGGACGAGTTGATGGCGGCTTCGGTGAGCGCGGCCAACTCCTTGCGGTTGGCGGCGCGGCCGGGGGCCAGTTCGTCGAGGACGGTCAGCTCCAGCACCAGGCCGCGCAGGCGGGCGACGCGGCGGACGGAGTCGACGATGGTTTCGGTGCCGATGAAGGCGGGCGTGGTGGTTTCCCGGCCGTCCGCCAGGTGGAAGCGCAGGGCGATCGGGCGGACCGGCACGCCGCCGTCGATGGCGGCCTGGAACAGCGCCGGGCGGAACTTGCCCATGCCCTGGCCGCACCAGGTGGTGCCCTCCGGGCAGACGTACACCAGCGAACCCGAGCGCAGCGACGACGCCAACTCGGCCACCGTCGCGGGCAGCGACCGCAGGCGCTCCCGGTCAACGAACAGCGTTCCCGCCGCGGCGACGACCCGGCCGAGGACGGGCCAGGAGCGGATGTCGACCTTGGCGAGGGCCCGCATCGGGCGGACGGCGTTGATCGCGGCGATGTCGAGCCACGAGATGTGGTTGGTGGCCACCAGTGCGCCGCGGCTGCTCCCCGCCCGCAGCGCCTCCGCGCCGCGCACCACGAGGCGGACGCCGAAGGAGCGCAGCACCGCGCGGAAGATCCGCTTGGCGAGCAGTTCGCGGCCCGCGCGGCCGATCACCGGCATCACCGGCACCGACAGCGCCGCCACCAGCAGCACCGCGATCGCCCCCGACAGCCGTAACGCGGCCCTGGCCCGGCCGACGGTGGGTTCGCCGTCGGTGAGGCAGGACGTGCCGCAGGGCGAGGTGGGCATCCAGTCGTGCGCCATGGCTCTACTCCCCCAGGAAGAACTTCAGGTAGCGCTGGTCGACGTTGGCCAGGTCGAGCAGGACGAAGAAGTCGGCGACGCCGAAGTCGGCGTCGAGGGCGGGCGGGCCGCAGACCTTGGCGCCCAGCCGCAGGTATCCCTTGAGCAGCGGCGGCATCACCGCGCGCGCCGGTGCCTCGACGGTCGAGAAGTCCCACGGGGTGCGCGGGCTGACGCGCTGGTGCTCGTCGCTGTAGTGCTTGTCGCGCACCGATTGCCACACCCCGGCGGCCAGCGATCCGCCGTCGGCCAGCGGGACCGAGGCGCACCCGGCGAGGAAACCGTGGCCGGACAACAACATGTAGCGCGCGATGCCCGCCCACACCAGGCTCACCACGGAGCCGTTGCGGTGGTCGGGGTGCACGCACGAGCGGCCGGTTTCGACCAGCGCGCCGCGGATGCCCGCGAGCGCGGTGAGGTCGAACTCGGTGTCGGAGTAGAGGGATCCGGCCTCGGCGGCGCGCTCGGGCGGCAGCATCCGGTAGGTGCCGACGATCTCGCCGGTGGCGTCCTCGCGGACCACGAGGTGGTCGCAGAACGGGTCGAAGTGGTCGATGTCCAGACCGGGCACCGAGGTGTGCAGGGTGGCACCCATCTCCTCGGCGAACACCTGGTAGCGCAGTCTCTGGGCGGCCTCGACCTCGGAGCCGTCGTGCGCGACGAGCAGTGAGTAGGTGGGTGCGTCGATTCCGGGCTTCGCAGTGCTGACCAGCACCTGGGCCTGCGTCATACCAGGAGATTAGGGCGATGTCGGCGTCGGGTGTGTGTTCTTTGCCGTGACGCGACAGTGGCAACTGAGTGAATTGCCGGTTCCGCGGTCCGGATGAGGTGAATCCCGCTCGGGAACGGCGGAGGGGGCGGCCCGTCGCGGACCGCCCCCTCGCCGAACACCAGACGATCAGCCCTTGCGCTTGGCGACCTCGTCGGTCAGCTGCGGTGCGACGGCGAACAGGTCGCCGACGACGCCGAAGTCGGCGATCTCGAAGATCGGCGCCTCGGCGTCCTTGTTCACCGCGACGATGGTCTTCGAGGTCTGCATGCCCGCGCGGTGCTGGATCGCCCCGGAGATGCCGAGGGCGACGTAGAGCTGCGGGGACACCGTCTTGCCGGTCTGGCCGACCTGGAACTGGGCCGGGTAGTAGCCGGAGTCGACCGCGGCGCGGGAGGCGCCGACGGCGGCACCGAGGGAGTCGGCGAGCTTCTCGACGACGTCGAACTTCTCCGCGGAGCCGACGCCGCGGCCGCCGGAGACCACGATGGAGGCCTCGGTCAGCTCGGGCCGGTCGCCGCCGACGATCGGTTCGCGGCCGGTGATCGCGGTCGCCTTGGCCGCCTCGACCGCGGGGACCTCGACGGTCTCCTCGGCGGCGGCACCGGCGGCCTCGACCGCGTCGACGCCGCCGGGGCGGACGGTGACGATCGGGGTGCCCCGGTTGGCCTTGGCCTTGACCGTGAACGCGCCACCGAAGATCGACTGCACCCCGACGACGTCGCCGCCGGAGCTCTCCAGGCCGATCGCCTCGATGAGCAGGCCGGAGTCGGTGCGCACGGCGAGCCGTCCGGCGATCTCCTTGCCGTCAGCGGTCGCCGAGATCAGCACCGCCGCGGGCGACTTGGCCGCGACCAGGGCGGCGAGCACGTCGACAGCGGGGGTGAGCAGGTAGTTGGCGACGTCGTCGGACTCGGCGACGTACACCTTGGCCGCGCCGTAGGCGGCCAGCGACTCCTTGACCTTCGCGGCGGTGCCGGGCGCGGCGACCACGACGGCAGCGGGTTCGCCGATCTCGCGGGCCGCGGTGAGCAGCTCGAAGGTGACCTTCTTGACCTCGCCGTCGACCTCGTCAACGAGGACCAGTACCTCAGACATGGGGGTTCCTCCTCGTTGTTGTCAGATGAGCTTCTGGCCGATGAGGTACTCGGCGATCTTGCTGCCGCCGTCCCCGGCGTCCTCGACCCGCTGGCCCGCCGAGCGCGGCGGCTTCGGGGTGGCCTCCAGCACGGTGGTGCTGGCCGCGGCCAGGCCCACCTGGCCCGCGTCGATGCCCAGGTCGGCGACGGTGAAGGTCTCGACGGGCTTCTTCTTGGCGGCCATGATCCCCTTGAACGAGGGGTAGCGCGGCTCGTTGATCTTCTCGCCGACGCTGACCACCGCGGGCAGGGTCGCCGACAGGTGGGTGAGCCCGGTGTCGGTCTCCCTGGTGACGGTGATCGTGGAGCCGTCGATGGCGACCTTGCGGGCGTGGGTGAGCTGCGGGTAGCCCAGGACCTCGGCCAGCATCGCGGGCACCGCGCCGCCGCGGCCGTCGGTGGCCTCGTTGCCCGCGATCACCAGGTCGACGCCGTCGACCTTGCCGATCGCGGCGGCCAGCACCTTGGTGGTCTGCAGCAGGCAGGCGCCGTGCAGCGCGGGGTCGGACACGTGCACGGCCTTGTCCGCGCCCATCGACAGGGCCTTGCGGATGGCCTCGGTGGCCCGCTCCGGTCCGACGCTGAGCACGGTGACCTCGCCGCCCTGCGCCTCCTTGATCAGCAGCGCCTCCTCGACGGCGCGCTCGTTGATCTCGTCGAGCACCGCGTCGGCGGACTCGCGGTCCAGGGTGTGGTCGGAATCGGCGAGCCTGCGTTCGGAGTAGGTGTCGGGCACCTGCTTGACCAGGACAACGATGTTTGGCATGGGTCTTGTTCGACCTCCTGGGACGAGCACCGTGTGGTGGACGGCGGGTATGCCGGTCGGCGCGATTCTCGTGCGGTTCGGCTGACCTTGCCATGCCGCGGCCGTGCCGGGCACGGTGGGCTTTACCACCGCGATGTTACTAGCCGGTAGCGCCAGACGCGATCGCAGTGGCACCGTGACAGTCCCCACAGGACGAGGCGCGGGACGGGCGCGGCGAGGCCGGGCCAGTAGGGCGGGGCAGGCGAGGCGCTGGGCGCGGCGCGAGGCCAGGCCGGGCGAGGTCAGCGGGGCGCGGCGCGCGGCCAACAGGGCGGGGGCAGGTCGAACACCGACATCGTCGCCCGGGGGGTGGGCCAGCTTTTCGGACCGCTAAGGCGACCGCGGTGGCGGGCGCGCTGGTCGACACGACGGCGGCCTCGCGCTGGGCGGTGGGCGGTGGGCGGTGGGCGGTCCTGAACGCCAGAAGGCCACCCCGGGGTCGGGGGTGGCCTTCTGGGTCGAGCCGGGAATCGAGCGGTGGGCTCAGGCGGAGGCGGGCAGCCAGCGCGAGCGGCCCGGTGCCGTGGGCACCCAGCAGCCGTTGCCGACGGCGGCCATGTCTTCGCGCAGTTGGCCGAGTGAGCCGGGGGTGCGGTCGTCGGGCAGGTCGATCATCTGCCGCAGCACCTCGGCGGCCCAGCCCTCGCGGTGCCAGAGCACGACGCTGGGGTTGAGCACGTCGTCGGTGTCGCCGGGCAGGCGGGTGGCGATGACCTCGTCCTCGGCGTGCAGCCGGACGACGTCGATCACGTTGTGGTGCGCGCGCACCCCGACGACGGCGGCGATCTCACCGCTGGCGTCGCGCGGGTGCAGGAACTCGAACCCGCGCGAGACGAGCATGCGCAGGTACGCCTCGGCGGCGTGGGAGGCGTCGGTGGTCGCGACGTGTCCGTCCTTCACGGCACGGGTGAACGACGCGATGACCGAACCGGGGAACAGGAGCGCGGGGCCCGAGGGGTTCTTCGAGTCGCGGACCGCGGTGCGCGCGTCGTCGACCGGCGACAGCTCGACGCAGTTGCCCACCGCGCCGCTGCGGGAGCTCTTGCGCCACCGCGCTCCGGGCACCCCGTCAGCCGCCATTCCGTTGCGAAACTCAGACACTGGACCTCCGCCTTCGGCCGTCACTGTCGTCACTGTGTGCAGGTGCACGTGCGTTGATCGTGACGACGGTAACACGACTGAGCGGCCCAGCAAATGCACGTGCATCCGAAAGGGGCAGTCGCACGAGAAGATTGTCTGCGCAACCGGATCGCGTTGTCCGCGCGCGAAAGCGCCCACCAGCCGAAATGGCCGGTGGGCGCGGAAAACGGACTTCAGATCTCCTCGCGCCGCTTGCTCAGCAATTGGCGGGAACGGCTCGGGGTCTCCGCGTCGACGGTCAGCCGGTCGACCACGCGGCTGTAGCGCTCGATCTCATCGACGCGGTCGAGGAAGATCGCGCCGCCGAGGTGCTCGATGTAGACGATGTCGGGCAGTTCGGACTCGATGAAGCGCAGCATGGTGAACGAGCCCTCGGCCGCGTAGCCGCTGAGCGGGTACGGCATGACCTGCAGCGTGATGTTGGGCAGCCTGGTCATCTCCAGCAGGTGCTCGATCTGCTCCCGCAGCACCCTGGCGCCGCCGATCGGCCGGTGCAGCACCGATTCGTCGATGACCACCCACAGCTTCGGCGCGTCCAGCCGCTGCAGCACCTTCTGCCGCGACATCCGCAGCGCGACCCGGCGGTCGACCTCTTCCTCGCGCAGATCGGGTCTGGCGTGGTGGGTCAGCATCCGCGCGTACTCGGGCGTCTGCAGCAGACCAGACCTACGAACTGCAGTTCGTAGGTCTGGATCCGCGCCGCGGACTCCTCCAGGCCGACGAAGTCGTGGAACCAGGTGGGCATCAGGTCGCTGTAGCGGTGCCACCAGCCCGGTTCGTTGGACTGCTTGACCATGTCGAGGAACTGGGTCCGCTCGGTCTGGTCGTGCACGCCGTAGAGGGTCAGCAGGTCCGCGACATCGCGCTCCTTGAAGCCGACCCGGCCCAGCTCCATCCGGCTGATCTTCGACTCGGAGCCCCGGATGTGGTACCCGGCGTCGGCGCGGGTGATCTCGGCCTGCTCCCGCAGTCTGCGCAACTGCGAGCCAAGCACGATCCGGCGCGCCGTGGGACCAGAACTCTGCCCAGCGTCTCCACGAACCTCGGCCACAACCTCGTCCCTTCCGCCAGCGGCTCAACCACCGCGCGTCACGGCGGCGAAACCCAGCGTGGCATCAACCGCGCGGGTACCCCTAGGGTGAGCGTACTCCTTGAGTGCGCAACGTCCACGATCTACGACGTTCTGTGAGGAACGATGGTCCCCCGCGAACCGATCCGCATCGACACGACCAAGGCGAGCATCGCCCGGGTCTACGACGCGTTCCTCAACGGCAAGGACAACTACGAGATCGACCGCGAGGTCCTGCGCCGGGTCCAGCGAGTGGCCCCGGAGGCCGCGCAACTGGCGTTCGACAACCGCGAGTTCCTGATCCGCGCCACCCGGTTCATCGCGCTGCAGACCGGCATCCGCCAGTACCTCGACTGCGGTTCCGGCCTGCCCACCGCCGAGAACACCCACCAGGTGGCCCAACGCATCCGCCCCGACTCCACCGTCGTCTACGTCGACAACGACCCGGTGGTCCTCGCGCACGGGCGGGCGCTGCTCGAGGAGAACGACCGCACCCACTTCATCGCCGAGGACATCTTCGAACCGGAACAGGTCCTGGCCAACGAGACCGTCCGCCGCAACCTCGACTTCACCGAACCGATCGCCCTCTTCCAAATGGGCACCATCCACCACTACGACGGCGCCCGCTCCCCCGCCGACATCATGGCCACCTACGTCGACGCCTTACCGGCGGGCTCCATCGTGGGCATCTCCCACTTCTACGACCCGGAGACGACGCAGTACTCGCCCCTCGCGCGCCGGATGGAGGACGTGTTCCTGCACAGCCCGATGGGCACGGGGCTGTTCCGGACGCGGCGGGCGATCGAGGGGATGTTCGTGGGGCTGGAGATGATCGAGCCGGGGGTGGAGCTGTGCGCGCAGTGGTGGCCGGACGGACCGCGGTTGCGGCCGTTGGATGAGGTGCAGTACTGCATTGTGGGTGGGTTGGGGATCAAGCGCTGATCACGCGGGAGGATTGCCCGCAACGGCTTCGCTTGTCCACAACGGCTTCGGCTGTCCACAGGCTGCTGTTCGTGTGCCTCGTTTGTCGGTGTGCCTCGGTAAGCTGTATATCGGGGGCTCTTGAGGCGGGTGATCTTCGTTGGACGCCTCGCCTGCGGCATCGGGTCCGGTCGCGATTTTGGTGAAGGCTCGATGCGGTGGACCTGTTTTGCGCGGGGCCCCTACGACAGCCGTGGCAGGACCGCAAAGCAGGGGCCGAAAAGCATGGCCCTGCAGCGAGGCAAGGCTACGACTATCGTCCCCCCACACAAAACAGGTCCACCCCATCGAGCAGATGGCACCAGCGACTCCGAGTGTCCAGTGGTCGGGCTGGCGGGGTTGGCTCGGTGGGGTGGGCTGGCACCGGCGGCTTCCGGGAGCGGTGGTGGAGCTGGCGGGGCTGGCCCGGTGGGCTGTGCTGGGTGGGCTGGCTCAGTGGGTTGGGCTGGCGGGGCTGGCCCGGTGGGCTGTGCTGGGTGGGCTGGCTCAGTGGGTTGGGCTGGCGGGGCTGGCCCGGTGGGCTGTGCTGGGTGGGCTGACTCAGTGGGTTGGGCTGGCGGGGCTGGCTCGGCGGGCTGTGCTGGGTGGGCTGACTCGGTGGGTTGGGCTGGCACCTGAGCGCCGAGTGCCCAGCGGTCGGCAAAGCCGCCGAAGTCGGGGCGTTGCCCTGGTACCTGAGCGCCGAGCGTCCAGCGGCTGGCAAAGCCGCCGGAATCAGGTGGTCGCCCCGGCACCTGAGCCCCGAGAGTCCAGCGGTCGACAACGCCGTCGGAGTCGGGTGGTTGCTCTGGCGCTCCTGCTGCCGAGCGCCCAAGTGGTTGCCTGGTGGTTAGGCGAAGGCGTTGCCGGTGGCTATTTTGGGGCGGCCTAGGGGGGCGTGGGGGGTGGGGTGGGTGGAGCGGTAGACCTCGGCGGTTTGGGTGGCTATGCGGGTCCAGTCGAAGGCTTCGGGGAGGCGGGCTTTGGCTGCTCTGGCCCGCTTGCGTGCCGCTGGGGGGTCGTTGAGGACTTTGCGGATTGCGGTGGTTAGGGCGTCTACGTCGCCGGGGGTGAAGGAGAGGCCGGTTTCGTTGTCGAGGACTACTTCGCCTAGGCCGCCTGCGGTGGAGGCTACGAGGGGGGCTCCGGCGGCGGCGGCTTCTAGGGCGACGATGCCGAAGGGTTCGTAGCGGCTGGGGAGCACCACTGCGTCGGCGGCGGAGAGGGTGGCTACCAGCTCGCGGTCGGAGAGGTGGCCCACGAAGTCGATGGCGCGGCGTACGCGGAGTTTGCGGGACAGCTCTTCCAGCGCAACAGCCTGGGAGCCCTTTCCTGCGATCACCAGGCGGGTGCCGGGGTGTGATCGGCGGACCTTGGCGAGGGCGGCGATCAGGTCGTGGCCGCCCTTCTCCCACTCGAGCCTGCCGAAGAACACCAGCAGGGGGGCGCCGTCGGGGGTGTGGCGGGTGCGGGCGGCCCGGACGGACCTGGCCGGGATGCGCCAGTCGCGGGGTTCGATGCCGTTGTGGATCACCGTGATGGTGTCCTGGTCGACCTCGAACAGGTGGGCGGCTTCGGCGCGCATCGCCGAGGAGCAGGTGATCAGGGCGTCGGCGCGGTTGGCCAGCCACCACTCGACGGAGTGGACCTGCTGGTTGAGGGGGTGCGAGAGCCAGCCGCTGTGCCTGCCCGCCTCGGTGGCGTGCAGGGTCGCGACCAGCGGGGCGCCCGCCTGCTCGGACAGCGCGATCGCCGGGTGGGTCACCAGCCAGTCGTGGGCGTGCACGACATCGGGGCGCCAGTGGGTGAGCAGGGCCAGGCCCGCGCGGATCATGGCGTGCCCCATGGCCAGCGTCCAGGCGACCAGGTCCTGCTCGAACACCAGGTGCGTGGGGTCCTCGGCGACCCGCACGATGCGCACGCCCTCGTGCACGACGTCCTCGGTGGGGTGGGTGTGCGCGTCGGTGCCCGCCTCGTGCCTGCACAGCACGACGACGTCGTGGCCGAGCGCGGCGAGGTGCCTGGCGACGGCGTGCACGTGCCTGCCGAGGCCGCCGACGACCACCGGCGGGTACTCCCAGGACAACATCAGCACGCGCATGGTCCGGCAACCCTACTTGTGGGTACGCAGAGCGCGTGCGTCGAGGCCGCTGAACAGGCCGTCGATGCCCCGCAGTTGCCGCGCCCTGACCAGCGCGCGATCGCCAGACCCGGCCCTGACCAGCGCGGACAGCTCCGCGTAGTGATCACCGTGCACCTTGGCGCGGCGGCGGGCGTAGTCGGCGGCGGAGTCCTTGGTGACCATGAACGCCCAGTCGCTGGAGAGGGCGAGGAGGGCTTCGCGGACGGTCTGGTCGAGGACGGGGTCGCGGCCGGTGGACGCGGGCGTGGTGTCGATGAGGTCGAGCAGGTCGCGCTGGAGCGCGGCACCCGCGTCCACCAGATCGGCCACTTGGGCGCCATCCCAGACGCGCCAGTCCTTGCCGGATCCCCAAGAGGACGCCGGTAGGTCTACAGGGCCCGCGACATATCCGGCTTCTATGGCACCGCGCAGAGTTGTCACGTTGACGCCTACGCGGATCAGCTCACGTAGGACGGCTTCGAGCCACGCGGGACCTTCGTGCCACCAATGGCCGAAGAGTTCAGTGTCGTAGGCGGACACAACGAGTCCTGGGCGGCCGTGCCGGTCGCGGAGTTCCTTGAGCCGCCTAACGACCGTGTCGACGAAGTCGTGGACGTGGCGCTGAAGGGCCTCTGCGGCGAGGGCAGGTTCGTAGGGCTTCTTGTCGTGTGGCGCCACCTGGCGGCCGGTTACGCGCGAGGGCTTGAGGCCGGTGGGGTGGTCGTAGGTGTGGAAGTCGCGGTAGGCGCTGTCGCCGGGGTAGCCCGCTTTGGGAGACCACACGCGATAAGTGACCTCTAGGTCGCGGCCGAAGCAGAGGACGTCGGAGTCGCCTACTGTGCGGGCGAAGGCAGTGTCACCGTGAAGCGCTGGGCCGTCTACTAAGAACCGTCGAACACCCGCTGCCGCGTACCCGGCCTCCATGCCTGGCGCGTACCCGCACTCTGGCGCCCAGATGCCCTTAGGGGCGTGACCGATCCGAAGCGCGGTGTCGTCCAGGCCGAGTCTTAGCGCGAACGCGCGTAGTCGTGGGTCAAGCAGGGGCTGGAACGGGTGCGTCGCGGGGCCGCCGATCAGCTCTATGACGCCATTGTCGACAAGTGGCCGCAGCACAGGGGAAAACCCGTGGCGCCAATGGGACTCGAACTGGCTAAGAGCCGTCGCCGATGCCTGGAACTCGTTCGCGGCAACAGTGCGCAGCCTCGGATCGTCGCCTTGCCAACGGACCCCTGCGTATTGGGCTCGCAGGTTCCAGTTGCCGAGCCAGTCGTGCATCGCGCGTAATGCGTAAGGGTCGTCTAGTTGGGCCGCGAGGACCGGGGTCACGCCAAGAGTGAGAACATCGCGCGCGCCCTCATCGCCTAGGCGGCGCAGGAGGTCCACCAGCGGTAGGTAGGAATGCGCCCACGCCTGATAGAGCCACTCCTCCCCCACCGGCCACGTCCCGTGGTGCGGCAGCCACGGCAGGTGGCTGTGCAGGACCAGGGCGAACCCGCCGACCTCGCTCATGCGCGCGCGACCAGAACGATGTCGAGGCTGCCGTCGAGGTCCCGGTCGGTCACCTCGAAGTCGCCCGCTTCGACGCCTGCGACAGCGGTCAACAACTCCTCGGGCCACTCCGCCCCCGCGACCACCACCTCGACCTGCGCGTCGATGATCGACCCACCGAACCGGGAGTCGAGTTCGCGCAACCGGGGGCCGTGGTGGACCCCGCCGAGGTAGTCGGTGGTGAACCCAGCGGCGCGGACCATCTCGTCCAATTCGGACGGTGCGAGCTCGCGGGTGTGGAACGGGTTGAGCGGGGTGTCGCGGCCGGGCGAGAAGGTGATCCGGTTGGGGGTGGTGATCAGCAGGTGCCCGCCCGGGCGCAGGACGCGGCGACATTCGCGCAAGAAGCCCTCTTGGTCCCAGAGGTGCTCGATCACCTGGAGGTTCGCGACGACGTCAAGGCTGCCGTCACGCAGCGGTAGGCCTGCGAGATTCCCTCTTACGGCATGCACCGCCGGGTACTTCTTAGCCACGTGGGAGATGGAGAGCTCGTCGTAGTCAAGCCCGACCACGGTCGCCTCTTCGGCCAAGAGGGCGGCGCCATAGCCCTCGCCGCACCCAGCTTCGAGGACTGTCTTACCCGCGCAGAGGGGGGCCAGGTATAGATAGGCGATCTCGTGCCTACGGAACCAGTAATTTTCCTCCGCTATGCCGGGGACGGTGCGTTCACCGGTCAGCGGGAGCGTGGGACCTATAGGCACTGTGGCACGGTAACCGAGGCTACTGACGGGTACCCGCCCGGGGTCTACGACTCCAACGTCTTACGCAACGCCTTGGCCGCCTTACGCGCCATGTCCTCGACCGCCGCCCGCCGCTCGGCATCCGCGTCATAGGCGGCCCGCCGATCACGCACGACCTTCGCGGGAATACCCGCCGCGACGGCGTAGTCGGGGATGTCACCGCGCACGACCGCGTGCGCGCCGATGACGCTGCCGCGACCGATCCGGGTCCCCTTGGTCACGGTGACCTTGGTGCACAACCAGGTGTCCGGCCCGATGCGCACCGGCGACTTCACGATGCCCTGGTCCTTGATCGGCTGGTTGATGTCGGCGGTGACGTGGTCGAAGTCGCACACGTACACCCAGTCCGCGACCAGCGCCGCCGACCCGATCTCGATGTCGAGGTAGCAGTTGACGACGTTCTGCCGCCCGAACACCGCCTTGTCCCCGATCCGCAACGACCCCTCGTGGCACCGGATCGCGTTCCCGTCGCCGATGTGCACCCACCGCCCGATCTCCAGGCGGCCGTACCCCGGGCGCGCGTGGATCTCCACGTCCTTGCCGAGGAACACCATCCCGCGCAGGACGACGTGCGGGTTGGCGAGCCGGAACTTGAGCAGGCGCCAGTACCGCACGAGGTACCAGGGCGTGTAGGCGCGGTTGCGCAGCACCCAGCGGAGGGAGTCCACGGTGAGGAACCGGGCCTGCTCCGGATCCCGCCGCCCCCAGAACCGCAAGCGGCTCACCACCGGCGAACCCCACATGGACGTCATGGCGGGCAACGCTAATCGATGCGGTGGTGCGGGGCCGCGGGTGGCGGGGCCGTGCTGAGCAGCCCCCGAATCGAGGGTAGTTCGGGGGGCGGGTTGGGCGGCAGGGTGAACAGCGGGCTGGGGATCGCCAGCGGCGTTGTGGACAACCTCGAGGCGGCGAGAACTGTCCCGGGGGCCGGGGCGCGCGGCATCTCGGCGGTTGGAATGGGCACGGCGCAGTAGGCAGCCCCCGAATCCAGGGTAGTTCGAGGGGCGAGTTGGGCGGCAAGGTGAAAGACGGGCTGGGATCGGCGGAGGCGTTGTGGACAACCTGAGGGCGGCGAGAACTGCTCCGGGGGCCGGGGCGCGCGGCATCTCGGCGGTTGGAATGGGCACGGCGCAGTAGGCAGCCCCCGAATCGAGGGTAGTTCGGGGAACAGGTTGGGCGGCAGGGTGAACAGCGGGCTGGGGGTCGCCGGAGGCGTTGTGGACAACCTTGAGGCGGCGAGAGCTGCCACGGAGTGGGTGGAGTGGGCGAGGTGGAGTAGGCAGCCCCCGAATCCAGCCTAGTTGGGCAGGCGGGATGCGCGGGACGGTGAAGGCGAGCTGGGGATAGCCGGAGGGGTTGTGGACAACCTGGAGGCGGCGAGGGCTGTCCCGGGCACCGGGGCGCGGGGCGGTCATCGCGGCGGTTGGGGGCGAGGCGAAATGAGCAGCCCCCGAATCCAGCCTAGTTCGGGGGCGAGCAGCGTGGGAGCGGTGATCGTCGGGCTGGGGATGAGCACGGGCGTTGTGGACAACCAGGACCGCCGGAGCGGTCAGGGGTGCTTTCGGCCGGTGATCATGACGTTGTAGAAGAGGGAGCGGGGGAGCAGGGGGCGCAGGACCTTGTCGTCGAGCCAGGAGAGGCGTTGCCAGGTTCGGAAGGCGAACATGGCCCAGCCGAAGCCGAGTTTCTCCCGGGGGACGGCTGCTTCGAAGGTGCGGACGGGCCAGCCGAACAGGGCTGCCGTCAGCTCCTCGGTGGCCGCGCGGACCTCGGTCAGGCCCGCCGACCTGGCGGTGGTCTCCAACTCCGCGGGGTCGAAGGTGTGCAGGTCGACCACGGCCTCCAGGGCGGCGGCGCGGGAGGACTCGTCCAGTTCCTCCTGCGGTCGGCGCCAGGTGCGCAGTGGGCCCAGTTTGGTCAGGTTGGTGGTCAGCCACCACGTCGCCTGGCCTAGTTTGCGGGCGTAGCGGTCGCCGATCTTGGTGGGTTCGCCCGCGAAGACGAACCGGCCGCCCGGTTTGAGGACCCGGTTGACCTCGCGGAACGCGGTGGGCAGGTCCGGGATGTGGTGCAGGACCGCGTGCCCGACGACCAGGTCGAAGGTGTTGTCGTCGTACGGGAGGCGTTCGGCGTCGGCCACCCGGCCGTCGACGTCGAGGCCGAGGGCTTTGGCGTTGCGCAGGGCCACCTCGACCATGCCGGGTGAGAGGTCGGTGACCGAGCCCTTCTTGATGACGCCGCCCTGCATCAGGTTGAGCAGGAAGAAGCCGGTGCCGCTGCCGAGTTCCATCGCCGTCTCGTAGGGCCAGCCGCCCTCGCCCGCGATGGCGCGGAAGCGGCCGGTGGCGTAGTCGATGCAGCGCTCGTCGTAGGAGATGGACCACTTCTCGTCGTAGGTGCCCGCCTCCCAGTCGTGGTAGAGGACGTTGGCGAGCTTCGGGTCGGCGAAGGCGGCCTGGACCTCTTCGGCGGTGGCGTGCGGGTTCGGGGTGGGGTCAGCGGCCATCGAAGCGCGCCTTCCCCGGGCCGTTCTCCAGGAACGAGCGCAGTCCCGTGGTGCGGTCCTCGGTGGCGAACAGCGCCGCGAACAGGTTCGTCTCCGCCGCGAGACCGCTGGTCAGGTCGGTGTCGAGGCCGGTGTCGATGGCGGCCTTGGCTGCGGCGAGCGCGCGGGGCGCGGCGTGGCGGAACTGGCCCGCCCAGCGCTTGGCCGCCTCGTACACGTCGTCGGGGGCCACGACCTCGTCGACCATGCCGATCGCCAGTGCCTCACCCGCCTCGACGAACCGTCCGGTGTAGACGATGTCCTTGGCGCGGCTGGGGCCGATCAGCCTGGCCAGCCGCTGGGTGCCGCCCGCGCCGGGGATCAGGCCGAGCAGGACCTCGGGCTGGCCGACCTTGGCGTTGTCACCGGCGATGCGGCGGTCGCAGGCGAGGGCGAGCTCGTAGCCGCCGCCGAGGGCGTAGCCGGTGATGGCTGCGACGGTCGGCTTGGGCAGGCGGGCCACGGCGGTGACCGAGGCGCTGAGTTCGGGGGCGTAGTCGGCGATGTCGGTGTAGGACATCTCGGCGAACTCCTTGACGTCCGCGCCAGCCGCGAACACCTTGGGGCCGCCGTAGACGATCACCGCCCGCACGTCGGCCCTGGTGCCCGCCTCCTGGGCCGCCTCCCGCAGCTCGGCCTGCAACTGGCGGTTGATCGCGTTCATCGGCGGCCGGTTCAACCGGATGGTGCCGATGCCGTCCTCGACCTCAAGCGCTACGAACTCACCCACGGCTGGTCCTCCTGCATGGTGCCTGGTCGTCGGAAGGTTACCTGTCGGTAGGAACTCAGGCCCGGCGGCGGGCGAAGAACCGGTCGCCGGAGCGCTCGAGCTCGAGCGACTGGCCGAACGCGGCCGAGAGGTTGTCGCTGGTGAGCACGTCGTCGATCAGCCCCTGGGCGACCACGCCGCCGCCGGAGAGCAGCAGCAGGTGGGTGAACCCGGGCGGGATCTCCTCGACGTGGTGGGTGACCAGCACGGTGGCGGGGGCGTCCGGGTCGAGCGCGAGGTCGGTCAGCCTGGCCACCAGGTCCTCGCGGCCACCGAGGTCGAGGCCCGCGGCGGGCTCGTCGAGCAGCAGCAGCTCGGGGTCGGTCATCAGCGCGCGGGCGATCAGGGTGCGCTTGCGCTCGCCCTCGGACAGGGTGCCGAAGGTGCGGTCGCCGAGCCCGGCGATGCCCATGGACTTGAGCAGGTCGTCGGCGCGGCCGGTGTCGAGCTGGTCGTACTCCTCGCGCCAGCGGCCGAGCACGGCGTACCCGGCGCTGACGACGACGTCGCGCACCTTCTCCTCGGCGGGCACCCGGCCCGCGAGCGCGGCGGTGGCGAAGCCGATGCGGGTGCGCAGCTCGAACACGTTGACCCGGCCGATCCGCTCGCCGAGCACGTGCACGACGCCGGTGCTGGGGTGCAGTTCGGCCCCGGCCAGCCGCAACAGGGTCGTCTTGCCAGCACCGTTGCTGCCCAGGACCACCCAGCGCTCGTCGAGTTCGACGCGCCAGTCGAGGTCCTTGAGCAGGTCAGCGGTGCCGCGCCGCACCCCGACGCCCGCCATGTGCAGGACGAGGTCGTCGAGGTCTTCCGGTGTGCTGTCGGGTCCGGGGTCGGCCTGAGTCCGCGAGGTCACGGCCGCCATTCTGCCTTTGCCCACCGGTGCTGTGCGTTTGCCTCCCTGCGCAGCCGGGCTGCCCCGCGGCGGCGGTACCGGGTTGACTCGCACCGCACGAGAGGAGCGCCCATGTCATCGGGGTACACGGTCAACACCACCAGCCTGGCCATCCGGGTCGGTGAGCTGCGCGCACTGGCCGAGGAGGTCGAGGTGGCGGCGAACCGGCTGTCGGGCTCGGCGGGTGATCTCGGGCCCGGCGACCTCGCCCCGGCGGCCAGGGAGGTGGCCGACCAGTGGCGCGACGACCTGGGCAGCATGCGGGACAAGATCGACAAGATCGCGGACAACGTGCGGTCCGCGGTCGCCAACTACGAGCAGGTCGAGCAGGGCGGGGCGGACCGGATGCGGTTCGCGGTCAGCGACGCGGTCGCCGAGGCCCAGCTCAACGCCCTGCGCGGGGGCGCGGCGAGCCAACAGGCGCGGCTCAACAGCCTGACGACCGACACGAACCCCGGAGGCTGACCGTGGCGCGCAGCTACCCCACGCTCGGGTTCGACCCGACTCCGGGCGAGTTGTCCGCGGTCCAGGCGATGGTGATCGAACTGGCCGAGGCGCGGACGATGCTCGCCGCCGTCGCGCCGCGGCTGGCCGAGGCGTGCACGATCGCCGACGACGCGGACTGGGGCGGGTCGGCCGCCGAGGAGTTCAGCGACCACGGCGACGACCTGCCGAAGGGGATCGCCAAGGGCGCCGAGTCGATCCAGGCGGTGGGCGACGCGCTGACCGCCTGGGCGGGCCGGTTGAAGGCGAACCAGGACAAGGCGGAGGAACTGGAGGCGCGGGCGAAGCGGCTCAAGGCGGACGTGGAGGAGGCTGCCGAGGCGCAGACCCGGGCGGCCGGAGCGATCCCTCGCGACGTGAGCAACCCTCACTACGGTGCCAGATGCGACGCCTTCCTGGGCGCGGTGCGGGCCGCGGGTCAGGCTCAGGCCGCCTTCGACCAGGTGATCTCGGACGCGCACCGGCTGGAGCGCAAGCACCTGCGGGAGGCGGACGCGACCGCGGCGAAGATCCGCAGCGGCCCGGACGAGGTGTTCAAGCCGGAGAACGACGGCTGGCTGGTGCAGACCCTCGACGGCGTGGGCAAGACCTCGGGGATCGTCTCCAGCGCCTCGGCGGCGATCGCGGCGGGGTCGCTGCTGATCCCGGGCGTCGGCGAGGTCGTCGCGCCGGTGGCCGGGACCGTGTCGGCCGCGGCGGGCGGGGTCAACGCGCTGACCGGCCTGGCACAGAAGGCGGCGGGGTCGTCGAACGCGCCGTCGTGGGTGGACATCGGGTTGGGCCTGGTGCCCGGCCGCACACTGACCTCCGGGGTCGTCGGCGCGGGCAAGGGGTTGGCCGACGACGCGGTGGAGGCGGGCAGCAGGGCCCGGCGGACGATCAGGGGTGCCCGTGACGGGGCGGTCGAGGGGTTCACCTCGGCGGGCATCGGCAAGGCCGTCAAGGACGTCGGGACCCTGCGCAAGCTCGCCGCCGAACAGGGCTCCACGGGCGCCGCCCTGCGGGAGAAAGCCGCCAAGGACCTGCGCGACAAGGGCGACAAGATCGCCCGCCGGTTCCAGGACCCGGAGAAGTTCACCCCGGCCCAGCGCGACGCCTTCGGTCGCCTGCGGTCGGCGGGCGAGGCGTACTCGGCGAGCGTGGACGCGGCCGTGCGGTCCGCGCAGGCGGCGGGGGTGCAGTTCAGCCCGGAGCAGCGGCGGGAGCTGGAGCTGCTCAAGCTCGCGGGCAACCCCGGCCGGTCCAGCGCGGAGAGCGCCCTGGTCAACACGGTGGCGGCGAGCACGAGGGAGCACGTCAAGTGAGGCTCGCGATGCCCTCGGAGGCGCGGCAGGTGGCACTGGACGACCCGGCCCGTGCGGCGCGGGAGTACGCCGGGATCCTCGGCGAGCTGCGGGCCGGGGCGGCCGCGGACCTGGAGGCATTGGCCGCGGAGTCGGTGGAGGGGGTGCTGCGGCAGGGGGCGTTCCTGATGGCCGTGGTGGCGCCCGCCGAGGCCGACCCGGCGTTGCTGACGGGGGTGGCGCTGGTCGTGCCGGACGGCTGGGACCTGGACACCGCCGACGCCCTGCGGGACTCGTTGGAGGACGTCGGCGGGCCTGACCTGCGGCAGACGGTCCTGGTGGAGAGCGGGATGGGACCCGCGGTGGTGGCGCAGCGGGTCCCGGGGGTCGAGCAGGCGCGGGCCCGTGAGCCGCTGGCGCTGCAGCTGCAGGCGTTCATCCCGGAGCCGGGTTCCGGCCGGATGCTGCTGCTCACGCTGTCCGCGCCGTCGAGGCGGGGGTGGGCCGAGCACCAGGCGCTGTTCACCGGATTGGTGGCCTCGGCGAGCCCCTCGACGGCCAAGCCAGAGCCCGATGAGTCCTTTGAACAGCACACTTTCCGGCTCTGACCTGCCGGGGAACGTCTCGATCCGATCTTCGATCGGCCCGCGCGTCTCGATCGAGTGGGCAGTCTGGTCCAGGATGGGGTGGTGCCGCACTCAGCTCCACGCCCAGGAAGCCCGTTCCCGCTCGGTGCCCACCCCGAGGCGGGTGGGGTGCGCTTCGCCGTCGCCTCGTCGGTGGCCGACGGCGTCGAGCTGTGCCTGGTCGCCGAGGACGAGGACGGGCAGCAGACCGAGCAACGGGTCGAGCTGACCGAGCGCACCTTCGGGATCTGGCACGGCGTCGTCCCCGGCGTCACCCCCGGCCAGCGCTACGGCTACCGGGTGCACGGCCCGTACGACCCGCGCCGGGGCCTGCGCTGCAACCCGCACAAGCTGCTGGTCGACCCCTACGCGCGCCGGATCACCGCGGCCGTGCCGGACCTGGGCGCCACCCGGGGCTACCGGGGCGACCCGATGACCGGCGGCGCCTCCCGGACCGACTCCCTGGGCGCGGTACCGCTGTCGGTGGTCACCTCCCCCGGCGGGCCGGACACCGGCAGGCGCCCTGACGTGCCGTTCGAGGAGACGGTCGTCTACGAGCTGCACGTCAAGGGCTTCACGAAGCTGCACCCGGACGTGCCCAAGAACCTGCGCGGCACCTACCTGGGCTTGGCCCACCCGGCGGTGATCGAGCACCTGGTGCGGCTGGGCGTCACGGCGGTGGAGCTGCTGCCGGTGCACACCCACGCCGACGAGCCGATGCTGCTGCGGTCCGGCAGGCACAACTACTGGGGCTACTCCACGTTGGGCTACCTCTCGCCGCACGCCGGGTACGCGAGCCGGGCCGGGCACGAGGTGGAGGAGTTCCGCACGATGGTGGCCGCGCTGCACGCGGTCGGCATCGAGGTGATCCTCGACGTCGTCTACAACCACACGTGCGAAGGCGGGGTCGCGGGGCCGACCCTGTCGTTCCGCGGCTTCGACGCCCCCGCGTACTACGCCATCGACGGCGAGGGGCGCGACATCGACATCACCGGCTGCGGCAACACCCTCGACCCGGGCTCCCCCACCGTGGTGCGGCTGGTGGTCGACTCGATGCGCTACTTCGCGGCCGAACTGGGGGTCGACGGGTTCCGGCTCGACCTCGCCAGCGCGATGGGCCGTCCGCACGCGGGCTCGTTCGACGCGGGGTCGACCCTGCTGACGGCGATCACGACCGACCCGGTGCTGGCCAACCGCAAGCTGATCGCCGAGCCGTGGGACGCCACCGGCGAGGGCTACCGGGTGGGCGGCTTCGGTCCACAGTGGACCGAGTGGAACGGCCGGTTCCGCGACGGCGCCCGCGACTTCTGGCGCGGCGCGACCGGCCTGCGCGACCTCGCGTACCGCCTGTCGGGTTCCTCGGACCTCTACGCGGGCAGGCGGCCGTGGGCGTCCATCAACTTCGTCACCGCGCACGACGGGTTCACGTTGCGGGACCTGGTCTCTTACGACCACAAGCACAACCACGAGAACGGCGAACACGGCGCGGACGGCACCAACGACAACCGCTCGTGGAACTGCGGTGTCGAGGGTGAGACCGGTGACCCCGCCGTGCTCGCCCTGCGCGACCGGCAAGCCCGCAACCTGCTCGCGACGCTGCTGCTGTCCACGGGCACGCCGATGCTGGTGGCCGGGGACGAGCGGTGGCGCACCCAGCACGGCAACAACAACGCGTACTGCCTGGACAACCAGACCTCCTGGGTGGACTGGAGCGCGGACAAGAAGGCCGACGACCTGCTGGCGTTCACCCGCAGGCTGATCGCGCTGCGCGCCGACTCCCCCGCCCTGCGCCAGCCGCAGTTCTTCGACGGCCGCCCCACCCGCTCCGGCGAGCCCGACCTGGTGTGGTTCCGGCCCGACGGCGAGCCGATGGTCGAACAGGACTGGTTCGACGAGTCGCGCCGCACGCTCGGGATGTGGATCGACGGCTCCGAGTGCCTCTCCCGCGACCGCGACGGCGAACTGGTCGCCGACGACTCGTGGCTGCTGCTGCTGCACTCGGGCGCGGACCCGGTGGAGGTGGTGCTGCCGTCGGACCGGTACGGCCGCCGCTACATCCCGGTGCTGGACTCCGGCACCGCCCGCGGGGTGCCGCTCGAGGTCGAGCCGCTGCCGCCCGGCAAGCGGGTGACCCTGCCGGGGCGGACCGCGCTCCTACTACGGGCGCCCCGGATCAGCCAGTAGGCCGTATCAGTCCGTGGGACACGTGGCTGGGCCGGTTGGCCCATGCCACGATCGCGGTGTGACCAGGTCCGAGCCGTCGATGGCGCAGTCGCCGCCCCTGTGGCGCGACCGCCCCGTCGACCTGCTGCTCGTCGCCTCCTGCGCGTGTAGTCGCCCGCGGCGCCCCCACCTGTCCCGCTGAGGTCCGGTGCGCCGCCGCGCGTGGCCACCGACACCAGAGCAGGAGAACAGGACATGACCGCACCGACACTGGCCCCAGAGGTCCACCCGCGCTTCGACCGCGCGGAACTGCACGAGCTGATCGCGCCGCGGGATCCGCTGTGGACACCGAGGGAGCTGCGCGAGCTGACCTCGACGGTGACCGCCGACTTCCAGGACCGGCTGGTGGAGGTGGTCCGCTTCGCCAGCCCCCAGCGCTGGTGGACCCGCCTGGCGCTGACCGACGAGGTGGAGCTGTGGCTGCTGTCGTGGCTGCCCGGCCAGGGCACCGCCCCGCACGACCACGGCGGCGCGGCTGGCGCGTTCACCGTGCTGTTCGGCGAGGTCGCCGAGACCTACCGGTACCCGTCCGGCCCGATCCGCGAGCACCGGCACCCGGTCGGGACCTCGATCGGGTTCGGCCAGGGCCGGGCGCACCAGGTGCGCAACCTGGGCCAGGTGAAGGCCGCGACCGTGCACGCCTACTCGCCGCCGCTGGTCCCGACCCGCGAATACAGCACCCTGCGCGAGGTCCCCGACGAGATCCCCGCCCTCCCCCTGCCCCGGTTCGCCCGATGAGCGCCGTCGACGACCAACTGGCCGCCGCCCGCGCCGACCTGACCCGGCTGACCCCCGAGGCCGCCCACGCCCTGCAGACCAGCGGCGAAGCGCTGCTGGTCGACATCCGCCCCATAGCCAACCGCGGCGACGAAGGCGAGATCCCCGGCGCGCTGCCCATCGAGCGCATCCACCTGGAATGGCGCCTCGACCCCGCGGGCGACCACCGCATCGACGGCTTCACCCCCAACACCACGGTCGTCGTCCTGTGCAACGAGGGCTACGCCTCCAGCTTCGCCGCCCGAGACCTCAAACGCCTGGGTCTGCCCCGAGCCACCGACCTCATCGGCGGCTACCGAGCCTGGCAAGCGGCGGGCCTACCCACCCAACCCGGCGGAACCCCCGCCATCCCCTGACCCGTCCGGCACTCCGACTTGTCCGCACTCCACGTTACCCACCCTCCACGTTGTCCACAGGCCGCCCCGCAACCCGCCCGCCTCATCGGCCCTCGCCGGTAAGCTGGTTTCGGGGGCTGCTCAGACCAGTTCGATCTTGCGTTGTCGAGCGGCCACCGGGCGGCGCACCGAGTTGTCCACAGGCCGCTGTTCAGCGCACCCGTCTCGTCGGCGCTCGCCGGTAGGCTGGATTCGGGGGCTGCCAGGCCCGGTTTGATCTTGTGTTGCGCTCACCGGGCCCGCCGCGGAGGAGGCTCGGCTGACCGCGCCCGGGATGAACCCCAGCGCTGCCACCGAGTTCGCGTCGAAGGCCTTGCGAATCCGTCTCGTCCGGCAGGCCATCGCAAGATCGAATTGGCCTGAGCAGCCCCCGAATCCAGCCTACCGATGAGGTCTGACAAGACGGGTACGGCGAACCGAGTTGTCCACAGGGCGCAGCCGAGCACGCCCGCCTTGTCGGACTTCATGGGTAGGCTGGATTCGGGGGCTGCCAGGACCGGTTTGATCTTGCGCTGTCGAGCGTCGCCGGGCAACGCACCGAGTTGTCCACAGCCCGCCGCTCAACGCACCCGTCTTGTCGGAGCCCGCCAGTAAGCTGGATTCGGGGGCTGCTCAGACCGACTCGTGCGGGCTCGCGTCGCGCACCGCCGCTAGGAAAGCGCGGATCAGGGCCGGGTCCTTGACGCCTCGGCGTGATTCGACGCCGCTGGAGACGTCCACGCCGTGGGGGTGAGTGCGGGCGATCGCTTCGGCGACGTTGGTGGGGGTCAGGCCGCCCGCGAGGAGCCACGGGCCGACCACACCGTCCACAGTGGACGTGTCCCAGCGTTCGCCGGACCCGGCGACGGGCGAGTCGAGCAGGAGCAGGTCGGCGCCCCAGGAGTCGAGGTCGGTGGTCTGGGCGGTGGAGACGGCCCGGATCACCTTGAGGGGCAGGCCCGCCACCGCGTCGAACGCCGAGCGCGGGTAGTCGCCGTGCAGTTGCACCGCGCCGAGCCCGGCGTCCAGCGTCGTGCGCCCCGCTTCGTCCGCGGGCACACCGAGGAAGACGCCGACCGTCAGGACGTGGGCGGGGACTCTGGCGGCCAGGGACCTGGCCTGCTCGACGGTGACCTGGCGGGGGCTGGCGGCGAAGACGAAACCGATCGCGTCGGCGCCCGCCGAGACCGCGGTGTCGACGTCCTCGGGGGTGCGCAAGCCGCAGACCTTCACGAACATGCCACCACGATATACGGGGATTGCTCATGTCCCTGACCTGCGGAACCCCGCCCCCGCGTCGGGCGTCTGTTGCTCGTGCGTCTTACCCGGGTGCTCGGTCACCCCCTCACCATCCTGACCGCGATCGTGTGCGGTGCCGCCGCGCTCGGCTACCGCTCGGCGGGGGAGATCGGGCTCGGCGTGCTGGGTGAACTGGTCGGGCTGCTGCTGGGGCTGCTCGCGCTGCAGGTGGGCATGCTGGTGGGCGCGGTGGCGCTGCGCGCGCGGGTGCACAAGGTGGTCATCGGCGTCGGGACCCGCCTCGCGGACTGGACGACACCGCGGCGCGCGGTGGTGTTGCGGGCGGTGCCGATCCTGCTGTCGGTGTCGGTCGGACCGGGTCGGGCGCCCGCGCGGATGCGGATGTGGGGCGCGGCGGTGTGTTCGGCGGTGCTGGCGATCGCGACCGCGGTGGCGGCGGCGTTCGCGGTGTCGAACGGGTTCACCCTGGGGGTCGCAATCGCTTGCGGGGCGACCGTGGCGCACGCGATGGTGCCGCGCAAGCTCCCCGGGTCCACCTCGACCGGGTGGCTGGTGCTCAACCTGCCCCGGCTCTCCGGCGCCCAAGCCGACCAACTGGAGGCGGCGGCGCTGGTGACGGCCACCGTGGACACCGTGCAGGAGGGCGACCTCGCCCGCGCGGCCGCGATGGCCGCCGAACTGGCCGACCGGTACCCGAAGCTGCGCACCGCGACGGCGGCGCGGGTGCTGGTGCTGCAGGCGCAGGGGCGGTACGCGGAGGCGCTGCTGCAGGCCATGGCGATCGCGGGGGACGCGACGCAGACACCGCAGGAGGCGGCGGTGTCGTTCGCGGCTCTGGCGAGCCTGGCGTACGCGACGGTCGAGTCCGGCCAGTTGGACCCGGAACTGGGCATGGGCACCGCCGACCAGGCCCTCGAGAACGCCGAAACCCTCGGCTACCCCACCCACCGCCTCGACGGCTGCCGGGCGCTGCGCGAACTGGTCCTCGGCAACACCGCCAAAGCCATCCTCCTGGCCCGCCACGCCGCCGACACCTGCGACGACCGCCTCGGCCGAGCCGACGACCTGGCCACCCTGGCCCGAGCCCACATGGCAGCCGGCGACAACAAGGCGGCCCGAGCGGCCCTGGCCGAGGCCGAACAGGTGGTCCCCTGGTGGCCCCGCGTCGCCGACACCCGCACCCGCCTCGACATCGGCTGACGCAGAACACCCGGCGGCCACTTCACGGACAGGGCAACCGCCACGCCCGAGGTCATGTGTCCCGCAACGCAGGACGCCCAGCGAACACTGCTGCCGTCTGGCAATCCCCCACGCGGCCACACCCCGCCGCACAACAACGCGGAACAGACGGCCGCAAGCACGCCAACAGGCCCAAGCCTTGGGCACGCGGCGAGCGCTGCCCTAGGCCCCTCGCAGACACACCCGATATCGACCACGCGGCGAACAAGGCAGCCGCCAATGACCATGGCTCGCCCGAACCGGTTCGCCTGCGACCCTTCGCACGCCACACCCCGCCGAACAACCACAACCGCAGAACAGCCACCCTGCGCGAACAAGGCCACAGCCGAACAACGCAGCCACCAAGACCGCGCCGCGCCCACCCACCGCCTGTGTCGCCAGAACCACGGCCGCAACGGCCAGACAGCCACACCCACGAACAGCCACACCAACCAGGCCCCGGGTCGCACCCGACTCAGCAAGTCCCTGCCCTGGACACCCACGCCCACCGCACACAGCGGCCACCCGCGAACAACGGCCGCCAAAACCACGCCGCGCCCAACACAAACCCTCGACACCCACAGCCGCAAGATCGAGCCAGCCACCCAACGAACGGCCACACCTACCAGGCCCCAGGTCGCATCCGACTCAGTGAGCCTCTGCCCTAGGGCACGCCTGGCGGCCGCCCGCGAACAGGCAACTCGCCAGCACGCCCTGCCAACAACCACAACCCCACAACGCGAGACGGCCACCCCGCGAGCGAGGTGGCCGTCCCAAAACCATGGCTCAGGCCAAGACTACCTTGCCCAGTTCCGCCGGAGTAGCCAGCAACCCGTGCTTAGGCAGCACCCGCGCGGTCACGCCCAGCGCGCCCGCGTGCGGTAGTGCCAGTTCCGTCGTGTACCGGCCGCCCTCGGTGGGGTGCATTACCGCTGTCACCACGTCCGAGAGGTCGTCGGTGTCGCCTACTCGGCCGATGACCGCTTGGACTTCGACGTCTCCCGCGCCGAGGCCCGCGAGGTCGACCGTGGCGTTGACGCGGACGATTTCTCCTATTACCGGGGAGTGGTTGTCCTCGACGGCCAGTTCGCAGTCGACGACGCGGACCCGTTGCCACGCGCCGGAGAGGCGGCCGCGGTAGTTGGCGAGGTCGCGGGCTACCCGGAAGTCGTCCGCTTGGGCGAGGGCACCCGCGGCGGCCGCGGGGGCGTAGGCGGATTCGACGTACTCGCCCACCATCCGCGTCGCTTGGATCTGCGGCCCCAGGGACGACAGGGTGTGGCGGACCATCGCCATCCACTGGGTGGGTACCCCGGCGGCGTCGCGGTCGTAGTACAGCGGTGCAACCTGGGAGCCGAGGAGTTCGTACAGCGCCGCGGCTTCGAGGTCGTCTCGGCGGACGGGGTCGGTGATGCCGTCGGCGGTGGGGATGGCCCAGCCGTTGCTGCCGTCGTAGAACTCGTCCCACCAGCCGTCGCGGATGGACAGGTTGAGGCCGCCGTTGAGGGCCGCCTTCATGCCGGAGGTGCCGCACGCCTCGAGCGGGCGCATCGGGTTGTTGAGCCAGACGTCGCAGCCCCAGTAGAGGTAGCGGGCCATGTTCATGTCGTAGTCCGGCAGGAACACGATCCGGTGCCGCACGCCCGCGTCGTCGGCGAAGCGGACGATCTGCTGGATCAGGGCCTTGCCGCCGTCGTCGGCCGGGTGGGACTTGCCAGCCACGACCAGTTGGACCGGGCGCTGCGGGTGCAGCAGCAGCGCCCGCAGCCGCTCGGAGTCGCGCAGCATCAGGGTGAGCCGCTTGTAGGTCGGCACCCGGCGGGCGAAGCCGACGGTCAGCACGTCCGGGTCGAAGACCGTGTCGGTCCAGCCCAGTTCCAGTGCCGAGGCGCCGCGCTGCAGCCAGGCCGCGCGGACCCGCTTGCGGACCTCGTCGACCAGGCGGCGGCGCAGCGTGCCGCGCAGTTCCCACAGCCGGGCGTCGGACACCGAGGCGTCGACCCCGGTGTAGCCCTCGTCGGTCGGGTCGCCGATGACCTCGGTCATCTCGCGGGCCGCCCAGGTGGGGCCGTGCACGCCGTTGGTGACCGAACTGATCGGCACCTCGTCGGTGTCGAAGCCGGGCCACAGCCCGCCGAACATGTCCCGGCTGACCGCGCCGTGCAGGCGGGAGACGCCGTTGGCGCGCTGGGCCAGCCGCAGCCCCATGTGCGCCATGTTGAACATGCCCGGGTTGTCCTCGGCGCCCAGGGCGAGCACCCGGCGCAGGTCGATGCCCGGCAGCAGCGTGCCGTCGCCGAAGTAGTGCTGGACCAGGTCGACCGGGAACCGGTCGATGCCTGCCGGGACGGGGGTGTGCGTGGTGAACACCGTGCCCGCGCGCACCGCCGAGAGCGACTGGTCGAAGTCCAGTCCCTGCCCGGACACCAGTTCCCGCAACCGCTCCAGGCCGAGGAACCCGGCGTGGCCCTCGTTGGTGTGGAACACCTCCGGCTGCGGCGTGCCGGTCAGCTCGCAGTAGGTGCGCACCGCGCGGACGCCACCGACCCCGGCGAGGATCTCCTGCCGGATCCGGTGGTCCTGGTCGCCGCCGTAGAGCCGGTCGGTGACCCCGCGCAGGTCCTCGGCGTTCTCCTCGATGTCGGAGTCGAGCAGCAGCAGCGGCACCCGGCCGACCTGCGCCCGCCAGATCCGCGCGCGCAGCACCCGCCCACCCGGCATCGCCACGTGCACCAGGATCGGCGCGCCGGAGGGCTCGGTGAGCGGCTCCAGCGGCAACCCGTTCGGGTCGATCACCGGGTAGTGCTCGACCTGCCAGCCGTCGAGCGAGAGCGACTGGCGGAAGTAGCCGGACCGGTAGAGCAGGCCGACGCCGATGAGCGGGACACCCAGGTCGGATGCCGCCTTCAGGTGGTCGCCCGCGAGCACGCCGAGACCGCCGGAGTAGTTGGGCAGCGCCTCGGTGACGCCGAACTCCATGGAGAAGTAGGCGATGGACGCGGGCAGCCTGCCGCCGTTGTTCCCGGTGTCGTGGCGCTGGTACCAGCGCGGCTCGCCGAGGTAGCGGCGCAGGTCGGCGGCGACCTCGCCCACCCTGGCGAGGAACCCGGGGTCGGTGGCCAGTCGCTCCAGCCGCTCGGCGGGCACCTGGGCGAGCAGGTGCAGCGGATCGCCGCCCACCGCCGCCCAGATGTCGCGGTCGACATCGGCGAACAGGTCCTGGGTCGGCGGGTGCCATGTCCACCGCAGGTTGGTGGCGAGCACCCCGAGATCGGCGAGCGGGTCGGGCAACCCGGCGCGGACGGTGAATCGACGTACGGCTCTCACGGAGACCGACCCTACTTGCCAGCCTGGATCGAGCAAGCCGTGCGCGCGGGCCCCGGAGCGCGCACCGCGGCGAAACCGCTGATCAGCACCCGTGCGCCGGACCGGGAATGGTCGCAATGTCGCCGAGGCCACTCGCGCGCGTCGTGCCCCGACCGGGTGACCACACAGGACCGACACCCGACGGCAACGCCACGGTCGGCCCAACGACGGTTCCGGTTGGTCCGGCCTGGGTACTTCCGGTGGTGGTCCCCCTGGAAGCGCCCCGGTCGGCCACCGCCGTTGTCAAGATCGATCCCCCGCCCGGGTGGGTCGGATCGGCCCGCGCACGGCAGACTGGGGGGCAAGCACCCGACGGAGAGGAGCCTGACCGGTGAGCGGTCGGCTTGGCATCGATGACGTGTCCCCCCTCGTGTCCTGTGGCCGGTACCCCGGCAAAGCCGTTGTGGGCGAACACATCCCGGTGCGGGCGACGGTGTGGCGCGAGGGCCACGACGCGGTCGCGGCGACGATCAGCTGGCGGGGCCCCGAGGACGGCAAGGCGCGCCGGACGCGCATGCGCCCGGACGGCCTGGAACCCGACCGGTGGGTCGCCGACATCGTCCCGGACACCGAGGGGTTGTGGACCTTCCGGGTGGACGCCTGGAGCGACCCGTGGGCGACCTGGGTGCACGCGGTCGAGGTGAAGGTGGCCGCCGGGCAGCAGCCCGAGGAACTGGCCAACGACCTGGAGGTCGGCGCCCGGCTGCTGGAGCGCGTCGGCCGCAGGCCCGACCGCGGCGGTGACCGCAAACTGCTGGTGTCGGCGGCGCGGGCGCTGCGCGACGAGTCGATGCCGCTGCCCGCGCGCATCGCCGAGGCGCTGGCGGAATCCACCAGGCGGGTGATGCACCAGCACCCGGTGCGCGAACTGGTGACCAAGGGCAAGCCGCTGCAGCTGTGGGTGGACCGCAAGGTCGCGCTCTACGGCTCCTGGTACGAGTTCTTCCCGCGCTCGACCGGTGGGCTCGACACCGAGGGCAAGCCGGTGCACGGCACGTTCACGACCGCGGCCAAGGAGCTCGACCGGGTCGCCGCGATGGGCTTCGACATCGTCTACCTCCCCCCGATTCACCCGATCGGTGAAGAGAACCGCAAGGGCCCCAACAACTCCGTGGTGGCCAAGCCCGGTGACGTGGGGTCGACCTGGGCGATCGGTTCGGCCGACGGCGGGCACGACGCGATCCACCCGCAGCTAGGCACCTTCGAGGACTTCCGGGCGTTCGTGGCCAGGGCGCGCGAGCTGGACCTGGAGGTCGCGCTGGACTTCGCGCTGCAGTGCGCGCCCGACCACCCGTGGGTGATCAAGCACCCGGACTGGTTCACCACCCGCCCGGACGGCACGATCGCCTACGCAGAAAACCCGCCGAAGAAGTACCAGGACATCTACCCGGTCAACTTCGACAACGACCCGGAGGGCCTCTACGCGGAGGTGCTGCGGGTGGTGCTGATGTGGGCCGAGCAGGGGGTGCGGGTGTTCCGGGTGGACAACCCGCACACCAAGCCGCCGGACTTCTGGGAGTGGCTGATCCGCCAGGTCAAGGCGGTCGCCCCGGACGTGCTGTTCCTGTCCGAGGCGTTCACCCGACCGGCGCGGCTCTACGGGCTGGCCAAGCTCGGGTTCACCCAGTCCTACACCTACTTCACCTGGCGCACCGGCAAGCAGGAGCTGGTCGAGTTCGGCACCGAACTGGTCGCGCACGCCGACGAGGCGCGGCCGAACCTGTTCGTCAACACCCCGGACATCCTGCACGAGTCGCTGCAGGTGGGCGGCCCGGCGATGTTCGCGATCCGGGCCGCGCTGGCCGCGACGCTGGCGCCGACGTGGGGGGTGTACGCCGGGTACGAGCTCTACGAGCACCAGCCGGTGCGCGAGGGCAGCGAGGAGTACCTGGACTCGGAGAAGTACCAGCTGCGGCCGCGCGACTTCGCGGGCGCGCTGGCCGAGGGCCGGTCGCTGCAGCCGTGGATCACCCGGCTCAACGCGATCCGCCGGGCGCACCCGGCGCTGCAGCAGCTGCGGACGCTGCGGTTCCACCACGTGGACAACGACGCGCTGATCGCCTACTCCAAGACCGACCCGGCCACCGGGGACACCGTGGTCGTGGTGGTGACCCTGGACCCGAGGGCGCCGCAGGAGGGCACGCTGTGGCTCGACCTCGCCGCGCTGGGGCTCGACCCGGACGCGGCGCACAACGCGTATGACGAGGTCACCGGCCAGACCTGGCGCTGGGGCCAGGCGAACTACGTGCGGCTGGACCCGTGGGCCAGCGTCGCGCACATCGTCCACATCCGACGGTGACCGGCCGGTGCGCCGGGACCGCTCGGTGAACGCCCGCCGAGCGGTCCCGGCGTCCGCCCACTGAGATCGTGATCACCGGTCCGCATGGATCACCGCCAGCGGGGGTACTCCCGTCAACGGCGGCAGCTGTCTCCCCCGCCCGGGTGGACCACCCCACCCGCAATGACCACTTCGGACGGTCGGGGGTGAGTGGGCGTGTGCGGTGCGCGGTCGTCGCGGCGGAAACGTGGTACGCATTGCGGACCGGCTGATCCGCCCCCCTGGAGGCGACCGCCGGGATCGACGACGCTGGCACACGGCCGAGACATGGGGCGAGGGCGACAGGCATGACGGTTCAGGACACCACCGCGCCCGACGCGGCGCTGGGGCTCGCGGGCATCCCGCACACCGGCGAGGCGGTGACCGCGGACGGTCACCTCACCGAGCCGCAGGCGGAGGACTTCCACCACGCGCGCTCGGCACCGCCGCAGGCGCAGTGGTACAAGAGCGCGGTCTTCTACGAGGTGCTGGTCAGGGCGTTCAACGACTCCGACGGCAACGGCACCGGGGACCTGCGCGGGCTGGCCGACAAGCTGGACTACCTGCAGTGGCTGGGCATCGATTGCCTGTGGCTGCCGCCGTTCTACGCCTCGCCGTTGCGCGATGGCGGCTACGACATCAGCGACTTCCGCGCGGTGCTGCCCGAGTTCGGCACCGTCGACGACTTCAGCTACCTGCTCGACCAGGCGCACAAGCGCGGCATCCGGGTGATCACCGACCTGGTGCTCAACCACACCTCCGACGCGCACCCGTGGTTCCAGGAGTCGCGCCAGCACCCGGACGGCCCCTACGGCGACTACTACGTGTGGTCCGACACCGACGAGGCCTACGCCGACGCGCGGATCATCTTCGTCGACACCGAGACCTCGAACTGGACCTACGACCCGGTGCGCGGCCAGTTCTACTGGCACCGGTTCTTCTCCCACCAGCCCGACCTCAACTACGAGAACCCGGCCGTGCAGGACGCGATGCTCGACGTGCTGCGGTTCTGGCTCGACATCGGCATCGACGGCTTCCGGCTCGACGCGGTGCCCTACCTGTTCGAGGAGGAGGGCACCAACTGCGAGAACCTGCCGCGCACGCACGAGTTCCTCAAGCGCTGCCGCAAGGTGGTCGACGACGAGTTCCCCGGCCGGGTGCTGCTGGCCGAGGCGAACCAGTGGCCAGCCGACGTGGTCGAGTACTTCGGCGACGCGGGCATCGGCGGCGACGAGTGCCACATGGCGTTCCACTTCCCGCTGATGCCGCGCATCTTCATGGCCGTGCGCCGGGAGTCGCGGTTCCCGATCTCGGAGATCCTGGCCCAGACCCCGTCGATCCCCGCTGGCGCCCAGTGGGGGATCTTCCTGCGCAACCACGACGAGCTGACCCTCGAGATGGTCACCGACGAGGAACGCGACTACATGTACGCGGAGTACGCCAAGGACCCGCGGATGAAGGCCAACATCGGCATCCGCAGGCGGCTGGCCCCGCTGCTGGACAACGACCGCAACCAGCAGGAGCTGTTCACCGCGATGCTGCTGAGCCTGCCGGGCTCGCCGGTGCTCTACTACGGCGACGAGATCGGCATGGGCGACAACATCTGGCTCGGTGACCGCGACGCGGTGCGCACCCCGATGCAGTGGTCGCCCGACCGCAACGCGGGCTTCTCCCGCTGCGACCCCGGTCGGCTGTACCTGCCCGCGATCGCCGACCCGGTGTACGGCTTCCAGGCGGTCAACGTCGAGGCGCACATGAACAACACCTCGTCGCTGCTGCACTGGACCAGGCGGATGCTGCAGGTGCGCACCGAGCACCCGGCGTTCGGCCTCGGCGACTTCACCGAGCTCGGCTCGTCGAACCCGAGCGTGCTGGCGTACCTGCGCACGCACGGCGACGACGTCGTGATCTGCGTGAACAACCTGTCCCGGTTCCCCCAACCGGTGGAACTGCACCTGTCGGACTACGACGGGTGCATCCCGGTGGAGCTGACCGGCGGGGTGCGGTTCCCCGCGGTCGGGGAGCTGCCGTACCTGCTGACCCTGCCGGGGCACGGCTTCTACTGGTTCCAGATCACCCGACCGCTCGAGGAGGGCGAACCCCAGTGACCACCCGACCCCTGCCCGCGGTCACCTCCCTCGCCGCCGACCTGCCCGGCTGGTTGCCCGGTCAGCGCTGGTTCGCGGCCAAGGGGCGGGACGTGGCGAGTGTGCGGGTGGAGCGGGCCGCGCTGCTGGTCGACGGCGACCCGGCGCTGCTGCACGTGCTGCTCGACGCCGACGACGAGCGCTACCAGCTGCTGCTCGGGCTGACCGACGAGGTCCCCGACCACCTGCGCTCGTCGGTGGTGGGCAGGTTGGCCGACGGCTCGTACGCCTACGACGCGACGCACGACGCGGAGCTGATGGGCGGGCTGCTGGAGCTGTTCGCCGAGCACTCGGCGGCCGGTGGCCTCGACTGGCTGCCGGAGCCGGGGGTGGAGGTCCAGACCGGGCTGCGGGCGCGGCCGGTCGGGGTGGAGCAGTCGAACACCTCGATCGTGTTCGGCGAGCACTACATCCTCAAGCTCTATAGGCGGCCCGCTCCCGGCCCCAACCGCGACGTGGAACTGCACCGGGCGCTGGTCCGCGCGGGCAGTGCACAGGTGGCCGAGCCGGTGGCGGTGGTGCGGGCCGAGGGCACGGTGCTCGGGTTCGCCCAGCGGTACCTCGGCGACGCCGCGGAGGGCTGGGCGACCGCGACCGCGTCGGTGCGCGACCTGCTGGCCGAGGCGGACCTGCACGCGGGCGAGGTCGGCGGCGACTTCGCCGGTGAGGCCCACCGGTTGGGCGCCGCGGTCGCCGCGGTGCACGCCGACCTGGCCGCCGCGCTGGACGTGGACACCGTGGGGCCCGCGGAGATGGCTGCGGGCGCCGACGAGATGCACGCGCGGCTGGACGCGGCGCTGGCGCGGGTGCCCGCGCTGGCCGAGCGGGAAGGGGTGCTGCGGGCGGCGTTCGACGCGGTGCGCGGGCTGCCGGGTACCCAGGTCCAGCAGGTGCACGGCGACCTGCACCTGGGTCAGGTGCTGCGCACGACCACCGGGTGGGTGCTCATCGATTTCGAGGGCGAACCGGACGCGCCGGTGGCGGAGCGCAACCGTACGCGGTCCCCCTTGCGGGACGTCGCCGGGATGCTGCGCTCTTTCGACTACGCGGCGCTACACCTGTTGGCGGGCGAGGAACCCGACAACCAGCGGCTCACCCGGGCCGCGGAGTGGGCCGACCGCAACCGCGCGGCGTTCTGCGACGGGTACGCCACCGCCGGTGCCGACCCGCGCGCGGATCCGGTGCTGCTGCGGGCTTTCGAGCTGGACAAGGCGGTCTACGAGGTGGGCTACGAGCACCGCAACCGGCCGGACTGGGTGCCGATCCCGCTGGCCGCCATCGACCGCGTCGCGCGGGTGGGCTGACTACGACTTTTAGGCAGCACGAGTTTCGGGTAACCCAGAAGATGGTTAGCCTGATCGACAATACCCGCTCTCGGGGTGCCGCCGGTTCAGGATCGGGGTGTGGCGACATGCGGATCGCGGATGTGTTGCGGGGCAAGGGTGCCGACGGGGCCGTCGTGGCGACGGTCGACCCGGGTACCACTGTCGAGGGCCTGATAGCCGAGCTGCACCGGCACAACGTGGGCGCCCTGGTGGTGCTCGACGGGGACCGGGTGGTCGGCATCGTGTCCGAACGGGACGTTGTACGCGGGCTGGCGACCCGCGGTGGCGAGCTGTTCAACGCCACCGTGGCCGACATCATGACCACCGAGGTGAGCACCTGCGCGCCCACCGACAGCGTGGACAGCCTGGCCGCCACCATGACCGAGCGCAGGATCCGGCACCTGCCGGTGATCGAGGACGGCGCGCTGGCGGGCATCGTCAGCATCGGTGACGTCGTCAAGAGCCACATAAGCCAGCTGGAAGCCGACCGCGACCAGCTCCAGTCCTACATATCCCAGGGTTGATTCCTCTTGCTGGTTGACGAGATCGAGCGGCTCATCGCAGGCGCGCACCACGACCCGCACTCGCTGCTGGGGGCGCACCCCACGCGCGGCGGCGGGGCGGTGGTGCGGGCACTGCGCCCCAACGCCAAGTCGGTCGCGGTGATCGTCGGCGACCAGCGGCACGAGATGGACGAGGTCGGCGACAGCGTGTTCGCCGCCGACCTGGCCACCGCGCCCGTGGAGTACCTGCTGGAGGTGGACTACGGCGCGGGCCCGGAGCTGGTGCAGGACCCGTACCGGTGGCTGCCGACGCTGGGTGAGCTGGACCTGCACCTGTTCGCCGAGGGCCGCCACGAGCGGTTGTGGGAGGTCCTGGGCGCGCACGTGCGGTCCTTCGAGACCCCGGTCGGCGTGGTCGAGGGGACCTCGTTCGCGGTGTGGGCGCCGACCGCGCGCGGGGTGCGGGTGTGCGGCGACTTCGACGGCTGGGACGGCAGGGCGAACCCGATGCGGTCGCTCGGCTCGTCCGGGGTGTGGGAGGTCTTCCTGCCGGGGGTGACCCCGGGGACGCGGTACAAGTTCCGCATCCACGGCGCGGACGGGTCCTGGCACGAGAAGGCCGACCCGATGGCCTTCGCCACCGAGATCCCGCCCGCGACGGCGTCGGTGGTGTCCACTTCGGAGTACCAGTGGGCCGACGCCGAGTGGCTGGTCCGCCGGGACGCCACCTCGTGGAGCGCGGCGCCGATGAGCGTCTACGAGGTGCACCTCGGCTCGTGGCGCCAGGGCCTCGGGTACCGGGAACTGGCCACCGAGCTGGGCGACTACCTGGTCGAGCACAACTTCACGCACGTGGAGCTGCTGCCGGTGGCCGAGCACCCGTTCGGCGGGTCGTGGGGCTACCAGGTCACCTCGTACTACGCGCCGACCGCGCGGTTCGGCACCCCGGACGAGTTCCGCGGTTTTGTCGACGCGCTGCACGCGCGCGGCATCGGCGTGATCATGGACTGGGTGCCCGCGCACTTCCCGCGCGACTCCTGGGCGCTGGCCCGCTTCGACGGCAGCCCGCTCTACGAGCACGGCGACCCGCGCCGGGGCGAGCAGCCGGACTGGGGCACCCTGGTGTTCGACTTCGGCCGCAACGAGGTGCGCAACTTCCTGGTCGCCAACGCCCTGTACTGGATCGAGGAGTTCCACGTCGACGGCCTGCGGGTCGACGCGGTGGCCTCGATGCTGTACCTGGACTACTCGCGCAACGACGGCGAGTGGCTGCCCAACGAGCACGGCGGACGGGAGAACCTGGACGCGGTGCGGTTCCTGCAGGAGCTCAACGCCACCGTCTACAAGCACCACCCCGGCACGGTGATGGTCGCCGAGGAGTCCACCGCGTGGCCCGGGGTGACCAGGCCGACTCACCTGGGCGGGCTGGGGTTCGGCTTCAAGTGGAACATGGGCTGGATGCACGACACGCTCAGCTACATCGGCCACGACCCGGTGCACCGCACGTATCACCACAACGAGATCACCTTTGCGCTGGTGTACGCGTGGAGTGAGAACTTCATGCTGCCGCTGTCGCACGACGAGGTGGTGCACGGCAAGGGCTCGCTGTGGACCCGGATGCCCGGCGACGACTGGAACAAGGCGGCTGGGCTGCGGGCGCTGCTGGCGTTCATGTGGGCGCACCCGGGCAAGCAACTGCTGTTCATGGGCCAGGAGTTCGGCCAGCGGCAGGAGTGGTCGGAGTCGCGCTCGCTGGACTGGGACCTCACCGACCAGCCGCTGCACCGGGGCGTCCGGTCGCTGGTGCGCGACCTCAACGCCGCCTACCGCGACCACCCCGCCCTGTACCTGGACGACTCCCGCCCCGAGGGCTTCTCCTGGGTCGACGCCAACGACTCGGCGGGCAACGTGCTCAGCTTCCTGCGCCAAGGCGGCGACACCCAACTGCTGTGCGTGGCCAACTTCTCCGGCTCCCCCCACCACGACTACCGGGTCGGCGTCCCCCACCCCGGCACCTGGCGCGAGATCGTCAACACCGACGCCCAGCCCTACGGCGGCTCCGGCGTCGGCAACCTCGGCGGCACCACCGCCACCCCCGACCCCTGGCACGGCAGGCCCGCCTCCCTCGTCCTGCAACTCCCCCCACAGGGCGTCGTCTGGCTGGTCCCCGACGACGAATCCCCCGAGGACGACCCCGACGTGCCGGTGGTCTGACACGGCTGCCCGGCTTGGTCGGTGTGGAAGAAAGCGGCAAGTTGCGGCAAGTTTGTGCAAGTGCTGACCGTAGGATCGCGTCATGCCGCTGTCCGATCCGGAGCTTGAGGACCTGCTCGCCGACATGGAGTCGGATCGAGTGGAACGCAAGGAGTCCGCCCAGGCCGCGGACAAGATCGGCCAGGCGATCTGCGCGTTCGCCAACGACCTGCCAGACCACCGGTTGCCCGGAGTGCTGTTCTTGGGGGTCAAGGACGACGGAAGACCCGCAGGACTGGCGATCACCGACCAGCTCTTGCAGAACCTCGCCGCGCACCGGGACCAGGGCAACCTCCTCCCCCCGCCGTCGATGACCGTGCGGAAAGTGGTGCTGCACGGTCAGGAACTCGCGGTGGTGGAGGTCCAGCCGAGCAACACCCCGCCGGTCCGGTACAAGGGCCAGATCTGGGTCAGGGTCGGCCCCCGCAGGGGCCTGGCCAACGGGGACGACGAGCGCAGGCTCAACGAACGTCGCCGCTCGCTCGACCTGCCGTTCGACGCCCGCCCACAGCAGGAAGCCACGCTGGCTGACCTCGATCGCGGACTGTTCAGCGACACCCTCGTCCCATCCTTGGTGCCCGCCGCGGTGCTGGCGGCGAACGGCCGCTCCACCGAACAGCGATTGGCGGCACTTCGACTGACCACTGCCGACGGCATTCCGACGACGGCGGGCTTGCTGACCGTGGGCAAGGACCCCCTCCGCTTCCTACCAGGTGCCTACATCCAGTTCCTCAGGGTCGCCGGGGACAGCCTCGCGGACCCGATCGTCGACGAGAAACGCCTCGACGGACCGCTCCCGGCGCTGCTGCGCACGCTCGACGAGCTGCTCAGGATCAACATCAGGGTGGCGGTCGACATCACCGGTGGACCGCTGGAGTCCAAGACGCCCGACTACCCCGTCGCCGCGCTCCAACAGGTCGTCCGCAACGCGGTCATGCACCGGACGTATGAGCACACCAATTCGCCCGTCCGACTCACCTGGTACCTCGACCGGATCGAGGTCGTCAGCCCTGGTGGACCGTTCGGGGTCGTGACCACCGCGAGCTTCGGCAGCGGCATCACCGACTACCGCAACCCCACGCTGGCCGAGATGATGCACGGCCTGGGCTACGTGCAGCGCTTCGGCGCGGGGATCCCGATCACCCGCAAGGGGCTCGCCGACAACGGGAACCCACCACCCGAGTTCGAGCCGACGGAATCGCACGTCGCGGTGACCATCAGGAGCAGATCATGAGCGCGCCGGTGATCACGTTCTTCAACAACAAGGGCGGCGTCGGGAAGACCTCTTTGGTCTACCACATCGCGTGGATGCTGGCCGACCTCGGCCACCGGGTCGTGGTCGCCGACCTCGACCCGCAGGCCAACCTCACCACCGCGTTCCTCACCGAGGAGGAGATCGAGCGGCTGTGGTCAGGCGCCGGACCGGGGCGCACCGTGTGGGGGACGATCCGGCCGTTCCAGGAGGGCGAGGGCGGACTCGGGTCGAGCACCCTCACCACGACCGGGGACGACCGGCTCGCCCTGCTCGCGGGCGACCTGGAGCTATCCGCGTTCGAGGACGACCTGAGCGCGAGCTGGCCCAAATGCCTCGACGGCGATCCGCGGGCGTTCCGGATCATCTCCGCGTTCTGGTCGGTCCTGCAGAGCGCGGCGAGCCAGCACGCGGCGGAGTACGTCCTGGTCGACGTCGGACCGAGTCTCGGCGCGATCAACCGGGCCGCGCTGGTGGCGTCGGACTTCGTCGTGATCCCGGTCGCCCCCGACCTGTTCAGCATGCAGGGGCTGCGCAACCTCGGTCCCGCCCTGCAGAAGTGGCGCACCGGCTGGCGCCAACGCCTGGCGATCGATCTACCAGGGCGTATCGCGTTGCCGCAGGGCAGGATGGACGCGCTCGGCTACGTCGTCCTCCAGCACGGCGTCCGCCTCAACCGACCGGTCAAGGCGTACCAGCGCTGGATCCAGCAGATCCCGGACGTCTTCCGGACCTCGGTGCTCGGCTCCCAGGACCACTCGCCCGCGCCCGCCATCGACGCGGACCCCTTCTGCCTGGGGCAGCTCAAGCACTACCGGAGTCTGGTCCCGCTGGCGCAGGAGGCACGCAAGCCGATCTTCTTCCTGAGCCACGCCGACGGCGCCTACGGCGGTCACCTCCAAGCGGCTCGGGACGCGCACGGCGACTTCGCGGTAATGGCCGAACGCATCATGGAACGGATCTCCGAAGCCGTCGAACCCCGCAGCACCTGAGCAGGCAGACTGGTGGGCGTGCGCACGCGTAACGGACGGGATCTTGTGCGGCTGCTGCCCGCCTTGATGGCGGTGTTCGCGCTGCTGGCCTGCACCACGACCGTCCCAGGGCAGGCGGTCAGCCAGGGGGTCGTGTCCAAGGGCGAGGAGGGCACCGGGGTCGACCCGGGGTTCGTGCGCAACACCGACGGCGGGGAGATCGACCGGTTGGCGGCCACGGTGGTCACCGACGTGCAGGCGTACTGGGCGCAGACGTTCCCGGTGGTGTTCCAGAAGGCGTACGAGCCGCTCAAGGGCGGGTTCTACTCGGTGGACACCGCCGACGCGCAGAGCAAGGCGCCGCCGTGCGCGAACAAGCCGACCGACGTGGAGGGCAACGCGTTCTACTGCCCGGACGCCGACATCATCGCGTGGGACAGGGCGGCGCTGCTGCCGGTGCTGCGGGACCGCTTCGGCGAGGCGGCGGTGATGCTGGTGCTGGCGCACGAGATGGGCCACGCGGTGCAGGACCGCACCGGCAGCGGCGCCGCCGAGCGCAAGGCCGACCCGAGCCGGTACCCGACGATCCTGATCGAGGCGATGGCCGACTGCTACGCCGGGTCGTTCGTGCGGTGGGTGGCCGACGGCAAGGCCGAGCACCTGACGATCGCCAAGGAGCGGCTGGACCAGGCGCTGGAGTCGCTGATCAGCTTCCGCGACCCGATCGGCACCGAGGCGCAGGACCGGGGCGCGCACGGGGACGCCTTCGACCGGGTGTCGGCGTTCCAGGACGGCTACGAGCAGGGCGCCCAGACGTGCTCGAAGATGACCGTCGACAACCGGGTGTTCACCCTGAGCGGCTTCCTCGACGCCGGTGACCAGGAGCGCGGCGGCAACCTGACCTTCGCCGACATCGTCGAGTCGATCACGCTGACCCTGGACCCGTTCTACGGGGAGCTGCTGCCCACGGTCGGCAAGCAGTGGACCGCGCCCAAGGTGGTCGAGTCGCAGGGCGCCCCCGACTGCGAGAACGGCAAGCAGGGCCCGGTCGCGTACTGCCCCGGCGACAAGACGGTGCGCATCGACGTGCGCAAGGAGCTGCCGGAGCTGCACGCCGACATCGGTGACTACGCGACCGGCACGCTGATCGCCAGCCGCTACGCCCTCGCCGCGCTCGCGGCGGCGGGCAAGCCGCTGGAGGGCGCGGACACGCAGCGGTCCGCGGTGTGCCTGTCGGGGCTGTTCACCCGAGCGCTGTTCGTGTCCCGGCGGCTCTCGCCCGGTGATCTCGACGAGGCCGTGCAGGTGCTGCTGGACTACGACTACGCCGCCCGCGACATCAAGGGGGCCGCGCCGGTCGCGGGCTTCGACCGGGTCCGCGCATTCCGCCAGGGGTTCACGGAGGGTGTTCAACAATGCGGCCTTTCGTGACTTAGCGCGAACCCACCCGTGGCGCGGTGGTCGCGGGCTACCCTCTCCCGGAGATCGGGAACGACGGCTGGGTAGGGGTTGCGGTGCGGGTTCTGGGTGCGCGGGCGCGGGTCGCGGCTGCCTTGGCGGTGGCGGCGGTACTTCTCGTGCAGCTCGGCGGGTGCGCCGGGCAGCCGATCGAGGGCAGACCCCGCGGGGTCGGCGACATCGACGCGGGCACGGCGGCCGGGATCCCGGTCAACAACGACGGCCCGACCGGTCCCAAGAAGGGCGTCGCGGACGCGACCCTGGCGGTGGAGAACGCCGACGGCGGCGAGATGGACCGGCTGGCGGTCAACGCGCTGTCGGACATCTACGACTACTGGTCCGAGCGGATGCCCGCCGACTTCGACGGCCAGAAGTTCGAACCGATCAAGCGGCTGGCGTCCTACGACTCCAAGGGCAAGGCCATCAAGCTGTGTGGCCAGAGCACCGCGGACCTGGTGAACGCCTTCTACTGCAACGCAGACGACAGCGTGGCCTGGGACAGGGGCGTGCTGCTGCCGATGCTCAACAAGCAGTTCGGGCCGATGTCGGTGGTGGCGGTGCTCGCCCACGAGATGGGCCACGCCGTGCAGTTCCGCCTGGGCACCAAGAGCAACATCAGCCAGGCGACGCCGACGATCATCAAGGAGCAGCAGGCCGACTGCTACGCGGGCGGCTTCTTCCGCTGGGTGGCCGAGGGCAAGGCCAAGCACTTCGACGTCAACACCGGCAAGGGCCTCAACCACGTGCTGGCGACGATGTTCTTCATCCGCGACCCCGCCGGGCTCTCGGCGAGCAAGCAGGGCGCGCACGGCCTGGCCTTCGACCGGGTGTTCGCCTTCCAGGCCGGGTTCTCCGAGGGCCCGACGCGGTGCGCGCGGATGAACCAGGACGAGATCAACACCCGCATCGCCGAGAAGGAGCGCGGCGAGACGGAGATGGAGAACTCCCGCAACGGCGACGTGGAGTTCGACAACAAGAAGGTCCAGGACCTGCTCAAGGCCAGCCTCGACGAGGCGTTCCGCCGCACCGGCGCGAACCCGCCCGCCATCACCTACGACGGCGCCGACTGCAAGAAGGGCCAGTCCACCCCGCCGGTGTCCTACTGCGCGGACGAGAACGTGGTGGCCATCGACCCGGACGCGATGGAGAAGATCGCCACGCCGCCCAAGCGCGGGCAGGAGCCCGGCGTGTCCGGGGCCGGGATCGGCGACTTCGCCGCCTTCGCCGAGATCGCGTCGCGGTACACCCTGTCGATCCAAAAGTCGGTCGGCGCACCCCTGGAGGGCGACAAGACCGGCCTGCGGACGGCGTGCCTGACGGGCGCCTGGGCCAAGTTCACCGACCTGGAGGGCGGGGCGAACGAGAGCAAACTGCGCCTGGCCGTCGGCGACCTGGACGAGGCCGTGGCGGAACTGTTGCAGGACAACAGCTTGATCGCCGCGGACGTGGCTGGCAAGCAGGTGCCCTCCGGCTTCGCCAGGGTCGAGGCCTTCCGCATCGGCTACTTCGAGGGCGACAAGGGCTGCGCCAACCAATTCAGCTGAGCCCAGCCATCCACAACGCCCCCAACTGTCCACAGGGGCCACTCGCCACCCCCCGCTCCCCCGGTGTCCCCGATAGCCTGGACATCGGGGGCGCTCACTTCAGTTGATCTTCAACGCTGACGACAGGGCAAAGAAATGGCCGCGCGGAGGGACTCCACGCGGCCACGGCAACACGGTGGTCTAGAACAGGGCGCTGGCCAGGTCGCGCCGGGCCTTCACGACGCGTGGGTCGTCCGGGGCGAAGAGGTCGAATAGGGACACCAGGTGGGTGCGGGCCTTGTCGCGGTCGGGGCCTGCGCTGCGGCGGACGGCGTTGATGAGGCGGGTGAAGGCCTGCTCGACCTGCTGGCCCGCCAGCTCCAGGTCCGCCGCGGACATCTGCGCGTCCACGTCGTCCGGGGAGATGTCGGCGCGGACGATCACCGAGGGGTCCGTGGCCTGGGCCCTGGCCAGGAACGTGACCTGGGCGAGCGCCGCGCGGGCCTCGGTGTTGCCCGGCTCCGCGTCCAGGATCGACTGGTAGGCGACCTCGGCGCCCGCGAAGTCGCCCAGGTTGAGGGCGGTCTCGGCGGCGACGAAGCGCTCGTCCTCCGGCTCGGGGGCGGTGTCCTCGGCCGCGGCCGGGGCGGCGGCCTCGGCGGCGCGGATGCCGGGGAGCCGGTCGCGCAGGGCGTCGAGGATGGAGTCGATCCACTGGCGGACCCGGTCCGGCGGCGGGACGTCGTTGAAGGCGTCCACGGGCTGGCGGGCGGCGATGGCGATGACCATCGGCACGGCTTGGACGCCGAAGAGCTGGGCGACCCGGGGGCTGGTCTCGACGTCCACCCTGGCCAGCTGCCAGGAGCCGTTGTCCTCGGCGGCGAGCTTCTCCAGGGTGGTCAGCAGCTGCGTCGACTGCGCCGACCAGCCCGCGACCAGGGCCACGACGACCGGCACCTGGGTGGAGCGCTCGACGACCTCGGCCTCGAAGTTGGCCTCGGTGACGTCGACGACGGACGCGGCGGCACCCGGCTGGGCGCTCGGCGGCCGCCCGGGGGCGGGTTGGGGCGTGTTCGCGGCGTCCGCGCGGGCCTTGATGGCGGACAGGTCTACGGCCCTGGACAGGGCGGCCGACAGCGCGGCGGTCTGGCGTGGATCTGGCCTGGTCACCTTGACATCCTGGCATGAGCTCCGCGACGGCGTCCGCCCGCCGGTCACCCCCGGGCGAGCTCGGCGAGCAGACCCTCCGGTGCCAGTCCCATCGGGTTGACCCGCATCGCGCCGTTCTGCCTGGTGATGCGCAGCGACAGCGGCGCGAGCAGCTCGACGAAGCGGGCCGTGCCCTGCTCCCCCAGCTGCTGCCACGGCGCCGCGGCGGCGTCGTCGGTGAGGTCCTCGACCAGCTCGCGCAGCCCCGCACCCGACTCGGTCAGCACCCCGGGCGCGGCGAGCATGTCGCGCGCCAGCAGCCGTTCCTCGGCGGCGGTCCACTCCTCGACGGGCACGTTGCGGGCCGTCTTCATGTACTCGTCGGTGAGTCCACGGTCGGCGGCGAACGCGACGAGCGCCTCGATCGGGTCGAGCCCGGCGGTCACCAACGCGGCCACGTGTCCGTCCCCCCTGGACTCGCGCAGCGCGGTGCAGACCTGCCACAGCGCGAGGTGCGGCCGCTCGGGCAGCGGCAGGGCGGCGTTGGCGGCCCCCAACGCGCGACCCGCGGTCGGGATCCACTCCAGCAGCGCCCTGGCCAGGTCCGCGGCCTCGGCCACGTCCGGACCGTCGAGGTCGTCGCCCAGCATCCGGCGCAGGGCGCCGTCGACACCGCGCAGCCGGGCCGCGAGGAACTCCGCCGGGGCGGCGACCGACCACGCCTCGGGCAACGCCCGCTCGACCCGCGACGGGTGGAAGTTGTAGAACAGGCTGGTCACCAGCCACGCGGGCGCGGCGCCGAGCGGGGCGGCGCGCATCCCGAAGTAGCCCATCCACCGGCCCTTGCAGCCCAGCGCGTCGGTCTCGGCGATCGACTCCGGGGTGAAGTAGGTGACGGCGTGGTAGGGCTCGAAGCACTGCCACAGCGTGCGCGGGTCCACGGCTCTCCCAGTTCTAGTGCTCGGCCAGGTACTGCTCGACCCGCTCGACCTTCGCGGCGAGCTGACCGGTGTGCCCGGGGCGGATGTCGGCCTTGAGCACCAGGCTCACCCGCGGGTAGTCGGCGAGCAGCACGTCGGTGGCCCGCTTGACCACGGCCAGCACCTCGTCCCACTCCCCCTCGACGATCGTGTACATCGCGGTGAGCTGGTGCGGCAGGCCCGACTCGCGGACCACCCGCACCGCGGCGGCGACGGCGGGGCCGACCGCCTCGGACTCCCCGCCGAGCGGGCTGACGCTGAACGCGACGAGCATGGCGCCTCCTTGGTGGTCCCCGCGCACACTATCCGGGCGGCCCGGGTGAACCCACTGGTAGCTTCAACGACCATGAGGCCGCGCTCGTTGCCCTTCGACCCGATCGCCCGCGCGGCGCAGCTGTGGGGGGAGCGGATCGGCGATTCCACCACCATGGCCGCGGTGACCAGCGTCATGCGGGTCCAGCAGATCCTGCAGTCCGCGGTGGACGCCGCGCTCAAGCCGCACGGGCTGACCTTCGCCCGCTACGAGGCGCTGGTGCTGCTGACCTTCGCCAAACGCGGCAGCCTGCCGATGCGCGTCATGGGCGAGCGCCTGCAGCTGCACCCCACCAGCGTCACCAACATCGTCGACCGCCTGGAAGCCGACGGCCTGGTCCGCCGCACCCCGCACCCGACGGACCGGCGCACCACCCTGGCCGAGATCACCGACGCGGGCAGGCAACGCCGAGAAGAAGCCACGGTGGCGGTGACCGAGGTCGACTTCGGCCTCCGCGGCCTGACCGAACGGCAAACCACCCAGCTGACCGACCTGCTGGCCAAAGTCCGCCGAGCCACCGGCGATTTCACGGACTGAGAACAAGCCGCACGCTGAGACCCTCGCCACACTGAAGCTCGCCTGGAGAACCGCGGCTCGATGGGGCGGACTTCCTTTGCGCGGGGGGACAACGCCCGTAGCCTCGCGGCTGCTGGCTGGGCCGTCCCTTTGGCCCCCAGCTTGTGAGGCCCAGCACGGGCGTTGTAGGGGCCCCGCGCAAAGGAAGTTCGCCCCATCGAGCGGCAAGCCCAGCGGAAGAACAGCGCGCTGGCGCGACGCTCATCGAGCAGTAGCCCCAGCACATGACGATGCCCCCGGCTTCCACCAGGGGCATCGTTGGTTCAGGGCAACCGGGCCACGCCGACCGGTCGCGATTTACTAGGCGGCTTGCGGGCGCAGTGCGAGCCGGATCCCGGCGGGTACCGCGCGGTTGTCGAGCTTGCCGGTGCGCAGGGCCCAGCGCTCGAACAGCAGTGTCCCGAATGGAGGGACGCTGGCGACCAGGGCCCAGAACGCGGTCCACCGGCTCCAGCGCAGCTGCCTGGCGGTGACCGCGGTCACCACGAGGTAGGCGACGAAGACGGCGCCGTGCACCGGGCCGAAGACCTTGACCCCGAAGTCGCCGAGGTCGGTGCCGTACTTGATGACCATGCCGACGAGCAGACCGATCCAGGAGACGGCCTCGGCGAGCGCGACGACGCGGAAACGACCAGCTGGCGTGTACATGGGCTCCAGTGTGGAGCGTGAGCGGGCTCACCACGCGCGAGGGGGATGCGCCCAGTGGAGTCGACCACACCCCCGTAACGCCCCGGCGAAACACCGTGGCCGGGCGGGTGTGAGCGGCGTTACGGTGGCTCAATGGCATCGGTCAAGCAGGTCCAGGTCACCTTCGACTGCGCGGAACCCGAGCGCCTCGCCCGGTTCTGGTGCGAGGTCCTCGGCTACGTCGTGCCGCCGCCGGGTGGGTCCGCCACCTGGGCCGCCGCGGTCGACCCGGCGGGATCCGGTCCACGGCTGTACTTCCAGCGCGTCCCCGAGGGCAAGGTCGCCAAGAACCGGGTGCACCTCGACGTCCGCGTCGGCACCGGGCTCAGGGGTGACGAACGCCTCGCCGCCCTTGAGGCCGAGTGCGCCAGGCTCGTCGCCCTCGGTGCCGTGCAGGTCGGTCTGCTGCTCGCCGACGACGAGAACGAGTCGTGCATCCCGATGCGCGACATCGAGGGCAACGAGTTCTGCCTGGATTAGCTGTCCTCCCAGGTGAAGACGCGGGAGGCGATGAACGCCACGACGAGGGTGAAGCCGAGCAGGACGCCGCAGGGCAGCAGCAGCGCCTCGGGTCCCTTGCCGCGCACCAGGAAGTCCATCATCCCGTCGTTCATGTGCCGCAGCGGGAACACCTTCGACACGGTCTGCAGCCAGTCGGGGGCCCGGTCGATCGGGAAGAACGTGCCGGACAGGAAGGCCATCGGCAGCACCACGATGTTGGCCGCGCCGGTGGCCGCCTCCTCGGTCTTGCAGAACGCGCCGACCAGCATGCCGATGGTGAAGAACGCCAGGACCCCGGAGAGGAACACCGGGATCGACAGCCACCAGGTGCCCGAGAGCGTGAGCCCGAACACCGGCAGCAGCGCGACCCCGACGAACAGCAGCGCCTGCACCAGCGCGACCCCGATGGTCACCACCACGCGCGAGGTGAGGATGGGCGTGACGCCGATCGGGGCCAGCCGCAGCCTGCGCAGCACCTGCTTGCGCCGCCAGTTGACCAGGGTGATCGCCGCGCCGAAGACGGCGGTGACCGCGATGCCCCAGCTCAGGATGCCCGGTGTCAGGTACTGGATGGGCTGCAGCGAGGCGTCCTCGACCTGCTCGACGCGGAAGTCGTACTTGGGCGGGGACCCGCTCGCGGAGACGTTGAGCTGCTGGGTGACGCCCGCCACCAGCCCCTGCACGGTGCCCGCCTGGGCCTGGTCGCTGGCGGCGAAGCGGAGCACGACCTCGTCCCCGGTGGCCTGGACCACTCCGGGCAGGTCGCCGTCGCGGACCTTGGCCACGCCCGCGTCGATGGTGTCGAAGCGCTCCAACTCCACCGCGCCGGTGCGCTCGAGCGCGACGAGCACCGGCCCGTCGCCGACCGCACCGATCTTGATCTTCTCGTTGCCCGCGTCGCGGAACAGCAGGCCGAAGATGACCAGGAACATCAGCGGGAACAGGAACGCGAAGAACAGCGTGGTCTTGTCGCGCAGGAAGCCCTTGACCATCGCGACCGACAAGCTCTTGAAGGCGCCGTTCACGCGCGGTACTCCCGTCCGGTGAGGTGGAGGAAGACGTCCTCCAGGGTGGCGGTGCGCACCTGCAGCCCGTCGAGGGCGCCGCGCTCGGCGAGGGCGGTCAGCAGCGGCGCCGGGGTGCGGGTGGTGATGGTGAGCGACTGCTCGTCCTCGGCGGCCTCGTCGGCACCGGGCAGCGCGCCCGCGGCCTCGGCGCTGAGCACACCGCGCTCGAGGATGATCCTGGTGGGCGCGTCGAGGCCGCGCACCAGCGCGGCCGGGGTGTCCATGGCCAGCACCCGGCCGCGGTCCATGATCGCCACCCGGTCGCAGAGGATCTCCGCCTCGTCGAGGTAGTGCGTGGTGTAGACGATCGTCTTGCCGCGCTGCTGGATGGCCCGCAGCACGTCCCAGAGGTTGCGCCGCGCCTGCGGGTCCAGCGCGGCGGTCGGTTCGTCGAGGAAGACGATGTCCGGGTCGTGCACCAGGGCGCAGGCGATGGACAGCCGCTGCCGCTGCCCGCCGGAGAGCTTGTCCTCGCGGGTGTCGGCCTTGTCGGTCAGGCCGACGAGCTCCAGCACCTCGGCGGCCCTGGCAGCGCCGACGCCGTAGAGCGCGGCGAAGGTCTCCAGCTGTTCGCGGGCGGTGAGCTTGTCGAAGAACGCCGATGCCTGCAGCTGCACGCCGATGCGCGGCAGCAGGTCGACCTTGCGCGGGAACGGGTCGAGGCCGAGCAGCCGGACCGAACCGCGGTCCGGTTCGCGCAGGCCCTCGATGATCTCCAGCGCGGTGGTCTTGCCCGCGCCGTTGGGGCCGAGGATGCCGAAGAACTCGCCGTGGCCGACGGTGAACGACACACCGTCCACAGCGCGCAGGTCGCCGTAGGACTTGTGGATGTCGTCGACGGCGATCGCGTCGGCGCCAGTGCTGGTCATGCCGCGAACCTAGCGCGTGGACGCGACCAGGACGACTACCTGTCGACGATCGAGGCGATCAGGTCGTCGGCGGCGCGGTAGGGGTCGAGCGCCCCGGACCGCACGGCCTCGGCGAGCCGGTCGAGGACATCTGAGCGCATTTCGCCGAAACGGGACCGAACCTCGCGCACCGCAATGGACTCCACCTCGGCTCGGGCCCTGGCGAGCCTGCGGGCGGCGAACTCGCCGTGGTCCTCGGCCCAGGCGCGGTGTTCGGCGATCCCGGTCACCAGGTCGTCGATGCCCTCGGCCACCGAGGCGATGGTCTTCACCACCGGTTGGCGCCAGCTCGGGCCGCGGATCTCCCTGCGCCCCAACGAGATCGCGTGCTTGAGCTCGCGCACGGTGGCGTCGGCGCCGTCGCGGTCGGCCTTGTTGACGGCGAACACGTCGGCGATCTCCAGGATGCCCGCCTTGGCCGCCTGGATGCCGTCGCCCATGCCCGGCGCCAGCAGCACCACGGCGCAGTCGGCGAGCTTGATCACGTCCACTTCGGACTGTCCAACCCCGACCGTCTCGACGAGCACGACGTCGAAGCCCGCGGCGTCGAGCACGCGCAGGGCCTGCGGGGTGGCCCAGGCGAGGCCGCCGAGGTGGCCCCGGGTGGCCATGGACCGGATGAAGACGTCCTGGTCGCCCGCGTGCTCGCCCATCCGGACCCGGTCGCCGAGCAGCGCGCCACCGGAGAACGGCGACGACGGGTCCACCGCCAGCACGCCGACGCGCTGGCCCTGGGCGCGGTAGGCCGACACCAGGGCGGAGGTGGTGGTGGACTTGCCGACCCCGGGCGCACCGGTGAGGCCGATGACGCGCGCGCGGCCGGTGTGCGGGGTGAGCGCCTCGGCGACCTCGCGCAGCCGGGGACTGGCGTCCTCCACCAGGGAGATCAAGCGGGCGACCGCGCGCGGCTGGCGTTGCCGCGCGCGGTCGACGAGCTCGGGTACCGAGAGGTCCCTGACCAAGGGCTAGGCCTTGGGGACGCTGATGATCAGCGCGTCGCCCTGGCCACCGCCGCCGCACAGACCGGCCGCGCCGACCCCGCCGCCGCGGCGCTTGAGCTCGTAGGCCAGGTGCACCACCAGCCGCGCCCCGGACGCCCCGATCGGGTGACCCAGGGCGATGGCGCCGCCGTTGACGTTGACGATCTCCGGGTCGACGCCCAACTGCTTGGTGGAGACCACGCCGACGGCGGCGAACGCCTCGTTGATCTCGACCAGGTCCAGGTCGGCCGCGGTGATGCCCTGCTTGGCCAGCGCCGCCTTGATCGCGTTGGACGGCTGCTCGTGCAGGCTGGCGTCCGGCCCGGCCACGACGCCGTGCGCGCCGATCTCGGCGATCCAGCTCAGCCCGAGCTCCTCGGCCTTGGCCTTGCTCATCACCACGACCGCGGCGGCGCCGTCGGAGATCTGCGAGGCCGACCCGGCGGTGATGGTGCCGTCGGGGGCGAACGCGGGGCGCAGCTTGGCCAGGCCCTCGGCGGTGGTGTCGGCGCGCACGCCCTCGTCGGTGTCGAACACGACCGGGTCGCCCTTGCGCTGCGGGATGCTCACCGGCGCGATCTCGTCGGCGAAGCGGCCGGAGGAGATGGCCGAGGCGGCGCGCTGGTGCGAGGTGGCGGAGAAGGCGTCCTGCTCCTCGCGGCTGATGCCGTAGCGGGAGTTGTGCTTCTCGGTGGAGGCGCCCATGGCGACCTGGTCGAAGGCGCAGAAGAGACCGTCGTGTGCCATGTGGTCGACGAGGGTGACGTCGCCGTACTTGAAGCCGGAGCGGGACTTGGGCAGCAGGTGCGGCGCCTGGGTCATCGACTCCTGGCCGCCCGCGACCACGATGTCGAACTCGCCAGCGCGGATCAGCTGGTCGGCCAGCGCGATGGCGTCGAGGCCGGAGAGGCAGACCTTGTTGATGGTCAGCGCCGGGACGTCCATCGGGATGCCCGCGGCCACGGCGGCTTGGCGCGCCGGGATCTGGCCCGCGCCCGCGGTGAGGACCTGGCCCATGATCGTGTACTGCACCTGTTCCGGTCGCACACCCGCCCGCTCCAGCGCGGCCTTGATGGCGACCCCGCCCAGCTGCGCGCCGGTGAAGTCCTTGAGCGAGCCGAGCAGGCGACCGATGGGGGTACGGGCCCCGGCGACGATGACGGATCCGGACACGGGCGGTCTCCTAAGCGATGCGAACGGGCGTTAACATGGACCATACTCGCGGCCACCCGGTTTGCCACGTCTCGGTGTGAGTAGCCGCACAGCCCGTTGTTACCCATCGGTAGGTCGGGCGTATCGTCGCGGTATGCGCGAAGTGCTCTCCACCCACGTCGTCGCGATCGACCACGTCGGAGTCGCGGTTGCCGACCTGGACGAGGCGATCGCGTTCTACCGCTCGCACTTCGGCCTCGAGGCGGTGCACCAAGAGGTCAACACCGAGCAGGGCGTGCGCGAGGCGATGCTGCGCGCCCCCGGTGACGACGGCTCCGGCACCGCGATCCAGCTGCTCGCGCCGCTGGACGAGAAGTCCACGATCGCGAAGTTCATCGGCCGCAACGGCCCGGGGCTGCAGCAACTCGCCTATCGGGTGACGGACGTGGACGCCGCCGCCGCCGCGTTGCGGGCCGCCGGGATGCGGGTGCTCTACGACGAGGCGAAGCGCGGCACCTCGAACAGCCGGGTCAACTTCGTGCACCCGAAAGACGCGGGTGGCGTCCTGGTCGAACTGGTCGAACCCGCCCCCGAGCACTGAACCGGGGGCGGGCCCGCCCCTAGCGAACACCGTTCATCAGCCTGCGCACCAGCGGGGTCAACGCCGCCATGACGACACCCAGCCCGATCGCGACGGCACCGAGGATGCCGAAGTACGACGGCTCGGAGTCCTCTGTGTAGTACTCGGCCAACGCACCCGCGACGGAACTGCCGAGCGCGAGCGACAGGTAGAACAGGGCGACCATCTGCGCCGTGTACGCCCGCGGCGCCAACTTCGTCGACAGCGACAGGCCGACCGGGGACAGGCAGAGTTCGCCCAGCACGAAGATGACCAGGACGAGCACCAGCAGCAGCGGCGGGATCACCTTGTCGCCCTTGGTGAAGCCGAGCAGGGCCATCACCAGGAAGGCCACCCCCATCGCGCCGACGCCGAGAGCGAACTTGACCGGAGTGGACGGTTGCCGGTCGCCCAGCTTGACCCACAGCGCGGCGAACACCGGCGCCAGCAGCACCACGAACAGTGGCTCCACCGAGTTGAACCACGACGGCGGGATCGAGAAGCCGAACAGGTCGAGGTCGACCCGCTCCTCGGCGTAGATCGCCAGCACGGTGAACTGCTGCTGGAACAGCGACCAGAACCCGAAGCTGACCAGGAACATCGGGATGAACGCCAGCACCTGCTGCCGCTCCACCCGCTCCACCTGGCGGCTGAGCAGCAGCACCGCGAACAACCCCACCGCGGCCACCGCGATCACCCAGGTCACGATCGTGGCCAGGTTGTCCGCATCCACCACCCCGGTCACCACCAGCGCGACGACCACCAGAGCCCCCGCCGCGATGATCCCCAGAGCCCGCGCCTTGGCAGCACCCTCGACGGGGTTGGGGACGGTCTTGCCGGACTCGGGCAGGTTCTTGCGCCCCAACGTGTACTGGACCAGCCCCACCGCCATCCCCACCGCGGCGAGCCCGAACCCCCAGTGGAAACCAAGCCGGGTCTGCAGAAGACCGGTCAGCAGCGGCCCAACGAGGGCGCCGAGGTTGATCCCCATGTAGAAGATCGAGAACCCAGCATCCCGACGATCGTCATCCTCGGCATAAAGAGCACCCACAAGGGTGGTCGCAGTCGCCTTGAGCCCCCCAGACCCGATCGCGACACAAACAAGACCCGCAGCAACACCAGCCACCCCAGGCAACACCGCCAGCGCGACGTGACCCGCGAGGATGAGGACACCGCTGTAGAAGAGGGTCCGCTCCGGCCCGAACAACCGGTCAGCGACCCAAGACCCCGCGATGGTCGCTAGATAGACGGACCCGCCATAAGCCCCGACAATCCCCGCAGCGGTGGCCTTGTCGATGGCCAACCCGCCCTCTTCGACGGAGAAGTACAGGTAGTAGAGCAGGATCGCCTGCATCCCGTAATAGGAGAAGCGCTCCCACATCTCGGTCCCGAACAGGTTCGCCAACCCCCGCGGCTGCCCGAAGAACCCGCTCTCCCGCTCAACCCCGGCATCCGTACTCACCGTCGGTATGTCCTTTACGCCCCGGTGCGGCCACATCGCCACACATCAGCCGCGGAGAACTTCCACCACCACGACCGTATGACACCTACCGCCGCCACCCGGAAACCACTCACCACTGTGACAAGCACCTCGTCAATTCCCGCCAACATGTCCGATAGCTGAACACCTCACCTCGGACGGGCACACCCCCCGAGCCAGCCCACCCAACCCGGCCCACCAAGTCAGCCTCGCCAGCCCGACCACCGCTCCCACGAAGCCGAGGTGCCAACTGCTCGATGGGGCGGACTTGTTTTGCGTGGGGTGGCGGCAGTCGTAGCCTTGCCTCGCTGCAGGGCCATGCTTTTCGGCCCCGGCTTTTGCGGTCCTGCCACGGCTGGTGCAGGGGCCCCGCGCAAAACAAGTTCGCCCCATCGAGCACACCCAACCCACCACAGACCCAGCGCAATGCCGCAGGCGAGCCGACCCCGAAGCCGCCGGTGCCAACCCAGCCCCCGAGCCAGCCCCGCCACCGCCCCCAGGAAGCCGCCCACCTAAATGCTCGATGGGGCGGACTTGTTTTGCGTGGGGTGGCGGCAGTCGTAGCGTTGTGCGCGGACAGGGCCATGCTTTTCGGCCCCAGCTTTGCGGTCCTGCCACGGGTGGCGCAGGGGCCCCGCGCAAAACAAGTTCGCCCCATCGAGCACCCCGGACCACTACGGACCGGGTCGCAATGCCGCAGGCGAGCCGACCGCCCTAACGCCGCCCAGCAGGCCGCTTAGGCGCCGCCCCCGGCCGCGCCAACTTCTGCGTCCGATCCGCAGGCGAAGCAGCAGCATCCGGCGACTCCGCAGGCCGCCCAAGCGGCGCAGCAGGCGCCCGCTCCGGCTCAACCTCCGCAGGCTCCCAATGCTCCTTCGGCGGCCCAACCACAGCCTTCATCGCCTGCGTAGGCGACTCATCAGCCGGAGAACCGTCAATCGTCTTCGGGGTCGCCCGCTCCTCAGGGAGCGGATCAAGGACCGGCGCCGCATCCGCGAGCTGGACGTGCGCGTCAGCGATGAGGTCGCGCGCCGAGTGCAGCTGGTCGGCGATGCGCGAGCGCAGCCCCCGCAGGGCCGCCACGCGCTGGGCGGCGTGGTTGATCCGGCGGTTCGCCTCCTCCGTGGCCTCGCGGACGCGGCGGTGGGCCTCGGTGGTGGCTTCCTGCAGCCGCGCGGTCGCCTCGGTCGCGGCGTCGTGGCGGCGGCGGTTGGCCTCTTCGGTGGCTTCGCGGACGCGCCGTTCGGCCTCGGACTTGCTGGTGGCCTCCTGCTCGGCCAGCGACCGCATCGCCTCGGTGCGGCGGGCGGACATCGCGATGTCGAAGTCTTCCTCGACCGTGGTGCGCCGCTGCTCGGACTCGGCCTCGATGCGCGCCGCCTCGGACCTGGCCCGCGCGACGGTCTGCTCGGCGTCGGTGCGAGCCTTGTCGACCACGCCCCGGTGCTCGGCTTCCATCTCGGCGCGGCGCGCGTCGAGCTCGGCGATGAGCTTCTCGTAGCGCTGCCGCAGCGCGCTCGCGTCCGCCTCGGCCTTGGCGCGCAGGTGCCCGGCGTCGGCTTCGGCGCGCGAGCGCGTCTCCTGCGCTTCCTCCGTCGCCAGTCGCAGCATCCGCTGCAGCCGCTCGCTCAACCCTTCGAGCGTGGTGGGCGGCTGGGAGAGCCGGTCGATCTGCCCGCGCAGGTCGCTCATCTCGCCGCGCGCGGACTCCAGCTGCTTGGCGAGGTCGGTCGCCTGCGACACGGCGGCGTTGCGGTCGCCGTGCAGCAGCTGCAACTCCGCGTCGAGCCGCTCCAAGTGCTCTTCCACCTGCGCGCGGCTGTAGCCCCGCTTGGTGATGTCGAAACCGGCACCCAGCGGCACAAGATCGCGTTCGTCACCCAAGCCCATGCGCCCACGCTACCTGCATCGGATAGTCCACCATCGAGTAGATCGGTGAGTGGTGCCCCCCGGCGCCCACGTGCCCAACGCGTGCGCGCCGGGGGAGCTCAGACGCCCCGGAAGCGGTTGATGGCGGTCAGGTGCCGCTCCCGCTTGGCGTGGTCGCGCACGCCGAGGCCCTCCTCGGGGGCCAGGCAGAGCACGCCGACCTTGCCCTGGTGCGCGTTGTGGTGCACGTCCAGCGCGGCCTGCCCGGTCTCGGCCAACGGGTACACCTTGGACACCGTCGGGTGGATCAAGCCCTTGTCGATCAACCGGTTCGCTTCCCAGGACTCGCGGTAGTTGGCGAAGTGCGAGCCGATGATCCGCTTCAGGTTCATCCACAGGTACCTGTTGTCGTACTGGTGCAGGAACCCGGAGGTGGACGCGCAGGTGACGATCGTGCCGCCGCGGCGGGCGACGTAGACCGAGGCGCCGAAGGTCTCCTTGCCGGGGTGCTCGAAGACGATGTCGGGGTCCTCGCCGCCGGTGAGCTCGCGGATGCGCGCGCCGAAGCGCTGCCACTCGCGCGGGTCCTGGGTGTGCTCATCGCTCCAGAACCGGTAGCCCTCCGCGCTGCGGTCGATGATCAGCTCGGCGCCCATCTTCCGCGCGATGTCGGCCTTCTCCTTGCTGGAGACCACGCACACCGGGATCGCGCCGCCGTTGAGGGCGAACTGGGTCGCGTAGGAGCCGAGGCCGCCGGAGGCGCCCCAGATCAGCACGACGTCGCCCTGCTTCATCGCGGCGCCGTTGCGGGAGACCAGTTGCCGGTAGGCGGTGGAGTTGACCAGCCCCGGCGAGGCGGCCTCCTCCCAGGTGAGGTGGGCGGGCTTGGGCATGAGCTGGTTGGACTTGACCAGGGCCAGCTCGGCCAGGCCGCCGAAGTTGGTCTCGAAACCCCAGATGCGCTGCTCGGAGTCCATCATCGTGTCGCTGTGGCCGTCCGGGCCCTCGAGCTCGACGCTGAGGCAGTGCGCGACCACCTCGTCGCCGGGCTTCCAGCTGTGCACGCCGGGGCCGGTCCGCAGCACGACGCCCGCGAGGTCGGAGCCGACCACGTGGTAGGGCAGGTCGTGCCGCTTGGCCAGCGGCGACAGCTTCCCGTACCGCTGCAAGAACTTGAACGTCGACACCGGCTCGAAGATCGAGGTCCACACGGTGTTGTAGTTGATCGCGCTGGCCATCACCGCCACCAGCGCCTCACCGGGACCGAGCTCCGGGGTGGCCACCTCGTCGAGGTGCAACGACCGCCTGGGGTCCTTCTCCCTCGACGGCATCCCGTCGAACATCCCCGCCTCGTCGGCGTGCACGGTGATCCCGCGGTAGTGCTCCGGCACCGGCAGCGACCCGACGGCGTCGAACTCACCAGCCTGGATCGCATCGAGGATCTTCTGCACGGCGGACCTCCAGCGGTTCGTCGGACCTGCGGTGCAGCGGCACGTTACTCATGAGTAGCGATTCAGATCGCGCCGATGTGACTGACCCCACCCGCCCCCCCGGACACACGACTAAGCCGATAGCCACGACAGTGTGACCCGGATCCCGCGTCCACCGCCCCGGTCGGTCGTTGTCCTGGTTGAATCTACCGACAAGTAGCTAACGGGAGGGACCGGGATGAGCACCTACCAGACCGTGGTCGTGGGGACCGACGGCTCCGACTCGTCCTTCCGCGCGGTCGAGCGGGCCGCGCGGATCGCCGCCGACGCCGGGGCCGTGTTGGTCATCGCCTCGGCGTACCAGCCGAGGTCCGGGCGCGAGGTCGAGCGGGCCCAGGACGCCCTCGGGGCCGATGTCGCCTACCAGGTCGTGGGGTCGACGCCCGCCGAGGAGTCGGTGCGCGGCGCCGCCGAGCTGGCCAGGCGGGTGGGCGCGACCAAGGTCGACACAGTGGTGGTGGCGGGCGAGCCGGTGCCGGCGTTGGCCGAGGTCGTCGCCGAGCGGGGGGCCGACCTGCTGGTGATCGGCAACCGCGGCCTCAACACCCTGGCCGGGCGCATCCTCGGGTCGGTCCCCGCCGAAGCCGCCCGCAAGTCGGCGGTCGACGTGCTGATCGTGCACACCACCTGATCCCCGTCACGGGTCTGGTCAAGGCCAGGGGTGATGGCGCAGACTGCAGCACCCGGCAGGATCGGCGCCGGTGTACCGAACGGGGACGGCGTGGCGATATCCGAAGTAACTGCCATGTCCGCGTACCCGGACCACGGTCCGCTAGCGCGTGCCTGGCGGTAGCGGACCGCCTCGGTCCGAGCCCTTGTGGGCGGGGCTCGGACCGGGGAAACCCGGCTAAGACAGGCTCGCCAACCAGGGCACGACGGCGGCGGCGAACGCCTCAGGCGCCTCTACCGGCGGCAGGTGCCCTACGCCTGGCAGGACGACTAGCGACCCCCGCGCGAGCTCCGCCATCTCCTCCCCCAGCGACACCGGCATAAGACCGTCCGCGTCGCCATGCACGACGAGGGTGTCGACGGTGACCCCACGCAGCGTGTCGCGAGAGTCCGGTCGAGCGGCCATCGCGCGCTGCGTCCACGCGACGCTCTTAGGCGACTGCTCCTCCAACCAACCGCGCACCTGGCCGTGCACAGCAGTGCCGCCCAGGACAGGCAACATCGTGTCCGCGAGCCACGGCACGATCCCCTCTCGCTCGGCGCGCTCAGCCATCGCGAGCCGGTTCGCGGCGGCCTCCTCGGTATCGGCGGGGGCCTTCGTGTCGACGAGCAGCAACCCGGCGACGCGCTTAGGCGCGTGCCGCAAGAGAGCCATCGCGACGTACCCGCCCATAGAGCACCCGCCGACCACTACGCGCTCTATGGCCAGCGAGTCCAGCAGCGCGATCGCGTCCGCGGCGACGACGTCCAGTGAAGGGACAGCCTCGCCTAGTGGCGCGCGACCGAACCCGCGCTGATCCGGGGTGATCAGCCGGACGTGGGCGGACAGCTCCGCGCGCACCCCGTCCCACATGCGCGAATCGAGCGGGAACGCGTGGAACAGCAGCAACGGGGGCATGACCGGCATTGTCGCGCGATCAGGTCAGGTCGCGGGTCTCGACCCTGCGCACCGCGTCAGCGCCGGTCAGCTCGGCCCTGGCGTGCGGGTTGGCGTGGTAGTAGCGCAGCGCGTGCAGCACGACGAGCTGGTCGAGGTCGAGCGTGCGCATCGGCACCGCGGCCACGAGGTCGGGCCCGAAGCGGACCGCGACCTTGCGCATCCGGTCGCCGGTCACCCCGTGGTCACGCGCGGCGATGCCGAGGTAGTTCTGGCTCAGGGCGGTCTTGGACCGGCCCATCCGCAGCGACAACGGCCGCACCTCGGTGATCGTCGCCCACGGCACCCGCACCACCGGCCGCACCCAGGTGAGCAGCACGTGCTCGGGGGTGAGCACGATCCCGGAGTCGCGCTGCTTGCGGGTCAACGCGAACACCCCCGCGGCGAACAGCAGCACCCCGAACAGGCCGAGCACCACCCCCGCGACCACCGCCAGCGTCGCGCCGAAGGCGATCAGCAGACCGCCGGGCACCGCGAACAGCAGACCGACCACGATCAGCACGACCCCGGCGGCAAGGGTCGCCGGTCGGGTCGGCAGCAACAACCCGTCGGCCCCCTCGGTGCTCACGGACGCGGCCGCGCCGCTGGGCGACCCCGCCGGGTTGGCCGATCCGTCGGTGGTGCGCCAGGGCTGGGGGCACGGCAGGGTGCGGGCTCGATCCATGATGACCATGGAATCGCACCGGGTGTCGGTCCCGCCAGCTACGTTCGGCGCCATGCGTGTTATCCGCACCGAACGGCTGAGCCTGCGCCGGGTCACCGAGGCCGACCTCGACCTGGTGCTCGCCGTCCAGGGCGACCCGGAGACCACCCGGTTTCGGCCGTCCGGACCGGCGGACGCGGCCGAATGCGAGCGGAACCTGCTGACCTGGCTGGCGCACTGGGACGAACACGACTTCGGCTACTGGGTCGTCGAACACAACGGCGCGGCGGTCGGCCTGGGCGGGTTGCAGCACAGCGAGTTCACCGGCGTGCGGTACCTGAACCTGTACTACCGCTTCCGCCCGTCGGCGTGGGGCAAGGGGTTCGCGCCGGAAATGGGACGGGCCGCTGTGGACTGGGCGGCCGAGCACGCGCCGCACCTGCCGGTGTGGATCGTGACCACAGTGGACAACGAACCAGCGCGACGGGTGGCAGACAAGCTCGGGTTCCGCGAGTTCGACCAAGCGGACTACCGAGGCGCCCTCTCGCGCTTCTACACCTCGGCAAGCTGATCCTGCCTTCGCGCCGCAGCGGGGTCTGCTCACCGGGAGGCTGGCCGACCAGACCCACTGCTCGACACCGTCAGCCTGATCCGACCACTCCGGGCAGAGGCGTCGGCACGTCCGGGGAGACGATCCCGGTCAGCAGGAGTGCTGGCAGACCGGGGCGCACTCGAGCGGCACCACACCTCGGCAGGCAAGTCAGCGATCCCGGTTCGCGCGAAGCCAAACAGAGCGCGACCGTGGCGTCACACCTCGGCGGTCCGATCCGGGCACTCGCACCCGAGTGGCGAGGTCGATCGGGGCTGGCACGCGCCTACACGCGGAGAGGACGGCAGGTGACTCCCGCCCGTCAGCGGGTTGATCCGGCAACCGCTCCTGCTCGCCCGGCGAACTGCGTGAGCGCACATCGAGCGGCACCACGTCTCGGCAGGCCGATCCGGCCACTCACGGGGCGGCGAGGCCGATCAGAGAAGCGGCCTCCGCATCGGGAATGGCCCCCGGCCTGTGGGAAACCGCCCAGGCCTCGCCGCACCGCAACTCGGCGGGCAGCTATCCCAATTCGCGCCCGGCTGAGCAGTGCACGGCAGGCGTCATACGTCGGCGGTCTGATCCAGCCACTCGCGGGACAGTGCATCGGCATGTCCGGGGAGCAGTCCCAGCCAGCACGAGTGCAGGCAGGCCAGGGCGCACTCGAGCGGCACCACGCCTCGGCAGACTGATCCGGCCGCTCCCACTGACCCGTGGCAGCGAAGCCGATCAGGGCAGCGGCTTAGGCCCCGACCCGCGGGAAGCCGGCCAGGCCTCGACGCACCACGGCTCGGCAGGCCAGTCAGCGAACCCGGTTCGCGCGAAGCGAAGCAGAGCGCGGCCGTGGCGTCACACGTCAGCGGTCTGATCCGGCCACTCGCGGACCAGTGGCGTCGGCGCTCCGGGGCGACGACTCTGGTCTGGCCTCATCGCACCGCTGCTTGGCGGGCCGGTCAGGCCGCTGCCGAGCAGCGATCCCGGTTCGCGCGAAGCGAAGCAGAGCGCGGCCGTGGCGTCACACCTCGGCGGTCTGATCCGGCCACTCGCGGGACAAGGGCGTCGGCACGTCCGGGGCGATGAAGTCGACCAGGGAGTCGAGGGCTTGGTCGGCGAAGCCGACGAACAGGTGCTTGCAGGACGGGAAGGGGATGATCTCGGCTTGCGGGAGTGCGGCGAAGCGGTCCGCCGCCGCTGCTGGGCGGAGGTAGTCGTCGAGTTCGGGGACTACGCAGCGGACCGGTTTGCCGGAGGCTGCCCAGGCGGCGAGGTGTTCTGGTTGGGTCCGCCGCATTGTCGGGGCGAGGAGGAAGGCGCCATGCACGCGCTCGTGCAGGCCGCGCATCAGCACGACGTCCGTGCCGAAGGACCAGCCCGCGAGCCACACGTTGGGCAGGTCCGCGACGAAGTCCAGTGCGGCGGCCAGGTCGTGCGCCTCGGCGACGCCGCCGTCGTGGGTGCCGGTGCTGGTGCCGGATTCGCTTGCGGTGCCGCGGGTGTTGAACCGCAGGGTGGCGATCCCGGCGAGGGCGGGCAGGCGGGCCGCGGCCTTGTGGATCACGTGGGTGTCCATGGACCCGCCGCCGGTCGGGTTGGGGTGCACGATGACCACGGTCGCCCGCGGTGGGCCCTGCGGTAGCGCGAGTTCCCCCGCGAGCCGCTCACCGTCGGCCGTGGTCAGGGTGATCCGCCGCCTGTCGGCGGGCAGCAGGGTGTTCGGTCCGATCCGCACGGTCAGAACCTCCGGGGTCGGCGGTTGCGGGAACTCCAGCAATGCGGGTGCCAGTGCCTGCGGTCGTCGACGGTGCCGTACTCCTGCGCGGGCCAGGCGACCAGGTGCGGGGTGCCGGGCTGGATCTCGTGGTCGCACCCGGGGCAGCGGTAGGTCTTGGTGGCCTGCGCCCCCGGGATGTGCCGCACCTGCCACTGCCCGTCCGGGCCGTCCTCGACCCGCTGGCTGCCCAGCCCGCCGCCGAGCGGACGGGGATCGTCATCCCGGCGGTTTCCATTGCGACGCGGCACGGGTCACCAGGTTAGGCGACGACCGGTGAAGCCGGGTTGTCGTCCCACGGCGAGACCTCGCCGGTCGAGACGATCCGGCAGAAAGCGTTCGCGGCTATCAGAGCCGGAGTCGCGGCGGCCACTCGCGCGGGGAAAGCCGCCGGTGAGCGTGCCCACCCACCCGGTAATCCAAACGGCGGTGCCTGAAACCTGACCGTGCTGGTTGTTTGAACATAACCACCAAGAAGGTCAGACGGTGACCTTTGACCCTGGGGGCCAGCGGCGCGATCCGCCCAGCGATCACCACAAAGGAGCCTTTCATGTCGCACGCCAAGAGAACCTTCATCGCGCTTTCCTTCGCCACCCTCGCATTGGCGGGCACCGCCACAGCGGCCACCGCGACCACCGCTGCGAGCACCAAGGCCAAGGAGAGCTGTCGGACCCTGATCGAGAAGATCCCCGGCAAGCAGGGCGAATCGCGAGTGGTGTTACGGCAGTGCGCCGTCGACCCGGCCACGCTGCGGGTGCCGGTCGAGGGCACGAAGCTGATCACGTTCTACGCCGACATCAACTACGGCATCCCCTTCGAGGAGGTCTACGGCGACGACGGCGCCTGCGACGCGGAGGGCTACGCGATGCCGGAGCTGGAGAACCTCAACGACCGCATCGGCGGCGTCAGCTCGTACATCATCAGCAACGACTGCAACGACCAGATCTACTACTACGACGAGGACTACGAGGGCGCGCGCAACTCCAACCGCAACGACAGCCCCTGGGTCGGCGCCACCTGGAACGACCACCTCTACTCGATCAAGCTCTGGCACAGCTGAGGTGTGCGCGCGGCGCGGTGGCCCTCCCGGGTCGCCGCGCCGCGGTGTGTCCGCTAGGCGGGCGGCTCGGTGGTGGCGGTGTACCCGGAGTGCAGCCACTCGGTGGCGCTGATGCTCGCCGGGGTGGGGATGGGGACTTTGGCGCCTTCCAGCGCTGTCACGTCTTCGCCGACTACTGCGCCGGTGGCGTGATCGAAAACGAGGGTGCGCCGTTCCTTGCCGGTGTGCCACACCGCGGAATCGGCGCTTTCCAGGTCCGGGTATTCGGCGAGGTGCCGCAAAAGCACGCTCTGCAGTGCGGGCGGCACGACTTGGTTCTTCCAGATGTCGGCGAAAACCTTGACCGCGACCGCGGTGTCGCCCGAAGGATTGCGCTCGCGCAGTTCCGCCTCGACGGCAGTGGGATCGGCCGTGGTGATGAAGACCGCCGCCAACCTGCCTGGCGCGTAGTCACCGGAGGGCTGGATCGCCTCCCCGTCCAAGGTGACCAGCAGGCGTCCGGATCCGTCGGGGGCGATCCACTGCCGCCGCTGCATCCGTTCGACGCTGCCGGTGATCTCGCCGCCCACCCGGCGAACCGTCCGCAGGTACGCGCCCGCGGTGTGCACGTAGTGGTATAGACCGGCGCCTGGCGGTTCGGGTTGACGGGCGGCCACCTCGGCGAGGTGGCGCAGCAGGTCGGACGCCGTCGTGGTGCTCACGCGGGTGGGCGCAGGCTCATCGGGCCGTAGACCTCTTCCCCGTCCCCCAGCAGCACGACCTGCTCCACGCCCGCCGCCAGCAGGGTGGGCCAGGCGTCGCCGAACCACGCCTCCGCGGCGTCCTGGTCGGTGAAGTCGAGATCGGGTCCGGCGACCGGACCGCCCGAATTGTCCTCGTAGCGCCAGTGGAACCTCACCCGACCACGGTAGCCCAGGCTGTGGTCGGCGCGGTCCGCTCTGGCAGGCTCTGCACCGGCACGGCCCTCAACCACGGAGGTAGCAGGTGAGCACCGAGTTCCCCCACATCCCGACCCCGGACGCCCAGGCGCACCGGGAGGCTGTGGCGCGCCACTTGACGCTCACCAAGCCCGCCGGGTCGCTGGGGCGGCTGGAGGAGCTGGGCGTCTGGGTCGCGGCGTGCCAGGGGCAGTGCCCGCCCAAGCCGTTCGCCAGGCCGCGGGTCGTCGTCTTCGCCGGGGACCACGGGGTCGCCGCGCACGGGGTGTCGGCGTTCCCGGCCGAGGTGACCGGGCAGATGGTGGCCAACTTCCTCACCGGCGGCGCCGCGATCAACGTGCTGGCCGCCGTCGCGGGCGCGACCGTGCGGGTGCTGGACCTGGGGGTGGACACCGACGCGGAGTTCCCCGAGCAGGTGACCGCGCACAAGGTCCGCCGCTCGTCCGGGTCGATCGACCGGACCGACGCGCTGACCGACAACGAGGTCTACGACGCGATCGCCGCGGGCAGGGCCATCGCCGACGAGGAGGTCGACGGCGGCGCGGACCTGCTGGTCGCGGGCGACATGGGGATCGCGAACACCACCCCGGCGTCGATCATCATCGCCGCGCTGGCAGGCGCGGAGCCGGTGGCCGTGGTCGGCAGGGGCACCGGCATCGACGACCAGACCTGGATGCGCAAGGCCGTGGCGGTCCGCGACGGGCTGCGCCGCGCGCGGCGGGTCAGCGCGAACCCGGTGGCGCTGCTGCGCACGGTCGGCGGCGCCGACATCGCCGCGATGGCCGCGTTCCTGGCCCAGGCGGCGGTCCGCAAGACCCCGGTGATCCTCGACGGCCTGGTCAGCGGGGCCGCCGCGCTGGTGGCCGAGGAGTTGGCGCCCGGTGCGTCGGAGTGGTGGGTGGCTGGCCACAAGTCGGTCGAGCCCGCGCACGCGCTCGTGCTGGAGCAGCTCGACCTGACGCCGATCCTGGACCTGGACCTGCGCCTGGGCGAGGGCACCGGAGCCGTCGCCGCGCTGCCGCTGGTGACCATGGCGGCCAGGGTGCTCGGGGAGATGGCGACCTTCGAGGGCGCGGGCGTCACCGAAGGCGACATCCGCCTGCCAGCCGCCGTCGACGTCAACGGCCGCAACGGCGGCTGGCGGTAAGGGGGAAACGCGCCCCTCCGGCGGAGGGGCGCGTTCCGCCTCAGGCCAGGGTGGTCAGCCAGCCCCGGGTGTCGGCGGTCTCGCCGCGCTGCAACCGGGTCAGGGTCTCGCGCAACTGCGTGGTGACCGAGCCGGTCTCGCCGCCGCTGATGGCGAAGTCGCCCTCGGCGTGCTTGACGTGGCCGACGGGGGTGATCACCGCGGCCGTGCCGCAGGCGAACACCTCGGTCAGCTCACCGGACTCGGCCTTCTTCTCCCACTCCTCGGTGGAGATGCGCCGCTCCTCGACCCCGTAGCCCAGGTCGGCGGCCAGGGTCAGCAGCGAGTCGCGGGTGATGCCGGGCAGCAGCGCACCGGAGAGCTCCGGGGTCACCACCCTGGCGTCGGCGCCGGAACCCAGCACGAAGAACAGGTTCATGCCGCCCATCTCCTCGACCCAGCGGCGCTCGACGGCGTCGAGCCACACGACCTGGTCGCAGCCCTTCTCCGCCGCCTGCGCCTGGGCGACCAGGGACGCGGCGTAGTTGCCGGCGAACTTGGCCGCGCCGGTGCCGCCGGGCGAGGCGCGCACGTACTCGGTGGACAGCCACACCGTGACCGGCTTGATGCCGCCCGCGAAGTAGGCGCCCGCCGGGGAGGCGATGGCCACGTACAGGTACTCGCTGGAGGGGCGCACCCCGAGCGCGGCCTCCGTGGAGATCATGAACGGCCGCAGGTACAGCGACTCCTCGGCCTGCTCGGGCACCCAGCGGGCGTCGGCGGCGACGAGCTCGCGCAGCGACTCGAGGAACAGGTCCTCGGGCAGCTCGGGCATCGCCAGGCGGCGGGCGGAGGAGTTGAACCGGGCGGCGTTGGCCTCGGGCCGGAAGGAGGCGATCGTGCCGTCGGGCTGCCGGTAGGCCTTGAGCCCTTCGAAGATCGCCTGTCCGTAGTGCAGCACCATCGCCGACGGGTCCAGGGTGATCGGCCGGTACGGCTCGACCCCGGCGTCGTGCCACCCCTGGTCGCGGGTGTGGGTGATGGTCACCATGTGGTCGGTGAAGAACTGCCCGAAGCCCGGCCTGGCGAGTACCTCCGCAACCCGCTCCGGGGTCGCCGGGCTTGGGTTCGGGGTCCGCGTGAACGGCAGCGTAGGCGTCATACGAGGCACAGTATCCGCTGATGAGCAGGGGGAAAACCGGCTATCCCGACACTCGGACGTCCGACTACCCAGAGGTCACCCGGCAGTGTCCGAACGTGCCCGCCGGACACGCAACGTACACAGTCCGGTCCCCACCCCGAGGACCACGAGGGCGGCCAGCAACGAGCCGGTCGAGATGTTGACACCGACCACGACGCTGAGCGCGAGACCGCAGCACCCGGTGGGCACCCAGGACGAACGCTGGTCCCGGCAGAGGGTGCGCGCGGCGGAGTTGACGAACGCCGCCGACCCGAGCAGGAGCGTCGCCGCGATGGCCAGCGCCGTGGTCGGGTCGACCATCAGGGCAACCGCCGCGGCGGCGACGGCGGTGATCAGGTGCCGGTGGGTCGTCGCCGCTGCGGGCAACTCCCCCGCCTCGGTGAGGTCGGCCAGCCCGGCGGCCGCGCCCGCGAGCAGCGAGCGCACGGCGAGCAGCGCCCCGACAGCCAGGCCGAGGGTCAGCATCGGGTCGATCGCGGCACCGTCGGCGGCGGCCAGCGCGTCACGCAGCGGAGTGGGTGACAGGGCGAGCCTGGGACCGCCGAGCTGCCGGATCGCGGCGACGAACACCAGCAGGTACGCGCCGGTGACGAGCAGGACGGTGATCAGCCCGACCCTGGCCCTCGGCCCGGTAGCCCGCTCCACGCCGAGGAATCCGAAGAAGAACACGCCCGCGGCCGCGAGGATCCCGGTCGGGTCGTCGACACCGGGGGTGCCCGCGGCCGCGTCGACGGCCTGGCGGACGGGCTCGATGGCCAGCCCGGTTGTCACGAACACGGCGACAGTGACCATCGTCACACCGACGATTACCCACCGCGACGGCCCGGCGAAGTACACCCGGCCGACGGCGAGTCCGGCCACCCCGACGAGCACCCCGATCGCCGCCGCTTTCGGCTGCGCGGGCCACAAGTAAGCGCCCGCGGCGCCTGCCACGGCCGCCGCCCCGACCACCCGCCCGCCGACGTCCAGCACACCCGCGAGCCGACCGGGCAGCACACCCAGCCGGGTTCTGACATGCGCGGAAACGCCGGTGAGACAAGACTGAGCGGCAAGATCGGCCAGCGACACCGCGGTCAGCAGGGCCACAAGCCCGGCCAGCGCCAACCCGGCCACCGACCACCACCCGGCGGCAGCGGCGGCGGGCCCGCTGGTCAGCAGGGCTCCCGCGCCCAGCGCCACCGCCGAGGCGGCGGGCACCCTAGCCCAGGCGGTACCGCGGGCCTGTCCCATCGCTGTCACGGGCACAACCGTGCCAGACCGGTACCGCTTTCTCCATCCGGCCACTGGTTGAAAGCCGCGACCAACTCGTTAGCATGCGTCATTACCCGGCCATCAGGGCCCCCCGACCAGGTCCGCGCCGGTCCCACGAGGACTTCGGCGGCCGGGTCACCCCCGAGCGACATCCGAGGAGCACGCCTGTGACCGCCCCCAAGTTGGCCCTGGCCACCACGCCGGTATCCGAGGCCCCCGTCGACGCCATCGTGGTCGGCACCGTCCAGAACGGCTCCGGTGCCGCGCTGGCGGCGGGCGCCGACGCGGTGGACGCGGCGTTCGGGGGGACCCTGGCCGAGGTGCTCGGCGCGCTCGGCGCGACCGGCAAGGCCGACGAGGTCATCAAGGTCCCGACGCTGGGCAAGCTCAAGGCGCGCCTGGTCGTGGCCGCCGGTCTCGGCAGGCCCGACGCCGACGGCGGCGTGTCCGCCGAGCAGGTGCGCCGCGCCTCCGGTGCCGCCGCCCGCGCGCTCGCCGCGAGCAAGCACCTGGCCAGCACGCTGTCCACTGTGGACCTGCAGGCCGCCGTCGAGGGCACCCTGCTCGGCGCGTACTCCTTCTCCGCCTACAAGTCCGACGCGGGCGGCGGCGAGCTGGCGAAGGTGGACTTCGCCGCGCCCGCCGAGGGCAGCACCAAGGAGCACCGCGCCACGCTGAAGGCGGCCACCGCGATCGCCGAGGCCGTCGCCACGACCCGCGACCTGGTCAACACCCCGCCCAACGACCTGTTCCCGGCGTCCTTCGCCGAGCGCGCCGCCGCGCTGGCCAAGGAGAACGGCCTCGAGGTCGAGGTGCTCGACGAGAAGGCGCTGCGCAAGGGCGGCTTCGGCGGCATCCTCGGCGTCGGCGGCGGCTCGACCCGCCAGCCGCGGCTGGTGCGGATCACCTACAAGGGCCCCAAGGCGCGCAAGAAGGTCGCCCTGATCGGCAAGGGCATCACCTTCGACACCGGCGGCATCTCGATCAAGCCCGCGCCCAACATGGAGGTCATGAGCTCCGACATGGGCGGCGCGGCGGCGGTCATCGCCAGCATCGTGCTCGCCGCGAAGCTCAAGTACCCGCTGCACATCACCGCCACCGTGCCGATGGCCGAGAACATGCCCTCCGGCGACGCCTACCGCCCCGGCGACGTGCTCACCATGTACGGCGGCAAGACCGTCGAGGTGCTCAACACCGACGCCGAGGGCCGCCTGATCCTGGCCGACGCGATCGTGCGGGCGGGCGAGGACAACCCGGACTACCTGATCGAGACCTCCACGCTGACCGGGGCGCAGCCGATCTCGCTGGGCAACCGCACCGCGGGCGTCATGGGCTCCGACGAGTTCCGCGACCGCGTCGCCCAGATCGCCAGGGCCACCGGCGAAGGCGGCTGGGCGATGCCGCTGCCGGAGGAACTGCGCGCCGACCTCGACTCCCGCCTCGCCGACCTGGCCAACGTCACCGGGCACCGCTGGGGCGGCATGCTCGCCGCGGGCATCTTCCTCGGCGAGTTCGTCCCCGAGGACCTCCCCTGGGCCCACATCGACATCGCGGGCCCGTCGTACAACATGGGCGGCCCCTACGGCTACACGCACAAGGGCGGAACCGGCGTCCCGGTGCGCACCATCGCCGCCGTTCTCGCCGACATCGCCGAGAACGGCTGACCTGGGACCGAGCAGGGCTGAGGGCGGGGTGCGGTCAGCACCCCGCCCTCAGCCTTTGCCCTCCCGCTTCTGCCGCGCCATGTAGTCGCGCATCCGCTTCGGGTAGCCGACCCTGGCGACCTCGTAGACCGGGATGCCGCGCTTCTTGCCGAAGTCCATCGCCGCGTCGAAGTCGGTGATGCGGCGGCGGGTCCACTCGCCGTCGTGGGCGACGAGGACCACAGTCGTGTCCGTCACGTTCGTCCTCGGTTCGACGTAGGCCTCCACTCCGTGCCTGCTACCAGCCCACTCGTCCAGGTGACTGGTGTCCTGCTTGGTCGCCGAGCGCAGCACACCCGGCTTCTGCTTCCTGCGTAGCGAGTCGAACAGACCCACCTGTGCCACCTCCGATATCCGGTCCGCCACCCCCATTGTCCCCGACCCCGATCGGGGTACCGGTGAGTAACCCGAACAGGGGGTCAGGACACCCCGGCCACCTCGCAGGCGTGCCTCGCGTAGTGACAAGATGTCTTGTGGTGGCTGGTGGGGTCCGCGACCGCGCCACGCACCGGCACTTTTGTCGCTGTCGTTCGTCGAGGAGATCCCGTGACTGACACCTCCGCTGACCTTGTGATCCTGGGTGGCGGGTCCGGTGGCTACGCCTGCGCGTTCCGCGCCGCTGAGCTCGGACTCTCCGTCATCCTGGTGGAGAAGGACAAGGTCGGGGGCACCTGCTTGCACCGCGGCTGCATCCCCACCAAGGCGCTGCTGCACGCCGCGGAGGTCGCCGACAACGCGCGCGAGGGCGACCAGTTCGGCGTGAAGTCGTCGCTGGAGGGCATCGACATCCACGGCGTCAACTCCTACAAGGACGGTGTCGTCGCCGGGCTGTACAAGGGACTCCAGGGTCTCTTTAAAGCGAATAAGGTGACCGTCGTCGAGGGCACCGGGCGGTTCGTCGGCCCGAACTCCGTCGAGGTCGACGGCACCCGCTACACCGGCAAGAACGTGGTGCTCGCCACCGGGTCCTTCGCGCGCTCGCTGCCCGGCCTGGAGATCGGCGGCCGGATCATCACCAGCGACCAGGCGCTGAACCTGGACTACGTGCCGCAGAAGGTCGTCGTGCTCGGCGGCGGCGTGATCGGCGTGGAGTTCGCCAGCGTGTGGCGCTCCTTCGGCGCCGAGGTGACCATCGTCGAGGCGCTGCCCCGGCTGGTGCCCGCCGAGGACGAGTGGGCGTCCAAGCAGCTGGAGCGCGCGTTCCGCAAGCGCGGGATCAAGTTCAAGACCGGGGTCCGGTTCACCGGCGCCACCCAGGACGACACCGGTGTCGTGGTCAACCTCGAGTCGGGCGAGAGCCTGGAGGCCGACCTGCTGCTGGTCGCGGTCGGCCGCGGCCCCAACAGCGCGGGCCACGGCTTCGAGGAGGCGGGCCTGTCGATGGACCGCGGCTTCGTGCTCACCGACGAGCGGCTGCGCACCAACCTGCCCGGCGTCTACGCCGTCGGCGACCTGGTGCCCGGACTGCAGCTGGCGCACCGCGGCTTCCAGCAGGGCATCTTCATCGCCGAGGACATCGCGGGCCAGAGCCCGAAGGTGATCGACGAGGCCGGTATCCCCCGGGTCACCTACTGCAAGCCCGAGGTCGCCTCCGTCGGCCTGACCGAGGCGCAGGCCAAGGAGAAGTACGGCTCGGCCGAGACCCTGGTGTACGCGCTGTCTGGCAACGGCAAGAGCCAGATCCTCAAGACCAGCGGCGGCGTGAAGCTGGTCCGCTCGCCCGAGGGCCCGGTGGTCGGGATCACCCTGGTCGGCGAGCGGGTCGGCGAGCTCATCGGCGAGGCGCAGCTGATCTACAGCTGGGAGGCCACCCCGGAGGACGTCGCCCCGCTGGTGCACGCCCACCCCACCCAGAACGAGTCCCTCGGCGAGGCGTTCCTCGCCCTCGCGGGCAAGCCACTGCACGTGCACGGCTGAGGCGTGGACGGCCCAGCCCCAACCCACCCGTCAGCCAAGCAGCAAGCACGAGGAGTCTGAACAACCATGGCGTTCTCCGTTGAGATGCCCGCCCTCGGTGAGAGCGTCACCGAGGGCACCGTCACCCGCTGGCTCAAGCAGGAGGGCGACACCGTCGAGGTCGACGAGGCGCTGGTGGAGGTGTCCACCGACAAGGTCGACACCGAGATCCCCTCCCCCGTCGCGGGCGTGCTGCAGAAGATCGTGGCCGCCGAGGACGAGACCGTGGAGGTCGGCGGGCAGCTGGCCATCATCGGCGACGGCTCCGACTCAGGTGCCGACAGCGGGGCCCAGGAACAGGCCGAGCCCGAAGCCGAGCCGGAGCCCGCCGCGCAGGAGGAAGCCCCCGCTCCGCGCCCCGAGCCGTCCGCGGACGCGCCCAAGGGCGGCAGCGGCAAGGGCACCGACGTGACCATGCCCGCGCTGGGCGAGAGCGTCACCGAGGGCACCGTCACCCGCTGGCTCAAGCAGGTCGGCGACACCGTCGAGGTCGACGAGCCGCTGGTGGAGGTGTCCACCGACAAGGTCGACACCGAGATCCCCTCGCCGGTCGCAGGCACGCTGCTGGAGATCAGCGCCGGTGAGGACGCCACGGTCGAGGTCGGCGGCAAGCTCGCGGTGATCGGCGAGGCGGGCAGCGCGCCCGCGCCGCAGGAGTCGGCCCCCGAGCCGCCCAAGCAGGAAGCCCCCAAGGCCGAGGCGCCCAAGGAGACCCCGAAGCAGGAGGCACCCAAGGCCGCGCCTGCCCCCGCCCCGGTTTCGGCACCGGCGCCCGCGCAGGAGTCCAACGGCTCGCCGTACGTGACCCCGCTGGTGCGCAAGCTGGCCGCCGAGCACGGCATCGACCTGGGCGCCCTGGCGGGCACCGGCGTCGGTGGCCGCATCCGCAAGCAGGACGTGCTCGCCGCCGCCGAGGCCAAGAAGGCCCCGGCCCCCCAGCCGAGCGCTCCGGCCGCCGCCAAGGCCCCGTCGTCGGCCCCGGCACCCGGCGCGGACGCCTCGCTGCGCGGCACCACGCAGAAGATGTCGCGCCTGCGCCAGACGGTGTCGCGGCGCATGGTCGAGTCGCTGCAGACCGCGGCCCAGCTGACCCAGGTGATCGAGGTCGACGTGACCCGCATCGCCAAGCTGCGGGCCAAGTCCAAGTCGGCGTTCGAGCAGCGCGAGGGCGTCAAGCTGACGTTCCTGCCGTTCTTCGCCAAGGCCGCGGTCGAGGCGCTCAAGCAGCACCCGAAGCTCAACGCCTCGATCAACGACGAGACCAACGAGGTCACCTACCACGGCGCCGAGCACCTGGGCATCGCGGTGGACACCGAGCGCGGCCTGCTCACCCCGGCCATCCGCGACGCGGGCGACCTGAGCATCAGCGGGCTGGCGCACAAGATCGCCGACCTCGCCGAGCGCACCAGGGCCAACAAGGTCACCCCGGACGAACTGTTCGGCGCGACGTTCAACCTGACCAACCTGGGCAGCCAGGGCGCGCTGTTCGACACCCCGATCATCCAGCTGCCCCAGGTCGCCATCCTGGGCGTCGGCCTGGTCGTCAAGCGCCCGGTGGTCGTGACCGACTCGGTCGGCGACGACACCATCGCCATCCGGTCCATGGTGTACCTCGCCCTCACCTACGACCACCGCCTCGTCGACGGCGCCGACGCGGGCCGGTTCCTGTCCGCGGTGAAGAACCGCCTGGAAGAGGGCGCCTTCGAGGGCGACCTCGGGCTGTAGTCCCTGACCAACGGCGAACGGCCGCCTCCCACCACGGGGGCGGCCGTTCGCCGTTGCGGGAGGGCGGGACCACCGACCACCGCGTCCGGGGTGATCACCCGGGCGTGCGGGTGAGCGGGATGGCGGAGCCGATCAGCATCCGCGCGACGAGACACCCCGCACTCACCCAACGACCGCCTCGTCGACGGCGCCGACGCGGGCCGGTCGCCGATGCCGACGTCGAGGTCGGGCCGCGCTCGGACCTCGACGCCGCCGAGCGGGATGACGGAGCCGATCAGCATCCGCGCGACGGCGCACCTCGCTCTCGCCGACATCCACCACCTCGCCGATAGCGCCCGCGCAGGCCGATTCCTAGCCGCGGTCGAGAACCCACTGCAGAGGTCGCCCTCGGAGGCGACATCGGCCCGAGGTCCTGCCCACCCGCGACGGTCGCTCCCACTGCGGGGGCGGCCGTTCGCCGTTGCTGGAGGGCAGGACCACCGGCCACCGCGTCCGGGGGTGATCACCCGAGCGTGCGGGTGAGCGGGATGGTTGGGACGATCAGGGCATGCGCGTACTCGTCGCCGGGTCTTCCGGGCTTATTGGGTCTGCTCTTGTCGCCAGGTTGCGCGCGGACGGCGATGAGGTGTTGCGGTTGGTGCGGCGCCCCGCGCAGGCTCCCGACGAACGGTCTTGGGACCCGCCTGCGGGGGTGATCGCCGAGGGTGCGCTGTCCGGGGTGGACGCGGTGGTGAACCTGTGCGGGGCCGGGATCGGTGACCGGCGGTGGAGCCATGCGCGCAAGCAGGTCCTGCTGGACTCGCGGATCGAGCCGACCGAGGTGCTGGCCGCCGCGGTCGCCGAGCACTCGATCCCGGTGCTGGTCAACGGTTCCGCGGTCGGCTACTACGGCGACACCGACGGTCCGGCCGATGAGTCCACCCCGGCGGGCGGGGGCTTCCTGGCCGAGTTGTGCCAGCGGTGGGAAGCCGCGACGGAGGCGGCGAAGGGGGCGCGGGTGGTTTTGGCGCGCTCTGCGCAGGTGCTCTCGCCGCGTGGCGGGCTGCTGGGTCGGTTGCGGCCGTTGTTCTTCCTCGGGATCGGCGGTCGGTTGGGCAGCGGCGAGCAGTACATGCCGTGGATCCACGTGGACGACGAGGTGGCGGCCTTGGCCTTCTTGCTGCGCAACGACATCGCCGGGCCGGTGAACCTGGTCGGGCCCGCGCCGGTCACCAACGCCGAGTTCACCCGCGCCTTCGCCAAGACCAAGTTCCGGGCCGCGATCCTGCCGGTCCCGCGCGCCGCGCTGCGCCTGGTGACCGGTGAGTTCGCCGACGAGATCCTGCGCAGCCAGCAGGTGGAGCCGAAGGTGTTGCGGGACAACGGCTTCCACTTCCGGTACGGCACGATCGACAAGGCCCTGGCGGCCACGGAGGCTCGGTGAGGCGGCTCGCCGCGCTCGGCGTGCTGCTGCTCGGTCTGTTCTTCATCCTGGGCAAGATCGTCTCCGACGCGACCCCCGCGGTGGACACGGCGGTCGCCGACACCCTCGGTGCCGACTGGCAGGGCACCGCCGGGCGGATCGCCTACGTGGGCAGCCTGGTGCTCGGGCCGGTCCTGCCGGTCGTCGCGGCGCTGGGGTTGATCGTGGCGGCGCTGGTGAACCGGGGCAGACCCCGGCTGATGGGGCTGCTGCTGCGCTGCGTGCTGCTGCTGGCGGTGTGCCGGGCGGTCTCGCTGGTCAAGCCGGTGTTCGACCGGGCCAGGCCGCGCGACTACCCGGACTTCAGCTTCCCCAGCGGGCACGTGGTGTCGGTGGCGGCGGTGGGGTTCACCGCGGTCGTGCTGTGCGCGTGGCTGGCCGGGCACCGGCTGCGACTGGTAGTGGTCGTGACCGTGCTGGCGGTCGCCGCGGCGGCGCTGTGCCGGGTGCTGCTGGACGTGCACTGGCTCACCGACGTGGTCGGCGCGACGGTGGGTGTGGTGGCGGTCGGGCTGCTGGCCGGGGTCGCGCTGCGGCTGCTGCCCGCGCGTACCCTCGGGGGGTGAGCACCTTCTCCTGCCGCGCCGACACCCACCCGGTCTCGGTGCGCGAAGTCGGCACGATCGACTACCACGAGGCCTGGGCCGTGCAGCGCGACCTGGTCGACGCCCGCGCGGACGGCACCGGCGAGGACACCCTGCTGCTGCTGGAGCACCCCTCGGTATTCACCGCGGGCAAGCGCACCACCCCCGAGGAACGCCCCACCGACGGCACCACGGTCATCGACATCGACCGCGGCGGCAAGATCACCTGGCACGGCCCAGGGCAGCTGGTCGGCTACCCGATCATCAAGCTCTCGGACCCGGTGGACGTCGTCGACTTCGTCCGCCGCCTCGAGGAGGGCCTGATCGCCATGTGCGCCCACCTCGGCCTGCCCACCGGCCGGGTCGAGGGCCGCAGCGGCGTCTGGCTGCCCGCTGGCGACGGCCGCCCCGAGCGCAAGATCGGCGCCATCGGCATCAGGGTCCAGCGGGGCGTGACCCTGCACGGCTTCCAGATCAACTGCGACGCCGACCTGTCCGCCTTCGACACCATCGTCCCCTGCGGCATCCGCGACGCGGGTGTGACCTCGCTGTCGGAGGAACTGGGCCGCACGGTGACCGTGGCGGAGGTCCTGGAACTGGCGAAGACCGCCATCCCCGACGCCCTCGACGGCAAACTGCCCGTCACCGAGCACTGGATCCGCCGAGCCGAGCCCACCAGCCCCGGCGTGACCTTCGCACTGGCCACCCCGAACTAGGCACGCTCACGTCAGGTCGGCGTAGGTGATGTGTGCGGGTACCCCGGGAATCCGACGACGACGCGGCCGGTGGTGCCACCGACCCAGAGGGTTGAGCTGTCCGTGATGGCGCCGAGGAGGTCCAGGGGCGCGGCGGGCAGGGTGGCGGTGCGGGTGGTCCCGTCGGGGAGCGTCAGGGTGACCGTGGCGCGGGCGGTGCCGTCGTGGCGGGCGCGCCAAGGGGACAGCTCGGCGTCGGCCTCGGTCCAGGTGGCGACGGCGGGGAGGCGCAGGTTGGGCAGGAGGTGGCGCCACAGGGCGGCCAAGGTGGGGATTCCGATCACCACGGCCCCCAGGAGTGCCCGCGCGAACTTCGCGTTGACCCGACCGCGCAGCACACGCGCCTACTGCTCTGTGACCCGGAACAGGGGCGAGCTCAACAGCGGGACCGCCTTGCCGTGCTTGGCCTGCGGATTGGCACCAGCCACACCGTGTCGGTGATTCTCGCCAGGTGCGCCAAGTCCACCCAAGTGCGCAGCACCTCCGGCTCGCCATCGACGACCACCTCGAGCACGCCGGGCCAGCACACAGGCCTCCATCTCGCACCACAGCGGAACCTCGAGTTTGTCAGTGATCACGACCCTTTCCACGGTCCGATCGCCAGCGGCGTCCACGTGGCCGCAACGACGCAGAGCAGCGGGAAGATCCAAGACCGGGGATCGGAGCCAGCGAGGTCGGCTCGGGTGACCAGTAGGTACACGCTCGCCCAGAAAAGGAAGAACTGCGCGCCGCCCAAGAGGGTGGGGCAACGCAGTCGGGAAGGCTCACGACAGGTCCGCGTAGGCGACGTGCGGATAACCCGGGAAACCCACGGCGACGCGGCCGGTGTGGCCGCCCACCCACAGGGTCGAACTCTCGAACACGGCGCCCAGGAGGTCCACGGTCGCGGCGGGGATGGTGGCGGTGCGGGTGGTGCCGTCCGGGAGGGTCAGCGTGGCGGTCACGGCAGCGGTGCCGTCACGGCGTGAGCGCCACGGGGACAGCACGGCGTCGGCGCGGGTCCAGTCGGCGGCGCGGACGAGGGTGGGGAGGCGGAAGTCGGGAAGCCGGTGACGCAGGCCCAACGCCAGCGCGGGGAGGAAGATCACCACAACGGCCAGCGATGCCGCAGCGGCCACTTGGAAACCGAACACCACGAACCCCGTTGCCGCCGCCAAGCACGCCCCGAAGGCGGACTGAGCCGCGATCGAGGTGAGCTGGTCGCGCAGCACCCGCGCCCAACGTTCGGTGACCGGTACCGCGGCGGGCTCGGCCACCGGAACCACCTTGCCCCGCCTAGCGGAGAACAGCTCCCGAGAGCCGGGCACGCGCACCATGAACCACGGTCCCTCGACGGGCACGAGCCACACCGCGTCGGTGACCATCGCCAGGTGCGCCGGATCGATCCGGACGTCCAGCGCCACCTGCTCACCGCCGATGAGCACCTCGATGACGGCCATCTTCCGCCGACCACGCAGCACGCGGGCACCAACAGGGCGCCAAGGCCTGGCCTGGAGCTCATCGGTGGGCAGGTTCTCCCACGGCTTCACGCCGAGCGGGGACCACAACCACGCGACGGCGGCGAGGTAGAGCAAAGGGAGGAGCAGGGACCGGTAGCTGAACTCCACAGTGGACAGGAACAGGTTGGAGAAGAGGGTCCACACGGCGAACACGACCATGAGCCTGGCCGCGAACTTCATGTGGGTGCGCCGCATGTGCCGCACCCACATGAGGATCACTGTCGTCGGGTCGGCGGCCGCGGGCACGGTCGGATCCGGCGCGGCGACGGGGCTCTCGGCGATCACAGGCACGTTTTCATGATCGCTCCGCAGCCTCAGTCCGTTAGCCGCGGCACGCTCAGCTGCCGGTGACCTTCGCTGCCGCGACCTGCGGATACCCAGGGAATCCCAGCGCGACCGTCCGTCCAAGGGCGACAGTGCCCGCCACCCAGACCGCGCCGGTCTCGGTGATGGTGCCGAGCAGGTCGAGATGGGCGTTGCCCGCCACGACAGCGACCGTCGCGCCGTCGGGGAGGCGGAGCGTGGCGCTGGCCGCGGCGGTCGCGTCCCTGCGCGGGGTTCGCGAGTGGACAGTCACCTCGGCGCGGACCCAGTCACCCGCGCGAACGAGGGCAGGCAACCGCCGGTCGGGCAGGCGGTGGCGAAACAGGACCACCAAGACCAGGGCCATCAGGGGTCCGGACATCCCGGCGATGAAGAGGTACCACTGAAAACCGCCGAAGAGGGTCGCCACGTACACGGCGTAGACGACCAGCACCGCCGGGAAGAACAGGAGCGCCTTCGCCCGCCTGGCCCGTACCTCCGCCGCGCGAAGGGTGGGCTCGACGACATCTGTGCTGGGCGCCGGTCGCCGCGCGGGCGCGGTCGGCAGCACCCGCGCGGGCCACGCCTCGTGCGAACCCTCCACCCGCAGCGCCGCCACCCCGTCTGCGGTCGGACCGACCACCCAGGCTCGGCCGGTCCGCCGCAAGACAGCCCGGTGTGCGGCCGTGAGCGACAACACGCGCAGCGCGGCGCCGTCGGCGAGAACATCGGTGATCCCGGTGGTACCGCGCAAGACCTCAACGTCGACCGGGATCCACGACCGCTCGCCGAGCAGGCCGACGGCGCGCAGGGACAACTGGCGGGCACGCAGCGCGTAGCAGGCCACCCCGAGGTTCACCGCCGCCAACAGCAGGAACAGGCCGAACAGCAGTGCGCTGTCCAGCGTGCGGGAGACGTACCAGGCGCCGAAGACCGCGACCAAGACGCCGATGAGGGGGCCGACCTTGCGCCGGTCCAGCGAACGCCGCGCGACGTGCAGAGCGGCGGTGGTCGGGTCAGCCAACGCAGGCTGGCCGACAACAGGGTCGAGCACGGAGCTACCCCCAGAAGGATGACGGGGCATTCCCCCGAACGGCGGACACTGTAACCGCCGCCCGCCGTCAAAGCGAGAGCACGCTCCCAGCCGCTACCAGCGGATACTCCGGGAATCCGACCGCGACCACCCCACCGGGGACCACCGAACCGGTCACCCACACCCCGCCGGTCTCGCCGATGGTTCCCAGCAGGTCGATTGACGCGCTGCGCAGCAGCACTACCGCCGCAGGGCCGTCGGGCAGGCGCAGAGTGACACGGGCCTCCACGGAGCCGTCCGGGCGCGGGGTCCAGGGGTCGACGGTGGCCGAAGCGGCTACCCAGCCACCTGCGGCGACCAGGCCGGGGAGTGCGCGGTCGGGTAACCGGTGGCGCGTTCGGTACACCGCGGCACCGGCGACCACGAGTCCGGCTATCGCTGAGCTGGCGAACACCAGCGGCTCGAACACACCCTGGGAGGTCGCGATGAGGTACGCGACGACCAACACCACCGGCACGGAGACGAGGTGGGCGTTGACCCGCTTGCGCAGGGCCGCCGCCATGGCCGCGGTGGGCTCGACCTGGTCGCCGCGGCTGGTGGGGCGTTGTTCCGGGAGGTCGGGTAGCAGCCGGGCGGGCCAGGCCATGTGTGAACCTTCGACCCGCACCGCGGCCACGCCGTCGAAGTTCGGCCCGGCTATCCACACCTTGCCCGTGCGCCGCAGCACCACCCGGTGCGGGGCGGTGAGCAGGAACACCCGCAGCGCGAGCACGCCGTCCTCGCGTTGCACCCGCAGGTCGGTGATCCCGGAGGCGCCGCGCAGGATCTGGGCCTCCACCGGGATCCACGGTGTTGTGGCGAGCATCCCCGCGGCGGCCCGGTTCAGCCGGTGCAGGCGCAGGAGGTGGCTGCCCGCGATCACGTTGAGCCCGGCGCCCAACACGAACAGCAGTACCAGCGGATCACTGCCCCACCACTGGTCGACCGCCACGGCGAGGGCAACCAGGACCCCGGCGGTGACGAACGGGCGCAACCTCGACCACGGCCGGTCATTCAAAGCGACCAGCGCGGCGGTGGTCGGATCGGCCAGGACGGGTTGGTCCGGCGCGGGTTCGGTCAACACGGGCTACCCCCAGGTAGTCGTCGAGCAACAGCGCGGTGACTGTAGACCGCCACCCGCCTCAGCCCGGCAGCACCGTCCCCGCGGCCACCAGTGGATACCCGGGAAACCCGACAGCGACGGTGTTGCCGGGAGCAATCGTTCCCGCCACCCACACACCCCCGGTGTCGACGATGGCGCCGAGCAGGTCGGTGAGCGCGTTGGGCAGGGCCACGGTCGCGACCACACCGCTGTCCAACCGCAGCGCCACGCTCGTCTCCGCCGAGGAGTCAACCCGCGGCGTCCACGGCGAGAGGGTCGCTCCCGCAGCCACCCAGCCTCCTGCCGCGACCAGCCTCGGGAGCTTGCGGTCGATCCACCGGTGCAGGTTCTTCACCTGGCCCAGCGCGAGGCCCAACACCACGACGAGGGTGATGACCAGCAGCACCAGCAGGTCGACGTCGGCCACAAATGCCAGGACCCCCACCAGCAGGCCCACCGCAGGCGAAGCGAGGAGCCACGCCCGGGCGGACAGGTTCTTCGCCCAGAGCAGGGTCGGGTCGGTGGTCTCGGCTTTCGGGACCGGGCCTGGTGCGGGCGCCTTGGCCAACCGGACCGCCGGGTACGCCTCAAAAGAGCCCTCGATCCGCACCGCGGCGTCGCCAGAGCTATCAGGGCCGACGATCCAAGCGCGGCCAGTGCGGCGCAGGACTGGTCGGTGCGCTGTGGACAGCCCCAGCACTCGCAGTGCCCCAGAGGGCGTGGACAGATCCGTGCTGATGCTGCTTCCCCGCAGCACAGTCACTTCGGTCGGACGCCAGTAAGCGTCGACGAGCAAAGCAGCGCCGCGCCTGCTCGACCGCACCAATGACCACAGGTAGGACAAGACCCCCAGGTTCAGCAGGCAGAAGACGCCAGGCAGTACGGCCAACAGGATGTTCCCGTACATCACGATGAAGACGGTCAGTGCCGCTAGAAGGACCGTAAGGAACACCGGCGAGCGCAGTACCTCCCGCTCGGCCCTTGGCCGCAAACGCACTAAGAGGTCGGTGGTCGGGTCGGCCAACACCGGCCGCTCCAGCACAGGCTCGATCACGGTCTCCCCCAAGGGCCATCCGCCGCTACCGGCGGTGATCCTAGGGGGCGGGTTCGGTTCCGCAGGCGGCGCAACTGGGACGCCGCACCCGCATGCCCTCCAGAACCCTGATGATCGTCTGCGACACCTCGGCGCCCGCCTGCCTGGGGTCGTCGGCGCCCGCGATGATGGCCGCCCCGGTCTGCAGGGCGCCGAAGAGGATCCTGGCGGTGACCTCGACCGGCAGGTCGTCGATCTCGCCCGCCGTGATGAGGGCTTCGATGGCGGCCTTGACCAGCCCGAAGCTGAAGTGCTCCTCGGCCTCGCGCCAGCGCTCCCAGCCCATCACGACCGGGCCCTCGTGGATGGCGATGCGCTGGTAGGACGGCTCCAGGCAGACCTGGACGTAGGCCTGCAGGCCGCTGACCGCGCGGTCCCACGGGCTGCCGGGGCCGGTGACGACCTCGCCGAGGCGGGCCAGGACGGCTTTCTCCACGGCGCCGAAGGCGGCCTCGAACACGGCCTGCTTGCCGCTGAAGTGGTGGTAGAGCGCGCCCTTGGTGACCCGCGCGCGGCGGGCGATGGCGTCGAGGGAGGTGGCGGCGTAGCCCTGCTTGGTGAACAGCACCACGGCGGAGTCGACCAGCGCCTTCCTGGTCGACTCGCTGTAGTCCTCCCGGCGGGGTCGGGCTGTCGGCACGCTCACACCCTAGGTCATCCGCAGGACATACCGACGGTACGTACCCGTGGTACGTTGGGCGCGTCCTGGTTCATACCGACGGTATGCCGAAGACCGGTGGTATGTACGCGGGTCCGGGGAGGTCACGATGAGCTGGTCCGACTACCACCGCAGGCACGCCGCGCTCGACGGCGTGCTCGAACACCTCAGGCACAACCCGGGTGGCGCCATCCCGTTCACCGGCGAGGTCGCCGACCTGTTCGACAGCCCGGGGCAGGTGCTGCTCGCGCTGCAGTACCGCTGGACGCTCAAGCTCACCGGCCGCGTGGGCCTGGCCCAGTCCGACGCCGAGCGCGAGCCGGGTGTCGACCTGGTCGACGCGGTCACCCGGGCGTGGCTGGACACCGCCACCGAGCACGCACTGCTGCGCGCGGTCCTCGACGCGCACACCACCGCCAGCCCCGAGGTGCTGCGACCCGGCCTGGAGGGCGAGCAGCGGATGCTGGCACTGGCCGCGGGCCTGGCCGGGCCCGCCGACGCCAGGGCGGAGATCACCCGGGTCGGCGCCGCGTTCACCGCGCTGCTGCGCACCACCCCGCCGCGCCGCCGCCCGGTCCGGCACTTCGCGCGCCGGTTGGCCGCCAGCGCCTGAGCGGTTCCTCAGTGCCCGCTGCCTACCCTCGGGTAGCACGCGTGAAGAGGAGGGCACCCATGAGCTGGTCCGCTGCCGACGTCCCCGACCTGACCGGGAAGACCGCCCTGGTCACCGGGGCGAACTCGGGGCTGGGCCTGCGCACGGCGCAACTGCTCAGCGAGCACGGCGCGCACGTGCTGATGGCGTGCCGCTCGGTCGAGCGCGGGCGGGCGGCGCTGCGGACCGTGACCGGCGCCGCCGAACTGCTGGAGCTGGACCTCGCCGACCTCGCGTCGGTGCGGGCCGCGGCCGAGCAGGTGCGGGAGCGCACGGGTGACCGGCTGGACGTGCTGGTCAACAACGCGGGCGTGATGGTGCCGCCCAAGGGGCGCACCGCCGACGGGTTCGAGTCGCAGATCGGCACCAACCACCTCGGCCACGCCGCGCTGACCTGGCTGGTGATGCCCGCGCTGCGCGCCGCGGCCGGTGCCCGGGTGGTGACCGTGTCGAGCATCGCGCACCGCAACGACGGGTTCGACATCACCGACCTCAACTTCGAGCGGCGGCGCTACCAGGCAGGCGCCGCCTACGCCCAGTCCAAGCTGGCGAACCTGGTCTTCGCGGTCGAACTGCAGCGGCGGGCGGAGGCGGCCGGGCTCGACCTGCTCAGCGTCGCCGCGCACCCCGGCCTGGCCAACACCGAGCTGACGGGCAACTCGACGCGGTCGCGGGTCGGCGGGCCGGTCGGTCGGGGCCTGGCCGCGGTGGTCCGGGCGGGTACCCGGCTGGTGACCGCGCCCGTCGACCGCGCCGTGCTGCCGCAGCTGTACGCCGCCACCGCGCCCGAGGTCACCGGCGGGCAGTACTACGGACCGACCGGACCGGGCGAGATGTACGGCCAGGTGGGTCTGGCCCGACCGCGATCTTTGGCCCTCGACCCCACACTTGGCCGGACATTGTGGGTGCGCACAGCCGAGTTGACCGGCGTTTCCCCGGAACCGGCCTAGAGGCGTAACCTGGCCGTGTGACAGTCGCGCCTGAGGGTCGGAAGATGCTGCGCCTGGAAGTGCGCAACAGCCAGACACCGATCGAGAAGAAGCCCTCGTGGATCAAGACCCGGGCCAAGATGGGCCCGGAGTACCGCGAGCTCAAGGGCCTGGTCAAGCGCGAGGGCCTGCACACGGTGTGCGAGGAAGCCGGCTGTCCCAACATCTACGAGTGCTGGGAAGACCGCGAGGCGACCTTCCTGATCGGCGGCGAGCAGTGCACCCGCCGCTGCGACTTCTGCCAGATCGACACCGGCAAGCCCGCCGACCTCGACCGCGACGAGCCGCGCCGGGTGGCCGAGTCGGTGCAGGCGATGGGCCTGCGCTACTCGACGATCACCGGTGTCGCCCGCGACGACCTCGAGGACGGCGGCGCCTGGCTCTACGCCGAGACGGTCCGCCAGATCCACGCGCTCAACCCGGGCACCGGCGTGGAGCTGCTCATCCCCGACTTCAACGCCGAGCCGGACCAGCTGGCCGAGGTGTTCGGCTCGCGGCCGCAGGTGCTCGCGCACAACCTGGAGACGGTGCCGCGGATCTTCAAGCGGATCCGCCCGGCGTTCCGCTACGAGCGCTCGCTGGCGGTCATCACCGCGGCCCGCGACTTCGGCCTGGTCACCAAGTCCAACCTGATCCTGGGCATGGGCGAAACGCCGGACGAGGTCACCGAGGCGCTGTCGGACCTGCACGAAGCGGGCTGCGACATCATCACCATCACCCAGTACCTGCGGCCGAGCGTGCGCCACCACCCGGTCGACCGGTGGGTCAAGCCGGAGGAGTTCCTCGCGCACAAGGAGACCGCCGAGGGCCTGGGCTTCGCCGGGGTCATGGCCGGTCCGCTGGTGCGGTCGTCCTACCGGGCCGGTCGGCTCTACACCCAGGCCGTCGAGCACCGGGGCCAGCAGGTCCCGGAGAACCTGCGGCACCTGGCCGAGGCGGGCGAGTCGAGCCAGGAGATCAGCGCGCTGCTCAAGCGGTAGCCGCCCGGTCAGCCCCTGGGATGATCCGGCGGTCGACTCCTGGGACGATCTCCGGGACATCCCGGTTATGTCACGCTCACCGCGGACGAAAGACTGAGTGCGGGCGCGCGGCAACCGGGTGGCGGTGCGGTACGTCCCAAGTCCCGAGCGCGGCCGGTGGGGGCCGCCGCGCGGGAGGAACGGCACCGGAGAGCCTGGTGCCCACTGGTGGAGGGGAACCGACCCGTGGCCTTGTTGACCGACGTCCTGGAGTGGCTGCAGGCGCTGCCGCAGCCCGCCCTGGTTGCCGCGACCGGTGGCCTGGTGCTCGCCGAGTGCACCATCGGCCTCGGGTTCATCGCCCCGGGTGAAGGCGGTCTGCTGATCGCCGCGACCACCGTCAACAGTGTCCCCCGGTTCCTGATCCTGTGGGCCGTGGTCACCGTCTGCGCGGGCATCGGCGACTCCATCGGCTACTTCATCGGCCGCAAGTACGGGGTCAAGCTGCGCGACACCAAGCTCATCCAGAAGTACGGGGTGGAGGGCTGGGACAAGGCCACCGACATCCTGCGCCGCCGCGGCGCCTGGGCGGTGTTCTTCGCCCGGTTCATGCCGGTGGTGCGGACGCTGACCCCGGCGGCGGCGGGCACCTCGAACCTGCCGTACCGCAAGTTCCTGCCCGCGGTGGTCGCGGGCGCGGCGTGCTGGTCGGCGGTGCACATCGGCATCGGCGCCGCCCTCGGCGAGGCGGCGCACCGGCTGGAGTCCTACCTCAGCGGCGGCGCCGCGATCCTGCTCGGCGCGGTCGTGCTCGTCGTGGTGGTCAAGATCGTGCTCGGCAAGCGGAAGAAGGCGCGCAAGGCGGCCGAGGCCCAGGCTGTGACGCTGACCGTGCCGAGCGGGACCGCCGAGCGCCGCCCGGACGACGACCCGGAGCTCGAGCGCGTCTGACCCGTACCTCCCCGCGGCGGCCGATCTTGTTCGAAGATCGGCCGCCGCGGCCGTAATCGCCGGTGCGGTTCGAGCGATCTCCCTTGTGGGAAGGGGTTCGGCGAACCGGAGGGGGTCGGTGGCCATCAGCCAGGGGGGTGTGGCCGAGCCGGGGTTCACCGTCGTCGAGCCACCGAGGTCGATCTTCCGCCGCAAGCGCTTCCTCGGCGTGTTCCTGCCGTCGGCGCTGGTCGCGGTGGTCGGGGCGATCGCGCTGTTCGCGGGCGGGGTGCTGGCGCTGCCACTGCGCGAGGTGGTGGTGGTCAGCGGCAGGCTGGCCTCGAAGGCCGAGTTCTTCACCGACGCCGAGGTGCGCCGGATCCTGATGGCGCACGGCATCCAGGTGTCGCTGGACCGGGCGGGTTCGCGCGACATCGCGGTCAACTCCCTCGACGACTACGACTTCGTGTTCCCGTCCGGACAACCCGCCGCCCTGCTGATCAAGCAGCGGCTGGCGCGGTCGGGGCACCGGCCCGCGAAGCTCTACAAGCCGTTCTTCTCCCCCATCGTGCTGGCCACCTACCGCGAGTACGCCACGGCGCTGGCCGGGTACACGCCGGGTGAGCCGGTCGCGACCCCGCAACCGACAACGGGCCCGAGCCTGTACTACGACATGCCGATGGACCGGTTCATCGGGCTGATCCGGCAGGGCAAGACCTGGGACGGCCTCTCGGCGCCCGGCCGCAAGCTCACCAACAGCAACCGGGTTCTCGCGCAGACCTCCGACCTGTGCTCGTCGAACTCCTCGGCCACCTACCTCGGGCTGGTCGCGTTCGTGGCCAACGGCAACGTCATACCGCAGACCGAGGCGGACGCGGTGGCCCTGGCGCGCGAGATCAAGCCGTTGCTGACCGCGCAGGGCCTGCCGGGCGACGACATGTCGAGCAGCTACCTCGCCCCCGACGGGCAGGGGTTGGCGCCGATCGCGGTGATCTACGAGCACCAGTTCCTCGCCCACCAGCTGCGCACACTGCGCCAGACCGGCGAGGTCGACGACCGCAGGGTGCTGCTGTACCCGGCCGCGCAGCTGCAGACGGTGCCCGAGTTCCTGGCGCTGACGCCCGGCGGCGAGCGGCTCGGCGAGCTGATCACCACCGACCCCGACCTGCGCAGGCGGGCGCTGGAACTGGGGTTCCGGGTGTTCGAGGCGGACGACACGCTGACCACCGGCCAGTTCTCGCGGTTCCTCACCGAGCGCGGCCTGCCGGTGCCCAGCTCCGGGGTCGGTGACACCGAGACGTTCCTGCCGTCGTTGCCGCTGCTGGAGAAGATGGTCACCGAGGTGGGCGGGTGCCCGTGAGGGCCGCGGCGCTGCTGGTCCTGCTGGCGGTACTGGCGGGCTGCGTGGCCGCCGGGCCGGAGCCGGTCCGGCTGACCGTGCTGGCCGACCGGGAACTGGCGGACCTGGAGCCGCTGCTGGCGGACCTGCGCCGGGAAACCGGGGTGGAGCTGGCGCTGGAGTACGTCGACGACCCGGAGACCGAGCTGGTGTCGGGGGACTACCGGCACGACCTGGCCTGGCCGGTGACCGACCGGTTCCTGCACCTGCGGGCCAAGGCCCAGGGCAGGGGCAACGCGCTGCCGACCTCGACGACGGTGATGTCCTCGCCGCTGGTGGTCGGGGTGCGGCCGGGAGCCGCGGCGAAGCTGCGCGCGGCGGCGGGTGGCGCGGAGCCCTCGTGGGCGGACGTGGCGGATCGGGCGGCGGCGGGCGAACTGCGGTTCGGGATGACCGACCCGAGCGGGTCCGGCTCCGGACTGGCCGCGCTGGTGGGGGTGGCGACCGCGGCCGCGGGCACCGGCGGGGCACTGACCAAGGAGCAGGTCAGCTGCGTCGCGCTGGGCGGATTCCTCGCCGGGCAGGTGTTGCAGCCGCGCAGCAGCGCGGACCTGATCGCGCAGTTCACCGCGCGGCAGGCCGAGGTGGACGCGGTGGTCGAGCACGAGTCGACCCTGTTGGCGCTCAACGCCAGCGGGCGGCTGCGCGAACCGCTGGAGATCATCTACCCGCGCGACGGGATGATGCTGTCGCGGTTCCCGCTGATCCTGCTCGACCCGGCCAAGCGCGAGGGCTACCAGCGGGCGGTCGGCTGGCTGCAGGGCGAGCACGCGCAGCGCTGGATCATGGACAACACCGCCAGGCGCGCGGCCGACCCCGGCCTGGACCGGCCGCAGCGGCTGCGGGCGCCCATCGGCAACGCGCTCTACTTCCCCGACCGGCAAGAGGTCCTCGACGCGCTGCTGGCCGCGTACCGGCGGCTGACCTCCGGCGCGGTCCACCAGGTGGTGTTCGTGCTGGACTACTCCGCCTCGATGGCCGGTCCCCGGGTGGAGCGGCTGCGCGCGGCGTTCCGGGCGCTCAGCGGGACCGGCACCGGCGGCTTCGCCAGGTTCCACGTCGGGGAGACGATCACGGTGCTGCGCTTCGCGGGCACCGTGCTGCAACGGCACGAGGTCACGGTCACCAGTCAGTCCGATGTGGACGCACTGGCCGGGGTGCTGGCGGCACCGGCGGACGGGCGGGGCACGGCGATCTGGTCCGCGCTGGAACAGGGGTACCTGGCGGTGCGCGGTGACGCGTCGGTGGTGCTGATGACCGACGGGGAGAACAACGCGGGCATCACCGCGGCGCAGTTCCTCGGCGCCGGAGCACGACCGGTGCCGACCTACGCGATCGCCTTGGGCGAGGCGGATCCGGTGGAACTGGGCGAGGTGGCCAGGGCGACCGGCGGACGGGTGGTCGAGACGAGCGAGGCGGCACTGGAGGCGGCGGTGAGGGAGATCCGTGGCTGTCGATAGGGCTCTGTGGTGGTCGGTGTGGTGGCCGTGGGCGCTGGTGTGGGCGGTCACCGCGGTGGCGGTCGTGGTCGCGCTGGGCGCCCTGGTGTGGGCGTGGCGGTCGCGGCGGCGCTTCGCCCCGGTGCGCGAGGTGCCCGGGTTGACCTTCTACCTGCACGAGAAGTCGGTGATGGACCTGTACCTGTCCGGCGGCTACGGCGACGCGATGCGCCGCGAGGTCGAGGAACGGGTCGGCACCAACCGGGACCACAAGATCGCGCTCAAGGTCCGCGACGTCGGCGTGGACGGCGGGCGCACCAGCGGGCGCGAGGTGGTCAGCCGCTACATCACCACCGCAGAGCCGATCGCGGTGATCGGCGTCCTGCTCGACGTGCTCGGCGCCGCCGACGGCGTGGTGCACGTCGACCTCGGCAAGCGCACCGTCGTGCGCAACACCGCGCTCACCAGGGTGCACGACGACGGCGCGGCGGTGCGGCTGCGCGCGATCAACGACTACGTCTCGGTGCGCGGGTCGTTCCGGGTCGCCGAGCAGTCGGGGTCGCGCACGGTCCTGCTGGCCCCGTTCGGCGACCCGGACGACCCGGAGGAGGGGCCGCAGGTGCGCATCGAGTGCCACCAGGACGGCCTGCGCGACGACGAGATCCCGGACGGGCCGTTCCAGGCGCGCTGCCTGGGCAAGGTCCAATCGTGGAAATCGGGCACGGGGGAACTGGTGATCAGGCCGATCGCCATCTTCCAGTGAATTCTGTTATGGGGATCTGAGATGACCCCGGACGTGTTGGCGGCAGGGCAGTCTTTTCTTTGAATGGATACCCTGCCTCCAGGAGCGAGAATGCTTCGACGTCTGCTTGTCCCGGCCGCTGTGCTGGTCGCCGCCGTGGTGGGCCCCGCACCGCCCACCGGTGCCGCTGACCTGGCCGAACCCGCACCGGCCCCGGCGGCGGCCAGCCCGGTGAGCACGACCGGCGCCAGTGAGAGCACCAACACCGCGATCCGGTATGGCAATACTGGGAATTCCTGGCGCACCGAGTTCACGGCACCGGGTGCCAGTTATGTGAAGGTGCATTTCGCGCCGCTGAAACTGGTGGGCGGTGACTACGTGACCGTCGCGTCCCCCGACGGCCGCGAGGTCTACACCTACTACGCCGACCGGTCGAAGGGCTCGTCTTTCACCGAGCACGGCGGCCCCGGGTTCGCGGCCATGTCGATCGACGGCGACACCGCGGTGGTCACCCTGCACGCCACCGGTGCCCGCGACGGCGCCCGGCTGACCCGGCAGGGCTACGGCACCCGGGTCACCCGCTACGACCGCGGTTTCGGGGCGGCCGAGTTCGCCGCGAACAACCCGCGGCCGTTCAGCGTGTGCGGCAACGACGCGCGCAAGGACGTCGTCTGCTACCAGAACAGCCACCCCACCGAGTACGCGCGCTCGCACGCGGTGGCCAGGCAGCTGGTCAACGGCCTCGGCTCGTGCACGGCGTGGCGGGTCGGCAACACCAACCGGATGCTGACCAACGCGCACTGCGTCGCCGACGCGGCGGAACTGCGCTCCAGCGAGTTCCAGTTCGACTACCAGTGCGCCACCTGCGGCGGGAACAACCCGCGCACCGGCACCAAGGTCGCGGGCCAGGACCTGATCCGCACCAGCTCGCTGCAGAACCTGGACTACACCCTGTTCAGCGTCACCAACTTCGAGAGCATCCGCCAGTACGGCACGCTGTACCTGGACGTGCGCGAACCGACCGCCAACGAGCGGATCTACATCGCGGGCCACGGCGACGTCCTGCCCAAGCGGATGTCGCTGTTCGAGGAGTCCGAAGGCGGCGCCACCTGCAAGATCGACGTGGTGTCCTCGGGGGTCAACACCGGCTACCGCTGCGATTCCTCGGGCGGCAACTCGGGTTCGCCGGTCCTGGCGGGCTCCTCGCACAAGGTGATCGCCCTGCACCACCTGGGCGGCTGCCCGAACTGGGGCACCCGGATCACCCTGGTGTACAACGAGATCCGCAACGACATCGACAACACCAGCGGCGGCGGCAACACCCCCGTCCTGGCACTGCAACCCACCTCCGGCACGGTGAACCAGGGCACCTCGACCACGGCGACCCTGCAAACCCCCACCATCAGCGGCAACCCGACGCTCACCCTGAGCGCCACCGGAGCCCCGGCCGGAACCACAGCCGTGTTCTCCCCCACCGCCGTCACCGCGGGCCAGTCCAGCACCCTCACCATCAACGTCGGCACCGCAACCGCCCCCGGCACCTACACCATCACCGCCTCGGCAACAGGCGCCACCACCGCCCCGGCCACCTACACCCTGACCGTCCCAGGTGGACAAACACCGTGCCAGGGCATGAAGGTCACCAAAACCGGCTCCCTCACCACCGGAGCCACCCAATACCAACCCGACGGTTCCTTCTTCCAAACCACGGTGGCAGGCGCCCACAAAGCCTGCCTGACCGGCCCCACCTCCGCCAACTACGACCTATACCTCCAAAAATGGAACGGCTCCACCTGGCCCACCGTCGCCCAAGCGACCACAGCGGGCTCCAGTGAAACCCTCACCTACACCGGAACCGCGGGCTACTACCGCTACCAGATCAAATCCGTAACAGGCAGCGGCTCCTACACCCTCGGCTACAACTACCCGTAACCAGACGGCTGGCTCCCGTCGTCCCACGGGAGCCAGCCCCTGATCGGATCAAGAGCAGGTCGGATCCCTGGCGGTGCGCCGAACGGTCCCCAAACCGCAACACCCGTTCAGCCCATGCAGAGTCATGTTTACCGCTAGAAAATCACCTACAGTGACGACCAACCTGCCCCCCCGTATAGCGCTCGCGCGATGTGTCCAGCATTTGTCACACATTTCCCGCCCGACGGCGGATTCATGACAACCGTGGGTTTCCCCATGATTGCCTCGGTCGACCAGAAACTGGCGGCGACGAGCATCCCGCTCATCAGTTCGGCTGAACTCGACCTCCGTCGGGCTGAAAACTTCGGCCGCTCGGCGACACGCCGCGACCTCGATGCGACAACGCTGGGCTCGATGAGGCATGCTTTGTCACGTTCGAGTGAGGGCATGGTTCTCGTTTGATCACAGTCGAACACAAGCGCGGCCCCCTGCTGCAACAGGAGGCCGCGCGAAGCTCACCCCATCCACTGGCCTGATAACCGGAATTGGAGGAAGCCCTTCGAGTCTAGGGCCAGACGCCCCCGCCCACCAGAGTTCGGCCGCGTGACTTGGCCTGCTTGGGTGTTTCGGTTGAGAGTCAAGCCGTCGAGGTCTTTCGACCTGTCCCCCGCTCACCGCAGTCGGTGACCTCCGCGCACACGGGCGAGTCGAACCACTCGCCCGTGATCACCGCGCGCGGGAAAACTGTCCATGATGGACTCGAAGAAGGACGGGCGCGTCGGGCAACCGCGATGTCCGCCCGTGCACGAACAAGGATGATTTCACTTTGCCTGGAAAGAAACTCCCCACCGCGCCGGTGACCATCTACCGGTTCCCGGCAGGCCTCCCCCTCACCGACTACCTCAAGCCCCCCAAGGACGCTGAACTCGAAGTCGATCAGACGACCCGGATAGCGGGCGCCACCGCCCACCTCGTGGCAGGTGGACGCGTGGGCAACAACGCGTCGTGGGGCGACCACCCCCGGCAGATCACCGGTGTGGACCTGGAACTCGCTGTTCGATCGCCTTTCCTCGTCGTCGTGGTCGAACTCGACCAGGACTGGGTGTGCGCCGCCACCTGGGGCGTGGGCGCGCACCACCTGCTGGACGAAACACTGCTGGACGAGGGCTTCGGCTTGGCGTTCGCCGTCCGCCGCGTCGACCCCTCGAACCTGCGCACCGTGAACAGCGCCTCGGTGGACACGACGTCACGGCAAACGCGGACCTCGTTCCCGCTCGGCAACCCGCTTTCCGCCTTTCCCCTGGAACCCGCGGGTGAGGTCGTGACGCACGTGACCGGGCCCGCCGACATGGCGGGCCTGACCTATCACCGGGCTACCGGCAAGACCTGGCAGATCAAGGCAGGCGACTCACTGCACATCCAACTGGGCCGGTCGCCCGAGGACTTCGTGGCGGACCTGCGCACCATCTGCGCAGTGGTGGACTCCACTGACGCGGCGTCCCCCTTGCGCTTCATCAACCAGGTGCGACCGGCAGGGGCGAACCACCCCTTGATGGCCGAACTCGAGGCAAGGCTTGCCGTTGCCCTCGGCGGCGACACGCGCTTCGGGCCGATCGGCCTCTGCTGGCCGAATGCGGCCGCCGCCGCCGCGGCGGAGGCGAACTCCTTCGCCATCACGAGCTTCGGCGGCCTCGGCCACGTTCGGCTCGATCCCGATGTCGACATCGACGAGGTCACCGCGCGGTTCGCCCAGATCACCGAGGGCGCGCGCCTCGCGGAGTTGAAGACCGCGCGCTTGGCGCCGTGCGCCGATGACCAGGGCGAGGATGCCCTCGTCCGGCCGATCACGCTCGACAAGTGGATCTCCTTCGAGACCACGCTCGGGAGCAAGACCTTCTGCCTCAACCGCGGCCGCTGGTACGAGATCGGCGAGGACGCTGTCGCCCGAGTCCACGAACGATTGGCCGAACTCTTCGCCAACACCAGCCCGCTGCCGTTCCCGACCTGGCGGCGAGCCAGCTCGCCCGACGACGAGCACCGGTACTGCGAACTGGTGGCCGAGCAGTCCGGTTTCCTCTGCCTGGACAAGAACCTCGCCCGAACACCGATGCACCCCCGGCTCGAGCTGGCGGACCTGCTGGGTCCCGACAACGAGCTGATCCACGTCAAGTGGCCCTCGGGCGCAGCCGCGATGGGGCACCTCTTCACCCAAACCCGAGCATCCGCCTGGTCACTACGCTCCGAGCCCGAGGCGTTGGGGCAGCTCGACACCAAGGTCAGGATGGCCGACAACGCCAGAACGATCACGACCAGACCGCGGACGGTGGTCTTGGCCATCGGCGGTCGACAGTGGGGAGTGCAGACGCTGTTCACCCTGACCCAGGTCGGCCTGATCCGGTTGAGCCAGGAACTGTCTTACCTCGGCATGACGCTCCAGTTCGCCAACATCCCCTTTGTCGCGAAGTCGAGGAAGAACGGCCGATCAAGCCAAGCCGCCTGATCTCAGGCCATAGGGCGCTTCACCGCTCGGACCGGCCATGACATGGCCCGTGCTCCTCATCAGAGGCGTACTCGTCATGCGGCCGGTCCGAGCCCCGCTCGTGCGCAGCACCCGATGCAAGAAGGCAGTCGAGCTACCGAGTACACCCGCGCCCGGACGGGGTAGAAAATCAGCTGCGCCAGGCGGGCTCCTGCAATCAAATGATTCTGTGGGCGCAGCAGGATTCGAACCTGCGACCGCTCGGGTGTAAACCGAGTGCTCTCCCGCTGAGCTATGCGCCCGGGTCCGCGCCCCCACCGACTCGGGGCGCGGGGTCGAACCTACAGCGCGGCCACGGCCTTCTTCCAGGCCTCCTGGTCGCGGGCCTCGCCGGGGCCGTTGATCTCGGCGAAGCGGACGGTGCCTTCGGTGTCGATCAGGAAGGTGCCCCGGTTGGCCAGGCCCGCCGCCTCGTTGAAGACGCCGTAGAGCTTGGCTACGTCGCCGTGGGGCCAGAAGTCGGAGAGGAGGGGGAACTGGTAGTTCTGCTGGGTCGCCCAGGCCTTGAGACTGAAGGGGGTGTCGACCGACACACCGATGACCTGGACGTTGTTGTCGCTGTAGTCGGCGAGCTCGTCGCGGACCTGGCAGAGCTCGCCCTGGCAGGTGCCGCTGAAGGCGAACGGGTAGAACACCAGGAGCACGTTCTTGGCCCCCCGGTAGTCCGCCAGCGCCACCGGCTGCTTGTTGTAGTCGTTGAGCGTGAAGTCCGGGGCCTTCGAACCGACCTCGACCGCCATACCAGGAATCCTCCGCGGCTGGGGGCGCGTCGCCGCGCCGAGACTGTGCACGGCCAGCCTAGGCCACCCGGGTGGGTGAGCACCCGGGTGACCACCAGCACAGGGTCAGCGCTTGGGCTTGGCCGACTTGGGCGCCACCAACCTGGTACCGGCCCAGTCCTGGCCGACGCTGACGCTGGAGGTCTGGGCCAACCCCGCGGTGGGCACCGCCTCGGCGATGTCGCTCGGTTCGACGTGCCCCGGCCTGCCGGTCTTGGGTGTCAGCACCCAGATCACGCCGTTGTCGGCGAGGGGCCCGATCGCGTCCATCAGCGTGTCGACGAGGTCCCCGTCCTCCTCGCGCCACCACAGCAGGACGATGTCGACGACCTCGTCGGCGTCCTCGTCCAGCAGGTCGGAGCCAATGCGCTCCTCCACCGCCGCACGCAGGTCGTCGTCGACGTCCTCGTCCCAGCCGAGCTCCTGGACTACGTTGCCTGCCTCGATCCCCAGCTTGTCGGCGACGTCGGCGTTCCCGGCGTCTCCCGCGGCCACCACGGTGTCACTCCTCCAGTTGTGCTCTCGCGGTGCTCCTGCCCCCTCGTCCGAGGGCCGTCGACCGCGTTGTGCCTGTTCGGTTAGGCGATAGCGAACACTGACAGTGGCCACCTGCGCAACCGTCCGCTGTTCGACACGCCGCTACCGGGGCCGCCAGCCGCTCCGGCGCGCCGGGTCGTGCGGGCTGTCCCACGTCGTCTACTGAACAGTAAGGATGACGCCGCCGCCCGGCGAGCGGAACATGGCAGAGTGTCACCCGGGCGCGTGGTATCGCGCGCGCGAAAACTTGTCCTCTGATCAGGCTGGAGCTCCGAGTTGGCCACGCAGAAAAACCAGCCCACCCCCGAGCGCGTCCGCGTCATCCGCGACGGTCTCGCCGCACACCTCCCGGACATCGACCCCGAGGAGACCGCGGAATGGCTGGAGTCCTTCGACGCCGCGCTGGCAGGCGGGGGGCAGCAGCGCGCGCGCTACCTGATGCTGCGGCTGCTCGAGCGGGCCAGGGAGAGCCACGTCGGGGTGCCCGCACTGACCAGCACCGACTACGTGAACACCATCCCCACCGAGAAGGAGCCCTGGTTCCCCGGTGACGAGGAGGTGGAGCGGCGGTACCGGGCGTGGATCCGCTGGAACGCCGCGATGACGGTGCACCGCGCGCAGCGCCCCGGCGTCGGCGTCGGCGGGCACATCTCGACCTACGCGTCCTCGGCCGCCCTTTACGAGGTGGGCTTCAACCACTTCTTCCGCGGCAAGAGCCACCCCAGCGGCGGCGACCAGATCTACGTGCAGGGCCACGCCTCCCCCGGCATCTACGCCCGCGCGTTCCTCGAGGGCAGGCTCACCACCTCGCAGCTCGACGGGTTCCGCCAGGAGCTCTCGCACGCGGGCCCCGGCGGCGGCCTGCCGTCGTACCCGCACCCGCGGCTGATGCCGGACTTCTGGGAGTTCCCCACCGTCTCCATGGGCCTTGGCCCGATGAACGCCATCTACCAGGCCCGGTTCAACCGGTACCTGCGCGACCGCGGCATCAAGGACACCTCTGACCAGCGAGTATGGGCGTTCCTCGGCGACGGCGAGATGGACGAGCCGGAGTCGCGCGGCCTGGTGCACGTCGCGGCCAACGAGCAGCTCGACAACCTCACCTTTGTGATCAACTGCAACCTGCAGCGGCTGGACGGCCCGGTCCGGGGCAACGGCAAGATCATCCAGGAGCTGGAGGCGTTCTTCCGCGGCGCGGGCTGGAACGTCATCAAGGTCATCTGGGGCCGCGAGTGGGACTCGCTGCTGCACGCCGACCGCGACGGCGCGCTGATCAACCTGATGAACACCACCCCCGACGGCGACTACCAGACCTACAAGGCCAACGACGGCGCCTTCGTCCGCGAGCACTTCTTCGGCCGCGACCCGCGGACCAAGGAACTGGTCACCCCGATGACCGACCAGGAGATCTGGAACCTCAAGCGCGGCGGCCACGACTACCGCAAGGTGTACGCGGCCTACCAGGCGGCCACCGAGCACGTCGGCCAGCCCACGGTGATCCTGGCCAAGACGATCAAGGGCTACAACCTGGGCCCGCACTTCGAGGCCCGCAACGCCACGCACCAGATGAAGAAGATGACCCTGGACGACCTCAAGGCCTTCCGGGACACCCTGCGCATCCCGATCTCCGACGCCGACCTCGAGCGCGACCCGTACCTGCCGCCGTACTTCCACCCCGGCCAGGACGCCCCGGAGATCCAGTACCTGCAGGAGCGCCGCCGCCAGCTCGGCGGGTACCTGCCCGAGCGGCGCACCAAGGCCAAGGCGCTGGCGCTGCCCGGCGACAAGGTCTACGACGTGCTCAAGCGCGGGTCGGGCAAGCAGGAGGTCGCCACCACGATGGCGTTCGTCCGGCTGGTGCGCGACCTGGCCAAGGACCCGGAGATCGGGCCGCGGCTGGTGCCGATCATCCCGGACGAGGCGCGCACGTTCGGCATGGACTCGATGTTCCCCACGCAGAAGATCTACAACCCGCAGGGCCAGCTCTACACCTCGGTCGACGCGTCGCTGATGCTGTCGTACAAGGAGAGCGAGCAGGGCCAGATCCTGCACGAGGGCATCAACGAGGCCGGGTCGACCGCGTCGTTCACCGCCGCGGGCACCTCCTACGCCACGCACGGCGAGCCGATGGTGCCGATCTACATCTTCTACTCGATGTTCGGCTTCCAGCGCACCGGCGACGGCCTGTGGGCGGCGGCCGACCAGATGGCGCGCGGGTTCGTGCTCGGCGCCACCGCGGGCCGCACCACGCTGACCGGTGAGGGCCTGCAGCACAACGACGGGCACTCGCTGCTGCTGGCGGCGACCAACCCGGCCGTGGTGGCCTACGACCCGGCGTGGTCGTTCGAGATCGCCCACATCGTCAAGGACGGCCTGCGCCGGATGTACGGCGAGCAGGCCGAGGACATCTTCTACTACCTGACGATCTACAACGAGCCCTACCAGCAGCCCGCGGAGCCCGCGAACCTCGACGTCGAGGGCCTGCTGCGCGGCCTGTACCGCTACGCCGAGGCGCCCTCGACCGAGGGGCTGCGGGCGCGGATCCTGGTCTCCGGCGTGGCCATGCCCGCCGCGCTCAAGGCCCAGCGGCTGCTGGCTGAGGAGTGGGGCATCGGCGCCGAGGTGTGGTCGGCGACCTCGTGGGCGGAACTGCGCCGCGACGCGGTCGAGGTGGAGCGGCACAACCTGCTGCACCCGCAGGCCGACCCGAGGGTGCCGTACGTCACCTCGGTGCTGTCCGAGGGCGCGGGCCCGGTCGTGGCGGTGTCGGACTGGATGAGCGCGGTACCGGACCTGATCCGCCCGTGGGTACCCACCGACATGTTCACCCTGGGCACCGACGGGTTCGGCTTCTCCGACACCCGCCCGGCCGCCAGGCGGCACTTCCTGGTGGACGCCGAGTCGATCACCGTCGGCACCCTGGCCGCCCTGGCCCGGCGCGGCGAGGTCGGCCGGGACAAGGTCACCGAGGCCGCCACCCGCTACCGCATCGACGACGTCTCCGCCGCCGGACCGCAGACCTCGGACCCCGGCTCCGCCTGACGCACCCCACCGGCCGGGCCCCCGCGATCGCGCGGCGGCCCGGCCGGTGGCGTTCAGACGGTCGCCGGGACCTGGCGCCGCGCGGAGCGGTACCAGGAGATCCAGCCGTGGACCACCAAGGCCGCGAAAACGGTGTAGACGACGGCGCTGAACCAGAGCCCGCCGTGCAGCTGCAGCGGGATGCCGATGGCGTCCACCACCAGCCAGACCAACCAGAACTCGACCAGCCCCCACGCCTGCATCGCGAAGGCGAGGACGGTCCCGACGAAAATCGCCGCATCCGGCCACGGCGCCCAAGAGGCGTCCAGCGCGTCGAGGAGCAACGCGAAACCGGCGGTACCCGCGACGAAAACCGCCGCCGTGGCCACCAACTCGGCGGGCCTGGCGCGGCGAACCGCCACACCGAACACCGGGTCGCGGTGACGGGCCCACGCCCACCAGCCGTACACCGCGATCACCCCCACCACGACCTGCCGGACCGCCAACCCGCCCAGGTGCGCCGACACGTACACCGTGAACAGCAGCACCACCGAAGCCAACTGCACCGGCCACGTCCACAACGTCCGCCGCCGCGCCAAGAACACCACCGCCAACGCGAACGCCTGGCCGAACAACTCCGCCAACGCGATCCGCTGGCCGAACACCGAGACCGAGGTCTCCAGCAGAACCCCCACCACGCCCCCTCACCCCGAGACCGGACACCCAACCCGAACACCCAGCAGAACCCCCTTGTTCCCGCGGCGAAATGCCACGAAAGAGGGAACTCCCCCGCCTCGTCTGGCACCCGCCCCCAGCGCGCTCCATAGTGGAACTACCGGTGGGGACCGGGGAGATGGGCCGCCCGGCATCGAGCGCACCGACATGCCGGGCGGCCCGCCCGATTGCCTTTGCGTGTTCGCGGAACACGCTCAGGGGATCGGGCGTTTTTTGTATCTGGGGGGCGACCCCCCAGGCCCCCACGGTGCGGTACGCGCCGGAACCAGCGGGGTTCGCTCGACCTTCGCCCACGGTGCGGTGGGCGCGGAGGCCGGGGAGCGGTGGAGTTCGCGGAGCTTGCGTAGCGGACGGAACCGTGGACGGGCTGGGGCGGTCGGGAGCATGCCTTCGCACTGGACCAGTGGGGTCACGGTTGGGTTACGGGGGGCAACTGGGTGGGTGGGGTGGGGGGTAGAGGGGGTGTGGATGAGATGGGGCGGGCGCCGGAGGGGGCTGAGGGGTTTGCGGAGTGGGTGGGGCCGCATGTGGGGGTGATCGCTCGGGTGGTGGGGCGGGTGGGGGCTGGGTGGGGGCTGGGGGTGAGTGATCGGGATGACGTGGTGCAGGAGGTGTTGGCGCGGGCCTGGGTGAAGAGGCGGCAGTTTGATCCGGGGCGGGGGTCTCCGCGGGTGTGGTTGTTGGCGATCGCCGCCGATCAAGTGCGGAAGTTCGCGGGGAGGCGGAGGAGAGAGCACCTCCAGCCAGCAGGAGTTGTTGAGGCCGAACCAACGGCGGAGCGGGTGGATTTGGGGCGGGCGTTGTTGGGGTTGACGGAGCGGCAGCGGTTGGCGGTGGATTGCTTTTACTACGCGGATTTGAGCATCGCGGAGACGGCGGTGGTCATGGGGTGTGGGGAGGGGACGGTGAAGTCGACGTTGTCCGATGCGCGGGCGAAGCTTCGGGTGCGGTTGGAGGTGTCTCATGACTGATCCGGTGGATGAGCTGTTGCGGGCGGATGGGCAGCGGTGGCGGGCGGCTCAGCCTGAGCCGCCGGAGCCGGATGTGCGGCGGTGGCGGACGGGGAAGAGGCAGTTCCACTTGGCGGCGGCTGCGGCGGCGGTTGTGGTGATCAGCGTGGGGGCGGTGGTGATGTGGCCGAAGAACGAGCAGGCCACCCCTGCGCATCGGGTGGAGGATCTGTCGGCCGTGGCGATCCCGACGATCACCTGGGTGCCCGGCCGGACACTGGAGCTGGCGTTGACGGGGGAGGGCGCGACGGTTCAGGCGACCGGGACGGTGCGGGAATCGGCGGGGCAGCGGCTGTTGTGCCCACCCGCGCCGACCATCGGCGAAGGGTGTCCGATGGGGGTTCGGTTCACGGGGGTGGATGTCGCGGTTGGCACCGAAGTGACCCTCAAGGGCACGTGGAGCGGTGGAGCTCTGCACGACGCCAAACTGGACACGCCAATCCCACGCCGCGGCGAGCTCAAGGAACTGCCGATGGAGTGCGTACCGCCGCCGGGGGGCTGGCAGCCGGGGAACGCGGATACCAACGCGCTGCACGAGTACGTCTACGCCCACCCCGAGCGGTTCCACCCGCCCAAGGTCGACTACCCCAACGGCCCGCTGGTCACGCCGACCGGCGACGCGGGCACCCGCCCGCCGGAGGTGCTCGTGGTCGGGGTCGTCACCGGCGACGCGCGGGCCGAGCTGCGGGAACTGCGGGCTCGCTACACCGGGAACCTGTGCGTCATGTCCACCCCGGGCTGGAGCACCGTCGTCGACTACACCAAAGCCGAGGCGGAGTCCCGGTCGCCCGCGCTCACCGGTCTGATGCGGGACCCGGCCAACGGGATCTTCTCGATCAGCTCCACCAGCGAGGTCGTCGTGGACGTGGTGCAGCTGACCGCCGACCTGAACAGCAAGATCAACGCGGCGTCCCCGGGCCCCGTGTACGTCCGGACCTGGCTGGTGGCCGCGTGATCAGGCCGGGCGCAGCCAGGGGTTGAAGTGGATCAGGGCCATCGGGAGGGCGGCGAAGTCGGCCACCAGGTCGGGGGTGAGCATGACCAGGTCGACGGTGAGTTTGTCGGCGGCGCTGGTGGCGTAGACGCCGTACTTGGGGTCGCGGAGGAAGGGCTCGATGGCCTTCTCGGTGGCGGCGCGGACGTGCTCCTGGTCGGCGATGGAGAGCCCGTCACCGGCGGGGACGACGCAGAGGTTGCCGGTGTAGCGGGCCTCCAGCGCCTTGCGGGCCTCGGCGACGTCGCCGTGCACGACCTCCACGACCATGACCCTGGCCTGGGTCAGCATGTCCTCGGTGGGGGCGTTGCCCGAGGGGAAACCGTTGGGCCAGGCCACCCACGGCTGGCGGAAGTCCTCCGGGTGTTCCTCGACGACGTAGCGGTGCAGTTCTTTGCTGTCGACGTCGCGGTAGGGCTGCCAGCCGCCCGCGGGTGGCTGGCAGGGGACGGCGGGGGCGGGCGGCGAGGCGTCCGGCGGGGCGGGTTCCTGCCGGATCACCTCGAAGGTGCCCGCCCGCCACTTCCCGCGCAGCGTCACCTCGTCGGGTAGGTCCCCGGTGAGCCCGGCGATCGGGACGCCGAACACGCAGCCGGTCGGGTCCATCCCGGTCGTCGGCGCGGGAGCGCAGAACCGGGCGGGCTTGCCCGCTTCCGCGAGCACGCGACCGGTGGCCACCACCTCGTCACCGTCGTGGACCACAGGCATTGCCTCTGGCGGCTGAGAGCTCGTTGGCGGCGGTCGTTCGCCTATAGACACCTGGCCGACGGTGGTCTCGGGTGCGGCTTCCGCGGCACAGGACGTCAGTGCGCCGACGGCCGCGACCAGGCCGACAGCGGCGAGCAACCAGCCCTTGTCCCCCACCGGGCACCTCCAGATGACCTGCACGTAGCCGGTACGGCTCAAGTCTGGCCGTGGTGGCCCCGGCGGGCAAGGCGGTGTCACGTGCGAGAGTTGGGGGATGGGAGTGGTGGGATGAGTTCGGCGTCGGAAGGGCTGTCCTCGGCGACGCTGGCGGCGGTGGAGCGGGCCTCCGGCAAGCTCGCCGCCGCGGCGGTGGCCGCCATGGACGAGCAGTTCGCCTGGTTCGGCCGGATGCCCGCCGACCAGCGCGCGTCGGTGCTGCTGGTCGCGCAGAACGGCGTCGCCGGGTTCACCGCGTGGCTGCGCGACCCGAGGGAGGCGCTGCGGCTGACCACCGACACCTTCCGGGGCGCGCCGCGGGACCTGTCGCGCTGGATAAGCCTCCGGCAAACGGTGGAGATGGTCCGCGTGTCGCTGCAGGTCTTCGAGGACCTCGTGCCCGACCTGGCCGCCGACGACCCCGAGCGGGCGGTGCTCTCGGAGGCGGTGCTGCGCTACGGCCGCGAGGTCGCCTTCGCCTCGGCCATGTCCTACGCCTCGGCCGCCGAGGCCCGCGGCGCCTGGGACGCGCGGCTGGAGGCGCTGGTCGTGGACGGGATCGTGCGCGGCGACGCCGAGGAGTCGCTGCTGTCGCGGGCCGCGGCGCTGGGCTGGGACCCGGCGGCGGAGGCGACCGTGCTGGTCGGCAACCCGCCCTCGGACGACCCGCCGACGGTGCTCTACGAGGTGCGCAGCCGGGCGGCGCGGGCCGGGCGGCCGGTGCTGCTGGGCGTGCAGGGCTCGCGGCTGGTGGTGGTGCTGGCCGGACCGGCCGAGGACACCGTCGACCAGGAGGTGCTGGCCAAGATGGCGGCCGCGTTCGGCGACGGCGCCGTGGTCGCCGGGCCGACCGTGTCCAGCATCGCCGAGGCGCACCGCAGCTCGTCGGACGCGCTGTCGGGCCTGCGCGCGGTGGTCGCCTGGCCGGAGGCGCCCCGGCCGGTCCGCTCGACCGACCTGCTGCCGGAGCGGGCGCTGGCCGGTGACCCGGAGGCCGAGTGGCAGCTCATCGACCGGGTGGCGCGGCCGCTGGAGGAGGCGGGCGGGGCGCTGCAGGAGACCGTCGAGGCGTACCTGGCGACCGGCGGGGTGCTGGAGACCTGCGCCAGGCAGCTGTTCGTGCACCCGAACACCGTCCGGTACCGGCTGCGCAAGGCGACCGAGCTGACCGGGCGCAACGCGGGCGACCCGAGGGACGCGCTGGTGCTGCGCGTGGCGCTGGCCGTCGGGCGGCTCTCCCGCTCCCGCGGTCTCTGGTAGCCGGATCGCCGCAGGTCGGGCCGCTTGCGCCGACCGCGGCGCTAACAGCGGGCAACGGCCCGGTGTCGGACACGACAACTGACAACGAATCGCCACTGCGGGTGGTAATAGCGTCGTCACATTTGGAGGGTCCCCACAAAGTCGCTGCCACGACTTGGTGACTGACGACATCCACCCCGGCGGCCGTCTCGGTGTTGGCTGGACAGGTGATCGCACTCCTCGCGCCCGGCCAGGGTTCCCAGGCCCCCGGCATGCTGACGTCCTGGCTCGAGCTGCCCGGCGCCGCCGAGCGGCTCGGCGCCTGGTCCGAGATCGCCGGGCTCGACCTGGCCAGGCTGGGCACCACCGCCGAGGCCGACGAGATCAAGGACACCGCGATCACCCAGCCGCTGATCGTGGCCGCCACGCTGCTGGCGCACGCGGAGCTGGCGGCCAGGGTCGAGGTCCCGTCGGACGCGCTGATCGCGGGCCACTCCATCGGCGAGTTCGCCGCGGCGGCCATCGCCGGGGTGCTCACCGAGGAGGACGCCATCGCGCTCGCCGCCGTGCGCGGCCGGGAGATGGCCGCGGCCTGCGAACTGGAGCCGACCGGCATGGCCGCCCTGGTGCGCGGCACCGAGGAGGGCATCCTGGCCCGGCTCGACGAGCTCGGCCTGGTCGCCGCCAACCGCAACGGCGCTGGTCAGATCGTGGCCGCGGGCAGCAAGGACGCCCTGGCGAAGCTGGCCGCCGAGCCGCCGGAGGGGGCCAAGGCGATCACGCTGAAGGTCGCGGGCGCCTTCCACACGCACTACATGGCCCCGGCGCAGGACGCGCTGCGGACGCACGCGGCGAAGCTGGCCGCCCCGGCCGACGCGACCCGCACCCTGCTGTCCAACGCCGACGGCGCGGTGGTCGCCGACGGCACCGAGGTGCTCGACCGGCTGGTGGCGCAGGTGACCAGCCCGGTGCGGTGGGACCGGTGCATGGCGACGATGGCCGAGCGCGGCGTGACCGCGATCGTGGAGTTCCCGCCCGCCGGTGCCCTGGTCGGGTTGGCCAAGCGCGAGCTGAAGGGGGTGCCGGTCGTGGCGCTCAAGACACCGGACGACCTGGCCGCCGTGGCCGAGCTGATCACCGCAGGGGGTGCCGCGTGACCCGGTTGCGCCTCGCCGAGACCGCCAAGGCCACCAGGATCCTCGGGGTCGGCTCGTTCCAGCCGGAGCGCATCGTCACCAACGACGAGCTCTCCCAGCACATCGACACCAGCGACGAGTGGATCCGCGAGCGGGTCGGCATCGCCGAGCGCCGGTTCGCCAACCCGGACCAGAAGCTGGTCGACATGGCCGTCACCGCCGGGTCCAAGGCGCTGGCCGACGCCGGGCTGTCGCCGTCGGACGTGGACACGGTGATCCTGGCCAACTGCACCATGCCCACGCCCATCCCCAACGGCGCCGCCCAGGTCGCCGACCGGATCGGGGTCAAGGCCGCTGGCGCGTTCGACCTCAACGCCGCCTGCGCGGGCTTCTGCTACGCGCTGGGCACCGCGTCGGACCTGGTGCGCGCCGGGTCGGCGAAGCGGGCGCTGGTGATCGGCGCGGAGAAGCTCACCGACTGGGTCGACCCGACCGACCGGGCCAACGCGATCATCTTCGCCGACGGCGCCGGTGCCGCGGTGGTCGGACCGGCCGAGGAAGCGGGCATCGGCCCGGTGGTCTGGGGCAGCGCGGGCGACCTGGTCGACATGATCCACATGCGCGACGACCGGTGGGTCTTCCAGGAGGGCCAGTCGGTGTTCCGCTGGGCCACCACCAAGATCGCGCCGATCGCGCTGCGCGCCCTGGAGGCGGCGGGCGTGAGCCCCGAGCAGGTCGACGTGCTGATCCCGCACCAGGCGAACCTGCGCATCGTCGAGTCCATCGCCAAGAAGCTGCGCGCCAACGGCGCGCGCGAGGACATGGTCGTCGCCGACGACATCGTGTACTCCGGCAACACCTCCTCGGCCTCGATCCCGATGGCCATGGACCACATGCGCGCGGCGGGGCGGATCAAGCCGGGCGACCTCGCCCTGCTGGTCGGCTTCGGCGCGGGCCTGTCCTACGCCGGACAGGTCGTCATCTGCCCCTGAGCGGGGCACCAGCTCTCCCCGCCGGGTGCGGTACCCGGTGGGTCGGACAGCAGTAGGAAGGACACCAGGCATGGCGGAGAAGTTCACCGAGGAGCAGATCCTCGAGGGCCTCGGCGAGATCGTCGAAGAGGTGGCCGGTGTCGCGCCGGACGACGTGACCGCGGACAAGTCCTTCGTCGACGACCTGGACATCGACTCGCTGTCGATGGTCGAGATCGCCGTGCAGGCCGAGGACCGCTTCGGCGTCAAGATCCCCGACGACGAGCTGGCCAACCTCAAGACGGTCGGCGACGCGGTCAACTACGTCGCGAAGAACGTCTGAGACCCGTTCCACCCCCGGCTCCACCCGCTCCTCCCCCCGTGCCTGCCGCGAGGCAGGCGATCCACCACCCCGCTCGCGAAGGAAACCCATGAGCAACGTCGATGTCGTCGTCACCGGGCTCGGTGCGACCACGCCGCTCGGCGGTGACGTCTCGTCCACCTGGGATGCCCTGCTGGCTGGCCGGAACGGCATCCGGACCAACACGGCGGAGTGGGTCGAGCGCTACGACCTGCCCGCCAGGCTGGCCGCGACGCTGGCCGTCGAGCCGACCGAGATCCTGCCGAGGGTGCAGGCCCGCAGGCTCGACCGCTGCGAGCAGATCGCGGTGATCGCGGCCAGGGAGGCCTGGGCGGACGCCGGGTTCGCCATCCCCACCGACGAGCACGAGTCGGTGGACCCGGACCGGCTCGCGGTCAGCATCGGCACCGGCATCGGCGGCCCGGTGACCCTGCTCGACCAGGACGACATCCTGGAGGCGCAGGGCCTGCGCAAGGTCTCGCCGCTGACGGTGCCGATGCTGATGCCCAACGGCCCCGCCGCGCACGTCGGCATCGAGATGCGGGCCAGGGCCGGTGTGCACACCGTCGCCTCGGCCTGCGCCTCCGGCGCGGAGGGCATCGCCAACGCCTGGCAGATGATCCAGAACGGCCGGGCCGACGTGGTGATCGCGGGTGGGGCCGAGGCCTGCATCCACCCGATCACCGTGGCGGGCTTCTGCCAGTCGCGGACGCTGAGCACCCGCAACGACGAGCCGGAGCGCGCCTCGCGGCCCTTCGACGTCGACCGGGACGGGTTCGTGCTCGGCGAGGGCGCCGGTGTGGTGGTGCTCGAGCGCGCCGACCACGCCGCTGCCCGCGGCGCGCGGGTGTACGCCAAGGTCTCCGGCTACGGCATGACCTCCGACGCCCACCACATCACCGGCAACCACCCCGACGGCATCGGCCAGATCGCGGCCATGACCAACGCGGTGCGCCTGGCCGGGCTCTCCCCCGCCGACATCGGCCACGTCAACGCGCACGCCACCTCCACGGTGGTCGGCGACGTCGGCGAGGCGGCCGCGATCCGCAAGGCGCTCGGCGAGCACGTCGTGGTCACCGCGCCGAAGGCGTCCTTCGGCCACCTGGTCGGCGGCGCGGGCGCGGTGGAGAGCATCGTGACGCTGCTGTCGATCTACTACGGCACCATCCCGGCGACCAGGAACCTGGAGCGGATCGACGCCAAGGTCGGTCTGGACGTGGTCACCGGCGAACCGCGCAAGGTCGAACTGACCGCGGCGATCAACAACTCGTTCGGCTTCGGCGGCCACAACGTCGCCGTGCTGTTCACCGCGGCTTGAGCCGACCCCACCCGCTGAGGAGCTTGAGATGACCGCACTGGCCACCCGCCAGCCCGGATCGGACGGCAAGCGCGAGCTCGACCCGCGCGAGCCCGAGGTCCGCCTCGCCCAACTGCTCGACCCGGACTCGATCGCCCCGCTGCGCCCGGCCGACTCCAGCGGCGTCTACGCCGTGCGCGGCCGTATCGACGGGGTGCGCGTGATCGCCTACTGCACCGACGCCACCAAGATGGGTGGTGCGATGGGTTCGGAGGGCTGCGGGCACATCGTGGAGGCCATCGACACCGCGCTGCGCGAGCGGTGCCCGGTGATCGGCGTGTGGCACTGCGGTGGCGCGCGGCTGGCCGAGGGCGTGGAGTCGCTGGACGCGGTCGGCAACGTCTTCGCCGCGATGATCCGCGCGTCCGGGCGGGTCCCGCAGATCAGCGTCGTGGTCGGCCCGGCGGCCGGTGGCGCCGCCTACGGGCCCGCGCTGACCGACATCGTGATCATGTCGCCGCAGGGCCGGGTGTTCGTCACCGGCCCGGACGTGGTCCGCAGCGTCACCGGCGAGCAGATCGACCAGGAGGGCCTCGGCGGCGCGGAGGCGCACGGCCGCAAGTCCGGTGTGGTGCACGTGCTGGCCACCGACGAGCCCGACGCCTACGTGCGGGCGCGCCGGATCACCAGCCTGTTCGCCAAGCCCGGCCTGTTCGACCTGCACGCGGTGCGCGACCAGCAGCCGCTGCGGGACCTGCTGCCCGAGCAGCCCAACCGCGCCTACGACGTCAAGCCGCTGCTGCGCGGGATCCTCGACAGCGACGAGCAGGGCGTCACCGAGTTCGAGGAGCTGCAGGCCCGCTGGGCGCCCAACATCGTGGTCGGCCTCGGCCGCCTCGGTGGCCGCACGGTCGGCGTGATCGCCAACAACCCGCTGCGCAAGGGCGGCTGCCTGGACTCGCTGTCGGCGGAGAAGGCGGCCCGCTTCGTGCGCATGTGCGACAGCTTCGGCGTCCCCCTGCTCGTCGTCGTCGACGTCCCCGGCTACCTCCCCGGCGTCGGCCAGGAATGGGACGGCGTGGTCCGCCGCGGCGCCAAGCTCCTGCACGCCTTCGCCGAGGCCGTGGTGCCGCGCGTGACCCTCGTCACCCGCAAGTCCTACGGCGGCGCGTACATCGCGATGAACTCCCGCTCGCTCGGCGCGACCGCGGTCTTCGCCTGGCCCGGGGCCGAGGTGGCCGTGATGGGCGCCAAGGCGGCCGTGGGCATCCTGCACCGCAAGAAACTGGCCGCCGCGCCCGAGGAGGAGCGGGAGGCCCTGCACACCAGGCTGACCGCCGAACACGAGCGCATCGCCGGTGGCGTGGAGCGCGCCATGGCGATCGGTGTGGTGGACGAGGTCATCGACCCGTCCGACACCCGCCGCAAGCTGGCAGAGGCCCTGGCCGCCGCACCCGCTGGACGGGGCGCGCACGGCAACATCCCGCTGTAGGCCTTGTCGCTGAAGCCCCCACCCGGGTTGCCGGGTGGGGGCTTCAGCGGTTTCAGGGGAGATGCGCGGGCTGACCGTCGAGCGGCTGCCGCAACCTGGCCGCCACCCCGCCGGACAGGCGCGCACAGCGACATCCCGCTGCAGGTCTCGTCGCCGAAGCCCCCCACCCGGATCACCGCGGGGAGACTCCGTCGGTCTCCGAGAGACGCGTCGACTGTCGGGCGAGCCGATCGCCGGTGGCATGGAGCGGGCCAAGGCGATCGGCCGCCGCAAGCTGGCCGCCGCACCCGCTGGATGGGGCGCCGCCGGTCTCAGGGGGGCGTGGACTCGCCAGACAGCACGCGCGCATCGCCGGTGGCATCGGCAGGCCACGACCGTCGGCGTGGTGGGCGAGGCCCATCGACCCCTCCCGAGCTGGCCGAGGTGCCAGCCGCTGCCCTCGCCAAGCGGCGCGCGCACGGCAACATCCCGCTATAGGTCTTTGTCGCTGAAGCCCCCACCCGGGTTGCCGGGTGGGGGCTTCAGCGGTTTCAGGTGTTCGCGGTCAGCAGCGGTCGTGTTGGGGGGAGGCGCCGGTGGGGCCCGCGTCGATGCGCCACTCGCCCTCGACCTCGGTGACGGCGAAGATCACGTTCCAGCGGATGCACTCGGCGGGCAGTTCCAGCGGGGCGTCGACCGGGTCCTGCTTGCTCACGAAGGTCAGCAGGATCCTGGCGTTGCCGACCGGGCCGGTTTCGATGCGGTAGACGACGATGCTGCCGTCCTGGGTGGTGCGGTAGGCGGCGCGCCAGCTGTCTTCCGGCATGTCCTTGACCCTGGCCTCGGTGACCGTGGTCTTCCACCTGGCGTAGTTCTTGCCGTTGATGGCGTCGAAGTAGGTCTGCAGCAGTTGGCGGACGGTCTCGTACAGCGGGTGGCCGGTGGCGTCCTGGGTGGCCCGCACGTCGCGCGGGCCGGGTTGGGCGCTGGGGGGCAGGGAGCTGTTCACGCTGGGCAGGATCGGCGCGGCGGCCGAGGACTTGTCGACCGCGGCGGTGGCGTAGAGCTCCCTGGCGACCATGGCCGCCGCCGCGGCGACGACCACGGCGATGAGGATGACCGGGAGCAGCCAGCGCTGGCGCTCCTGCTCGGGGGCCGGGTGCACGCCGACAGGGTGCCACACCGGCCTGCCCGGCGGTGCTCAGCCGGACAGGGTGATGCGCATCGCCCGCGCGGCGATCTCCCGCAGGACCGGGTCGTCGGCGGCGGTGGGCTGGTCGAGCCACACGACCTGGACGAGCTTGACGCTGTTGCCCTCGCTGCCCGCCGCCTTGAGCGCGCTCGGGAACGGCGGGGTGCGGCCGTCCGGCCAGGCGCCGTCGTCGTCGAGCACGGTCCCGGCGCCGGGGCGTTGCAGCACCGAGCGCAGTTCGGCGGCGGAGCTGCTGCCGGTGAACCGCAGGACGCCGATGAGCACGGCGGCGCGCCTGCCGGTGGTGGTGGCTTCGAACCGGCCGCGGATCAGGCGGGCGCAGCCGTTGCGTTCCAGCCAGGCCTTCACCTCGCCGTCGGTGTGCGCGGCGCAGTCGGTGCTGGAGGTGGTGCCCCGGCCCGCGAACGCCACGGCGTCCGGTGCCGCGGTCCCGGTGTCGCCCGGCTGGCGGGTGGGGGTGTCGTCGGCGCTGACGGCCACGGCGATGCCCACGACCAGCAGCAGGGCCACGACGACAACGGCGGCGACCGGCCACAGCCGGGGGCGGCGCCGCGGTGGCGGCGGTGGGGTGGGGCGGCCGGGGATGAGCGGCAGGATGGTGGTCCGCTCGGCACCGGCCTCGGCGGACAGGCCGTCGGGGAACCCCTCGGCGAGCAGGTCCTCGTCGGTCAGGGTGGTGCCGGGGTGCAGCACGGCGAGCACGCGGCGGAGTTCGTCGATGGGGCACGGCCGGCTGTGGCCTGCCAGGTCCTTGGCGACGGCGAGCAGCGTCATCGGCTCCGGGTGCAGGATCCGCACACCGCGCTGCAGGTCCACCGCGGGCTGGTCCACCCGGGACACGTACGGGCCGACGGCGACCACGGTGCCCACCGGCAGCGGCCGGGGCTGCTTGTCGCGGACGAGGGCGGCCACGGCGGCGGTCGCGCCCAGGGCGTTGGCCGCCGGGTTCACCGGCCCGTCCGGTCGGGCGATCGGCCAGCCGTCGACCCGCCAGCGGTCCTCGAGCGGCGCTTCCAGGCGCATCGCCGGGTCGGGCAGGTCGACGCCGATGACCACCAGGACGCCCCTGGGCAGCAGGACCACCGCCTCAACGGCGGAGCCGAACCCGGGGACGCGCACGCCGAGCAGGGCGACCCCGCCCGCGACGTCGTCCCCCCTGCCCCAGGAGGTCAGCGCGGCCCGCACGTCCCTGCCCACCTCGGACGTCGTCTCCCCGACGCGGACCAAGCGCACGGGCGTCACCTCCGGCTGCGTGTCGGTGGGATTCCCACCATGGCATGACACGCTAGCGGGGGCATCACACGACCGGGTGGCGAGATGGCGCCACGCACCCGAGGACGGGCCCGCGCTCACCGGGCCGGGGTAGCCCGGTCGCGGGAAAGATCACGATTCTTGGCGACTTGGCGCAACGCGGCCCCGCCCCGCGCGTCCAGTGGAGAAGATCAACCGGGGGTCGTGGGCGGGAATCGACCACCCCCCGGTTCGTCGCGCGCTCAGATAAAGGGCGGAATTGCTGGGACTCGCGGTGTTTTCGGGGTTCGTGTGGCCAAAGTGTCCGGTAGCAGGGCACAATGGCGCCGGGAATACCGCGTGTGGTCAGCAGACACCCGTTCCGGCGCAGGACGTAGGGGAAGACGATCCTCGTCGAGCAGCGGAGGTCAGCAGTGAGCACCCGTGGCAACACCCAAGGTGTGGTGTACGTCCACTCGTCGCCGGCTGCGGTATGTCCGCACGTCGAGTGGGCGATCTCGGGCACCCTCGGGGTGCGCGCCGAGCTGCGCTGGACCGCGCAGCCCGCCGCCCCCGGGTTGCTGCGCGCGGAATGCGCGTGGACCGGGGACCCGGGCACCGGGGCGAAGTTGGCCGCCGCGCTGCGCGCGTGGCCGATGACCCGGTTCGAGGTCACCGAGGAGCCCAGTCCCGGCGTCGACGGCGAGCGGTTCTGCTACGCGCCCACGCTCGGCCTGTGGCGGGCCCGCACCAGCGCCAGCGGCGACATCGTCGTGGACGAGAACCAGCTGCGCGCCGTCGCCACCGCCGCCAGGGGCGGTGAGTCCTTCGCGTTCAAGGTCGACGAGCTGCTGGGCGCCTCGTGGGACGAGGCGCTCGAGCCCTACCGGCGCGCCGGGGACGGCGCGCCGGTCACCTGGCTGCACCGGGTCGGCTAGTCCGCCGCGAAGGTGCCGTCGTCGAGGGCCTGGGTGAGCTCGGGCGCGTAGGCGAACAGGCCGGGCAAGCCGCCGGTGTGCACGAACACGACTGTCTCCGTTGGTGCGATCTCCCCCGACCGGGTGGCCGCCCGCAGGTAGGCGGCCGCCTTGCCGGTGTAGACCGGGTCCAGGGTGATGGCCTCGGTGCGGGCGAACAGCGCGATCGCAGCCCAGACCTCCGGCGTGGGGATGCCGTAGCCGGGGCCGACCGCGCGGTCGTCGGTGTGCAGGGTGGCCAGGGCGGGCACTGGGGAACCGAGCAGGTCGGCGGTCTTGGCGGCGAGGTCGGTGATCATGGCGCGCGCCTGGGTCGCGTCGCGGGAGACGCAGGCGGCGTCGAGCCGGATCCCGAGGCCCTCGAGCGCGACCGCGATGCCCGCCGCCGTGCCCGCGCTGCCAGCGCCGACAACGATCCGGTCGGGGGTGTCGTCCAGCTGGGCGAGCAGCTCCTGGGTGGCGGCCACGTAGCCGAGGGCGCCGGTGGCGCTGGAGCCGCCGATCGGGATGCTGAGCACCGGGCGGTCGTGCGCGGCGGCGTCCTCAGCGAGCGCGCGACACGTCTCGGCCACCTCTTGTTCATCCGCGCACAGGTGGACGTTGGCCCCGAAGACGCGGTGCAGCGCCATGTTCCCGGACCGCTCGTACGCTTCACCCGAGCGGGGTACGTCGCGGGTGAGCACGAGGTCGCAGCGCAATCCCAGGCGCGCGCACGCGGCGGCGGTGAGCCTGCCGTGGTTGGTCTGCAGCGCGCCGAAGGTGATCACCTGGCGCACCCCGGCCCCGAGCGCGGCACCGAGCAGGAACTCCAGTTTCCGCAGCTTGTTGCCACCCACCCCCAGTGGGCTGATGTCGTCGCGCTTCACCAGCAGGCGCCGCACCCCGAGCGCGGCGGCCAGCCGGGGGCAGTCCTGCAGCGGGGTCGGCCAAAGGCCGAGCGGGACGCGGGGGAAGGCGGTCAGGTCGTGGGCCATGGGCGAACTGTAACGCCGGCGGGGTCAGGCGCGAGAAGGCCCGGATTCACCGGGTTGGAAATGCCTGACCGATCCTCATGTTGCCTCGTAGGCAATTACCGCCGAACGGGTGGTAGATAACACTCCCCCATTCCACTTACGGCCTTGACCTGCGCGAACCCGGTTAAGCCACTAGGGCCGGAAGACCTGATCCAGACCAAGCGGGCAGGTCGAATTCTCGCTGGTGGACCGGATACCCTCGATGAGGTAGTAATAAGGATGACCGCGATACGGGACACTGGGTGGTTCCCGGAGCGGGCTACCGATACGCTTCCCCCGATCGGTTGAGCAATACCCTGGGTGCGGCTGGTCCGGCGCCGGATAAAGCCGCTGGAAACGAACTCTCATCACGCGGAGGAAACCGTGGCGCAGAAGACCGTTGTGGAACTCGTCGACGACCTCGACGGCGGCCGGGCAGACGAGACCGTCGCCTTCGCCATCGACGGCGTGGAGTTCCTGATCGACCTGTCGAGAGAGAACGCCGCACGGCTGCGAGATTCCCTCGCCCAGTACGTCGGGCACGCTCGCCGCACGGACGGCCGGAAAGTGAAGAACGGCGTCGTCCGCCGCTTCGGCGCGACCAGGCTGGACAACCAGGCGATTCGGGAATGGGCGCGCTCCCAGGGCGAGAACATCGCCGAGCGCGGGCGCATCCCGCAGGCGCTGGTGACCAAGTTCCAGGAAGCGCACGGCACCTCCTGACCCGGCGCCGCGACCAAGCCCCTCCCCCTCGGGGCAGGTCGACCGCCCCGGCCGCGGACCTGGCAGGCGGGCCAGGGCACCGGCGGCCGGGGTGAAGGACCCGGCTTCGGGCGAGCCGGGTCGCACGGCGCCCCACCGGGTGAACGCCAGCGGGCAAAAGGCACGCATCGTATCCGTGCGGGATCACGCGCGCCCATCGGGGCGTTTCCGACAAGCATTCGGGTTCCGCATTTCAAACTTCCCCGGAAAACCTCCGAAAGTAGGGAAGCGGTCGAACCGGACCCGTCGGTCTATACCATTCGCAACGCCGTGACCTGCGCGGACAGTGCGCGAACCGGCGGGTTGCACCCTGTGAGGGAATTCACGGATTAGACCGTCACCCGCGTCGGCGACCGATATTCGCGGGGTCCGCTTAACGAGCGGTTCACCCGGTCCGGTTTTGATTCACCCGAAGGTGGCCTATGGTCGCCGCGGCGGTGAATGGCGTTGACTTCCGGACCCCAGGGGGACCCCTTCGTGACCCAGGCACAGCTCAGCCCGGCCGCCCGCGCGGTCCCGGTGGCCGCTCGGCGCGCGCCGGTGGACGTCGAGGTGGTGATCCCGGCCTACAACGAGGCGCCTCGGCTGCGCGGGTCGTTGACGGCGACGGCGCGCTACCTGGCGACGCGGTCGTGGTCGTCGCGGATCGTGGTGGTGGACAACGGCAGCGCGGACGCGACGGCGCGGGTCGCCAGGAGCGCGGTGGGCGCGCCGGTCCCGGTCGAGGTGATCGGCTGCGCCATCGCGGGCAAGGGTGCCGCGGTGCGCCGGGGCATGATGACCAGCGGCGCCCGCTACGTCGGCTTCGTCGACGCGGACCTGGCCACGCCGATCGACGCGCTCGGTGAAGCGCTGGCGGCGTTGGAGGCGGGCGCGACCGCGGTGATCGGCTCCCGGTACGCCGGGGGCGCGGCGATCCTGCGCAGACAACCGGTGACCAGGCGCCTCGGTGGCGCCGCGTTCCGCGCCCTGGCCAAGCGGATGGTCCCCGGCGTCGCGGACACGCAGTGCGGCTTCAAGTTCTTCGAGCGGACCGCGGTGCAACGGGCCCTGACCACCTGCGCCATCACCGGCTTCGCCTTCGACGTGGAACTCCTGCGCGGCGTCCAAGCCCAAGGCGGCACCGTGGTGGAACTCCCCATCACCTGGACCGACGACACCCGCTCCACCCTCCGCCCCCTCCGCGACGGCCTCCCCGCCTTCCGCGCCGCCCTCACCCTGCTGGGAGCCAGGTCATGACGGCGCTCGAGGAGCTGCGGGGGCGGTCGGTGTTGGTGGTGAACTGGCGGGATGTGCGGCACCCGCAGGCCGGGGGTGCGGAGTTGTACGCGCACCAGATCGCGCGCCGCTGGGTGGCCGCAGGGGTGAAGGTGACGTGGTTGACATCCCGGCCCGCTGGGGTTCCCGCTCGTGAGGTGATCGACGGGGTGCAGGTGTTGCGGCGGGGTGGGGAGTTCTCGGTCTACCCGGCGGCGGCCGCGGCGATGGTGCGGTTCGGGGGGTTGTTCGACGCGGTGGTGGATTGTCAGAACGGGATCCCGTTCTTCGCCCCGGCGTTCGTGCCGCGGTCGACGGCGGTGGTGCAGGTGGTGCACCACGTGCACCAGGACCAGTTCGGGGCGCACTTCGGCAGGCCGGTGGCCGCGGTGGGGCGGCTGCTGGAGGGGCCGGTGAGCCGGTACGTCTACGGCGGTAGAGCGATGGTGGCGGTGTCGCCGTCGACGCGGCGGGAGATGCGGGTGGCGTTGGGGGTTCGGGGGCCGGTGTTCGTCGTGCCCAACGGCAACGAGCCGCCCGCGCACCGGGCCGGGCCACGGGACCCGGAGCCGACGGTCGTGCTGGTGAGCAGGTTGGTGGCGCACAAGCGGGTGGACCGGTTGCTGCGCGCGCTGCCGGAAGTGGTGGCCGCGGTGCCGAACCTGCGGGTGGAGGTGATCGGTGACGGCAAGCAGCGGCGCGCGCTGGAGTTGCTCACAGGTGAGCTCGGCCTGCGGGGCACGGTGCGTTTTCGCGGCAGGCTCTCCGACCAGAAGCGGGACGAGCTGATCCAGCGGGCCTGGCTGACGACGTCCACCTCGCAGGGCGAGGGTTGGGGGTGCACGGTCCTGGAGGCCGCCCGCTTCGGCGTTCCCTGCCTGGCGTCGTCGGCAGCGGGGATCGACGACTCGGTGCGGCACGGGTACACCGGCTGGGTCGTGCCGGAGGTCGACGAGTTCGGGCCCGCGCTGATCGGTGCGCTCACCGAACTGGCGGACGACGGGACAGCGGCGGCCATCTCGGACAACTGCCGGTCGTGGGCGTCGGCGTTCACGTGGGATCGCAGCGCCGAACTGCTCGCCGGGGTTGTCCTCGGCGAGGTCGAGCGGCGCGCGGCCGGGGGTCGGGAGCGCCGGGCCGCCCGGTCGGACATGGCCGCCGCTGTGCGGTTCCGCGTCCCGCGGGATGTGGCGCCGCCCCAGGGCAGGCGCACCGACCAGGTGCGGGTGGTGGGTGATCTGGGGAGCGCGCTGCTGCACGGGTGTGACGAGTTGGACGCCGAGGCGGTGCTGGCCAGGTGGAACGTCGAGCCGGTGAGCGTCGAGCTGGCGACCGAGGAGCACCTGTTGACCGGTGTCGCCCTGCCCACGACCGCCCGGGCATGACGGGACCGGCACTCGCGCGGGCCGGCGCGGTGGTGGCAGGCGCAACCGCCGTGGTCAGCGTGATCAGCTACGCCTACGGGATCGCGCTCGCACATTGGTTGCCCAGCAACGACTATGCCGTGTTCGCGGCTGGGCAAACGCTGTTGCTGGTGGTGGGTACCGCCGCTTCGGCGGCTGTGCCGTGGGCGTTGGCGAAAGCGGTCAAGGCCCACCCCGCGGGGACGGCACAACGCCGAGCCGCCATGGCGCACGCCCTGGGAATCGGAGTTCTCGGCGCCATTCCCGCCGCCGCGTTCGTCGGGATCGTCACCGCGTTGTACGCACCCGCGAGCGCCGTCGTCGCGGTGATGGCCGCGGTTGTCGGGATCATGGTCTCGGGCTGCGCGGTCGGCTGGTTGCAGGGCGAGCAACGGTTCGGGCGGCTGGCGGCGTTGCGGGTCGGGGAGGTGGTGGCCCGGGTAGCGCTCGGTTCGGTGGCGGTCGCCGTTGGACTCGGGGCCGCGGGCGCCCTGGGGGCGTTCCTCCTCGGCTCCGTGGTGCTGTTCGCGGGTGCGGGAGCCTGGGCGGACCTGTCCTGGCGACCGAGTGTCCTGCGGGACCGGGGGCGGTGGCGGGACACAGCGGGCTTGAGCGCGGTACAGGGGCTTCTCGGCGTGCTGACCGCGACCGACATCGTGCTCGCCCCGATCTTCCTCGGCCCCGGTTCCGAGTCGGCGGCCTACCAGTTGGCCGCGACCCTGGGCCGGGTCCCCCTCTTCGTCGCGGCGGCGCTGGCGGTCGTCGCCTTCCCCAGGCTGACCGATTCCCCCGGCACAGCAAGGGAAACGATGACCGCCTACGGGTGGCTGGCCTTCCCGGTCGCCGCGGTGCTGATCACCGCCCCCGCGGACCTCGTCAGGTGGATCGTGCCCGCCCACCTCACCGCGGCGGTCCAGCTACTCCCCTACACCGTCCTCACCGGACTCTTCTTCGGCCTGATCACCCTTGCCATCACAGTGCTCCAGGCACAGTCGGCCTACCGCAAGGCGAGCAAGCACCTGATCGTGGCTCTCGTCCTAGTGCTCCTGGGCATCGGAATCGGTTGGCAAACCTCAAATCTGGCCCTGGGCACGTGTCTGGGCGGCCTCGTAGCGGCAGCCACGATCGCACGACCTGCCTTGCTCCCCTTTGCCGCCTCCAGCATCGCCACCGTCATCCTCTGGCAGGCGAGCCACTGGGTTCCCGCCTGGATCGCCACGTCTGCCCTGCTCGGCCTGCTTGCCATCCGCCGGATCAGGACCACCGAGCGACCACCGCCCGGCGCGCGACTGCGCGTCCTGCACCTGGGCTTCGAAGACCCCGCGCTCCCCGGTTCCGGCGGTGGGGCCGTGCGCACCCACGAGATGAACCGACGTCTCGCCCGCGACCACGACATCACGGTCCTCACCACCCGCTGGCCCGGGTGCGTCGACCGGGTCGAGGACGGCGTGCGCTACGAGCACGTGGGCATCGGGGAGGGCCGCACGTACCTCGGCCGGATCGCCGGGTACGCGGTCGCGCTGCCGTTCGTGTCCCGCCGCTACCCGGCGGACCTGGTGGTGGAGGACTTCTTCGCGCCGGTGTCCAGCATCGGTGCTCCACTGTGGACCGGGAGGCCGACGGTGGGTGTGGTGCAGTGGCTCAACGCCAGGGAGAAGTCGCGCCAGTACCGGCTGCCGTTCTTCCTGGTCGAGCGGGCCGGGGTGCGGACGCACCGCGGGCTGGTGGCGGTGTCGACGGGGATCGCCGAGCGGTTGAGCGCGATGAACCCGGCGGCCCGGGTCGAGGTGGTGGCCAACGGGGTGGACGCGGCGGCGTTCGACGCCAGTTCCCCGCGCGGCGAGGACGTGGTGTTCGTCGGCCGGTTGGAGATCGCGCAGAAGGGCCTCGACCTGCTGTTGACCGCGTTCGCCGAGCAGGCGCACCGGTTGCCGGGCGCTCTGGTGCTGGCCGGGACAGGACCGGACGAGCAGCGGTTGCGGGACATGGCCGCTGGACTGGGGATCGCCGACCGCGTCAGGTTCGCGGGCTGGGTGAGCGGTGCGGCCAAGTACCGACTGCTCGCGGCGGCCCGTGTGGTCGCGGTGCCGTCGCGGTTCGAGACCTTCGGCATGGTCGCGCTGGAGGCGGCGGCGTGCGGGAGCCCTGTGGTGGCGTTCGACATCGACTGCCTGCGCGAGGTCGTGCCGGAGTCGGCCGGGGTGCTGGTGCCCGCGTTCGACACCGCTGCCTACGGGTGCGCGCTCGCCGAGTTGGCCGCGGACGGGGACAGGGTGCGGCGGCTGGGTTTGGGCGGTCGGGAGTTGGCGCGGGCGTATTCGTGGGACCGGCTGGCGCGGGCGCAGGAGCGCGTGTACCTGGCGGCGGCACGGGATTGGCGGGAAGTGTGATCACAGAGCAGCAGCGGCGGTCGCTGTTGACCGACGGGTACCTCGGGGTGCCGGACCTGTTCACCCCCGGCGAGATCGCCGAGGTCGCGCAGCGGTTGGACGGTCTGTTCGACCGGTTCGCCGACCTCCCCGCGGCGAGTGTGCTCGACCTCGGCGCCACCGACGGCGAGTTCGGCGCGGAGGTGCCGGAGATCCTGTACCCGTCGTCGTTGTCGCCGCAGTTGCGCAGGACAGCGGTGTTCCGGCGCGGGCGGGCGTTGGCCAGGCGGGTGCTCGGTGCCGGGACCTGGTTCCGCTTCGACCACAGCATCCGCAAGCCACCAGGCTGCGGCTACGAAACGGTGTGGCACCAGGACCGGGTGCACAAGCGGTCGGGCCTGCCGGAGCGCCGCCTCAACATCTGGATCCCCACCACCCCGGTCGGCCCGGCGGACGGCTGCATGCGCTACGTCCCGCGCAGCCACCGCAACGGCGTCCTCCCGCACGAACCGGTCCCCGGCCGCCGTGGCGCGCTGCGCACCGTCGGCGTCGCCGAATCCGACGCCGTCGACGTCCCGCTCCCGGTCGGCGGCGCGGCGCTGCACCTGTTCGAGACCGTCCACAGCGCACACCCGAACAGCGGCCCGTCCACCAGGACCGCGTGGATCCTGCAGTTCACCCACCCCAGAACGGTTCTCCCCACAGCGACCCTGCTGCACCGGGCGGTCTACTTCGGACAAACCAGGGCATGGCGCGGAAAGGCCACCAGATGACGGTCGACCTCGACGGAGCGCGGCGGGTGCTCATCGTGGGCAACTTCGGCAACGGCAACACCGGCGACGAGGCCCTGCTGGCCGCGGCGCTGACCGAGCTCGACGCGGGCGCCGAGGTCAGCGTCCTCTCGCGCAACCCCAGGCTCGTCGAGTGGACCCACGGCGTCGCCGCCCGGCCGATGACCGCGGTCTCGTTCGCGGCCGGGTTGCGCTGGTGCGAGGCGGTCCTGGTGGTCGGCGGCGGCATGTTCGGTTCCGGGTTGCCCCCGCTGGTCCGCTTGCTGCCGACCGTGGTCGAGGCGACCAATCGGGTCGGGCGCGCCACGTTCTACCTGGCCATCGGGGTCTACCCGGGCACGCCGCCCGCCGCGCTGCGCAAGCTCCGGTCGGCCGCGGTGTTCGGCAGGCTCACCGTCCGCGACGAGCTGTCCGCACGGACCCTGGGCGTCCCGGTGCCTGTGGTCGGCGACCTCGCGTTGGAGCTGGCGCCCGCTTCCCCCGAAGCGGCGAAACTGGCGTTGGCAGGCGCGGGGATCGATGCCGAGGCGCCGCTGCTCCTGTTGTCCCCCAAGGCCCTTCCCGACACGACCCGGATGGCGACCTTGCGCGAGACCTGCCTGCACGCCACCCGGCGGTGGCGGGAACGAGGCGGCGAGGTGGCCGCGCTCGCCCTGTCCACGCACGCGGACTACGGCCTCGGCCTGGCGCACCGGGACGCCGCTCTCGCGGCCGCGCTGGAGTTGCCGGTGATCGGACCGCAACTGCCGCCCGCGCTGGCGAAGGCCGTGGTGGGCCGCGCGGCGGGTGTGCTCGGGCTGCGGCTGCACGCGCTGGTGTTCGCGGCGGGCACGGGTGTGCCGTTCGCGGGTTTCGACTGGGAGCAGAAGTCCAAGGCGTTCCTGCGCGAGCGCGGCGGCACCGTTCTCGGGTCGGCCGAGGACTGGGTCGACCACACTCTGGAGGTGGCCGCGCAGTGAGGAAAGGGCTCGTCCTCGCGGGCGCGGCGGTTGTCGGTTTGGCGCTTTCGCTGCGGCTGTGGGGGCTGACAACGGCGAACGAGTTGTTCATCGATGAGGTCACCTACTCGCGGTTGGCGCTGTCGGTCGGCCGCGGTGAATGGCCCAACCTCGCCGGGGAGGCCTTTTACCTGCACCCGCCGCTGACGTTCTGGCTCAACGGCGTGATCACCGGCCTATTTGATCTTTCGCCGGACCCGACGACCCTGGTGTTCCAGCTGCGGTGGGTGAACGCACTGCTCGGGGCGGTTGTTGTGGCGCTGGGATATCTGCTTCTCCTGCGGACCACCAAACCTGTCGTGGCGGTGGTCGGCGCGGTCGTCCTCGCCGCCGATCCGTTCGTTCTGCGCAACGACAGCCGGGTGATGCTGGAGACCCCGGCGTTCGCTCTGATCCTCGCGGGCTGGCTGTGCCTGCTGATCGGCCTGGAGCGACGTCAGTGGCTGATCTCCGTAGGCGGCTTCCTACTAGGTCTCGCCGTCCTGGCCAAAGACGTCTCAGCCGTACCCGCCCTGCTGCCAGTCCTCTTAGCGACGTTGTGGAAGAGGACACTGCCGCGTAAGACAGCACTCCAGGTCTTCAGCTTGGCTCTGGTGCCATATGCCAGCTACGTCATCGCCCTCGCCATCGCAGGACGCCTGCCGGACTGGTGGAGCCACAAGATCGGCGGGCTTAGGCGTATGGCCGGATTGGACCAGATCAGCGGCTTCAACTCCCCCAACGCCCCCAACCTGCTAGAGACCTTGCTGGGCCAACTAGGCCGGTTCGGCACCTCTTACGTCCTTCTCGGCCTAGCTGTACCCGCTGGTGTACTCGCCCTGCGGTCGGCTCGAGCGGATCGCAGGCTGATCGGCCTAGTGGCTTCCGTGATGGGGATGCTCGGCCTGTTCTCCCTGGCCTTCGGGACGCTGGAGGAGCAGATGGGCTACTTCGTAGTGGTCCCCGGCGTCCTAGCGCTTGGCGTGGTGGCAGTGGAGCTATCCGTGCGACTACGCCCCGCGCTGGTCACTGCCACCGCCGCTGTGGTGGTCGCGGGTCTTGCCTTCGCCGCTCACGCGCGCGCGGTCACCGACAACGGCTACCAGCAGGCCCGGGCGTTCCTCGACACCCAGGTGCCACCCAACTCGCGAGTCGGTCTTACGACACCGACCGCCCAGTTCGCGCTGCACTCCGGGGAAGGCGCCAACCTCCGCGTCGGCACGTGGACCTCGCTCGGCGCGCTGCACCGCTTCCGCGCCGACTACGTCCTCACCCAGAGCCGCCCGCTCAGCCTCGGTTACGGCTACGCCTCCCCCGACCTGCTGCCCTGGCTGGCCCGGCACGCCGAACCGGTCTTCCGGACCACCGGCCCCAGCGGCGGGGACACGATCGTGTGGAAGCTCGACCAGGCCGAACTGGCGAACGCGGTGCGGACAGGTCACCTGATCCCGGAGGTCGTCGCTCCCTGAAGCTGGCTGAGGAACTCCTCGATCCGCTGCTCCCGCCGGTGCCCAGGCCGGTAGTGGGCGCGGTCGAGCGGCACGACCCGGCCGTCCACGGTGATCGCCGGGTACCGGTAGACCGCCCGGCCGAACGGGGCCCTGGCGTCGCGGCGGCTCGTGGCGGTGATGTCGGCCAACGCCACCGTGCGCAGGCCGCGCACGGTCCGGATCCCGACCTTGCCGTCGCGGATGAAGCAGTACGGGAACAGCGCCTGGTAGGCGGTCGCGGCACCGGTGACGCAGGCGGCGACCACCAGCAGGACCTTGTCCAGCCCGCTCTCCGGCGTCCACAACGCCACCGCCAGCACGACGCCCAACGCGCACGCCGACGCCGTCCACAGCAGACCGAACCGCTCGACCGGGTGCCGGTACAGCGCCCGCGGTCTCACGGGCGAGCGGTGATCTGCTGCACCGCCCAGCCGTTGCCGTCCGGGTCGCTGAAGAACAGGAACCCGGAGTTGTTCAGGTCGTCCTCGGCGGTCGCGGCCCGGAACCCGCCCTCGCGGGAGGCGTACTGGACCTCGCCGACCTCGACGCCGCGCGCGGTCAGCTCGGCGTGCGCGGCCCGCACGTCGTTGACCACCAGCTGCAGGCCCTGCAGCGAGCCGGGTGCCATCGCGGACATGCCGATCACGATCGAGCAGCCCGACCCCGGCGGGGTGAGCTGGGCGAAGCGGACCGGACCCGCGGTGGTGTCGTGGTCGACGTGGAACCCGAGCCCGTCGACGTAGAAGGCCTTCGCCCGGTCGATGTCGCTGACCGGCACCGAGACGACTTCCAGGGTCCACCGCATGAGGTCCTCCAACCAGTCCGGTCGAACGGACAAAGCATGGCAGAAGCCCTCAGAGCGCCTTCAGTTCCTCCGTGACCTCCGCGACCGACGACTTGGCGTCGCCGAAGAGCATGGTCGTCTTCGGGTCGAAGTACAGCGCGTTGTCCACCCCGGCGAACCCGGGCGCCATCCCGCGCTTGAGCACGATCACCGACCGGCTCTCGTCGACGTTGAGGATCGGCATGCCGTAGATCGGCGAGGCGGTGTCGGTGCGCGCCGCCGGGTTGGTCACGTCGTTGGCGCCGATCACCATGGCCACGTCGGTGCGGGCGAACTCGCGGTTGATGTCCTCCATCTCCTTGAGCCGCTCGTAGGGCACGTCGGCCTCGGCGAGCAGGACGTTCATGTGCCCGGGCATGCGGCCCGCGACCGGGTGGATCGCGTAGTACACCGACACCCCGCGCGACTCCAGCAGGTCGGCCATCTCGCGCACCGCGTGCTGGGCCTGCGCCACGGCCATGCCGTAGCCGGGGACGATGATCACCTGGTTGGCGAAGGCCATCTGGATCGCGGCGTCGGAGGCGCTGGTGCGGCGCACGGTCTGGTCACCGCTGCCCTGCACGCTCCCGCCGCCGCCCCCGCCGCCGAAACCGCCCGCGACGATCGCCGGGATGGACCGGTTCATCGCCTTGGCCATCAGGTTGGTCAGGATCGTGCCGGAAGCGCCGACGATCATGCCCGCGACGATCAGCGCGGTGTTGTCCAGCGCCAGGCCCATCGCCGCGGCGCTGAGGCCGGTGAGCGCGTTGAGCAGCGAGATCACCACGGGCATGTCGGCGCCGCCGATGGGCAGCACCACCATCACGCCCAGCACCGCGGCGGCCAGCAGCAAGCCGATGATCAGCAGTTGCGCGTCACCGCCGCCGATGATCACGCCTGCGCAGACCAGGGCGATGACGAGCAGCAGCAGGTTGAGCGGCTGCTGGAGCTTGCCGATGCCGACCGGGCGGCCGGTGATCACCTCCTGCAGCTTGCCGTAGGCGATCAGCGAACCCCAGAACGACACCGACCCCACGATCGCGGAGAACAGGCTGGCGACCGCGACGTGCGCCGGTTCGCCCGCGAACCCGTGGCTCTCGCGGAACTCCACCCACGCGATCAGCGCCACCGCGCCACCGCCCACCCCGTTGAACAGGGCCACCATCTGCGGCATCGCGGTCATCTTGACCTGCTTGGCCGACGGCACGCCGACCGCGGTGCCGATGGCGACCCCGAGCAGGATCAGCCACCAGTTGCCCATCCCCGGGGTCAGCAGGGTTGCGACGACCGCGACCCCCATGCCCGCGGCGGCGATCCAGTTGCCGCGCACCGCGGTCCGCGGCCCGGTGAGCCCCATCAGGCCGTAGATGAACAGGGCGAAGGCCACGATGTAGAGCAGCTGGATGAGGACTTCCCGGCTCATCGCGGCTCCTTCTTCTTGGACTTGAACATGCCCAACATCCGGTCAGTGACCAGAAAGCCGCCGATGACGTTGATGGTGCCGAAGGCGATGGCGATGACCAGGAGGATCTTGTCCAGCACGCCCTCGGCGCCGAGACCGGCCACGATGAGGCCGCCGAGCACGACGATGCCGTGGATGGCGTTGGTGCCCGACATCAGCGGCGTGTGCAGCGTGTTGGGCACCTTCGAGATCACCGCGAACCCGACGAAACCCGCGAGCACCAGGACCGCGAGGTTCTGCACCAGCATCTAGGCCTCCTGCCCGGTGACGCAGGCACCCGCGACCACCTCGTCGCTGAAGTCGAGCGCGATCGCCCCGTCGGTGTCGATGAACAGCTCCAGCAACGCGGCGACGTTGCGGGCGTAGAGCTCGCTGGCGTGCTCGGGCATGGTGGCGGGCAGGTTCAGCGGCGAGGCGATGGTCACCGCGTGCTCCACCACGACCTGGCCCGGGCTGGTCAGCTCGCAGTTGCCGCCGGACTCACCGGCCAGGTCGACCACGACGCTGCCCGCCCGCATGCCTTTCACGGCCTCCGCGGTGACCAGGGTCGGCGCGGTGCGGCCGGGCACCTGGGCGGTGGTGATCACCGCGTCGAACCCGGTGATCGCGCGGGCCAACTGCCGTTGCTGCTCCTCGCGTTCGCCGTCGGTGAGCGCCCTGGCGTAGCCGCCGCTGCCGGTGGCCTCGATGCCCAGGTCCAGCCACTGCGCGCCGACCGAGCGGACCTGGTCGGCCACCTCGGGTCGCACGTCGTAGCCGGTGGTGTGCGCGCCGAGCCTGCGCGCGGTCGCCAGTGCCTGCAGGCCCGCGACGCCGACCCCGAGCACCAGGACCTTCGCGGGCGGCACCGTGCCCGCCGCGGTGGTCAGCATCGGGAAGAAGCGCGTGAGGTGCTCGGCGGCCAGCAGGGCGGCGCGGTACCCGGCGACGTTGGCCTGCGAGGACAACGCGTCCATCGACTGCGCGCGGGAGATGCGCGGGATCGACTCCATGGCGAACCCGGTCACCCCCGCCGCCCGCAGCGCGTCGGCCTTGTCGGGTTGGGTCAGCGGGGCGAGGAAGCCGACGAACACCGCACCGGCGCGGAGTTTGGCGATCTCGGCGTCCGTGGGCACGGCCACCTTCACCACGACGTCGGCCGACCACGGGTCGCCCAGCGTCGCTCCCGAGTGGACGTAGGCGTCGTCGGGGATGAGCGCGGCCGCGCCCGCACCCGGTTCGACGACGACGGAGAGGTTCTTGGCGCGCAGCCGCTCGACCACCTTCGGCACGAGCGCGACCCGCCGCTCGCCCCCGGCGGTCTCCGCGGGCACGCCCACGACTGTGTTGGCGGTCACAGTACAGTTGTACCATTTGCCGGGCCCGCCCGCCGGGGATCACAGTTGCCACTCGCTTGACAGCGCGACCCGCCGGTCTCGATCACAGGAATGTGACCGATAGTAGGCCGGAATTCGAGACCGGTGATTTCGCCGGGGAATACCGCGTGGGCGCACAACGTCATGACCATGGCGCACCGCGCACCCGCCAAAAAGACGAGAAAAGAACCGTTTGCCGGTGTCCCGAACGGCACACTTGCCGGATTACTCCATCGGGCGGGCATGCACTGTGAACCAGATCACAGCCGGTTGTCGATCTTCGCGCACACCGATAGCTTTCATGGGGCAATGGGGGCTCACCGTCGCGCATCACCCGCGGTCGCACGACCGCGGGAACTGGGGAACGCGAGAGGCTGAACTACGGTCACGCTGTCGGTCGTGACCTGCGCGCGCGCAGCGCGTTCTGGGGTGAACACAACGTCTGCGCGCATCGGTCGCTCGCGTCGATCGCACCGCCACCGAGCGTGGCCGACCTTGTGAGGTTTGACGACCATGCACACCGCATCAACGAGGACCGAATCAACCAGGACCGAGCACCAGGACCGCCCCGGCACGGAACTGGGCGAGTTCCTGCTGGCGACCCGACTGCGCCGGGGCATGACGCAGTCCAGGCTGGCCGTGCGCTCCGGGGTCAGCGAGCGCACCATCCGCGACCTGGAGCTCGGCAAGGTCGAGCGCCCGCGCAAGCAGACCTTGCTGCTGCTGGCCAAGGCGCTGCACATGAGCCCGTCGGACCACCTGCGGCTGCAGTCCGGCGGTGCCGTGCCCGCCACCGCCTCGCAACTGCCCCCCGGCGCGACCTCGCCGCTGGTCGGCAGGGACCGGGTGGTCGGCGGGCTGGTCGAGCTGCTCACCTCCGGCGCGCAGCGCTGGGTGTCGCTGGTGGGGATCGCGGGCGTCGGCAAGAGCAGGGTGGCCGCCGAGGTGGCCAGGGCGCTGCACGACGCGGTGCCCGACCCGGTGTGGTGGGTCGACCCGGGGAGCAGCCCGGCACCGCTGCCCGGCACCGTCGCCGACCTGCTGCTCGGCGGCGCCGGGCCGCGCCTGGCGGAGCTGGCGGCGCTGATCGGTGACACCCCGGCGTACCTGGTGGTCGACGACCGGGTACCCACCAGGGTCCCGGATCCGGGCCTGGCCGAGCTGCTGAGCCGATGCCCCCGGCTGCGGCTGCTCACCACCGCGCGCGTGCCCTCGGCCCGACCCGAGGCGCACACCGTGGCGCTGCGGCCGCTGGCCGCGCGCGGTGACGGCCCGGATTCGCCCGCCACCCGGCTGCTGGTCGCGCGCCTGCGCGCCCAGGGCCAGGAGCGGTCCTTCCTGGTCAGCGACCTGCGCGACCTGTGCGACGCGCTCGACGGCGTCCCGGCCGCCCTGGTCGCCGCGGCCACCTGGTTCCCGCTCTACCCGCTGCCCCGCCTGGTCGAGGCCGCCAGGCGCGACCCGTTCCAGCTCACCACCCCGGCCGGGCCCGCCACCCGCCGCGCGGTCGGCGACCTGCGCTCGGCGATCAGCACGACCATCGAGTCCCTGCGCGGCACCGACCTGGCCGTGCTGACCGCCCTGACCGGCCCCGGCCGGTCGGCCCGCGACATCGCCAGGGAACGGGGCGTCCCGGAGCAGGCGGTGACCGCGGTGCTGCACCGGTTGCTGCAGGCGGGCCTGATCCGGCCGACCGGTGTGCCCGGGGAGTTCCGGACCCTCAACACGGTCCGGTCCCTGCTCACCCCGCGCCGGGTCCCGCACCCCCGCCGGTGAGACCACGCCCGTAGACAATCCGCCGGTTCATGATCGAACCGCGCCGGGCAGCCCCCGATTTCCAGTCTACGGCGCCACACCGTCAGAACCGGGTCGGTACGCGACGCCCTGTGGACAACCCTCGTGGTTGTCCACAGGCCGCCCGCCGATCGCCCCGTCCTGTCGGTGCCGCGCGGGACAATGGATTCGGGGGCTGCTCAGCACGGCGTGATCTTGAAGCTCAGCCGATCGGGCGGCTGAGTCACTCTACTGTGGACTCGCCGGTGCCCGCGGGTTCTGCCAGGCTGCTAGCCGCTTGGACATCCCCTGCCTACTAGGAGCAGAAACCCGCATGCGCACAACAGTTCTGCGCCTCGGAGCCGCACTCGGCTTCGTGGCGTTCAGCCTCGGCCTGGCCACCGCGACCGCCACCTCCGCCGCGGCCGAGACCACCGACGACCGCACCCCGGCCGAGTCCATCGTCCCGGACCTGACGATCAACGTGATCAACGCGGACTCGGTGAACGTGGCCAGCCCGCTGATCGACCTCACCGGCACCAACCCCTGATCGGGAGCCGGTACGCCGGGCCGGGGTCGCCACGACTCCGGCCCGGCGTTTTTTGTGATCACGCCACCCACGAAAGGGTGGCCGCCGATCGTGGGCGCGGCGATCATCGAGTTACGCTCACCGCAGTCATTTTCTTCGCTCGAAGGTGTACCAAACACAGGGCAAGGGCCATCTGAGCGCAATTTCGCTCCTCGAACGTGACCACCCGACTGTGGACTCGCCTGCGGGTGACCGCTCTGGAACGCTCATGACTGTCCAATTCGGCCAGTCACTAGGAGCTCTTCCCCATGCGCAAAGCCGCACTCCGTCTCGGTTTCATGGCAACCGCCACGGCACTCGCCCTCGGGTTCGCGGCGCCGGCGGCATCCGCCGAGACGACGGACGTGCCCGCGATCGTCGTCCTCAACGTCCTCAACGACGGTGACATCGACATCACCCTGCTCGACGAAGACCTGATCGACGACCTGTCCGACGCGGACTCGGTCGCCGAGCTGCAGGCCCTGGTCGCGCTGGCCCAGGAGTGGGCGACCGACCTGGACATCACGCCCACCCAGGCCCTGTGGCTGCTGTCGGAGGACCTGCTCGACGACGGTCTGCTCGACCTCGACATCGACCTCGACGGTCTCGGCGACCTGCTCGACGACCTGCTCGACGGCGACCTGCTCGACCTCGACATCGACCTGCTCGACGACCTCGACCTCGATGACGTCCTGGACATCGACCTGCTCGACGACCTGCTCGACGACGGTGACCTGCTCGGCGGCGACCTGCTCGACATCGACCTGCTCGCCGACCTCAACATCGACCTCGGCGGCCGCCACCACACCACCATCGGCACCGACGACTCGACCTCGACCAGCACCACCCCGGCCGTGACCGACACCACCACGACCGTCACCGACACCGTGGCCGACACGACCGACACCGTGACCGACACGCTGAACACCGTGACCGACAACCTGGTCAACTCCGACACCAACGACTCGGAGAACACCAACACCGAGACCCGGTAACCACCGAGACTCACCGGAAGGGCCACCAACCGCCGCGGTTGGTGGCCCTTCCGCTTGCGCGCACAGGACAACCCGGCCGTGCGCGGCGCGGCAAATGCCGTCCTCATCGCCGATCGCGATACGGGTGCAGTTACCGCCCCGGGCTCGCCCACTACCTGTGCCTCGGTGGACGAGGCGCAGAAGCCCTGAAACCCGAGCCACCCGCTCGCATCCGAGGCACAGCGGCACCTCGTCCCAGCATTCGCCGGAGGACGCTCGGTCTCCGCAGCGCGGTCCCCGACTCATATCAACGAGAAGTCCGCCGTTGGCAACCGGGTGGCCGGCCCTCAGATCAGGGACGGCACGATGGCGTCGATGAGGTGGGGGCCCGGTTCCGCGAGGGCCGCGGCGAACTGCTCCGCCAGTTCCTCGGCTGTCGTGGCACGGGTGGCCGGGACGCCCATTCCCCGGGCCAGGTGGACGAAGTCGAGGTCGGGGGTGGCCAGGTCCAGCAGCGCTTTCGCCTTGGGGCCCGCGGCTTCGGCGCCCACGCGGGTGAGTTCCATGCGGAGGATGGCGTAGGCGCGGTTGTTGAGGATCACCGTGGTGACGTTGAGGTTCTCGCGGGCCATGGTCCAGAGGGCGGAGATCGTGTACATCGCGCTGCCGTCGGCCTGCAGGCAGATGACGGGGCGGTCCGGGCAGGCGACGGCGGCGCCGAGGGCGACCGGGAGGCCTTGGCCGATGGCGCCGCCGGTGAGGGTGAGGACGTCGTGGCGGGGGGCGCCCGCGGTGGTCATCGGGATCATGAGGCCGGAGGTGTTGGCCTCGTCGGAGACGATCGCGCCCTCGGGCAGGAGCGCCCCGATCACCTCGGTCCAGTTCTGCGGTGTGAGCGGGCCGGAGGGCAGCGCGGGCCGCGCCGGGGCCTGCAGCACCGGTTCCACGCCCTCGGCGACCAGGTCGGCCAACTGCTCCAGCGCGTCGACGACGTCGGACTCGGCGTCGGCGAGGGTGTGGGTGGCGCAGCCGTCGGGGGTCAGTTCGCTCGCCTTGCCGGGGTAGGCGAAGAACGACACGGGGGCCCGGGAGCCCGCGAGGACCAGGTTCCGCACGTCCGTGAGCTGCCACTGGACCTGTTCGGCCAGGTACCCGAGCCGGTCGACGGCGGGCAGGCCCGCGCCGCGCTCGATGCGGGCGGGGAAGGTCTCGGCGAACAGCTTCGCGCCCGTCGCCGCAGAGATCCGGCTTGCCGCCCGCAGCCCGCGTTCCCGCGTCGCACCGCCACCCAGAAGGACCACAGTGGACTCACCGGACCGTAAAACTTCGGCGATACCGGCGAGAACCGAATCATCCACAGTGGAACGTGGTGGCGCCGGAACCGGCTTCGCCGCGACCCCACCGTCACCCCAGGAGACGTCAGCGGGCAGCACCAGGTTGGCGATCCGCCCCTCCGTGGCCGCCGCGACGGCCTGAGCGGCGTCGGCACCCACGCGCGCGGGGTCGGCGCTGGTGCGCGACCAACCGCCGGTCCAGCCGGTCAGGGCGTCGATGTCGGACTCCAGCGGGGCGTCCACGGCCTTATGGTGCGTGGCGTGGTCGCCGATCACGTTGACGACCGGGGTGCGGGCGCGGCGGGCGTTGTGCAGGTTGGCCAGGCCGTTGACCATGCCGGGCCCCAGGTGCAGCAGGGTGGCGGCGGGCCGGTCGGCCATCCGCGCGTACCCGTCGGCCGCCCCGGTCACCACGCCTTCGAACAGGGCAAGCACCCCGCGCATCTCGGGCACGGTGTCGAGGGCGGCGACGAAGTGCATCTCCGAGGTGCCGGGGTTGGCGAAGCAGACCTCGACCCCGGAGTCGGCGAGGGTGCGGATGAGCGCCTGCGCGCCGTTCATGCCTGGATTCCGTCCTGCTGGGTGTCTGCCTGGTGGGTGCTGTCGAGGAGCACGCCGGGGTTGAGCACCCCGGCGGGGTCGAACGCCTGCTTGATCCGGCGCATGAGGGCGATCTTGGCCGGGTCTTCCAGGTCGAGGAAGTACCGCTGCTTGGTCCGGCCGAGGCCGTGCTCACCGGAGATGGCGCCGCCGAGGGCGATGGCGGCGGAGAACAGGGCCTTGAGCACCGCGGCGCGCTTGTCCGCGTCCTTCTGGAACAGTGCCAAGTGGACATTGCCGTCGCCGGCGTGCCCGCAGCCGACGATGAAGGTCTCGTTGGCCTGGGCGATCCCGGTGACCTGGGCCATGAAGTCCGGAAGCGCCGCCCTGGGCACGACGGTGTCGATCACGTCGTCCGCGCCCGCCGCCTTCGCGGTGTGGAAGGCCCGCTCGCGCGCCTCGACCAGCTTTCGCGCCGAACCACCCGGCAGCACGTACACGTCGATGGCGCCGAGGTCCGACAGCAGCTGTCCCGCAGTCTCCACGTCGGCGTCGAGCCGGTCCTGGTCGCGGTTCTCCAGCATGACCACCAGGTACGCCTGCGCGGTGTCGCGGACCTCGTCGGGGATGCCCAGCTGCAGGTCGGCGGTGTAGGTGATGGCGCCCATGGTCAGGCCGTCGATGTACTCGAGGATCAGCGGCGCGAGCCCGGACGCGACGACCTTCGGCACGGCCGCGGTGACCTGGGCGAGGTCGCGGAACGGCGCCAGGACGGTCGCGGTGTGCTTGACGCGGGGCTGCAGCTTGAGGGTCGCTTCGGTGACCAGGGCCAGGGTGCCCTCGGAGCCGACGATGAGCTGGGTGAGGTCGTAGCCGGTGCTGGACTTGACGTACCGGCCGCCCGTGCGCAGGACCTCGCCGGTCGGCAGCACCGCTTCGAGGCCGAGGACGTGGTGGCGCGTGACCCCGTACTTCACCGCGCGCATGCCGCCCGCGTTGGTGGCCACGTTGCCGCCGAGGCTCGCGCTGAGCTCGCCCGGGTAGACCGGGTAGACCAGCCCGGCCTCGGCGGTGCGGTCGTCGAGGTCGCGCAGGGTGACACCGGGCTGGACGACGGCGACGTGGTTGTCGGTGTCGACCTCCAGGATCGCGTTCATCCGCTCGAAGGACACCACGATGCCGTCCGGGCTGGGGATCGCGGCGCCGGACAGGCCGCTGCCGGAGCCGCGCGCGGTCACCGGCACACCCTCGGCGGTGGCCAGGCGCAGCACGGCCGCGACCTCCTCGGCGGTGCGCGGCCGCACGACGTGCGCTGGGCGGACCAGGGTCGTGCTCAACGCCTCGTCGTGCCCGTACTCCTCGGCCGCCTCGGCCCCGGTCAGCACGTCTTCGACGATCCCCGCGAGTTTGGCCCCGATGTCCGCCATGGCACTCCCTCCGCCGCTGAGAGCGCCCACGATAGTGCGAATCCGGCTACAAGCGGGCTGGGGACACAGAGTCCGTGAACTCCGTCGGCTCCCCTAGGACGATCTTCGCCGCGGTCACGGCGAGGGCGGGGGCCATTTGGATGCCGTAGCCGCCCTGGCCCGCGACGAACACGAAACCGGGATGGTCGGGCAGGGCGCCGACGACGGGTTCGCGGTCGGCGGCGAAGGTGCGCAACCCGGCCCACGCGGTGCGGACCGAGCGCAGACCGAGCGTGGTGACCTCGTTGACCCGGTCGAGGGCGAGCGCTATGTCGAGGTCGTCGGGCTTGGCGTCGCCGGGGTCGACGGGGGTCTCGTCGGCCGGAGACACCAGGACGCCGGGGCCTTCCGGGCGGAAGTAGAAGGTGTCGGCCACGTCGGCGACCAGCGGCCACCCCGGGTCGACTGGCGCGGTGCCGGTCGCGAGGGCGATGGTGCGCCGCAGCGGGCGCAGGCCCAGAGTGGGCACCCCGGCGAGGGCGGCGACGTGGTCGGCCCAGGCCCCGGCGGCGTTGACCACGATGCCCGCTCGGACCTCATCGGCACCGAGGGCGACCACCCAGCCCGACCCGTCGCGGCGCACAGCGGTCACCGGCGCGCCCCTGCGGATCTCACCGCCCGCGGCCCGCAACCGCTGGACGTACCACTGGTGCAGGGCCATGACGTCGATGTCGTTGGTCCCGGAGTCCAGCGCGGCGCGCTCGACCGGCCGCAGGACCGGGCAGATCCGCAGCGCCTCGTCGGGGGTGATCTCGTCGGCCGCGCCGGTCGCGACGGCCCCCGAGACGTCACCGACCCACAGCATGGGGCGCGGGGTGAGCACGCCGTCGGGGAACAGCGGCCCGCTGGCCGCGGTGAGGGCGCGCACGACGGGACCGCCGTAGCTGGGGGCGTAGAGCGCCGCCGACCGGCCGGTCGAGTGCCTCGCCAACTCCGGTTCGGCCTCCACCAGCAGCACCGACCGGTGCCCGGCCAGTTCCGCCGCGACCGAGATCCCCGCGATTCCCCCGCCGACGACAACCACGTCCCATGTCATGGGCGCCAGGTTACGGCCGCCAGCGCGGGTCGCGGCCGCTGACCGCGAGCGCCTGCTCCAACGCCGGGGCGTCGGCGGCGACGGTGACCTCGGGGCCGAACACCTCGTACTCGCGGGCCTGCTCGGCGATCCCGGCGGCGCCGTCGCGGGCGTAGGCGGCCAGTTCCTGGTCGACCTCGAAGGGCTGGCCGGTGGCCGCGGCCAGGTCCCAGCCGTGCAGGACGAGCTCGCCGAGCAGCATGTCGTAGAAGTACTTCGCCGGTCGCGGCCCACCCATCATCGACGTCTCGCCCTCCAGCGCACCCGGCTGGTCCCACGCCCGCGCGGCCCGGGTTGCGCCGTCGATGAACCGGGCGGGCCACTGGTCGCTGAAGTCGGCCTCCTGGTCCTCGGAACCGTCTTCCGGCGCGGGCAACCGGCGGGCGACGCGCTCGGCGACGATGCCGCTCCAGAGGGTGAGGTGGTTGGCCAGGTCCCGCACCGTCCACTCGGGACAGGGGGTGGGCAGGTCGAACTGGTCCGGGGTCACGGACGCGGCCACGGCGACCACACTGGCGGTGGCGCGCGCCATCAGGCTCTCGGTCATGTCCTGGACCTTGCCATTGTGTTCGGTTGGGCTCTTGAACAAACGCGACTGTCGGTGGCCGGGTTTACCGTGGTGCGGTGGGCACTCGGGGTGTGCTGGACGAGGAGACGGGGCGGACCAAGTTCCGGCTGCGGACCGTCGCGCCCTCGGCCGCGCTGGCGCCGTTCGTGGAGTACCACTGGATCGTGTCGTGGGACCTCGACGAGCCGTTCACCCAGCAGGTCGTGCCGCACCCCAACGTGCACCTGGTGTTCGCCGAGGAGGGCGCGCTGGTGCACGGCGTGCTGCGCGGCCGGTTCACCAGGCGGCTGACCGGGCGCGGGCAGGTGCTGGGGGTGCGGTTCCACCCGGGCGGGTTCCGGCCGTGGCTGGGACACCGGGTCGCCGACATCACCGACCGCACACTGCCGGTGGCTCAGTGGTGGGGTGCCGAGGGCACGGAGAAACCGGTCGTGGACGCGGCCGACGACACGGCGATGGTCGCCGAGGCGGAGGCGGTCCTGCTGCCGCGGCTGCCGGAGCCGGATCCGGTGGTCGAGGTGGTCCGGGAACTGGTCGGTCAGATCCTGGGCGACTTGGCACTCACCAGGGTCGACCAGCTCGCGGCGGTGTCGGGGCTGTCGGTGCGCGCACTGCAGCGGCTGTTCAACGAGTACGTGGGCGTCGGCCCGAAATGGGTGATCCGGCGGCACCGCATGCACGAGGCAGCCGCCCGAGCCGACTCAGGCGGCCCGGTCGACTGGGCTGCTCTGGCCGCCGAACTCGGCTACAGCGACCAAGCACACTTCACCCGCGAGTTCACAGCAGCGGTCGGAACACCGCCCGCCCGCTATAGGTTGCGGACATGAGCGAGTACGAGATCGACGACAACCCCACCCGGATCGATGTCAACGCCGTGTGGGCCTACCTGTCGACCGACGCCTACTGGGGGCAGTGGCGGACCCGGGAGCAGTTCGAAGCACAACTGGCGGGGGCATGGCGGGTCGCGGGGGTGTACCACCGGGCGACTGGAACACAGGTCGGCTTCGCCCGCGCCCTGTCGGACGGGGTCGGGACGGCGTACCTGGCTGACGTGTTCGTGCTGGAGTCCGCGCGGGGGCACGGGCTGGGCAAGGCGCTCGTGCGGGCGATGGTCGAGGAGGGGGCTGGGGCGCGGTTCCGCTGGATGCTGCACACCAGGGACGCCCACGCCCTGTACGAGGGCTTCGGCTTCGGCGCCCCCGACGCGATGTACATGGAACGCCCCGCACAGATGTAGTTCCCGCTGCGGCCTTGTGCCGCGGTGCGGCCCCGTGGTCCAGGGCCTAGGGCAGGTTGGCCCGCCGCGGTGATCCATTGCCGCGAGCCAGTGATCCAAGACAGCGCCCCAGCCTCGGCGGCGGTCCAGAACAGCGCTCGCCATGGCGAGCCGGACGATCCAAGACAGCGGGCCCGGCACCGCCAGCCACGGCGGCGACCTCACACCCCTGCGCCCACGGCGGCGGCCTGGCACAACGTCCGCTGCCGCAGGCCAGTGATCCAAGACAGCGGGCCCAGCAGCGCCGGCTTGGCGGCCCGCCTGGGTGATCGGCATGGCGATCCGCCGGATGCCCGACGCAGCTGCCCGATGCGCTGAGTCGGAGCGGCGAGCACGAACGCGGCTGCCTGGTCAGGAGCCGCCTCGCCTTCACCTCTGCGGCGCGGGCGTGCCCACCACCGTCACCGCTGTGACCCGGGCAACGGAAGGGGGTGGGTGGGCCCGGTGTTGAACCGGGTATGGACGTGGTGGTGATCGGGGCGGGGCAGGCGGGGTTGTCGGCCGGGTACTTCCTGCGGCGGTCGGGCCTGGAGTTCGTGGTGCTGGACGCGAACCCGGGGCCGGGTGGGGCGTGGCGGCACCGGTGGCCGAGCCTGCGGTTGGGGAAGGTGCACGGCATCCACGACCTGCCGGGCTTGGCGTTGCCGCACGCCGACGCGAGCCGTCCGGCGTCGGAGGTGGTGGCGGAGTACTTCGGCGCGTACGAGCGCGAGTTCGACCTGCCCGTGGTGCGGCCCGTGGTGGTGCGGTCGGTTCGGGAGGAGGGCGCGGGGTTCGTCGTCGAGTCGGCCGCGGGGGTCTGGGAGACCAGGGCGTTGATCAACGCGACGGGGACGTGGGACAAGCCGTTCTGGCCGCACTACCCGGGCCGGTTCGCGGGGCGGCAGTTGCACACGGCGGACTACCGGGGCCCGGAGGAGTTCGCGGGCAAGCGGGTCATCGTGGTGGGCGGCGGCGCGTCGGGGGTCCAGGCGCTGCTGGAGATCGCCGAGGTCGCGTCCGCCACGACCTGGGTGACCCGGCGGCCACCGGTGTGGCGGGACGGCCCGTTCACCCCGGAGTACGGCCGCGAAGTCGTCGCGAAGGTCGCCGCCGCCGTAGAAGCGGGCAGGGTCCCCGAAAGCGTCGTCAGCGTCACCGGCCTCATGCTCACCGACGAGGTCAAGGCCGCCCGCGCCGCCGGGGTCCTCGACCGCAAACCCGTGTTCGACCACCTCACCCCCACCGGCGCCACCTGGCCCGACGGCCACGAGGTCGAGGCCGACGTGATCCTCTGGGCCACCGGCTTCCGGCACGCCCTCGACCACCTCGCCCCCCTCCACCTGCGCACCCCCGGCGGCGGCATCCAGATGACCGGCACCCAGGTCACCACCGACCCCAGAATCCACCTGGTCGGCTACGGCCCCTCCGCCAGCACCATCGGCGCCACCCGAGCAGGCCGCACCGCCGCCACCGCCCTACGCCGCCTCCTGGCCCCACTACCCGCCTAGCCCCATCTCCTCGCGCACGCGTCCCGGGGCACAGCCCCACCCTCTCCGGGGGCGGCCCCGATTCCATTCTATCGGGTCTGACCTGCGGGGAAAGGGGGCGCGAGGAGCTGTGGACAGGCCGGAGGGTTGTGGACAACTCGGCGCCGAAGGCAACGGTATGGGGTTAGCTGAAGGGGTCGAGTTCGGGGCGCTTGGGGGTTCGGCTGTCGCCGGAGGAGCGGCCGGTCAGTCTGCGGGCTATCCAGGGGCCCGCGTGGGTTCCGGCCCAGCGGAGGTCGGCGGCGGCGCGGTCGCGGCGGCGGAGGGTGGGGGTGGGGAGGGGCTCGTCCCACTCGAAGGTGGGGGGTGCGCCGAGGGCTCGGAGGGTGGCTTCGGCCACTCGGCGGTGGCCTTCGGCGTTGAGGTGGATGCGGTCGGGCGCCCACAGCGCGGGCGAGTCGAACACGCGGGAGGAGAACAGGTCAACCACCACGGCGTCGTGCGAAACAGCGAGTTCGTCGACCACGGCGAGGAGGCGGTTGATGCGGGGCAGCAGCCTGGCGGCGCCGCGCATGCGCCTGGTCGGGTCGATGACGCGGAACAGGACCACGGTCCGGGCGGCGGCGGCGAGGGTGCCGATGGCGTAGCGGACCCGGGCGGTGAGGGCGTCCATGTCGCAGGTCGGGCGCATCACGTCGTTCATGCCGCCCGCGAAGGTGACCAGGTGGGGGCGCATCGCGGCGGCGGTGTCGACCTGTTCGTCGACGATCTGGCGGATGAGCTTGCCGCGGACGGCGAGGTTGGCGTAGGCGAAGCCGGGGGTGTCGGCGGCGAGCCGTTCGGCGACGAGGTCGGCCCAGCCGCGGCAGCCGCCGTCGGGGCGGAAGTCGGACATGCCCTCGGTGAAGGAGTCGCCCACGGCGACCATGCTGGTGTAGTCGTTCATGGTGCGGCCAATGCTAACCAGCAACTTTCGTTGCGGCCGCGACCACCCGAATGGTGTCGATCGGCCTCGGCGGCCGCGGGCGCTGGGTAGCGTGCTCGGTGTGCGGGAGCCACTGTGGCAGTCGAAGCGTGAGGCGTTCTTCTACCTGCTGCCGATCGGCGTCGTGGTGGCGCTGCAGGTCGGCGGGATGCTCTTCGACGACACCCGCGCGACAGCGTTCGGCGTGCTCGACGGCGTGATCACCTTCGTCATGGCCGGGTTGCTGGTGGTGCGCAAGTGGTACCCGGAGCTGCTGATGGCGGTGACCCTGGCGATCTGCGCGGGGTACCTGCTGCTGCAGCACGTCGCCCAGGGCGGTTGGCGGCCGGATTTCAAGGACACCGACCCGTGGATGCTGGTCTCGGCGCCGGTTTACGTCTACAGCGCGATGGTCTACGCCGGGATACTCCTGGGCCCCGCCTTGGTGTTCGCGTTGGCTGCCCTGGTCTCGCGGCCCTGGCACACCTCGACCGAGCTGGTGCTGGGCACGGTGTTGCTGGTGGTGCTCCCCGCGTTGATCGGGTTGTACGTGCGCGCGCACCGCACGTTGGTGCAGGCGTTGACCGACCGGGCCGAACGCGCCGAACGCGAGCAGCACCTGTTGGCCGAGCAGGCCCGCGCCGACGAACGGGTGCGGCTGGCCGAGGAGATGCACGACGTGGTCACGCACCGGGTGAGCCTGATGGTGCTGCACGCCGGGGCTTTGGCCGTGACCGGTCCCGACGACCGCACCCGGACGGCCGCCGAGGGGCTGCGGGTGGCGGGCTGCGAGGCGCTCAACGAGCTGCGCGAGCTGGTCGGCGTGCTGCGCAACGACAGCGGCGAGGGCGCCGGGCACCAGCCGCGCGAGGAGCACGACGAACCGGCCGCGGTGCCGGACCTGTCGACGTTGGTCGCGGAGTCGGAGTCGGTCGGCGTGCCGGTGGACCTGCGGCTCGACGGCAACCCGGCGTTGACGTCGGCGGCGGTGGGGCGCACCGCGTACCGGGTGGTGCAGGAGTCGCTGACCAACATCCGCAAGCACGCGCCGGGCGCGCCGACCAGGGTGCGGGTCCGCTACGGCGGCGACCGGGTCCGGCTGACCATCCGCAACGCGTCGGCGACCCGGTCGGTCGACAGTGGACTGTCTGAATCCGGGTCGGGTGCCGGGCTGGCCGGGTTGCGGCAGCGGGTCGAGCTCGTCGGCGGCACGCTCACCGCGGGGCCGGTGGCCGGTGGCGGTTTCGAGGTCGACGCCGTGCTGCCCGCGTTCGTGCCGTCCCAGGAAGGCGCGTAGATGCCGATCCGGGTCGTCCTGGTGGACGACGAGCCGATGGTGTGTGCGCACCTGCGCACGATCCTGAGCACGGCACCGGACATCGACGTGGTCGACACCGCGCAGGACGGGGCGGCCGCGGTGGAGGCGGTGGTGCGCCACCAGCCGCACGTGGTGCTGATGGACCTGCGGATGCCCGGGGTGGACGGGTTGACCGCGATCGAGCGGATCTCCCGGCTGCCCAAGCCGCCCGCGGTGGTGGCGCTGACGACCTTCGACGCCGACCAGTACGTGATCAGGGCGCTGCGGGCGGGCGCGGCGGGGTTCCTGGTGAAGACGACCCCGCCGGAGGACCTGATCAGCCTGGTGCGGGTCGCGGCGGACGGGCACACGGTGCTGTCCCCGGCGGCGACCCGCCGGTTGGTCGCGGCCGGGGTCGGTGAGCAGGCGGCCAGGGAGCGGGCGCTGCGGCTGGTGCGGGAGCTGACCGAGCGGGAGGGCGAGGTGCTGGCGGGGTTGGGTGCCGGGTTGTCGAACGCGCAGATCGCCGACCGGTTGGCGCTGAGCGAGGCCACGGTCAAGAGCTACGTGTCGCGGATGCTGGTGAAGCTGGAGTGCGCCAACCGCACCCAGGCCGGGTTGCTCGCCTACGACGCGGGCCTGGTCACCAGGTGATCGGGTACGACGTTTGGACCTGTCTGGGGCGCGTCCCGCTGGTCTAGTTTCCGCCACATGAAGCGACCCCTCATCCTCGGCGCGCTCGTCGTGCTCGCGGCAGGCGCCCTGGCCACCCCGGCCTCGGCGCAAGCGGCACCGGCGGCAGGCCACGGTCCCACCCTGACCTGGCGGTTGTCCCCCACTGGATCGGACGCGCGGTTGCGCGGGCTCTCGGCGGTCAGCGCGAAGGTCGCGTGGGCCAGCGGCAGCGGCGGCACGGTGCTGCGCACCACCGACGGCGGCCGCACCTGGTCGCGCACGTCGCCGCCGGGCACAGCGTCCCTGGAGCTGCGCGACATCGAGGCGTTCGACGCGCGCACCGCGGTCGCGCTGAGCATCGGCCCCGGCGACCAGTCGCGGATCTTCCGCACCTCCGACGGCGGCGCCAACTGGACCGAGACGTTCCGCAACGGCGACGCCAACGCCTTCTACGACTGCCTGGCGTTCTTCGACCACCGCCGCGGCCTCGCGCTGAGCGACCCGGTGGACGGCAAGTTCCGGCTCTTGTCGACCGACGACGGTGGCCGCACCTGGTCGGTTGTGCCCAGCGACGGGATGCCGCCCGCGTTGGACGGCGAGTTCGCCTTCGCCGCGAGCGGGCAGTGCGTGACGACCTCGGGTTCGCGGGACGCGTGGATCGCGACCGGCGGCGGGGCGAAGGCGCGGGTCCTGCACTCGTCGGACCGCGGTCGCACGTGGACGGTCAGCGACACGGTGCTCGCGAGCAACGCCAGTGCCGGGGTCTTCGCGACCGCGTTCCGCGACCGATCGCACGGCATCGCAGTGGGCGGCGACTACGCCAAGCCGGACGGCGCTGTCGACGCTCTCGGCACTACGCGTGACGGCGGGCGCACTTGGCGCAAGCCGTCGTCCGCGCCCCAGGGGTACCGCTCGGGCGTGACCTGGCACCCGTTCTTCCCGACGGTGGCGATCGCGGTCGGGCCCACCGGCAGCGACATCACCCTCAACGATGGCCGCGACTGGCGCGCCTTCGACAGCGGCAGCTTCGACACCGTCGACTGCGCGGCCGACGGCGCGTGCTGGGCCGCCGGTGAGAAGGGCCGGGTCGCGACGCTGCGCCTAGTGTTCTGACATGCCCTCCACCATCCTGAACATCGCGTTCGACGCCACTGACAACTACGCCCTGGCCCAGTGGTGGGCCCAGGTTGTGGGGCACCCGGTCGACCCGGAGTGCGTCGACGGCGAGGAAGAGGCCTGGATCGCCGTCCCCGGCGGGCCCACGCTGTTCTTCAACCGGGTGCCCGAGCCGAAGACGGTCAAGAACCGGCTGCACCTGTGCCTGCGACCGGACGTCGCGCGCGAGCAGGAGGTGGACCGGCTGCTCGCGGCGGGCGCGGGCCTGGTCGACGACCGGCGGCAGCCCGACGGCACCGGGTGGGCGGTGCTCGCCGACCCGGAGGGCAACGAGTTCTGCGTGCTGCGCAGCGCGGCCGAGCGGGCCTGATCGACCCCGGTGCCCCCGATGGTCCAGACCATCGGGGGCACCGGCGCGTCCGGGGTCGGACGGGGGCGGGTAAACCGGGTTCACCGTCCGGAAAACGGACGCCTTTCGGTTCACGATGGCTAACTGTTATGTGGTCTGGACCACTATTCACCACCATTGGCCGAACCCGGTCAGAGGCCGTCCACAGCGACCACCCGGTGGCCGAAGTTGTGGCCAGCACACAAGAGAAGACCGTCAAGTATGTGGTCTGGACCACTTTACCGCTGGTCCGGTCCAGGTCGACGTGGGCGGATCCAGCGAATGTGGAACCCGGGGCATTACAAATCGAGCGCGAGACCGGATGATGGGCGCCGTGACCGTTTCCTCGCCACAGCGCGGTTTGCTGGAGATCATCGCCTTGACCGTCCCCGACGCCGTCGCCGCCCAACAGGGCGGCGCCGACCGGATCGAGGTCGTCGCCCAGATGGACCGCGACGGGCTCACCCCCGACCCGGCGCTGGTCGCCGAGATGCGGGCGGCGGTGGACATCCCGCTGCGGGTGATGGTGCGCGGTACCGACGGGTTCACCGCCGACGAGGCCGAGCTCGACCGGCTGCTGGACACGGTCGCCGAACTGCGCCGGGCGGGCGCCCAGGAGTTCGTGCTCGGCTTCCTCACCGACGACGGCCAGGTGGACCTGGCCGCCACCCGAGCCGTCGTCGAAGCCATCGGCGGCAGCCCCTGGACCTTCCACCGAGCCGTCGACCACGCCACCGACGCCCAGCAGGCCTGGGCCGCCCTGCGCGGCCTCCCCGGCCTGGACACGGTCCTCACCGCAGGCTCCGCCAAGGGCCTCGAACACGGCCTCCCCCGCCTGGCCGCCCGAGACGACTGGCAGGCCGCCGGTGTCCGGCTGCTGGCCGGCGGCGGCCTCAAGCACGCACATGTCCCTGGGCTGCGCTCGATCGGGGTGAACGCCATTCACGCGGGCGGTCTGGTGCGCGACAACTGGGAGAGCCCGGTGGAGGCGACGCGGGTGGAGGCGCTGCGGACGCTGCTGGACTCCTGATCGGTCGCCTCGCCTGCGACCTGGTCCGTGGGGGTTGGGTGTGCTCGATGGGGCGGACTTGTTTTGCGCGGGGCCCCTGCGCCAGCCGTGGCAGGACCGCAAAAGCCGGGGCCGAAAAGCATGGCCCTGCAGCGAGGCAAGGCTACGACTGCCGCCACCCCACGCAAAACAAGTCCGCCCCATCGAGCAGTTCGGGTGGGCGGCTTCCGAGTGTCCAGTGGTCGGGCTGGCGGGGTTGGCTCGGCGGGCCGGGTTGGGTGGGCCGACTCGGGGGTTGGGCGGGCACTCGATCACCGCCCGCGCAGCGTTGAGCACCCATCGCCACCAGCCGTGTCGCCTAACGCACGAACCTCATCACGCCAACCGCACCGCCATCAACTTCCCGGTGCGCCCAGCGCCCACCCCGCCCACCGTCCGTCTCCCCCGCTGCCCGCGCCCCACCTTCCCCTACCCGCCCGTCTCCCACTGCCCATCTCTCCACACCCCGCACCGCGCCGCCCAGCACCCCACCTCCCCGCCGACCGCCCCCCGCTGCCCGCGCCCCGCCTTCCCTCCAGCCGCCCCACCTTCCCTCCAGCCGCCCCCTCACCCCGGTTGTCCACAACCCCACCGCCGATCCACAGGCCCCCACCCACGTCGTCCCCCCACCCCACCTCGCCATACTGTGGAATCCGGGGGCCCAGTGGATGATCTTGGGCCGTGGCGTGGGAGGGGAACTGTGACGACGATTCGTACTGAGCGGACTGGGGTGCACGTGTTCACCGCCGTCAATGATCGGGGGGCTTCGGTGGAGGTGGGGCGGGCTGGGCAGGAGGGGGTGTTCAGTCCGGTGGAGTTGTTGCTGGCCGCCGCCGCGGGGTGTGTTGGGATCACGGCTGAGGAGTTGGTGATGCGGCGGACGGGGGTGGCTCCCAAGGTTGAGGCCACCGATGTGCGGCCCGCGGGGGCGCACCAGCTCGACGGGGTGCGGATTGAGGTGGACCTGGGTGGGGTGGACGAGGCCACTCGGGCTGAGGTGGTGGCTGTGGTGAACCGGGCCGTGGCGGCTTTGTGCACGGTGACGCGGACTTTGAAGCGGTCGACGGCGGTTGAGATGGGTGTGGGATGACGCGGAACTCGCACTGTTCCTTTTGTGGCAACCGATACCCCGATGGCCTTCCCTGGCCTCGGCGGTGCGCGAGCTGCGGGCAAACGTCCTATCTCAACCCGGTTCCGGTCGCTGTACTGCTGCTGCCGGTCGATGACGGCCTCCTGGTGGTGCGCCGGGACATCGAGCCGAAGGAATTGGCTCTGCCGGGCGGTTTCATCGACCACGGCGAGTCGTGGCAGGCGGCCGCGGCGCGGGAAGCGAAGGAGGAGGCCGGGGTCGGTGTCGACCCGGACGGGATCACCTTGTTCGACGTGTTAAGCGCACCCGACGGAACTCTGCTCGTCTTCGGTTTGGCCCCCGCCACAACCGAAGCGGCGCTGCCGCCGTCCGCACCGACCGACGAGACAACCGGCTGGGAGCTGGTGCACGCTCCTGTCCAACTCGCGTTCCCCTTGCACACCAAGGTTGTGCGGGCCTACTTCGACAGGATCTGAGCACAGTGGACATCCCGGTTCTCGTGGTCGCGGGCTTCCTCGGCGCGGGCAAGACCACCCTGCTCAACCACCTGCTGCACACCGCGTCCGGCCTGCGCGTCGGGGTGATCGTCAACGACTTCGGCAAGGTCAACATCGACGCGCTGACCGTCGCCGCGCAGGTCGACTCGATGGTGTCGCTGGGCAACGGCTGCCTGTGCTGCGCGGTCGACCCGGAAGAGCTCGACGCGATGCTCGAGCGGCTCGCGCGCCCGGACGGGCCGGTTGACGTGATCGTGATCGAGGCGAGCGGGCTGGCCGAGCCTCCCGCCATGGTCAAGATGGTGCTGGCCAGCGCGAACCCGCACATCCGCTACGGCGGGCTGGTCGAGGTCGTCGACGCCGCCGAGTTCACCGGGACGCGGCGGGCCCACCCGAGGCTGGACCTGCACCTGCGGCAGGCAGACCTGGTCCTGCTCAACAAGGCCGACCGCGCCGAACCCGGTGTGCTCGACCTGGTGCGGGAGCTGGCCGAGGGCACGCCCGTGGTGCCGACCGAGTACGGCAGGGTCGACCCGGCGCTGCTGTTCGACCCGGTCGACCGACCCGACCCGGTGCAGCGGCAGCTGTCCTTCGAGGACCTCGTCGAGCACGAGCAGCACCTGCACGCGGGCTACACCAGCGTCGAGTTCGGCCACGACACCCCGCTGCACCCGCTGCGGTTCGCCCGGTTCCTCACCGATCGGCCCGCCGGGCTGTACCGGATGAAGGGCTTCGCCTGGTTCGCGGGCGCCGACGAACCGCTCGGCGTGCAGACCGTCGGCTCATCGGTCTGGGTGACGCCAGCCCCGGACGCCGCGCGCCGCACCGACCTGGTGATGATCGGCGCAGACCTGGCCGCCGAGGCCATCACGACGCAGCTCGCCGCCGCCGTGGTCACCGAGGACGACGCCGTGGACCCGCTGGACCTGCTGTCGATCACCCGCTACCAGAGCCGGTAACGCGACCGCGGCGGACACCCGGAGGTGCCCGCCGCGGTCGGAGTGCCGACTACCGGCGCTTGGTGATGGCGCGGGCGACGCTGCCCTGGCTGACGGTGACGTCATCGGCGAAGACGGTGCCGAGGCCGTACCAGCCGTGGACGTACACGGTCACCGCACCGCTGGCGCCCGTGGTGATCGGCAGCGACAGCTCCTGCCAGTCCGCCGAGGAGGCCCAGGTGCTGGCCGTGGCGCCACCGCGGACACCGATGAAGGCGTAGGTGCCCTTCACCCAGGCGCGCAGGGTGTAGGCGGTGTTGGGCTGCAGGGTCAGCGCCTGCGAGGCCTCACCGGTGCTGGAGTTGGTCGCGGCGACCGAGAGCGCGTAGGTGCCGCCGTGGGCGCCGGAGCCGACGACCGAGGTGCCCGAGAGCGCGGTCCACGGGGCCAGCGAGCCGGTTTCGAAGTCACCGTTGACGACCGGGCCGGTCGGCGGGGTGCCGGTCTTGACCGTCACCGAGAAGCTGGCGCTGTGCTTGCCGGAGGCCGCGGAGCCGCCGACCCAGAACTCGTAGGTGCCCGCCGTGGCGTTGGCGGCCGCCGTGATGGTGATGGTGGCGCTGCCGCCCGCGGTCACCGTGGTCGGGCTGATGGTGAAGCCCGCGCCGCCCTGCGGCTTGGAGCCGCTGAGCGTGATGGTCTGCGGGGAGCCGACAGCGGTGGTGGTGAGCGTGGTGGTCGCCGTCTTGCCCGCGTCGACGGTGATCGTCGACGGGTTCACCGCGAGGCCGAAGTCGTTGCCCGGCTGGGTGCCGTTGACGGTGACCGCGACGGTGGCGCTGTGGCTGCCGGAGGCGGCGCTACCGGTGACGGTGAACTGGTAGGTGCCGGGGGTGGCGTTCGCGGCGGCGGTGAAGGTGACCGTGGCCGAGCCGCCCGCGGTGACGCTGCCGGGGTTGACCGCGGCGGTGACCCCGCCCTGCGCCGAACCGGAGGTCAGCGTGACGGTCTGCGCGGTGCCGGTGGTGACGGCGGTGCTGACGGTGGAGGTGGCGGACTTGCCCGGGTCCAGGCTGACCGCGGCGGGGTTCACCGACACGGAGAAGTCGTCGGACGGGTTCTGGGAACCACCGGTGAACGGCGCGAACGTCTTGCTGAAGTAGTAGAGGTCCTGCGCGATGCCGGAGCAGTCGTCGCGGGCGGTGCCGCCGGGGCAGTTGCCGTTGTCGCGCTGCAGGGCCCAGAACGACAGGGTGTTGATGCCCTTCTGCAGCGCCCAGTTGTAGACGGTCACGGCGTTGGCGGTGGTGAAGGTCTCCGCGGGGCCGAAGTCGTCGACGCCGATCATCTCGGTCACGCCGACCATGCCCCACAGCTGCGCCTGGGTCTTGCTCGGGTACAGCTGGGCGAGGGTGTTGACCAGGCCCTGGGCCGCGGTCTTGGTGTCCTCGGCCATGTTGTGCGTACCGGCGTTGTCGTAGTAGTCGAACGTCATGATGTTGACGACGTCGACCTCGGCGTTGTTCTGCACGGCGTTGCGCAGCAGCGCGATGCCGTTCTGCGCCAAGCCGGTCGTGGTGGTGGGCAGGGTGTAGGAAAACTGGATCTGCCTGCCGTTGGCCTTGGCCCAGTCCTTGGTGAGCTTGACGGCCTTGTTGCGCCGGTCGACGCCCGCGGTGTTGTCCAGCGCGTCGATCTCGATGTCGAGGTCGATGCGGCTGATGTCGTAGGTGGTGATCAGCCGCTGGTACTCCGCGGCGATCTTGTTGACGTCGGTGCAGCTGTCGGCGAGCTCGGTGCCGGTGGTGTCGGCGGTGTAGCCGCCGAAGGACGGGATGACGTCACCGCCCGCGGCCTGGATCTGCTTGATCTGCGCGCCGAAGGTCTGCTGCCCGATGGGCATGCTGGTGTCACCGTTCCACAGCGCGGTGCACGAGCCGGGGCTGGCGGTCTGCAGGAAGGCCATGGTCAGGTACTTGGCGCCGGACGCGGCCGAGAGGGTGGCCGGGTTCTCGCCGGTCCACGCCTCGAAGTAGGGCGCGAACACCCTGGGCGGCAACGGCTTGGCGGCCACGGTGGTCGGGCTCGGCGCGGCCTGCGCCGAGTTGGTCGCCAGGGAGATGCCGACGACGGAGGCCGCCGCGGCCGCGGTGGCGAGCAGGGCGGTGAGTGGTCTGGACAGCCGCATGGTTCGCGCTCCAGTGCAGGGTGGGGGACGCGGCGCGGGGTGGACATCCCCGTGCCGCGGTCGGTGCCCTCCAAAATTGGACTAGACCAAACTCGATGTCAAGAGTGGTGCGCTGGGTGGTCGAACCATTTCCGCACATCCGGCGCCAATACCCACCAAGCGGGCATTTCCCCTGTTCCACCAATGGGAATTCACAGTCTCAAGTAGACATTTGACGAGTCCGGCCGCGCGCCGTCAAATCGCCGCCACCGCCATTCCTGTGTGGACTCAGCGTGACCGGTGGTCCGGTGTACCGATCGGTAGGTCGCGCCTCGGGCGAACGGCCGGTTCCCGCGTTGTCGCACCCGTGCTGATCTGCGAGGATCCGCATGACCTGTAGTCCGAACGGAGGACAGCGATGAGTTCTCGGCTCAACCCCTACCTGAACTTCCCCGGCACCGCCCGCGCGGCGCTGGAGTTCTACCACGGCGTCTTCGGCGGCACCCTGCGCGTCAACACCTTCGGCGAGTTCGGCTCCCCGGACCCCGACCTGGCCGACAAGATCATGCACGGGCAGTTGGAGACCGACCAGGGCTACACCATCATGGCCGCGGACTTCCCGCCCGGGATGGACAACGACCCCGGCAACAACATCACCCTGAGCCTCAGCGGCGACGACGCCGACCTGCTGCGCGGCTACTGGGACAAGCTCACCGCCGACGGCACCGTCGACACCCCGCTGGAGAAGCAGATGTGGGGCGACGAGTTCGGGTCATTCAGCGACCGGTTCGGCATCAACTGGCTGATCAACATCGGTCAGCAGTCCTGACGCGCGGAGTGGGGCGGGTGGGGCTCGAACCCACGGCCAAGGGATTATGAGTCCCCTGCTCTGACCAACTGAGCTACCGCCCCCAGCGCGTTGGATCTTACCCACCGTGTCCGCGCACCGGACACTCCAGGGATTCTCTTGATCAACTTTGGTCGGGAAGCCGCCAGCAATGCACAAAACCCCAGGTGATCTACCTGGGGTTTTGTGGTGGCTCCTCCAACTGGACTCGAACCAGTAACCCTTCGATTAACAGTCGAATGCTCTGCCAATTGAGCTATGGAGGACCGCTCGCCGAACCGGAGCCCGACGGGTGGTAACTCTAGCGCATCTCCGCCACCGGTTTCAGCGGGGGTACCCGATGGCGGCGCGGCGGCGCGGGCGCCCGTGCGGCAAGATGGGGTCGACGAAGACAGCCTCGGGAGGCGCGGTGGTGAGGTTCCTCGTTGGTGCGGCGGTCGGCTACGTCCTGGGCACCAAGGCCGGGCGGGGCCGGTACGAGCAGATCGTGCGCGCGTACCGGCGGATCGCCGACCACCCGGCCGTGCAGGGCGCGGCGGGGATCGCCCGGGCGAAGATCGAGGATCTCCGCCGCTAGGTCCACCTGGTCCGGTGACCCCCGTCCGGGGCCATCACCGCGACCCGGTCACCGCAGGCCGATCACCGAACGCGGGCGACGAAGAAGACCCGGCGGAACGGGAACCACGTGGTGCCGTCGGCGCGGCGCGGGTACGCCTCGGCCAGGCGCGGCGCGAGTTCGGCGCGGAAGGCCTGCCACTGGTCGTCGTCGAGCGCCGCGCGGATGGGCCGCAGCGCGGTGCCGCTGATCCACTCCAGCACGGCGTCCTGGCCGTCGAGGCGCTGCAGGTAGGTGGTCTCCCAGGCGTCGACATCGCAGCCCGCCGCGCACAGCAGTTCGGCGTAGCCGTCCGGGTTGAGCGTGGCGTCCTCCTCCCGCAGCCGCACCGGCTCCAACCGGTCGCGCCAGGCGGGTTCGGCGACCAGGTCGCGGATCAACTCGTGCGACGGGGCGGCGAAGTTGCCGGGGACCTGGACGCCGAGCCACGCGCCAGCGGGCAGCGCACCGGCCCACTTCGACAGCAGGGCCGGGTGCTCCGGGACCCACTGCAGCGCGGCGTTGCTGATCACCACGTCGGTCTGCTCGTCCGGCGACCAGTCCCGCAGGTCCGACTGGCTCGCCTCGACCCCGCGCGAGCGGGCGACCGCGACCATCTCGGCGGAGGTGTCGATGGCGGTCAGCCGCGCGTTCGGCCAGCGCTGCGCCATGGTGACGGTCAGGTTGCCCGGTCCGCAGCCCAGGTCGACCACCGACCGCGGCCCCTCCGCGCGCACCCTGGCCAGCAGGTCGAAGAAGGGGCGGGCCCGGTGGTCGCTGAAACTCAGGTACTTCGCGGGGTCCCACATCGGCGCCTCCAAATAAACCGTACGTACGTACTGTTTACCAGACTAGCGCGTCGCTCACCCCTCCGCGAGCCCTTCACCCATCCGCCGGGCGACCTCTTGGGCGATTTCGCGGACCAGGTCCACATCGGTCCCCGGGTCCGGGCGGACCTGCAGCACGGTGCCGTCGCGGCCGGGGACCTTGCGCTGGACGAACCACGCTCCCCCGTCCGGCAGGTCGCGGCGGTGCCTGGTGCGGATCGAGCCGGTCACCCTGCGCTGGACGGCCTGCGGCAGCTTGCCCGGCCGCTCGACCACGAACCGCAGCGGCGCGCGGTCGGCGAGCAGCACGGCCTCGCCCGCCCGCTCGACCTCCTCGGCCTCGGTGATCACGAAGACGCCGCTGGCCCAGGTCGCCTTGGACACCAGGTGCCACCCGATGCGGCGGGGGCCGTCGTCGGTGGGCACCCACAGGCCAAGGGAGCTCGCCAGGAGCACGCCACCGCCGCGTTCGGGCGCCCAGGCGGCCACGGCCTCCTCGCGCTCCAACGTCCCGGTGAAGTCCTTGGGGACCCCGCCGAACAGCCTGCCAAGCAGTCCGCTCACCGCCTCACTCCATGCTGCCCTGCGCCTGCTTGCCCAGCGCCTTGTGCCACTCCTCCATTGCTACCAGATCCCCCCACAACTCCCGGACCTCTTCGGCGTGCTCCAGCGGCGAGAGCCGCTGCAACCGGGACTTGATGTCGGCGACCTGGCGGCCGACCTGCTCCTTCTGCAGCGCGGCGAGGATGGCCAAGGCGTAGCGCTCGGCGGCGGCGTTCTTCCTCGGCAGCGGCATCGGCTCGACCGCGAGCTCGCTGACCAGCCTGCGCACCGTGGGGGCGAGGTTCTTGCTGACCACTTCGAGCAGCTCGGCGCCGGTGAGGCCGCTGGCGGTGCCCCCAGCGTCGAGGACGGCGGTGTGCACGGCGACGTAGGCGGGGTGGGTGAACGCCGACAACGGCATCGAGTCGTACACCGGCCCGGCCAGCGCGGGCTCCTGCAGGGCCAGCTTGAGCACCTCGCGCTGGGCTTCGAGCTCGGGGTCGGTCGGGTTGGGCCGCGGCGGGCCGTCGACCTCGACGGCGAGGGCGCCCTGGTTCGGGTTGACCGCGCGGGAGCGACGCGCCGGGGCGACCCCGGCGGTCTCGCGGACCCGGCGGACCACGGTCTGCGCGTCGTCCCAGCCGACCCACCCGGTGAGCTGGCGGGCGTACTCGTCGCGCAGCGAGTGGTCCTTGATCCTGGCGACCAGCGGGACCGTGCGGCGCAGCGCCTCCACCCGCCCCTCGGCGGTGTCGAGGTCGAACTCGGCCAACTCCGCCTGGATGGCGAAGGTGAACAGCGGCCTGCGCCTGGCGACCAGGTCCTTGACCGCGACGTCGCCCTTGGCCTGGCGCAGGTCGCACGGGTCCATGCCGTCGGGGGCCACGGCGATGAAGGTCTGCGCGGTGAACTCCTGGTCGCCGTCGTCGAAGGCCTTGCGGGCGGCCTTCTGCCCGGCCTCGTCGCCGTCGAAGGTGAAGATCACCTCACCGCGGAAGGAGGCGTCGTCCATCAGCAGCCTGCGCAGCACCTTGATGTGGTCGACGCCGAACGCGGTGCCGCAGGAGGCGACCGCGGTGGGCACCCCGGCCGCGTGCATGGCCATGACGTCGGTGTAGCCCTCGACGACGACCACCTGGTGGCGCTTGGCGATCTCGCGCTTGGCCATGTCGAGGCCGAACAGGACGTGGGTCTTCTTGTAGATCGGGGTTTCCCGGGTGTTGAGGTACTTCGCCGCGATCTGGTCGTCGTCGAAGATCCGCCTGGCGCCGAAGCCGACCACATCCCCGCCGATGTCCTTGATCGGCCACAGCAGCCTGCGGTGGAACTGGTCGATCGGGCCCTGCCTGCCCTCCTTGACCAACCCACCCTTGATCAGCTCGGCCACCTCGAAGCCCCGGCCGAGCAGGTACTTGGTCAGCTTGTCCCAGCCCGCGGGCGCGAACCCGCAGCCGAACGTGGTCGCGGCGGTCTCGTCGAACCCGCGCTCGGCGAGGAACTCACGGGCCTTGAGCGCCTCGGGGGTGCGCAGTTGCTCCGCGTAGAACTCCTGCGCCGCCTTGTGCGCGTCGACCAGCCGCGAGCGGGTGCCCCGGTCGCGCTGGACGCTGGTGCCGCCGCCCTCGTAGGTCAACTGCAGGCCGACCCGCTCGGCGAGGCGCTCGACGGCCTCGACGAAGGTCAGGTGGTCGATCTTCATCACGAAGGCGATGACGTCGCCGCCCTCGCCGCAGCCGAAGCAGTGAAAGGTGCCGTGCGTGGAGCGCACGTTGAACGAGGGCGACTTCTCGTCGTGGAACGGGCACAACCCCTTGAGCGCGCCCGCGCCCGCCCGCCGGAGCTGGACGTACTCACCGACCACGTCATCGATCCGGCTGCGCTCGCGAACCTGCGCTATGTCGCTCTCCCGGATGCGTCCCGCCACGGTCGTCGAGTCTAGGCGCGCCCCCGCTGTGCGTCGCAGGTCACCCTGACGTGCGGTTCGACGTCACTACGATGACCGGGTGACCGTCAGCGACGACGCCTTGGCCCAGCGGTTCTCCGCGCACCGCGACCACCTCATGGGCGTGGCCTACCGCCTGACGGGCACCAGAGCCGACGCCGAGGACGCGATCCAGGACGCCTGGCTTCGACTGTCCACTGTGGAGGAATCGGAGATCCGCGACCTGCGGGCCTGGCTGACCACAGTGGTCGGCAGGCTCTGCCTGGACCGGCTGCGCTCGGCCACCGCCCGCCGCGAGCGCTACGTCGGCCCGTGGCTGCCGGAGCCCGTCGTGACCCCGCTCGGCGCACCGACCAGCGAGGACCCGCTGGAGGTCGCGGTGCGCGACGACGGCGTGCGGTTGGCGGCGTTGCTGGTGCTCGACAAGCTCAGCCCGGAGCAGCGCGTTGCCCTGGTGCTGCACGACGCGTTCGACCTGCCGTTCGCCGACATCGCGGCCACCCTCGGCTGCACCGAGGCCACCGCCCGCCAGCACGCCACCCGCGCCCGCAAGGCCGTCGCCAAGGCGGACCCGCCGCAGCGGGCGACCCTCGACGAGCAGCGCTCGCTCATCGAGCGCTTCATCACCGCGCTCTCGGCGGGCGACCTGTCGCAGGTCGTCGCCCTCCTGCACCCCACGGCCGTCCTGGTCGGCGACGGCGGCGGCAAGGCGCGCACCGCCCGCCAGCTCATCCTGGGACCCGACAAGATCGGCCGCTTCTTCCTCGGCCTGCTCCGCCAGTACGGCTCGGCGGCCCTGTCGGGCACCACCGTCCTGGTCAACGGCGACCTTGGCGTGCTCCTCCCACCGATCCCGGCGGGCACCGCGACCCGCGGCCGCGACCGCAGGGTCACCACCTTCGCCGTCCGCGACGGCCGCATCGCCGCCGTCTACGACATCGTCAACCCGGAGAAGCTGACCGCAGTCCGCGACCTCCCCTGACCCTGACCCTGGCCGCGGTCAGGGCTGGGGCACCCGGCACGCCTCGCCCGAGGTGAAGCCCTGGTCGGTGATGCCGAGGGCGTGGTTGGCCCTGGCGCGCTGGTTCTCCAACGCGATCTGGTAGGTCAGTTCGACAACCCCTTTCTCGCCGAAGGTCTCGCGCAACCGCTCGACCTGTTCATCGGTCACCGTCATCGGCATGCTCGTCATCGCGTCCGCGTAGGCGATCGCGAGCCGCTCCTGCACCGAGAACGCCGCAGCCGTCGCGTACTCGTCGATGTGCTTGAGCCGCTCGATGTCCAACCCGCCCAAGCGCTGCAACATGGTGCCGAAGTCCACGCACCACGAGCAGCCCACCTGCTGGGCGACCCGGTACACCGCCACCTCCCGGACGTTGGCGGGCAGGTCCTTGCACGCCCGCTCGACCGCCATCTCGTGCCTGGCCGACGCCATCATGACCTTGCGGTGGTGCGCCAACACGGTGAACGGCTCAGGCACCGCACCGAAGCGCCGCTTGGCGAACCAGTACAGGACACGCAGCACCGGGCCCGCCTCGCGGGTGCTGACTCCGGGGATCCGGGGCATGACGACCTCCTCCGCTCACTACCCCCGGTCGGGGGGCGTTCCACGGGGAGGACGGGACAGCGCCACAGGGTGTGACAGCACCATCCTGGGTCACATCGCGGACCTACGTCACAGCACCGCTCAGGCCACCACACAGCTCAGGCCACAGCACCGCCCGCGACCACACCGCCGCTCCCGGGACCGCGGCCACTCGGGACTCAAGCCACTCGGGACTCAGGCCACTCCGGCCCCGCAAGCAGCGCACCAGCGACAACCACCTCGGCCGCCCGACATCGGCGATGGCGCCATCACCCAGCCTTGGCTCGGCACGCGGTTGTGGAAGGCCACCGCGCCGACCGCACGCCGGTCGTGCGGCACCCGAGCGGCAACGGCGAGCCAGCAGCCCGGCCGACGTGCGCCCCAAGCGGGCTCACCCCGGCCGTGGCTCACCGCAGTCGCGCCCGAAAGTCGCACCGCGGCGAGGCGCGGTCGCCGGGGCGGCGGTCAGGAGGGGTCTGTGACGCGGGCCAGGAAGTACACCACCCCCGTTTCCCGGTGTCGCACCAGCAGCAGGAACGGTCGGTCGACCGTGATGTCCACCCGGTCCGTGGGCAACGCTGCGAGAGCCAGGGCGATCGCGGTGGCCGCGGCTCCCTCCAGGCCCTTCTCGTCCACCCGCAGGACCGACTCGTGTAAGACCGACTGGGCGTAGAGGGGGTCTTGGCTGATCCCGGACAGGTCTGCCTGGTCGGTGAACACCGTGGTCACGTCGAGGTTGATCAGCGCCTGGGTGAGTTCGACCTGGGTGGAGACGTCCAGTTTCGGCATCCGGAGGCCGACCTGGGTCCAGTCCATGGCCTCGAGCACGGCCTCAAGCGAGGCCGCGGTGAGCGCGGATTCGGCGGCGGCGAGGTCGCCGTCCGGCAGGAGGACGACCGCTTGCACGCCACCGAGAGCAGGCAGACCGACCGCCTGCCAGCCGTCACGCGCGGTGTAGAGGACGCGCTTGTCCACGAACATCGTCGGCACGTCCACGGGCCCCTGCACCCCGCTGAACCGCCCGGGGGCCTCGTCGGCGACGAACTCGCCTTCCCAGGACGTTTTGAGGTACAGGGCATTGACCAAAATGGACACTGTGTCGCTGCGGATCGCGTCCGGGGGCAGCAGTTCCGGGATGAGGCCCCTGGTGGTCTCGGCGACGTCGGTGTTGATCTGGTCGCGCGCTTTGGCGGGCTCGGCCTGGAACGGGGCGTTGCGCACCGAGCCGCCGGTGCTGGCCAACCGATCGGCGAACTCGGGTTCGACGCCGATCACCGCGTCGGCCCACAGCGTGTCGACCGAGGCGAGGACCGGCTCCGGCTGCTCCGCCCACACCTGGTCCAGGGTCGCGGCCGAGCCCAGCGCGGCGCCCAACTCGGGCAGGTCGCCGAGCAACGCCGTCAACTCTTCGCGGGTCTTGCCCCTGGCGCCTTCGGCGAGCAGGACCAGCGCGCTCGCCGCCGAGTACGGCGACCAGCACACCTGCTTGGTGGGGTCCGGGGCGAGGGCCCGGTGCAGGGCGAGGGTGAAATCCAGGTGCGACACTGCTGTTCTCCCGACTTGGTGTTCGTGGCTTTGTCCGGTGTCGTTTCAGCCGTTCGCACCGAGTGTGCCGGCTCAGCGGGAGTCGGCTCGGAAGTTGTCCACAGGCCCGGCCCCGACCAGTTCAGCGTGCCAACTGCCCGCCTGCGCGTCGGTCAGCGACGCGACTTGGTCGACGACCACGCGCAGTCGCCGGGAGTCATCGCTCGCGGCGTGCCAGGCGGGCTGGAAGGCGGGTTCCAGAGCGGCCGGGGCGCGGTCGGTGAGCACCGCGACCAGCTCGGTGACCACTTCGCGCTGGCGGGCCTGCAGCGCCAGCCTGTTCGGATCGCGCATCACGTAGATCACCGCCATGGCCTTGAGCAGTGCGACCTCGGCGGCGACCAGCGGCGGCACGACGAGGTCCGCCGCGTACCTGGTCAACCGGCCTGGCCCGTAGGTGGTTCGGGTGCCCGTGACCGCCGCGGCGGCGAACCTGCCGACCAGCTCGCTGGTCAGCCGCTTCAACGCCACTTGCGCGCCAAGAGAACCGTCGTACTCGTGGCCGACCAGGTCCGCGACGACCGGTAGTGCCAGCAGTCCGGACGCAGCCTCTTCCAGTAAGGACAAAGGTTCCGACGAGAAGTGCTTAGCAGCAAGTTCGGCCACTACGGCGCGATCAGTCGGATCTGCAAGAGCCGCCAAGGAGATCCGGCCTGACCGAACGCCATCCTCGACGTCGTGCACCGAGTACGCGACGTCGTCAGCCCAGTCCATCACCTGGGCCTCTAGGCACTGTCGATCGCCGGGTGCACCTACGCGCGCCCATAGGAAGACAGGCAAGTCGTCGTCATAAGAGCCGAACTTCACCTGCCCAGGGCGTCGCGGCCAGGGGTACTTCGTCGCGGCGTCAAGAGAAGCGCGGGCGAGGTTCAACCCGTGTGGGGCGCCGTCGTCACCTAGGACCTTGGGTTCGAGCCGGGTGAGGATGCGCAGGGTCTGGGCATTGCCCTCGAACCCGCCGCACGGCTGGGCGACCGCGTCCAGGGCTTGTTCCCCGTTGTGCCCGAACGGGGGATGCCCGATGTCGTGAGCCAACCCGGCGGTGTCGACGATGTCCGGATCGCACCCGAGTTCGTCGGCGATCCCCCGCCCGATCTGGGCGACCTCCAACGAGTGAGTCAGCCTGGTCCGCGGGATCCCGTGCACCTCGGACCCCTCGTGCGGGCCGACCACCTGGGTTTTGCCCGCGAGCCTGCGCAGAGCCGCCGAGTGCAGCACGCGCGCGCGGTCCCGGCTGAACGGACTCCGACTGGCAGGCAGCGAACCACCCCACACCGCGCCCTTGGGCGGCTCGGGGAAGAGGCGTTCACTGTCCTGTTCGGTGTACCCCACGGACCAAGACTACGTCCGTCAGCCCACTTCCTGGTCGATGGCGATGCCGTCGGCGGAGGCGTTGGTCGCGCGGTAGTAGAGCAGCGCGGCCGTCTCACGCAGGATGTAGCGGGCCTGGGTCTCGCGGGTCTGCACGATCGGACCGGAGTGCGTCGGCGAGGTCCAGGCGTCCAACCCGGCGTCCTCGGCCATGGTGCGGGCGCGCAGGGAGTGCCACGGGTCGCTGACGATCACGGCCGTCTCCCAGCCGCGGTCCTTCACCTCGACGGCGACGGCCTTGAGCGTGCCGAGGGTGTCGTTGCCCTCGCCGACGGTGATCACCCGGTCCTCGGGCACACCCCGGTCGACCAGCCAGCGGCGACCCGCTTCGGCCTCGGTGAACCGGTCGCCCGCGCGGCGGCCGCCGCCGGTGACGATGTACTCGGCCACGCCCTGCTCATACAGCGACTTGGCCTGGCGCAGGCGGGCCTCGAGGACCTTCGACGGCTTGCCCGCGTACTGGGCGGCACCGAGGACGACGACCACGTCGGCGCGGTCGCGGTCGTCGACGCGGGCGACCTGCCACACGCGAAACGCCGTCCCGCCCACGACGAGGAACCCCATGAGCACGAAGCCGACCAGCAGCCTGCGCAAGAACCTGCGGACCGGGTGGGGGTGGGGAGGCACGTGCGGCATCCTTCCAGAACGGGTGTACGGCGCCCCGGTACGGGCCCGCCAGACGCCCGGTGAGACGTTCACACCGGTCAGCGGGTTGCCGAGTTGTCCACAACGGGTCGAGTTGTCCACAACTCGCGGAGCCCCCTTTCGCCGCAGCCCACCCCGGGGTTACCTCGACAGCATGCGAACGAACCAGGCAACCCCCGAGATCATCCAGCTCACCGAATCCGGCCCCGGCAGGCTCAGCCGATTGCGCGCCGCACTGCGGGTCGCGCACCCCGACGCCGTGGTCACCGGCAGAGAAGCGTTGTGGCTCAACGGCATCGCGGTCGCGCCCCAGGGCACGGTGCACCTGGTGGTCCCGCTCAAGCGCCCGTCCCGTGCCGACGGGTCGGTGATCGTCGAACGCACACCGCACATGCCAGACCCCCTGTGGCGCCGGGGATTTCCCACCGCCGCACCGGCTCGGGCGGCGGTCGACGCCTGCCGCCGGGCCTCGACGGTCGACCAGGTGCGGGAGTTGGTCAGCGCCGCCGTGCACCGCGGCGGTGTGCGGATGGGCGAGCTGCACGCGGAGCTGGTCCACGCACCGAGCCGGGGAACAACGCTGCTGCGGCGAACCCTGGCCGAGATCGATCGGGGCGTCCGGGCCGTGTCGGCGCGGGCGGCCGCGGACCTGGTGGACCGGGCGGGGTTACCGCCGCCGAGGTGGACCGCCCGCCTGCGGACCACGGCGGACGTGCACCTCGCGGTGGTCGACGCGTGGTGGGACGAGGTCGCCCTGGCCTGGGACTGCGACCTGCACCAGCCGTGGGCGCCGCGCGCGGGCACCCCGGCCCTGGCCCGCGCCGCCCGCCTGACCGCCGTGGGGATCGTCCCCCTGCACACCGACCCGCTGCGGATCAGGGGCGACCAGAGCACCGTGATCACCGAACTCCGCGGCGCCTACCGCCTCGCCACGGCCCGCCCCCGACCGGAGGTGGTCATGGCCTGATGCCGCTTCGCGCGGGGTAACGACAGCACGTCAGCAGCCGACGAGGTGGCCTGCCAGGTAGGACTCCAGGTTGTCCAGGGAGATCCGGTTCTGGGACATGGTGTCGCGCTCGCGGACGGTCACGGCGTGGTCGTTGAGGGTGTCGAAGTCGACGGTGACGCAGAAGGGGGTGCCGATCTCGTCCTGGCGGCGGTAGCGGCGGCCGATGGCTCCCGCGTCGTCGAAGTCGACGTTCCAGTGCTTGCGGAGGGCGGCGGCGACGTCGCGGGCCTTGGGTGAGAGGTCGGCGTTGCGGGACAAGGGGAGCACGGCGACCTTGACCGGGGCCAGGCGGCGGTCCAGGCGCAGGACCACGCGCTTGTCCACGCCGCCCTTGGCGTTGGGGGCCTCGTCTTCGACGTAGGCGTCGAGGAGGAAGGCCATCATCGGCCTGCCCACGCCCGCCGCGGGCTCGATCACGAAGGGGCGGTAGCGCGAGTTGGTGGCCTGGTCGAAGTAGGACAGGTCCACACCGGAGTGGTTGGAGTGCGTCGTCAGGTCGAAGTCGGTGCGGTTGGCGATGCCCTCCAGCTCGCCCCACTCCTGGCCGCCGAACTGGAAGCGGTACTCGATGTCGACCGTGCGCTTCGAGTAGTGCGACAGCTTCTCGGCCGGGTGCTCGTAGACGCGCAGGTTGTCCTTGGCGATGCCCAGGTCGGTGTACCAGCGGGTGCGCTCGTCGATCCAGTACTGGTGCCACTCGTCGTCGGTGCCCGGCTCGACGAAGAACTCCAGTTCCATCTGCTCGAACTCGCGGGTGCGGAAGATGAAGTTGCCCGGCGTGATCTCGTTGCGGAACGACTTGCCGATCTGGCCGATGCCGAACGGCGGCTTGCGGCGGGAGGTGGTCTGCACGTTCAGGAAGTTGACGAAGATGCCCTGCGCGGTCTCGGGGCGCAGGTAGTGCATGCCCTCGTCGGACTCCACCGGGCCGAGGTGGGTCTTGAGCATCATGTTGAACTCGCGCGGGGCGGTGTACTGGCCGCGGGTGCCGCAGTTGGGGCACGGCACGTCGGAGACGTCGTTCTCGGCGACGGTCTTGCCGGTGCGGGCCGCGTACTCCTCGGCGAGCTGGTCGGCGCGGAAGCGCTTGTGGCAGGAGGTGCACTCGACGAGCGGGTCGTGGAAGGCGGTCACGTGGCCGGAGGCCGCCCAGACCTGGCGGGGCAGGATCACCGACGAGTCGAGGCCGACGACGTCGTCGCGGCCCTGGACCACGCTGCGCCACCACAGGCGCTTGATGTTGTCCTTGAGCTCCACGCCGAGGGGGCCGTAGTCCCAGGCCGACCGCGTACCGCCGTAGATCTCCCCGCTCGGGTAGACGAAGCCACGGCGCTTGCAGAGGCTGACGACGGTCTCGATCCGGTCGGCTGGCACGCGACCCCTCCTGGCGGGAACTCAAGGGCGAGGCAACCAGCGTAGTCCGCGGGCCCGCCTGCTCCGTCCGGGGGACCGGGGGCGGTCAGCGGGCGGTCGCCGGGCCCGATGCCTCGCCGAGTCGGACGGTGCCGGCGTCGGCGGCCAGGAGGCTGGTGTGGTGGCGGACCTCGCCGGGCGCGGCTTCGAGGACGACCTCGTAGGCGGCGGGTTCGGTGGTGTCGGCCTCGGCGAGCAGCGGGATGACGTGGGTGCGCACGTCGAACGGGGACAGCGCCCTGCGGTAGGCCGACACCGAGGCGAACTCGACGGTCAGGACCCAGAGGTCGGCGGTGTCGGTCGACCGGGCGAGCAGACCGCGCAGGCAGCCGGGTTGGGCCAAGAGGAGCTCCAGGGCCTGCTTGGCGCGCGCGGTGAAGGGCTCCGCGTCGGCGGTCGTGAACTTGGCGATCAGCAGCACGGGCAGGACCTTCCCCGGTGGCGGAGCGAAGTGGTGGTCGGGCGAACCGGAGGATAGAGACACCGGGCGCGGGTGCCGGTGATCGGTGCGAGGATGCTGGGCCTGGGTCCAGGTGATCGGGAGGCGACGTGGGGCGGCCGCGGTCGATGAAGGCGCCATTGCTCACTGGGAACGGGCCGCTGGCGAAGGTGCCGCCTGCGGTGGCGTTCCTGCTGGTTGTCGGCCTGTTCGTCGGCGGGGTGCTGACCAAGGGGCCGCTGGGTGCGGCGCTGCTGGGGCTGATCGCCGTCGGGGTGGTCGTGCTGCTGGCGGCGACGTGGCGGGTGCTGGCGCCCGGGCAGCGGTTCGGCCGGGTACTGCTGCTGGCGTTGGTGGTGGTTATCGCGGTATCGGTGCTGTGAGGTCGCCGCCAACAGGGGTGGGAGCGCCTAAGATGAACACGGTAACCATCACCCCGTCGGCCGCCTGCCTCCGGGAAGAGGAGAGGACCGATGTCGACCGTGACCTCGGAAGCCGCGTCCCAGGCTCTGCGGGCAGCCGCTGAGCAGCACGACCACTCCGCCGACCGGCCCGCGGTCGACCCGGCGCACCGCCGGTCCGCGATCACCCTCGGCGCCGCCGGGGACCTGCTGCGCGCGCTCGCCGCGCCGGTGCGCATCGCCATCGTGCTGGAGCTGCGGGCCGCCGACCGCTGCGTGCACGAACTGGTCGACGCCCTCGGGGTGGCGCAGCCGCTGATCAGCCAGCACCTGCGGGTGCTCAAGTCCGCCGGTGTGGTCTACGGGGAGCGGCACGGCCGGGAAGTGGTCTACCGCCTCGTGGACGAACACCTGTCGCATATCGTCGTTGACGCAGTTGCCCACGTGGAGGAAGGCGACCGGTGACGACGGACCGAACATCGGCGACCGTGCCAGGCAGGCGCTCGACCCGCCAGCGCACGGCCGTCGCCCACCTGCTCGACCAGCTCGACGACTTCCGCTCCGCCCAGGAGCTGCACGAGGAACTGCGCAAGCGCGGCGAGGGCATCGGGTTGACCACGGTCTACCGGACGCTGCAGTCGCTGGCCGACGCGGGCGAGATCGACGTCCTGCGCACCGACTCCGGCGAGGCCATCTACCGGCGCTGCTCCAGCCACCACCACCATCACCTGGTCTGCCGCGCGTGCGGGCACACCGTCGAGGTCGAGGGCCCCGCCGTCGAGCGCTGGGCGGAGAAGGTGGCCGCGGAGAACGGGTTCTCCCAGGTCAGCCACACCGTGGAGATCTTCGGCACCTGCGCCACCTGCGCCCCCTAGCCCTCGTACGGGTTCTCGGGCTGCGGGATCTGCGTGGTCGAGGACACCGCCAGCGTGGGGATGTAGTCGTTGTCCTTGGTGGCGGACCCGGGTTCGAGCCTGCCAACTACCTGCAGCCAGGTGTCGTTCGCCAACCCCGCCGTGCCCGCCCCGACCAGCTTCACCTTCACCGGGAACGCGTCGGCGGCGCAGCAGGCGATCGACAGGCGAGCCAGGTAGACGTCCTCGGCCTGGGCTACGACGAAGCCGGAGAGCTGCACGTCGCGGTCTTTGAGCGAGTTCAGGCTGTCCCAGGCGGCGCGGGCGGCGAACTCGCTCATCGCGACGGGGACCGGGCTGCCCGCGGGCAGCGGGGAGAACTCGGCCATGCCGTCGGTGCCTGCGGCGCGGCTGGCGGCGGCCCGGTTGTCGCCGCGCAGCACCGAGTCGGCGCCGAGCGCGGGCGGGGCGATGAGGAAGATCGCCAGCACCGGCAGGAGCAGCAGCCAGGCGCTGCGCGCCGGGTGGTGGTGCTCCCCAGCGGTGTGCCCGTCGGCTCCGTGGTCGTGGGCGGCGTGGTCGTGGGCGGCGTGGTCGTGGTCAGCGTGGTCGTCAGGTGTGTCGCCACCAGCGGCACGGCTCTCGACGGCGACGGGCTCGGCGGGGGTCCGGCGGACCAGGTCGCGGGCGATGGAGACCACGGCGAGGGCCACCATCACGGCGCCGCCGCCGATGAGCCAGAACTGGTGCGCCGGCTTGACGTACTGCAGGTACGCCCCGGTGAAGCTGATCTTGAGCAGGGCGCCGCCGACCAGCACGAGCAGGATGTTCTGGGTTTCCCGCCGCATCACGCGCCCCCGAGGAAGATCAGGCCGGACAGCACGGCGCACGCGGTGGCCACGACCAGTGTCGCCGGGCCGAACCGGATCGCGAACGCCCGGCCGAAGGTGCCCGCCTGCAGGGCGAACAGCTTGACGTCGATGGCCGGGCCGACCACCAGGAAGACCAGCTTGGGCAGCAGCGGCATGCCCGAGATCGAGGCCGCGACGAACGCGTCCGCCTCGCTGCACAGGGCCAGCACCACGGCCAGCAGCGCCATCACGATCACGCCGACGACGATCTGCTCGCCGAGGGTGTCGACCCACGAGCGCGGGATGACCACGTTGAGCACGGCGGCGGTGAGCCCGCCCAGCACCAGGAACCCGCCCGCGTCGACCAGGTCGGCGCGCGAGGTCTCGAAGAACAACCGCCACCGGGAGCGCCCGTCGGGCTCCGGCAGCCTGCGCAGCGCCCGCTCGATGATCCACTCGGCCTTGCCGAACCTGGCCCACAGCCAGCCCATGGCGATGGCCGTGGCCAGGGACCCGACCAGCCGCGCGGCGACCATGCCCGGGTTGTTCGGGAAGGCGACGTTGGTGGCGACCAGCACCACCGGATTCACCGCGGGGGCGGCGAGCAGGAAGGCCAGGGCGACCGAGGTGGGCACGCCCTGCTGCATCAACCGCCTGGCCACCGGGACGGCCGCGCACTCGCAGGTCGGCAGGGCCACCCCGGCCACACCCGCGACCGGTACGGCGAGCGCCTGCCGCTTGGGCAGCAGCCGGTTGAGCGCGGAGGCGGGGACGAACGCGGCGATGGCCCCGCTGATCAGGACCCCGAGCACCAGGAACGGCAGCGCCTGGACGCAGACCGCGACGAAGATCGTCGCCCCGGTCTGGATCGCGGGCACGTCGAGCCAGTCGACCAGCGTGCTCTGGGCGAGCAGGGCGGCGACCAGCACCACGCACAGCACCTCGAGCGAGGTCACCCGGCGCTTGGGTTCGGGTTTGACCTCGTCCGGCTCGGCCTCGACCTGGGTGCTCATCGCGCTCCTCCCCCGACCAGCGGTGGGAGGTCCATCAAGCCACAGATCGGCGCGCCGGTGGGCCGGTCGCGCCCGGAATCAGCCTCCCGGGCGACGGCGACCGAGAGTGACCGGGCGAGCCGTGGCGGTTGTCTCACCCGGCGAATGATGCCGGCTCGACGATCAGTTGCCAGCCCCCGGGGTTGAACTGTGTTCAGCGGCTTTTCCCAGCAGTTCCGCGCGCAACTGGGAAGCGGTGGAGACCACCAGCATGAGCAGGGTGCCCAGCGCGGGCAGCGCGAGGCCGCCCGCGGGGAAGGCGTAGCGCAGCGTCACGTCCATCCCGCGTTCGGTGTGCACGACGCCGAGGGTGCCGAACAGGCCCTGGCCCGCGCGCTCGGCGGCCGACACGGCCAGGTTCGGGTCCTCCGGCAGGTCCCAGGCCACCACGCAGGTGAGGCTGAGCACGGTGAGGCCCTCGGCCAGCTGCATCGCCTGCACCGCGCAGGGGACGTCGCCGTGCCGGAAGGTCAGCGCGCCGTCGTCGTCGGCGCGCACGTCGTGGTAGCTCTCCAGCGCCGCGCGGGCCTGGCCGATCAGGTCGACGGCCTCGGTGCTCATGCGGTTCCCTTCCCCTCGGCGAGTATGGCGGCGACCTCGGCGGAGTCGGCGGCGGCGCCGAACCGGCGGTCGCGCCTGGCGTAGGTCTCCACCGCGTCCCACAGGTGCAGCCGGTCGAAATCGGGCCACAGGTGGTCCTGGAAGACCAGCTCCGCGTAGGCGGACTGCCAGAGCATGAAGTTGGACGTGCGCTGCTCGCCGGAGGGCCGGATGAACAGGTCGACGTCGGGCATCTCGGGTTGGTACAGGTACTTGGCCAGGGTCCGCTCGTCGACCTTGTCCGGGTTGATCTTGCCTGCGGCGGCCAGCCTGGCGATCTCGCGGGCGGCGTCGCCGATCTCGGCCCGGCCGCCGTAGTTGATGCACATCGCCAGGTTGAGCACCGTGTTGTCCTTGGTGCGCTCCTCGGCGACCTCGAGCTCCTTGATGACGCTGCGCCACAACCTCGGCCGCCGCCCCGCCCAGCGGACCCGAACCCCGAGCTCGTCGAGCTCGTCGGTGCGGTCGCGGATGACGTCGCGGGAGAAGCCCATCAGGAAGCGGACCTCCTCGGGGCTGCGCCGCCAGTTCTCGGTGGAGAAGGCATAAAGCGACAGCCACCGCACGCCGATGTCGATGCAGCCCTTGGCCACCTCGACGACCTGGGCCTCGCCGCGCTTGTGCCCCTCGACGCGGGTGAGTCCGCGCTGGTTGGCCCACCGGCCGTTGCCGTCCATCACGATCGCGACGTGCCGGGGCACGAACTCCAGCGGGATGGCGGGCGGACGGGCCCCCGACGGATGCGGGTCCGGTGGCGCCACCGGCCGACCGGCCGCGCCCCTGCTGGTCCCCCGCCGTCGCAGCATCGCCCCACACACCTCCACCGGATCCGGTCCAAGCCGGTCGGAAATGCTACCGGGGCGCCCGACCGCCCCCGCGCCGACCAGGGAAGTCTACAAAGGATTCGCGTTCGTCCGCCGCTCAGGGGACCTACACCGCGACGTTGACCGTCACAGCGATCTGGGGCTCGGGGGGCGGCGCTCGACCAGGGGCAGGGAGCGCAGCTGGCGTTCCAGGTGCCACTGCAGCAGCGCCGCCACCAACCCGCTCGCCTCGCGGCGGGCGGAGTCGGTCGAGTCCTCCGCGGTGTCCCAGCGGCCGTTGGCCAGGGCGTCCATCAGGTCGAGGACCTCCAGGGGCGGGCTGGCCGACCCCGCGGGCTTGCAGTTGGGGCAGACAGACCCTCCCGCGTGGACGTTGAAGGCGCGGTGCGGTCCCGGTTCGCCGCAGCGGGCGCACTCGGTGATGGCGGGTGACCAGCCCGCGAAAGCCATGGCGCGCAACAGGAACGCGTCGAGCACCAGCGAGGCGTCCCTGTGCCCGTCGGCCAGCGCCCGCAGCGCGCCCGCGACGAGCAGGTACAGCCGCAGGACCGGCTCGCCCTCCTCGGCGGACATCCGGTCGGCGGTTTCCAGCACCGCGCAGCCCGCGGTGTAGCGCTGGTAGTCGCCGACGATGCCCGCACCGAAGGCGTCGATGGTCTGCACCTGGGTGATCACGTCCAGTGTGCGGCCGGTGTAGAACTGCACGTCGACGTGGGCGAACGGCTCGACGCGGGCGCCGAGGCGGGAGGTGGTGCGACGCACGCCCTTGGCGACGGCGCGGACCTTGCCGTGCTTCTGGGTGATCAGCGTGATGATCCGGTCCGCCTCGCCGAGCTTCTGCACGCGCAGCACTACACCGGTGTCGCGGTACAGGCTCACCGGCCCATTCTCACACGTACAACCCGGTGCCCGGCACGTTGCGCACCACGAACCACAGCGCGAGCACGACCAGGGCCGTGTTCCGCGCCCAACGCAGGTCCAGCCAGCTCTTGGCGCGCGCGAGCTTCGCCACGGCCACCCACGCGAACAACACCAGGAACACCAGCAGCACCGCGTTGTAGTGCACCGCGTCGGCGAACCGGCCCTCGAACAGGCTCACGACCATGCGGGTACCGCCGCAGCCGGGGCAGCACAGGCCGGTCAGCGCCTTGATCGGGCAGACCGGCCAGCCCACGTCAGAACCCGAGGCGGCGCAGCTGCTTGGGGTCGCGCTGCCAGTCCTTGGCGACCTTCACGTGCAGGTCCAGGTACACCCGGGTGCCGAGCAGGACCTCGATCTGGCGGCGCGCGGTCGAGCCGACGTGCTTGAGCCGCTCGCCGCGGTGACCGAGCACGATGCCCTTCTGGCTGGCCCGCTCCACGTACAGCAGCGCGTGCACGTCGACCATGTCGTCGCGGCCCTCGCGGGGGACCATCTCCTCGATGGTGACCGCGATGGAGTGCGGCAGCTCGTCGCGCACGCCCTCCAGGGCGGCCTCGCGGATCAGCTCGGCCACCAGGGTGGTCTCCGGCTCGTCGGTCAGCTCGCCGCCGGGGTAGAGCTGCGGGCCCTCGGGCAGCCGGGCGACCAGCAGGTCGGCGAGGGTGGCCACCTGGAAGCCGTCGACCGCCGACACCGGCACCAGCTCGGCGAACTCCATCACCTCCTGCAGCGCGAGCAGCTGCTCGCCGACCTGGTCGGGCGACACCAGGTCGGTCTTGGTGACGATCCCGATCACCGGCGTGCGCTTGGCGACCTTGGTCAGCTCGGCGGCGATGAACCGGTCTCCCGGCCCCACCTTCTGGTCGGCGGGCACGCAGAACCCGACCACGTCGACCTCCGACCACGTCTCCCGGACGATGTCGTTGAGCCGCTGGCCCAGCAGCGTGCGCGGCCGGTGCAGACCGGGGGTGTCCACGATCACCAACTGCGCGTCGTCGCGGTGCACGATGCCGCGGATGGCGTGCCTGGTGGTCTGCGGCTTGCTCGAGGTGATGGCGACCTTGGTGCCCACCAGCGCGTTGGTCAACGTCGACTTGCCCGCGTTGGGCCTGCCGACGAAGCAGGCGAAACCGGAACGATGGCCCTGGGCGGTGCTTGTCACCAAGTCATTGTGCCCTTGCCGCCCCCGACGGGCTGACGCGGTGCGGCTCGGGTGTGCCGTGGCACGCGTGGGCTACTTGCCGCGGGGTGGGCTGACGCGGTTGAGGGTGAGGGTGGCGGGGAGGTCGGTGGTGGGGCCACCGGCGGTGAGCCAGGTGTCGATGTCGTCCAGGACGGCGTCGTCGAGGACGAAGCCGAACCAGATGGGTTTGGTGCCTTTCGCCTGCACCACAACGACGTTCGAGGTTTCGCAGGTGTCCAGGCACTCGGAGACCCGGATGGCGCCGCCGTGGCGGGCGGCGATCTCGCGTAACCGGGCCAACTGGCGGCCGTGGTCCACGGTGGGGTGTTTGCGGAGGGTTCCGCAGCAGCAGTCCCGGCAGACCGTCAGCAGGACGCTCACGTGAGGACGTCGACGACGGTGCCCGAGGCGTCGGCGCGCAGGACGGGGGCGTCCGCGGTGAGGTCGCGCACAGCGGCGAGCGAGTCGGCGTCGACCTCGCCCGCGTCGGTCACCACGGCGGCGGCTTCGAGGCCCTCCGCGCCGCTGGAGACCGCGGCGGCCACGGCGGCCTGCAGGGCGGTCAGGCGCAGCGAGGGCAGCGCGACGGTCGCGGCGGCGTAGGTGCGGCCGTCGGTGTCGCGGACGGCGGCCCCCTCGGCGGCGCCGGTGCGGGCCCGGCTGGACCGGGCGAGCGTGACGATCTTGGCGTCCTCCTGGTCGAGCTCAGCCACGCTCACCGCTCCTCTCCCACTGCTGCTCGTCGACCGGGGCCTGCTCGGCCCCGGCCCCCTCGTCGGCGGTCTCGGCCCGCTCGACCGGGCGCACCACGACCGAGGTGATCCGCACCCGGCCCCGGTTGTCCTTGCCGCCCTCGGCCCGGAACCGTAGCCCGGTGATCTCCGCCTCGGCGCCGGGAAGTGGCACACGTCCCAACCGCTGGGCGAGCAGACCGCCGACGGTCTCCACGTCCTGGCCCTCCAGGCGCAGCCCGAACAGGGCGCCGAGGTCCTCGACCGGCAGCCGGGAGCTGACCCGCACGGCGCCGTCGTCGAGGTGCTCGACCGGGGGCCGCTCGTCGGTGTCGGACTCGTCGGTGATCTCCCCGACGATCTCCTCCAGGATGTCCTCGATGGTGAGCAGGCCCGCGGTGCCGCCGTACTCGTCGACGGCGATGGCGATGTGGTTCTTGGACACCTGCATCTCGCGCAGCAGGTCGTCGAGCCGCTTGGTGTCGGGCACGAACACCGCCGCGCCCATCACCTCGGCCACCGGGACCAGCCGGTCGCCCGCCTCCAGGGTGGCGCGCACGAGGTCCTTGAGGTTGACCACGCCCACCACGTCGTCGACGCTCTCGCCGATCACCGGGATGCGGGTGTAGCCGGTGCGCAGCGACAGCGCGAGCGCCTGGCGCCCGGTCTTGGTCTGCTCGATCCACACCATCTCGGTGCGCGGCACCATGACCTCGCGGGCGATCGTGCCGCGCAGCTCGAACACGGAGTGGATCATCTCGCGCTCGTCGGCGTCGACCACGCCGCGCTCCTGGGCCAGGTCGACCAGTTCGCGCAGCTCCACCTCGGAGGAGAACGGCCCTTCCCGGAAGCCCTTGCCGGGGGTGATGGCGTTGCCGACGAGGATCAGGAAGCGCGAGAGCGGGCCCAGCACGGACCCGAGCACCCGCACCGGCCCGGCGGCGATGAGCCCCACGCCGTACGGGTGTTGGCGTCCGATGGTGCGCGGACCGACCCCGACCAGCACGTAGGACACCACGATCATGCCGACGGCGGCGACCAGCCCGGCCACCCACCCGGGGCTGATCGAACGGGCGCAGACGAAGGTGACCATCACCGTCGCGGCCAGTTCGCAGCCCAGCCGCAGCAGGAGCAGCAGGTTGATGTGCCTCGGCCGCTCGGCGACCACGGCGAGCAGCTGCTTGGCCCCCGCCCGACCCGACCGCACGAGGCCTTCGACGCGGGCGGTGGACACCGCCGACAGCGACGCGTCCGCCGCGGCGAAGCAGCCCGCGGCCAGGACCAGCAGGACGGCGATGACCAGGAGACCGGCTGAGTCGGCGGACACCTCGGGTCAGTCCTCCGCGTCGGTGAGGCCGACGGCGCCGAGGAGCTTGTCGTCCTCCACGCGCTGCGCGGCCCGGCGCTTGGCGTCGGCCGCGGCGGTGCGGAAGTCGGCGAGGATGCGCTTCTGCAGCGCGAACATCTCGCGTTCCTCGGCGGGTTCGGCGTGGTCGTAGCCGAGCAGGTGCAGCACGCCGTGCACGGTCAGCAGGTGCAACTCGTCGATGAGGCTGTGCCCCGCGGTGCGCGCCTGGTCCTTGGCGAAGGCCGGGCACAGGACGATGTCGCCCAGCAGCGCGGGCCCGGACTCCGAGGCGTCCGGGCGGCGCGCGGAGTCCAGTTCGTCCATCGGGAAGGCCATCACGTCGGTGGGGCCCGGCAGGTCCATCCACCGCTCGTGCAGGTCGGCCATCACGTCCAGCTCGACGAGCAGCACGGACAGCTCGGCGAGCTTGCTGACGTTCATCCGGTCCAGGGCGAAGCGGGCCGCCGCGACGATGGACGCCTCGTCGACCGCCACCCCGGACTCGTTGGCGATCTCGATACTCACCGGGTCATTGTCCCCGCACGCCCTACCGGCCGCCGCGCCTGCCCCCGGCGCGGACCGGGCCGCGCTGCGCGGCGACGTCGCCGTCGGCCGCGTCCTGGGCGACCTGCCAGCGCTCGTAGGCGTCGACGATGTCGCCTACGAGCCGGTGGCGGACCACGTCGGCGCTGCTGAGCTGCGCGAAGTGCACGTCGTCGACGCCGTCGAGGATGTCCTTGACCACCTTGAGGCCGGAGCGCTGCCCGCCGGGCAGGTCGACCTGGGTGGTGTCGCCGGTGACCACGATCTTGGAGCCGAAGCCGAGCCGGGTGAGGAACATCTTCATCTGCTCGGGCGTGGTGTTCTGCGCCTCGTCGAGGATGATGAACGCGTCGTTGAGGGTGCGGCCGCGCATGTAGGCCAGCGGGGCGACCTCGATGGTGCCCGCCTGCATCAGCCGCGGGATCGACTCCGGGTCGATCATGTCGTGCAGCGCGTCGTAGAGCGGGCGCAGGTACGGGTCGATCTTCTCGAACAGGGTGCCCGGCAGGAAGCCGAGCCGCTCGCCTGCCTCGACCGCGGGCCGGGTGAGGATGATCCGGCTGACCTGCTTGGCCTGCAGCGCCTGCACGGCCTTGGCCATCGCCAGGTACGTCTTGCCGGTGCCTGCAGGCCCGATGCCGAAGACGATGGTGTTGGCGTCGATGGCGTCGACGTAGTGCTTCTGGTTGAGCGTCTTGGGGCGGATGGTGCGGCCGCGCCGGGAGACGATGTCGAGGCTGAGGACCTCGGCCGGGGATTCGGCCGAGTTGGCCGACAGCATCGACACGGTGCGCCGGACGGTGTCCGGGCCGACCTGCTGGCCGCGGGCGGCCAGGGTGGTGAGTTCGGTGAAGACCCGCTCGGCGAAGGCGACGTCTGCCGGGTCGCCGGACAGGGTCACCTCGTTGCCCCGCACGTGCACGTCGGCGACGAGGAGTTCCTCGGCGAGCCGCAGGTTCTCGTCGCGGGACCCGAGCAGGGCCAGCACGGCCCCCTCCGGGATCGCGAACCTCGACTGCGCGTCGTGGGCGGCAGTGGGACGGGGGTCTCCCCCGGGTGCGGTACCCGTCACGTGCTCTCTGTCCTGCCTTCTGCGCCCACGCGCGCTGCCGTCTCCGTCCCCGCCGATGCTAGTCCCCGCCCCCAACCCCGCGCACCGAAAAAAGCCCGCTGCGTGGGTGGCGGGCGGGCCGCTTGGCTAGGGTTGGCGGCATGAGCGGGTGCCTGTTCTGCGGGATCATCGGGGGCGAGATCCCCTCAACCGTGGTGTACGAGGACGACCGGGTGTACGCGTTCCGCGACATCAACCCCCAGGCGAAGGTGCACGTGCTGGTGGTTCCGCGCGAGCACCACGAAGATGTGGAAGCGTTGAGCGCCAACCCCACCCTCTTGGCCGCGGTGATCACCGCGGGGGTGGAAGTGGCCAAACGAGAAGGAATCCACGATTCCGGCTACCGCTTCGTCTTCAACACCGGCGACGACGCCTGCCGCACCGTCTTCCACGCCCACCTGCACGTCCTAGGCGCCCAACAACTCTCCACCTTCGGCCACTAACAATTCACACCCAGCACCATTCCCGGCCACACGAGCAAAAGCGGCCACATCAGCCACAGTGGTTACGCAACAAGACCCCGCTGGTTCCGCCGCCCGACGCACCGTGGGGGTCCGGGGGGTCGCCCCCCGGGTAGTGGTCCGTGCGGCTCACCGGGAAGGAAGTTCACTTCCGAACAGGCTGAGGGAAGCCGCGCGGGGGTGGAGCCTGGGGGTCGCCCCACCGCCCCGCGCGGCGCCGCCGGACCGAGGGGGGAGGTGTCCGGCGGTAGTCGGGTGAATGCGCTTCGGAATAACTGAAACGCTTTGCGATAAAGGGTAAACCCTGGGCCTGGTCAGCGCCAGCGGGCGGTCAAGGCGCCGAGGGCGCCGAGGGCGACCGCGGCGGCGGTGGAAGTCCGCAGTACTGCGGGACCCAGTCGGACTGGGAGCGCTCCTACCTGCTCAAGGGCGGTGAGCTCGTCGGGACTGATGCCGCCTTCGGGGCCGACCACCAGCACAAGATCACCCGATTCGGGTAGCGCGAGGTCGGCCAATCGGGTGGCGAGGTGGGCTTCGAGCACGAGGGTGGCGGCGCTGCCGCGAGCCAGGTCGAGCAGTCCGGGCAGGCCGACGGGGTCGGAAACTGCCGGTGTCCAGGGGCGTCTGGCTTGTTTGGCGGCCTCGCGGGCGGTGCTGCGCCAGCGCGCCAGAGCCTTCTCGCCGCGCGGGCCGTCTTCCCACTTGGCGACGCTGCGGCTCGCGCGCCAGGGGACGATCGCGTCGACGCCCGCTTCGGTGGCGAGTTCGACGGCCAGTTCGCCGCGGTCGCCCTTCACCAGGGCTTGCGCGAGGACCACCCGCAGCGGGGGCGGCGCTTCGGTCCAGCGCCGGTCCACCGCCAGGTCGAGGGAGTCCTTGCCCGCGGCGGTGACGACGCATTCGGCGACGGTGCCGCGGCCGTCGCCGACGAGCAGCCGCTCCCCCGCGCGCAGTCGCCGCACGGCCGCCGCGTGCCTGCCCTCGGGGCCGTCCAACGTGAACGACTCACCCGGGGGCAGGGCGTCGACCAGGAACTGCGCCAGGGTCATCGGCGGGAGCGCAGGCGGGAGAACAACCCGCCGGAGCGACCGGTGGCGTTGGCCAGGGTGTGCTGCTCTTCGCCGCGCAGGGTGGCCAGTTCGCGCAGCAGTTCGGTCTGCCTGGCGTCGAGCCGGGTGGGGATCTCGACCTCGATGTGCACGTGCAGGTCGCCGCGCCCGTCGACCCGGCCGGTGGAGCGCAGCCGGGGCAGGCCGCGGCCGGTGAGCACGAGTTCGGCCTCGGGTTGGGTGCCCGGTTCGAGTTCGAGTTCGATGCGGCCGTCGATGGCTTCCAGCGGCAGCACCGCGCCCAGCACCGCGGTGGTCATCGGGACGCGCAGCGTGCAGTGCAGGTCCGCGCCTTCGCGCTCGAAGGTGCTGTGCGGCAGTTCCTCGACCTCGATGTAGAGGTCTCCCGAGGGGCCGCCGCCGGGGCCGACCTCGCCCTGGCCGGACAACCGGACCCGCATGCCGTCGGCGACACCCGGCGGGATCTTCGCGGTGATGGTGCGCCGCGCCCGGACCCGGCCCTCGCCCGCGCACTGGCGGCACGGGTCGGGGATGACCTCGCCGAGACCGCGGCAGGTGGGGCACGCGCGGGCGGTGACGACCTGGCCGAGGAACGACCGCTGCACCGACTGGACCTCGCCGCGGCCACCGCAGGTGTCGCAGGTGGTCGGGCTGCTGCCGTCGGCGCACCCGGAGCCGCGGCACAGGTCGCACAGGATCGCGGTCTCCACCGCGATCTCCCTGCTGATGCCGTTGGCGCACTCCTCCAGGGTCATCTGGATGCGCAGCAGCGCGTCCGACCCCGGCTGCACCCGGCTGCGGGGGCCGCGGCCCCCGCCGCCGCCCGCCGCGCCGAAGAACGCGTCCATGATGTCGCCGAGGCCGAACCCGCCGAACGGGTCGCGCCCCCCGCCGCCGCCCCCGCCGCCGTTGCCGAGCGGGTCGCCGCCCATGTCGACGATCTTGCGCTTCTGCGGGTCGGAGAGGACCTCGTAGGCCGCGGTGACCTCGCGGAAGCGGGCTTGCGCCGCCTCGTCCGGGTTGACGTCGGGGTGCAGCTCACGCGCGAGCTTGCGGTAGGCGCGCTTGATCTCCTCGGAGGTCGCGTCCTGTCGCACCCCGAGCGTGCCGTAGTAGTCCCTCGCCACCTGTCCAGTCCTCCTGCCCCGGGCATGCCGGGGCCCGTTGATACCTGTGTCGACCCTCTACCGACCGAGGATCTCGCCGACGTAGTTCGCCACCGCGCGGACCGCGGCGATGTTCGTGGGGTAGTCCATCCTGGTCGGCCCGACGACTCCCATCCCGCCCAACAGGGTGGCACGGGTGCCGTAGCCGATGGACACCACGGAGGTGGAACGCATCTCCTCGGCCTCGTTCTCGCCGCCGATGCGCACCGTGATGGTGCCCGGGTCGGCGGTGGCCGCCAGCAGCTTGAGCACCACGACCTGCTCTTCGAGCGCCTCGAGCACCTGGCGCAGCGAGTTGGGGAAGTCGGCGACGTTGCGGGTGAGGTTGGCGGTGCCGCCGAGCACCAGCCGCTCCTCGGGGTGCTCCACGAGCGACTCGACCAGCACGGTGGCCAGCTTGGTGACCACCTCGCGCAGCTCGCCCGGCGCGCTCTCGGGCATCTCGGCGACGCTGGCCGCGGCGTCGGCGAGGCGCTTGCCCGCGAGGGTGGAGTTGAGCGTCGTGCGCAGCCGCGCGGTGTCCTCGTCGGTGACCACGTCGCCGAGGTCGACCATCCGCTGGTCCACCCGGCCGGTGTCGGTGATCAGCACCAGCATCAGCCGGGCCGGGGTGATGTTCACCAGTTCCACGTGCCGCACGGTGGAGGTGGTCAGCGTCGGGTACTGGATCACCGCGACCTGCCTGGTCAGCTGGGCCAGCAGCCGCACGCTGCGGCGCATCACGTCGTCGAGGTCGATGGCGCCGTCGAGGAAGCTCTGGATGGCCCTGCGCTCGGCCACCGAGAGCGGTTTGACCTCGCTGAGCCGGTCGACGAAGAGCCGGTAGCCCTTGTCGGTGGGGATGCGCCCCGCGCTGGTGTGCGGCTGGGTGATGTAGCCGTCCTCCTCCAGCGAGGCCATGTCGTTGCGCACGGTGGCACTGGACACGCCGAGGTTGTGCCGCTCGACGATCGCCTTCGACGCGACGGGTTCGTGGTCGCGCACGTAGTCGGCGACGATCGCGCGCAACACCTCGAACCGCCGCTCGTCGGAACTGACCACGGGCCACCTCCCTCATCCGTGCGCGGGCCCCGGGTCAAGTTTACGGAGCGCGCCCCGGCAGCGGTGGCTAGCCGGTCCTGCCCGCCTGCCGCAGGTTGCGCAGGGCGGCAGAGGCGGCGATCCGGATGATCGGGTCCTCGTGGTCGGCCGCCGCGGCGATGATCTCCGTTGACCGGGGACCGCCGATCAGGCTGGCCAGGTACAGCGCCTTGCAGGCGAGCACCGTGTCCGCCCTGGCGGCGAGTTCGGCCAGGTGGGGTAAGGCCGCGTCGCCGAGCTCCGCGGCGTACTCGTAGTCGACCTCGGCCCCGGAGAGCCGCTGCCGGACGTGCTGGATGGTGACCGCCATCGCTGGGTCCCCTCACCTCGACACAGATCTGCTGCCGACAAGAGGTCACCCGCCCGTACCAGATACGCCGAACGGCGAAATCCAGGTCCAAGGTCCCGAACCAGACGGGTCCGGGCGGCGAGCACAATGCCCGCATGGTCTCCTCGGTGTCCCGGTTGGCGGTAGTCGGGTGTCTCGCGTTGCTGGTCGGGTGCACGACGGCGGTTGAGCGGCAGGACGCCGGGCCGGTGTCGACGACTCCGAGCCCGACGCTGGCGAAGGCCCAGGAATGGGCGGCGGGCCAGTGCTCGGCCAACTCGGAGCGCATCAACGTGTTCTTCCTCGACGACGAGTCGATGATCAAGGCCGAGGCGGCGATCCGGACCGACCCGGGCACGCTCAGCACCGTCACCGAGACCAAGGCGCAGGCGTTGGAGCACTTCAAGTACATGTTCCAGAACCAGCCCGAGATCGTCCGGCTCGCTCGCGTCGAGGCGTTGCCCGCTTCCGTCAGCGTCGTGGTGCGGCCCGGAACCGACCGAGAGGCGCTGGCGGACCGGTGGCGCGCCGAGCTCACCGCGGTCGACGAAATCCAAGCCAACCCCTGCAACACGTGACCCGACCTAGGTCAGTCTGCGGACCACCGCGTCGGCCAGGAGGCGGCCTCGGGGGGTGAGGACGCAGCGGCCTGAGGTGAGGGCTGTTGGGTCCAGGAGGCCGTCGCCCGCGGCGGAGTGGGCTTCGGCTTGGGCGGCGGGGGTGAGGGCTTCGACGGGGAGGCCTTCGGATAGGCGGAGTTCCAGGAGGACCCTTTCCAGGCGTTGGTCGGCTTCGGTGAGGCTTTCGCGGGCGGCGGCGGGGGAGGTGCCGTTGGCCAGCAGTTCGGTGTAGCGGGCCGGGTGTTTGACGTTCCACCAGCGGATGCCGCCGATGTGGCTGTGGGCTCCTGGGCCCGCGCCCCACCAGTCGCCGCCGAGCCAGTAGCCGAGGTTGTGCCTGCAGCGGGCCGCGTCGTCCGAGGCCCAGTTCGACACCTCGTACCAGTGCAGGCCCGCCGCCACGAGGGCCGCGTCGACCTGCTCGTACCGGTCGGCGAGCACGTCGTCGTCGGGCATGGGGAGTTCGCCTCGGCGGACCCGCCTGGCCAGGGCGGTGCCGTCCTCGACGATCAGCGAGTACGCCGACACGTGGTCGACGCCCGCCTCCAGCACAGCGTCCAGGGACGCCGCCAGGTCGCTCGGCCGCTCCCCCGGGGTTCCGTAGATCAGGTCCAGGTTGACGTGACCGATGCCCGCCGCCCTGGCCTCGCGGGCCGCGGCGACCGCCCGGCCGGGGGTGTGGGTGCGGTCGAGGATGGCCAGCACGTGCCGGGCCGCGGACTGCATGCCCAGCGACACCCGGGTGTACCCGGCCTCGGCGATCCCGGCGAAGAACTCCGGCGAGGTCGACTCCGGGTTCGACTCCGTGGTGACCTCCGCGCCCTCGGCGAGCCCGAACACCCCGCGCACCGCGTCCAACACCTGGGACAGCCCGTCGGCGCCCAGCAGTGACGGTGTGCCACCGCCGACGAACACGGTGTCAGCGGCGGGGGGTGTTCCCAGCACCTGGGCGGCGAGGTCGAGTTCCTGTCGCAAACCCGCGAGCCACGATTGCGGCGATGCCGAAGAGTCCAGTTCACCGGCGGTGTAGGTGTTGAAATCGCAGTAGCCGCACCGGGTCGCGCAGAACGGGACGTGCACGTACACCCCGAACGGTCGGTCGCCGAGCCCGCGCAGCGCGGCGGGGGGCAGGGAACCGTCGGTGGGCGCGGGGTCACCCTCGGGAGCAGCTGCGGCCATGGTTGCCATCTTCCCAGGTCCACCCGGGCGGCCCAGGTCAACCGGGCCAACGGCCGTGACCTGCGTCCCAGCATGCGGATGGCGGTGGACCACACCGTGGACGCGTGGCACGCTGACGACATGTCCGCGACTGAAGTCTTCCTGGTGGCCCGCCGCCACGTGGACTTCCAGCGCGTGTCCAGCGCGATGTGCCGTCAGCCCAGCTGACCCACCGCGCCTACCTCGCATTCAGCAGGCGTCGGGTGCGCCGCTGAGTGATCCCCCGCACCGCCGCCTGGGGTCGTCGTGGCGCGCACGAGCGCCCCGATCCCGGAGGAACCACCGGTGTCCCCCACCACACCCCCCACCCCGGTTTCCCCCACCACACCCCGGGCCGCTCGCCAGCCCAGGGGCGAGGGCCAGTGGGCGCTCGGCTACCGCGAGCCGCTGAATCCCAACGAGCGGTCGAAGAAGGACGACAACCCGCTCAACGTCCGCGCCAGGATCGAGAACATCTACGCGAAGGGCGGGTTCGACAGCATCGACCCCGGTGACCTGCGCGGCAGGTTCCGCTGGTACGGCCTCTACACCCAGCGCAAGCCCGGGATCGACGGTGGCCGCACCGCGACCCTGGAGCCCGAGGAGCTCGACGACTCGTACTTCATGCTGCGGGTGCGCACCGACGGTGGCGCGGTCACCACGGAGCAGCTCGCGGTGCTCGGCGAGGTGTCGCAGACCTACGCGCGCGACACCGCCGACATCACCGACCGGCAGAACATCCAGTACCACTGGATCCGGGTCGAGGACATGCCCACCATCTGGCAGAAGCTGGAAGGCGCGGGGATGACCACGATGGAGGCGTGTGGCGACAGCCCCCGGGTGATCCTCGGCTCGCCGGTCGCGGGCATCTCCCGCGACGAGGTCATCGACGGCACCCCGGCGATCGACGAGATCAAGCGCCGGTTCATCGGCGACCCGGCGTACTCGAACCTGCCGCGCAAGTTCAAGTCGGCGGTGTCGGGTCTGCCCGACGTCGCGCACGAGATCCACGACATCGCCTTCGTCGGTGTGGTGCACCCCGAGCACGGCCCCGGGTTCGACGTGTGGGTCGGTGGTGGTCTGTCCACCAACCCGATGATCGGGCAGCGGTTGGGCGCTTGGGTGCCGCTGGAGGAGGTCGCCGACGTCTACGGCGCGGTGATCAGCGTGTTCCGCGACTACGGCTACCGCCGCCTGCGGCACCGGGCCAGGATCAAGTTCCTGGTCAAGGACTGGGGCGCGGCCAAGTTCCGCCAGGTGGTGGAGGACGAGTACCTGCACCGCAAGCTCATCGACGGCCCGGCGCCGGAGGTGCCCGCGGTGCCGATCGACCACATCGGGGTGCACCCGCAGAAGGACGGCCTGTTCTACGTGGGCGCCGCCCCGATCGCGGGCCGGGTGTCCGGGTCGGTGCTGGTGGAGGTCGCCAAGGCCGCCGAGCGGGCTGGCTCGAACCGGGTGCGGTTCACCCCGCTGCAGAAGCTGGTCGTGCTGGACGTGCCCGAGGCCGAGGTGGCCGCGCTGCAGGCCGACCTCGCCAAGCTGGGGCTGCAGACCACCCCGTCGCCGTGGCGGCGCGGGATCATGGCGTGCACCGGCATCGAGTTCTGCAAGCTGGCCATCGTCGAGACCAAGGGCCGGGCCCACGAGCTGGTGGCGGCGCTGGAGACCCGGCTGGCCGACATCACCGACGGGGTGACCGCGCCGATCGCGGTGCACATCAACGGGTGCCCGAACTCCTGCGCCCGGATCCAGACCGCCGACATCGGCCTCAAGGGCCAGATCGTCACCGACGACTCGGGCGCGCAGGTGGAGGGCTTCCAGGTGCACCTCGGCGGCGGTCTCGGCCTCGACGCCGGGTTCGGCCGCAAGCTGCGCGGGCACAAGGTGACCGGCGCGGAGCTGCCGGACTACGTGGAGCGGGTGGTGCGCAACTTCGTGGCCAAGCGCGAGCCCGAGGAGCGGTTCGCGCAGTGGGTCGTGCGCGCCGACGAGGGCGACCTGCGATGAGCGAGCGGGCGACGCCCTTCTACTGCCCCTACTGCGGTGACGAGGACCTGCGGCCGCAGGAGGAACCGCACGCGGCGTGGCTGTGCACCGGGTGCAGGCGGGTCTTCACGGTCAAGTTCGTCGGACTGAATCTCTCGGGGGAGGCAGCGAAGTGACCACCACGCACCAGGACCTGGCCCAGCGGGCGGAACAGGAGTTGGCCGACGCGACCGCGGCGGAGGCGCTGGCCTGGACGGCGGCGACCTTCGGCGACGACTTCATCGTCGCGTCGAACATGCAGGACGCGGTGCTCGTCGACCTGGCCTACCAGGCCAAGCGCGACATCGACGTGCTGTTCCTGCAGACCGGCTACCACTTCGCGGAGACCATCGGCACCCGCGACGCGGTGGCGGTGGTCTACCCGGAGGTCCGCATCGTCAACGCCGAGGCCGAGCAGTCGGTCGCCGACCAGGAGGCCGAGTTCGGCCTGCTGAACCAGACGAACCCGACGCAGTGCTGCTTCCTGCGCAAGGTGGTGCCGTTGCGGCAAACCCTGTCGAAGTACTCGGCGTGGGTCACCGGGGTGCGCCGGGTCGACGCGCCGACGCGGGCCAACACCCCGATCGTGCAGTGGGACGAGCGCAACGGGTTGGTGAAGGTCAACCCGATCGCGGCGTGGAGCGACGACGAGTTCACCCGCTACATCGCCGACCACGGCGTGCTGGAGAACCCGTTGGTGCAGGCCGGGTACCCGTCCATCGGGTGCGCGCCGTGCACGGCCAAGCCGCTGCCGGGCCAGGACGCCCGCAGCGGGCGCTGGGCGGGGACGGGCAAGACCGAGTGCGGACTGCACGGCTGAGGACGACGGGACCATGAGTACACAACAGACACCGCACGCCGCCGCACCGCGGCAACCGCTGGACGCCTTGGCGCGCCTGGAATCCGAAGCCATCCACATCTTCCGGGAGGTGGCGGGTGAGTTCGACCGACCGGTGATCCTGTTCTCCGGCGGCAAGGATTCCACAGTACTGCTTCACTTGGCGGTCAAGGCGTTTTGGCCCGCACCCGTCCCATTCCCGCTACTGCACGTGGACACCGGGCACAATCTGGACGAGGTCATCGAGTTTCGCGACCGGACGGTCGCCCGATACGGCTTACGCCTTGTGGTCGCCAACGTGCAGGACTACATCGACGACGGTCGACTCCAAGAGCGACCGGACGGAACGCGAAATCCTTTGCAGACGGTGCCCCTGCTCGACGCCATCACCAGCGGCCGGTTCGACGCCGTTTTCGGTGGTGGGCGCCGCGACGAGGAACGCGCCCGGGCGAAGGAAAGAATTTTCAGCCTACGCAATTCCTTCGGTCAGTGGGAGCCGCGACGCCAGCGTCCCGAACTGTGGAACCTGTATAACGGCAGGCACCGCGCCGGCGAACATGTTCGCGTGTTCCCGCTGTCCAACTGGACCGAACTCGACGTCTGGCGCTACATCAAGCGCGAGGCGATCGAGCTGCCGTCCATCTACTTCGCGCACACCCGAGCGGTGTTCCAGCGCGACGGGATGTGGCTGACGGCCGGTCCGTGGTTCGGCCCCCGTGCCGACGAACCCGTTGAGGAGTTGACCGTGCGCTACCGAACGGTCGGCGACGGGTCGTGCACCGGTGCCGTGCTGTCCGGGGCGACCGACCTGGAGCAGGTGATCGCCGAGGTGTCGGCGAGCAGGCTCACCGAGCGCGGGGCCACCCGCGCCGATGACCGGCTCTCCGAGGCCGCCATGGAGGACCGCAAGCGGGAGGGCTACTTCTGATGGGAACCACCACCCAAGACCTGCTCCGCCTGGCCACCGCGGGCAGCGTCGACGACGGCAAGTCCACCCTCGTCGGCAGGCTGCTCTACGACACCAAGTCGGTGCTTGCCGACACCCTCGACGCGGTGCACAGGGCCAGCGTGGACAAGGGACTGTCCACTCCGGACCTGTCGCTGCTGGTCGACGGGCTGCGCTCCGAGCGCGAGCAGGGCATCACCATCGACGTGGCCTACCGCTACTTCGCCACGCCCAAGCGCTCGTTCGTGCTCGCCGACACCCCCGGGCACGTGCAGTACACCCGCAACACCGTCACCGGGGCCTCCACCGCGCAGTTGGCGGTGCTGCTGGTCGACGCGCGCAAGGGCGTGCTGGAGCAGACCCGCCGCCACGCCGCGGTGCTGGCGCTGCTGGGCGTGCCCCGGCTTGTGCTCGCGGTCAACAAGATCGACCTGGTCGACTACGACGAGGCCGCCTTCGAGGTGATCGCCAAGGAGTTCACCGACCACGCCGGCGCGCTGGGCTACCCGATCGGCTCGGTGCTGTCCATCCCGGTGTCGGCGCTGGTCGGCGACAACGTGGTGGACCGCTCCGCGCACACCCCCTGGTACAGCGGCCCGACGCTGCTCGAGCACCTGGAGCAGGTGCCGGTCGAGCCGGACCCGCACGACGCGCCGCTGCGCTTCCCGGTGCAGTACGTCATCCGCACCAACACCGCCGAGCACACCGACTACCGCGGCTACGCGGGCCAGGTGGCCGCGGGCACGGTCCGCCCCGGTGACGAGGTGGTCGTGCTCCCGTCCGGGCTGCGCACCACGGTCGCCAGGGTCGACACCGCCGACGGCGAACTGGCCGAGGCGGAGGCGGGCCGGTCGGTGACGCTGGTGCTGGCCAACGACATCGACATCTCCCGCGGCGACCTGATCGCGGCCGCGGGCTCGGCACCGGTCGCGGTGGACGAGTTCGAGGCCACCCTGGCGTGGCTGTCGGACAAGCCGCTGCGGGCGGGCGCCCGGGTGCTGGTCAAGCACGGCGCCCGCACGGTGCAGGCGATCGTCGGCGAGCTCAACGCCCGCTTCGACGAGCAGAAGCTCACCACCGTGCCCGACCCGGACTCGTTGGCGCTCAACGAGATCGGTCGGGTGCTGGTGCGCACGGCCGAACCGCTGCCGGTGGACGACTACGCGGTCAACCGGCGCACCGGCGCTTTCCTCGTGATCGATGCCGCCGACGGATCCACGTTGGCGGCGGGATTGGTCGGTGCGGGTCTGCCCGCGCTGTCCGGCCCCGACGCCCCACCCTCGGGCGACCTCGTCTCCCCTGGCCCGTAACACCCGTTCCCCCTGGAAAGGCCCCACCGAAGTGAAGCGATCCCGCGTCTTAGCCGCAGCCGCTGTAGCCCTGTCCCTCGCCGGTGTCCTGGCGGGCTGCTCACGAGCGGCCGAGTCGGGCGACTCCGGTTCCGCTCCCAGCAGCGGAACCCAGGGCGCGGGCAAGGGCCCCGCCGCCGAACTTCGGTTGGGGTACTTCCCCAACGTGACCCACGCACCCGCGCTGATCGGCCTCGAGCAGGGCCTGTTCACCAAGGAGCTGGGCAGCACCAAGCTGGTGCCGACCAAGTTCAACGCCGGTGGCGAGGCCGTCAACGCGCTCTACGGCGGTTCGCTCGACGCGACCTTCATCGGCTCGGGCCCCTCGCTCAACGCCTACGGCAAGTCCGACGGCAAGGCCGTGCGCCTGGTGGCCGGTACCGCATCGCGCGGCGCGCAGCTGGTGGTCAAGCCGGAGATCAACTCCGAGCAGGACCTGGTCGGCAAGACCGTGGTGACCCCGCAGCTGGGCAACACCCAGGACATCGCGCTGAAGAAGTGGCTCGCCGACAAGCAGCTGACCGACAAGGTCAAGGTGCAGAACACCGAGAACGCGCTGGCGCTTGAGGAGTTCAAGAAGGGCAGCGTGCAGGCGGCGTGGCTGCCCGAGCCGTGGTCGTCGCGGCTGGTGCTCGAGGCGGGCGCGAAGGTCCTGCTCGACGAGAAGGACCTGTGGCCCGGCGGCGAGTTCCCGACCACCGTGCTGATCGTGTCCACCACCTACCTCAACGACCACCCGGACACCATCAAGGCGCTGCTCAAGGGCCTGGTCGCCAGCGTCGACGTGACCAAGAAGGACGTGGCTGGCGCCAAGACCGCGGTCAACTCGCAGCTCAAGGCGCTGACCGGCAAGGAGCTCAGCGGGCCGACCATCGACCGCGCCTTCACCAACCTCAGCTTCACCCTCGACCCGTACGCCGCGCTGCTGCCGCAGCTGAGCAAGGACGCGGTCACCGCCAAGGTCGCCCAGAAGGAAACCGACGTGAAGGGCTTCCTCGACCTGAAGCTGCTCAACGAGGTGCTGGCCGCCGCCGGTCAGCCCGCCGTCGACGCGGCGAACCTGGACAAGAAGTAGTAGGACGCGGGGCGCGAGGAACACGGGAGAGGGGCGCGAGATGGCGATCGCACTGGAGAAGAAGGTCGAGACCGAGGTGGCCGTCCGGTTGGAGGACCTGCACAAGGTCTTCGGCACCGGCCGCCAGTCGGTCACCGCACTGGACGGCATCGACCTGGCGGTCCGACCAGGGGAGTTCGTGTGCCTGGTCGGCGCGTCCGGGTGCGGCAAGACCACCCTGCTCAACCTGATCGCGGGACTGGAGCAACCGACCTCCGGCCAGATCACCCTCACCACCTCGCGCCCCGCGGTGATGTTCCAGGAGCACGCGCTGATGCCCTGGCTGACCGTGCAGCGCAACATCGAGCTGCCGCTGCGGCTGGCCGGGGTGGGGCGCGCCGAGCGCGCCGCCAAGGTCGAGGAGCTGCTGAGCCTGGTGCGGCTGGAGGGCACGGGCCGCAAGCGCCCGCACGAGCTCTCCGGCGGCATGCGCCAGCGGGTGGCGCTGGCCCGCTCGCTGGCCTCGGCGATCCAGGGATCGGCCGACGGCAAGCACGCGCTGATGCTGATGGACGAGCCGTTCTCCGCGCTCGACGCGATCACCAGGGACCTGCTGCAGGGCGAACTGCTGCGGGTGTGGCGGGCGACCGGCACCGCGGTCGTGTTCGTCACCCACGACGTGCGCGAGGCGGTCCGGCTCGGTCAGCGCGTGGTGCTGCTGTCGTCGAGGCCCGGCCGGGTCGTGGACCAGTGGGACGTCGACGGGCTCAGCGGGTCCGACGAACTGGTCGCGATCGACACCATCGCGGCCAAGCTGCGGGAGGTGATCAGCTCCCATGCCGCGGCTTGACGAGCAGAACAGCTCCACCGAGGCCGAGGACGTCGACGGCGCCATAGGCGGTCTCGACGCGCTCGACACCCCTACCGAGCAGCAGCGGTCCAGGGGCAGGCGGATCGCCGCGGCCATCCTGCCGCCGATCGGTGCCGCCATCCTGGCGGTGCTGGTGTGGCAGGCGGTGTGGGCGACCGCGTGGCTGCCCGAGCACCAACTGCCCTCGCCGCAGACCGTCGCCAACGTGTTCTGGGGCCTGGTCGAGACCGGCAAGGTGTGGGAGTTCCTGTGGACCTCGGTGCACCGGGCGGTGATCGGGTTCATCATCGCGCTGGGCATCGCGACCCCGTTGGGGCTGCTGCTGGCCAGGGTCAAGCTGGTCCGCGCGGCGATCGGCCCGCTGGTGTCGGGCCTGCAGAGCCTGCCGTCGGTGGCCTGGGTGCCCGCCGCGGTGATCTGGTTCGGCCTCACCGACACCACGATCTACATGGTGGTGCTGCTGGGCGCAGTGCCCTCGATCGCCAACGGGCTGGTGGCGGGCATCGACCAGATCCCGCCGATCCTGCCCAGGGTGGGCAAGGTGATGGGCGCGGGCACGCTGGCCAACGCGCGGCACATCCTGCTGCCCGCCGCGCTGCCCGGCTACCTGGCGGGCATGAAGCAGGGCTGGGCGTTCTCGTGGCGGTCGCTGATGGCCGCCGAGCTGATCGCCTCGTCGCCCGAGCTCGGTGACGGCCTCGGCCAGTTCCTGCACAACGGGATGTCGCTGTTCGACATGCCGATGGTGATCACCGGCATCCTGCTGATCCTCATCGTCGGCGTGGGCATCGAGCTGATCGTGTTCGCCCCGCTGGAGAAGGTCACGCTCAACGCCCGCGGGCTCCGGAAGAGCTAGGTACCAGTGCAGTCGATCCCCCTCGTCGGCGTCGCCCACGGCAGCCGGGACCCCAGGTCCGCGGTTGCCGTGGGCGAGCTGCTCGACTCCGTTCGCGCCCTGCGTCCCGAACTGGACGTGCGCGGCGCGTTCCTCGACCTGTCGACACCGCCGCTGTTCGACGTGCTCTCCGGCCTCTATGCCGAAGGGCACCGTTCGGTTGTCGTCGTGCCGTTGCTGCTCGGGCGGGCCTATCACGCGCGAGTAGACCTGCCTGGCCTCCTTGAAGAGGCCCGTGGGCAGATGCCTCACCTGTCGACAACGGTGAGCGATGTGCTTGGTCCGGATCCACGGCTGGAAACGGCTTTGCTCGGTCGGTTGGCCGAGGTCGGGGCGCTGCCGGGGGATCCCGAGCTAGGGGTCGTCCTGGCCGCTACCGGGTCGTCGCACGCGCCCGCCAACGCGCGGGTCGTGGAGATCGCGGAGCGGTGGGCGCACACCCAGGGGTGGTCGGGCGTGCGGGCCGCGTTCGCTTCCACCGCCACGCCTGACGTCGCCGCCGCGGCGGCCGCGCTGCGGGCCAGGGGTGCCCGGCGGATCGCGGTCGCGTCGTACTTCCTGGCGCCGGGACTGCTGCCGGACCGGGTCCGCGCGATGGCCGGGGACGCCGTGGTGGCCGAACCGCTGGGGGCGTCGGTCGCCGATGTCGTGCTGGAGCGCTACGACGAGGTCACCACGTCGGTCCAGCGCACGGCGTAGCGCTGCTTTAGAACCAGGGGTTTTCCACCCGTGCGGCCGGTTCGGTCGCGCTGCGGGCAAGGCGGTTGGACCGTGTGGGTGCGCTCCCCCGCCGATGTGTCGAGCTCGGCGTCGCCCGCTCGGGCGGACGGGCGCAGCACCGCGTCGCTGTGCACAAGGTTCCTCGAACCGAATACGTGAGCGGGCGTTTGCCGGTTCGGCCGAACAGCGCAACGATGGGTGGGCCGCGCGGCCGAATCCTTCCCAACTCGCCCAAGTTGAGGTGCCCAGATGAAGCGCGCCCTGTCCATCGTCGCCCTCGTCGCCCTCCCGCTGGTGGCACTGGCCCCACCCGCGGCAGCGGTCCCGGTGACGGTCAACTACGCCTGCCAGGCCACCGCACTCGGCTCCACCTACCCGGCCACCCTCACCCAACCAGTGGACGTGAGCGCGCCCGCGAGCGTCACCTCGGGTGGCGCGCTCAGCGTGGTGATCGACTTCCAGTCCGCGTCGATCCCGGCCACGGTGGGCTCGTTCACCCTGGTGCGGGTGCAGAACCTCACCTTCAAGGTGCCGGTCCCGGCCAACTCGACCTACGTGTCCAGTTCGCTGTCCGGCGGGTCCGGGGTCGGGGCGACCAACCTGACCGTCTCCGGCGGCGTCGCCACGCTCACCGCCGCGGGCCCGGTGCCCGGCGGCGGCACGTTCGAACTGCCGACGATCACGCTCGACCTGACCGCCGGTGCGCCGGGCACGATCCAGACCAGCCTGTACGGCACCAGCTTCGCCGACCCCGGGCTGACCGCCACCGGCGTGGTGCGAGTGCCGCTGCTGGGCAACGTGACCGTACCCGCGTCCTGCTACCCGAGCCCGAACCCGGCGCTCACGACGACCACCGTCGTCTAGTCGACCTACCCGTGTGACCGAGACCGCAGGGCGCCTTCCCCTCGCCCTGCGGTTCTCATACCCCCCAGGGGTATAGTCGCCGCCATGGAACACGCAACGGTTTCCCCCTGGCGGCAGGCGATCAGCGCGACGCTGCACTGCTTGACCGGCTGCGCGATCGGCGAGGTGCTCGGCATGGTGATCGGCACCGCGCTGGGCTGGTCGACGCTGCCCACGGTCCTGCTGGCGATCGCGCTGGCCTTCGCCTTCGGCTACGCGCTGACCATCGGCCCGGTCCTGCGCGCGGGCGTCCCGGCGGGCCGGGCGATCCGGATCGCGCTGGCCGCCGACACCGTGTCGATCACGGTGATGGAGGTCCTGGACAACGGGGTGATGCTCGTCGTCCCCGGCGCGATGGACGCCGGGCTCGACAGCGCCCTGTTCTGGCTGGCGCTGGCGTTCTCGCTGGTCGTGGCGTTCGCACTGACCGTGCCGGTGAACAAGTGGCTCATCGGGAGGGGCAAGGGTCACGCCGTCGTGCACTCCTACCACCACCACTGACGCCGTTAGGGTGGGCGCCATGGCTGACGAGCTGGTGCACTACGCGGTCGAGGCGGGCGTGGCGACGATCACGCTGGACTCCCCCGGCAACCGCAACGCGCTGTCCGCACAACTGCGGCGGGAACTGCGCGACCACCTGGAAACCGCGACCGGCGACGACGCCGTCCGGGTCATCGTGCTCGACCACACCGGACCGGTGTTCTGCGCGGGCATGGACCTCAAGGAGGCGGGCGGCGCGGCCGCGGCGGCGCAGGGGGTGCAGGAGTTCCCGGCGATCCTGCGCCAGATCTGGGACAGCCCCAAACCCGTTGTGGCCAAGCTGGCGGGCCCGGCCAGGGCGGGCGGCGTCGGCATCGTCGCCGCGGCCGACATCGCCGTCGCCGCCGACACGGCGACCTTCGCCCTGACCGAGGTCCGCATCGGCGTCGTCCCGGCGATCATCTCCGTGACCATGCTGCCCAGGCTGCTCCCCCGAGCAGCCCACGAGCTGTTCCTCACCGGCGAGCAGTTCGACGCCGCCCGAGCGGTGCAGATCGGCCTGCTCAACTCCGCTGTCCCCCCAGCCGACCTGGACGCCGAGGTCACCCGCTACACCACCATGCTCGCCCTCGGCGGCCCCATCGCCCTGGCCGCGACCAAAGCGATGCTGCGCCGCGAACGCCCCGCCGACATGGGAGCCGACTTCGCCGACATGCTGAAGCTGTCGGCGGGCTTCTTCGCCAGCGAGGAAGGCCAAGAAGGCATCACGGCGTTCGCCCAGAAGCGCAAACCCCGCTGGGTGCCCTGAGCCTCAGGTGGCCTTCCTGCGCACCACCTCGGTGATCCAGGTGGGGGCGTAGGGCGAGGTGCAGCCGGGCGGGGTCGGGTAGTCCTTGAGAACCTCAAGGCGTTCACCGATTCCCAGGGCACGGGGGCGGTGTTCGGGGTGGTCGATACCGACCTGGGCCAGGCAGTGGTTCATCGCCCACTGCAGGCGGTCCGGGGCGTCCTTCATCCCGGCCTCGATGACGTCGAGCAGGTGGTCGAGGTCGAGACCGTCGGGCGTCTTGGCGACGCGGTCGACCGTGAGGGCCCAGCCCGCGCTGGCGACCACGGGGTCCTCGTCGGCAAGCCAGGCCACGCGGAGCACCTCGACGTGCGCGGATTTCTTCACCACGTAGTTCACGAGCCAGTCGTGGACCTTGGGGGTCCGGGCCTCGCGCAGTATCCCGTCCAGCTCATCGCGCCCGAACGACTTGGGGCGGCAGATCAGGACCGCCACCAACCGCGCCGCGGTGTCGCCGGTGGCCCAGAGCTCGACGGCAAAGTCGTGCTGGGTCTTGAGCCGCTTGGCGATGGCGCGCAGCGCGCTGAGGTTCACGCCGTGGTCGTCGCCGTGGCGCTCGTTGACCGCGCGGGCCTTCGGGTCCTCGAGCGCCGCCAACTCGGCCAGCACCTCGGCCACCGTCGCCACGGCGGTCAGCTGATCTCGACGGTGAGGGTGCGGCCGGGGGTGGCGAAGCCCTCCACCGCGTCGTCGAGGACCTCGCGGATGCCCGCGTAGCCGGTGGGGTCGGCGGCGGCCAGGACGTCGGAGTCGGTCCACACCAGCTTGATGTCGCCCTCGGGCAGCCAGGACAGGTCGGTCAGGCAGTCGTAGAGCGCGTCGAGGTTGTGGCCGAACCAGTCCGGGAAGGACAGTGCGCCCGCCAGGGTGGTGAACATGGCGCGCTTGCTGCGGATCGCGGTCCCGTCGATGGCGTACTCGCTCTGCGCGCTCATCGGGTGGGGTCCACGGTCACGAAGGTGGCGTAGTGGTCGGCGGTGTAGAACAGCTCGCTGCCCGCTCCGGTGATCAAGCGGCGCGCGCCGCGGTCCTGGCTGCCTGGGGTGGGCACGGTGTACTCCCGGTAGTGGTCGGGGGCCCGGTCGGGCAGGCGCCGCTCGCGGTTGGCGAAGGTCGTGCCGTCGTTGGCCGGGTAGGGGAACGGGCCGCCGCGCTCGATCAGCCGCCAGGTGGCGGCCGCTTCCGGCGGCAGGCTGGACAGGGGGACGGGGGTAGGCGCGGCGGTGCCGACGTCCCTGATCAGCCAGCCTGCCAGTACCAGCAGGACCAAGCCGACCAGCGCCACCGTGATACGTCTGCGCGAACCCACCGGGAGAGCCTACGAATCGACTTCCTGGCGCGAACCGAGGGGCGTCTCGTCGCGGGAGGAACCGAAGCGGGCCGAGGCGTAGTCGACCACCCGGTCGATGAACCAGGCCAGCACCACGCACAGCGGCAGCAGGATCGCCATCACCAGGGCGAACTGCAGCGGGAACGACAGCTGGATCAGCCACAGCTCCACGTCGTTCCACCAGTCGGACAGCCCTCGCAGCACGGCACCGAGACTAGCCCCACACCGCCGCGCCGCAGCGCCGGACGCCCCGGCCGGCTATGTTCGACCCCATGTTCGCCGTCTACGCCAGCGCCCCGAGCCCGGACGACCCGCTAGCCGCGCTCACCGTCGGGCAGCGCCCGGATCCGCAGGTCCCGGCCGGGTTCGTCGCGGTGACGGTGCGGGCGGCGAGCCTGAACATGCACGACCTGTGGACGCTGCGCGGGGTCGGGATCAAGGCAGAGCAGTTCCCGATGGTCCTCGGCTGCGACGGCGCGGGCGTGCTGGCCGACGGGTCCGAGGTGGTGCTGCACTCGGTGATCGGCGACCCCACCTGGTCCGGTGACGAGACGCTGGACCCGAAGCGGACCCTGCTGACCGAGAAGCACCAGGGCACCTTCGCCGACACGGTCGTGGTGCCCGCGCGCAACGTGCTGCCCAAGCCCGCGGGCCTGTCGTTCAGCGAGGCCGCGTGCATGGGGACGGCGTGGCTGACGGCCTACCGGATGCTGTTCGTGAAGTCGGAGCTGCGGCCGGGCCAGACGATGCTGGTGCAGGGCGCCTCCGGCGGGGTGTCGACGGCGTTGATCGAACTGGGTCGGGCCGCGGGCATGCGGGTGTGGGTCACCGGCCGCTCCGAGGCCAAGCGGGCCCTGGCCGCCGAACTGGGCGCGCACGACACCTTCGAGTCCGGCGCCCGCCTACCCGAGCGGGTGGACGCCGTCTTCGAGACGGTGGGGAAGGCGACCTGGCAGCACTCGATGCGCGCCCTCAAGCCGGGCGGGGTGATCGTGGTGTCCGGGTCCACCAGCGGCCCCGACCCCAGCGCGGACCTCCAGCGCCTGTTCTTCCTGCAACTGCGGGTGGTCGGGTCGACGATGGGGACCCGGGAGGAACTGGCCGACCTGCTGCGCTTCTGCGACCTGACCGGGATCAGGCCCCGCATCGGCACCGAGCTGCCGATGGAGCGCGCCAGGGAGGGCTTCGAGCAGATGCTGGCAGGCGACACCGCCGGGAAGATCGTCTTCACCCGCTGAGGCTCAACCGCTGGCCCGTGCGTGGAACCGGTCGATGAGCGGCCAGGTGGTGTCCCGCGCGGCACGGCCGGTGAGGGTGCCGAGGTGTCCGCCCGGGACGGTGCGGAAGGTCGCGTCCGGCAGCAGGTCCACGAGGGCACGAGCCGATCGGGGTGGGGCGATGGCGTCATCCTCGCCCGCGATGACCAGGGTGGGTTGGCGGATGGCGGTCAACGCGATGGGGGTGCCGCCGAGGGTGATAGTGCCGCTGGCGAGGGCGTTGGCCAGGAAGAACTCGCGGTAGATCTGGGCGACGGCGCGACCGGGGTAGGCGAGCATGGCGGCGGTGAAGCGCTCGACGGCCTCGATCTGGGCGAGGTAGTCGCGGTCGGCGAGGTTGGCGGCGACCGCGAACGGCTTGCTGAGGTGCTTGTCGAGGGCGCTGATCTGGAACGCGCGGCGGACCAGCGGCGCGGGGATGCCGCCGAAGGTGCGGTACAGGGCCGGGATGGCGATCCGACCGGTCAGCGCGTCCAGCGGCCGGAACGGGCGAAGCAGCGGGATCGCGGTGAAGTCGAACGGACTCGCGACCACGGTCAGCGAAGCGATCGGGTGCGCGTTCGACCGGGCGGCGGTGAGCGCGGACAGGATCCCACCCAGGCACCACCCGACCACGTGCACCGGCTTGCCCCCGGAATGCTCGTGCGCGGTGCGGATCGCGGCTGGGAGCACCTCCTCGACCCAGTGCTCCAACCCCAACTCCCGGTCGGCGAACCCGATCTCGCCGTACTCGACGCCGTAGGTCGGCCTGCCCGAGGTGACCAGGTGCTCAACGACGCTGCACCCCCGCCGCAAGTCGAAGCAGGAATCCGGCACCGCCAACGGCGGGACGAGCAGCACGGGATCACCGTGCCGAGGCACCCCCACCGGCCGGTGGTAGACGAAAACCGACCGCGCCCGCCCCTCGTCGAGCAACGTCCGCGGAACCGGCCGGTGATCAGCGAGCGCCCCGAACAACACCCGCCGCGCCACATTCCCCGCCGCGGCGCGCACTACGTCCAACGTGATCACCGGCACCCTCCCCACTTATCTACTCGTGAGTAAAGTACGCCCGATCTGCACCCCACTCACCCCGGTCTGTGGGCAACCGCACAGCGCGCCACCCGACCGGGCTCCCGTCTCCGTCAACCGCACGTGCGCCCGCTTGGGCAGCAGGTTCAGCTGTAGGCAACCGCACAGAGCGCTACTCGAGCACGCCGAGCCTGCGCGCCACAGCGCTTGCGGCTGCCGAACCACGTCCGCCAGGTCACCCAGCAAGTCGGCGACAGGAACCCCACACGCGAACCGCCCCCTGATTCGCGTCTCGCACACCCTGGCCTGCGGGCAACCGCACAGGGCACTACCCGAGCACGCCAAGCCTGCGGGCCACGGCGCCCGCGGCCGCCCGCGCCTCGTCCGCCAGGTCGCCCAGCAGTTCGGCGACCGGCACCTCGCGCGCGAAGCGGTACGCCTGACCCGCCCACAGCGACATCCCGTCGACATCGCCTGCCTTGCCCGCCGCCGCCCGAACTGGGCGGGTGAGGTTGTGCAGGTCCGGGTACGCGCTGGGGGCGTCCGGGTGCTCGGTGATGAACCGGTTGACCAAACCGCGGGCGGGCCTGCCGGTGAACGCCCTGGTCACCGTCGTCTCCCGGCCGCCATCGGCCAACGCGGCCCGCTGGGGCGCGGCTGTGCCCGCCTCGGGGCAGCGCATGAAGGCCGTCCCCAACTGCGCGGCCACCGCACCCGCCGCGAGCACCGCCGCGACGTCCGCCCCGCTGGTGAGACCGCCCGCCGCGATCAGCGGTAGGTCCACCTCGGCGGCGATCAACCGAAGGGCGGGCAGGAGGTCGTAGAGCGGACCACCTGCGGGATAGGCGACGTCGTCGACGAACACGCCCCGGTGCCCACCGGCGGCCGCACCTTGAACGCAGAGCATGTCCGCCCCGCGGTCAGCCGCAGCCCTGGCCTCCTCCGGCGTGGTCACGGTGACCACGACGAGCGCCCCCGCGGCCTTGAGCCGGGCGACGTCGTCGACCCCGGGCAGGTTGAAGGTGAACGACACCACCGGAACCCGAGCCTCGACAACCGCGTCGACCTTCGCCGCGTAGTGGTCGTCGTCCCACTCTGCCGCGCCCGCGGCGACGCCATAGCGCTCCGAGGCTTCAGCGCGCACCGCGTCTCGGTACCTCGAAGTGTCCTGAGTGGACTTCGCGCTCGGCGCGAAGATGTTCACCCCGAACGGTTTCCCGGTCAGCTCCCTGGTCCGCGCGATCTGCTCGCGCAGCGCGTCGGCGGTGACGTAGCCGGAGGGGAGGAAGGCGAACGCCCCCGCCTCCACGGCCGAGGCGACCAGCGCGGGCGAGCTCACCCCGCCCGCCATCGGAGCGACAACGATCGGCACGGCGAGATCGGTGATCACACCGCCGACCGTACCGCCGGGTCAGCCGCCGCAGCCACCTCCCCCGCAACTGCTCCCGCCGCCGCAGCTGCTTCCACTACTGCAACTGCTCCCGCTGCTGCAGCTCGACCCGGTGCTGCAGCTGGACGAGCTCGTCGAGCCGTAGCCGGTGTAGGCCTGCTGCTGGGCGAGAATCCCGGAGATGTCCTCGTCCGGGTAGGCCATCAGCCCGTACAGCGCGACCGGGGCCAAGACCCCGACACCGAGCACGCCCGCGGTCGCGGCCGCCGAGCGGGGAACGCTCGACCGGGACCGGTTGAGCTCGGCGCGGCCGTGCCGGGTGGGCGACTGCCGGGTGCCGCCGACGATGACCCGGGCGATGATCCACAGGAACAGCGTCGCCGGGAGCGACAGCACGAGGTACAGCACCGGCCGGTCCAGGCTGATCCCGTTCACCATCCGCACGATCGCGACGACGAAGAGCACGCCGAGCAGCAGGTGCACCCGCCTGCCCCACCGCTTGCCGGGGCTCAGGTAGCCGCGGGCGACCAACCCCTGCCCTAATCGGCGCACCAGGTCGCTGTTGCCCAGGCCGAGGCCACCGCGCGAGAGCTTGCGCGAGGAGCCGATGCCGCGCAGCACCTCGTGCTGCACCGGGTCACCGGGCGCGGTCCCCGTCGGGGCCACCGACCCGTCCCGGCTCAACCGCACCGCGCCGCGACCGAGCAGGCCCGCCAACGCGGTCTGCTCGACCCGGGTGGGTCCGCCCGCGAGCATGGCCAGCTCGTACGGGTCCAGCCTGCTCGAGTCCCCGGCGGCGGCGTTGCCCGCCCGCGCGGCCGCCACCACCCGCACCAGCACGGCCAGCACCAAGACCGCCGCGACCGCCACCCAATACGCGGTCAGGAACTGCTGGCCGGTGAGGCCCCACGGTTCGTCCATTCTGTCCTCCTCCCTCAAGCGACGCGCTTAGTGTGCAACACCAACAGGTGATCGACGTGCGCTTCGGCGACCACCGGTTACATTCCGGGCATGTTCACCCTGGACGACGCCATCCGGATCGCCCGAGCCGCGCACGGCGCCCAGCTCGACAAATCCGGCCTGCCCTACATCGAGCACCCGCTGCGGGTGATGGCTGGCGTGACCGGCGAGCACGAGCGGATGACCGCCGTACTGCACGACGTGGTGGAAGACACCCCGGTCACCCTCGCCGACCTGGCCGAAGCGGGCTGCCCACCCGAGGTCGTCGCCGCCGTCGACGCCATCAGCAAGCGCCCCGGGGAGACCCAGACCGACTACCTGACCCGGGTCATCGCCAACCCCATCGCCCTCGCCGTCAAGCACGCCGACATCGCCGACAACTCCTCCCCCGACCGCCTGGCCCAACTCGACCCCGCCACCCGCGACCGCCTCCGCACCAAGTACGCCGACGCCGTCGACTTCCTCGCCAAGAATTGAGTTGATCTGTCCCTCTGTCCTCTCCCGAGTGGAGGACGCGGGGGGTGGGCGCGGGTTGCCATCAGGACTCCGTGCGGGCGTCGAGTTCGGCGATGGAGCGCTTGGTGGCGACCACGCGGTAGGCCTGGTCGGCGATCTCGGCGATCTCCGCCCAGTCCACGGGGCGGTCCAGGTGCACGCCCAGCCAGCCGCGGTGCCCGACGTAGGGCGGGCGGAAGAAGCGGTCCGGGTCCTCGGCGACCATCTCCTCCTGCACCCCCGGCGGCGCGGCGCACCAGAAGCCGAGCCGGGCGCCGTGGTGCTCGCCGACGAACGACAGGAACATGGCCTTGTCGCCGCGGGCGAACCACGACGGCGAACCGTGGCTGATCTTCTCGGTCACCCCGGGCAGGGCCGAGCAGATCTTCCGCAGCCGCGGCAGCGGATCAGTACCGGACATCGGGGTCTCCCTTTCCTCGCGCACCAGTCGGGGACAAGAATCGCGCATGAGACCGACATCCGTCGGAAGTTGTCCACAGGCGAGGGAGACGCACGGTGCGCGGACAGGCGAGCGGGACGTTCACAGTGGACGCGTTCGAGCCGGAAAACCCCTACGACCAGCGCGACGGCGTCGACTTGGGCCACGCGCTGCTGCGCAAGACCTTCTCCGGTGCTCTGGCCGCCACCAGCGAGGTGCACATGACCAGCGCCGTGGCCGCGGCCACGGGGGCGGCCGCCTACGTGGCCATCGAGCGGGTCGAGGGCACCCTGGACGGCCGCCGCGGCAGCTTCGTGCTCCTGCACTCGACGGGTTCGTACGAAGCGGACAGCTCGGAGCGGTCGCTGACGGTCACCGTCGTCGCCGGGACCGGCACCGGTGAGCTCTCCGGCGTCACCGGCACGCTGCGGATCACCAAGACCGACGACGAGCACCAGTACGAACTGGAGTACGCCCTGCCGTAGCGGCTACTTCTTGCCCTTCTTGTCCGACGGCTCGTCGGTGGACAACGCGGCGACGAAGGCCTCTTGGGGTACCTCGACCCGGCCGACCATCTTCATCCGCTTCTTGCCCTCCTTCTGCTTCTCGAGCAGCTTGCGCTTGCGGCTGATGTCACCGCCGTAGCACTTGGAGAGCACGTCCTTGCGCATGGCGCGGATGGTCTCGCGGGCGATCACCCTGGCGCCGATGGCGGCCTGGATGGGCACCTCGAACTGCTGGCGCGGGATCAGCTCGCGCAGCTTGGTGGTCATCCGGGTGCCGTAGCCGTAGGCCGAGTCGCGGTGCACGATCGCGCTGAACGCGTCGACGGGCTCGCCCTGCAGCAGGATGTCCACCTTGACCAGCTCGGCGGCCTGCTCGCCCGACTCCTCGTAGTCCAGCGAGGCGTAGCCGCGGGTGCGCGACTTCAGCGAGTCGAAGAAGTCGAAGATGATCTCGCCGAGCGGGATGGTGTAGCGCAGCTCGACCCGGTCCTCCGACAGGTAGTCCATGCCGCCGAGCTGCCCGCGCTTGCCCTGGCACAGCTCCATGATGGTGCCGACGAAGTCGCTCGGGGCGATCACGGTGCACTTGGCGATCGGCTCGAACACCTCGCCGATCTTGCCGACCGGCCAGTCCGACGGGTTGGTGACGACGAGTTCCTTGCCGTCGTCGAGCACCACCCGGTAGACCACGTTGGGGGCGGTGGAGATCAGGTCGAGGCCGAACTCGCGCTCGAGCCGGTCGCGGGTGATCTCCAGGTGCAGCAGGCCGAGGAAGCCGCAGCGGAAGCCGAAGCCCAGCGCGGCGGAGGTCTCCGGCTCGTAGGTGAGCGCGGCGTCGTTGAGCTGCAGCTTGTCCAGCGCCTCGCGCAGGTCCGGGTAGTCGGACCCGTCGACGGGGTAGAGGCCGGAGTAGACCATCGGGCGCGGCTCGCGGAAGCCCGCCAGCGGCTCGGTGGCGCCCTTGCGCTCGGAGGTGACGGTGTCACCGACCTTGGACTGGCGGACGTCCTTCACGCCGGTGATCAGGTAGCCCACCTCGCCGACGCCGAGACCGGCGCTTGGCTTGGGCTCCGGGGAGATGATGCCGACCTCGAGCAGCTCGTGGGTGGCGCCGGTGGACATCATCTTGATCCGCTCGCGCGGGGTGATCTTGCCGTCCACCACGCGGATGTAGGTGACCACGCCGCGGTAGGTGTCGTAGACCGAGTCGAAGATCATCGCCCGGGCCGGGGCGTCGGCCTGGCCGACCGGGGCCGGGATCACCCGCACGACCTCGTCGAGCAGCTCGCCGACCCCGTGGCCGGTCTTGGCCGACACGCGCAGCACGTCGTCGGGCTCGCAGCCGATGATGTGCGCGATCTCGGCGGCGTACTTGTCCGGGTCGGCCGCGGGCAGGTCGATCTTGTTGAGCACCGGGATGATGTGCAGGTCGCGCTCGAGGGCCATGTAGAGGTTGGCCAGCGTCTGCGCCTCGATCCCCTGCGCGGCGTCGACCAGCAGGATCGCGCCCTCGCAGGCGTCGAGCGCGCGCGAGACCTCGTAGGTGAAGTCGACGTGGCCCGGCGTGTCGATCATGTGCAGCACGTGGTCGGCCCCGTCGACGGTCCACGGCAGGCGCACGTTCTGGGCCTTGATGGTGATGCCGCGCTCGCGCTCGATGTCCATCCGGTCGAGGTACTGCGCGCGCATGGCCCGCGCCTCGACGACGCCGGTGATCTGCAGCATCCGGTCGGCCAGGGTGGACTTGCCGTGGTCGATGTGCGCGATGATGCAGAAGTTGCGGATCTGCTCCGGCGCCGTGAAGGTCGTGTCAGCGAACGTTGCCACTCGAGGTCCTCGCATGGTCAGGGGTAGGTCCATCGTCCCATGCCCGGACGGCGGGCGGGCTGTTCGGGTGCTCGGCCCGTTGCCCGCTATATGCCTGCTCGGTTATGTTGGGCGGGTGGCGACCACCTTCACCGTGCTGGCCGAACCGACCCGGCGGCGGATCCTGGACCTGCTGCGCGAGCAGCCCAGGTCGGTGGGGGAACTGGTCGCGGCGCTGGGGCTGACCCAGCCGGGCACCTCCAAGCACCTGAAGGTGCTGCGCGAGGCCGGGCTGGTCCGGGTCCGCCGGGACGCGCAGCGCCGCTGGTACGAACTGCGCCCGGAGCCGCTCGCGGAGATCGACACCTGGCTCGCGCCCTACCGGCTGCTCTGGTCAAACAGCCTCGACCGGCTGGAGCGGCACCTGGACTCGGTCGACTGAGGGCTCAAGGCAGGCGCGAGTCCAACCGCATCGGGTGATCCCCGGGGACCTCGACCAGCACGATCCGCACGCCGTCCGGGTCGGCCAGCCACGCCTCCCGCAGCCCCCACGGCTCCAGGCGCGGCGGGCGCAGGAACTCCACGCCCCGACCGGTCAGCTCGTCGGCCGCGGCGGCCATGTCGCGGACCTGCAACCACAGCGCCAGGTCGGGGTTCGCCTCCGTCACGGCCTGCCCGGAGAGCTCCAGGTAGCCGCCGCCGAGGAAGAACACGGTGCCGCCGGGGAACTCGCGGAAGACGGCCAGTCCCAAGGTGTCGCGGTAGAAGGCGAGCGAGCGGTCCCGGTCGCGCGGGTGGATGATCACGCGGCTGCTGAGGAACTCCACGCTCAAGTCCTACCGGTCGCCCCGGCCCCGCGCAGCGCGTCCCACTTCAGCTCACCCGTCCGCCGTCGGGGCATTACGCTCCGGCGTGTGCAGATCGATGACGACCCCCGACCCGCCCGCGGCGCGGTCTGGGAGGTGCCGACCAGCGACCGGCCCGACGCGATCAGCTACGCGCCGAACCCCGACGGCGACGCCGATCCTGGCGAGATCGTCTGGGCGTGGGTGCCCTACGAGGACGACCCCGAGCGCGGCAAGGACCGGCCACTGCTGGTGGTCGGGCGGCACGACCGGACACTGCGCGCGCTGATGCTGACCAGCAAGGAACCCCGCCGCCAGGAGCACCACGACTGGCTGGAGCTGGGCAGCGGCCGCTGGGACCGCGACGGCCGGGTGTCCTACCTGCGGCTGGACCGGCTGTTCGAGCTCGGCGAGAACGACATCCGGCGGGAGGGTTCGGTGCTCGAACCCGAGCGCTTCGAAATCGCCGCGGACGCCCTGCGGGCGCGGTACGGCTGGCGCTGAGGTCAGACCAGCCGCAGCACCGGTCGCCCCTGGTCGGTGCCCAGCACCTCGCGGACCCGGGGCACGTCCCAGGCGAGTTCCCTGGCCAGCTCGGTGATGGTCAGCCCGGTGTCGCAGGCCAGGTCAAACGCTTGCGCGAGCAGGGCCGGGCGTTCGCCGGGGTAGCCGCTGAGGGGTTCCGGGGCGAAGCCGGGCTGCTCGCGTAGTTCGTTGAGCCGCTGGTAGGCGCGGCCCGCGGATGAGTCGGAGAGAAGACCCAGCTCCCGGCAGCGATAGACCAGCGAGTGGACGGACACTCCCCACACATCTCGCAACTCGGACAGCCTGCGTAGGTCGAGCCTCTTAGGCAGTTGCGGGCCTATGGAGGCGCGTGGGGTGAGGAACTCGGCGGCGAAGCTATCCGCTTCACGTTCCTGAGTGGAGTCGCCGGGAGTGGCTTCTCCGTGCAGGACAAGATGACCCAACTCGTGCGCAGCGCTGAACCGGTGGCGATAGACGTCATCCGTCCTGTTTGGCGTAAGGACGATGACCGGGCGCGGTAGGACCGAGGTGGAGAAGGCATCCACCGTCCGAAGATCCTCGTCCCGCTGAGGCGTGTGTACGACGATGCCGTGCGCTTCAAGACGCCTGATGAGGTGCGTGACTGGGCCGCCACCGAGCCCCCATGCCGCTCTTAGCTCTGCTGCCGCCCGCGATGGGTCGCCAGTTCCAGGGTGGACCTCTCCACAAGAGAAGCCAGGCAGATCGACCGGCGGCAGTTGGACTCGCCGCTCTAGGGCGTTGGTCAGCTCCCAGACCTGCTCGGTGACCGCAATCGCCTTAGCGCGTTGATATGCGCGCGTACTGCGAAGACTGCGGAAGTGCGCGGCGGCGGGGTCCAGCCTGGCCTGAACCCGCCCGGCCACGAAGTAGGCCAATGGCACCTGGAGTACCTCAGCCAACCTCGGCAACAGATCCGACCGTGGGCGATTCGTGCCCAACTCGTACTGACTCACCGCAGCGGGCGTCACGCCAAGCTGCTCGGCCAGCCACCGCTTGGTCTTACCCGCGAGATTGCGCGCCTGCGTCAGCCGCGCCGGATCAAACGCCTCCTGCACCGCCAATGGCGCCAGGGGGCGCTGCCGGGTCTTCTCACTCATTGCCGTCCGCTGCGTTGCTGGAAGAGGGGGGTGAGCCGAAGGGAAGCGTAGGCACCTCACCAAAGGCGAACCCAGGCGCATCGGTGATGGACGTGTCGACCCCCGCGGCGGTGGTGAGATCCAGCGACTCGGGCGACCACGTGAGCTTGCCTTCGTCGTCCATCGCCGTGGGGATGCCCCACCAGGCGGCGAGGATGTCGTCGCTGTCGGCGTTGGCCACGTAGGCGATGTAGACGACGGTGAGCTTCTCCCGCTGCGCGGCGGAGACCACGTCGGCGAGGGTGGGTTGCGCCAACTCCTGGGGGATGTCGAACAGGGTCAGGTCGGAGGGGACGCCCTGTTCGCGGGTGACGTGTTGGGGGATCTTGGTCGGGACCTTCGCCTGGGAGATCGGCTTCCCGAGGTGGGTCGCGTGCCGGAAGGGGATCAGCACGCACCCGTCCACCACGGCGAGGCTGTAGGGCGCCCCCTTGGGGGTGTGCGGCCGGTAGCCGGGCAGTCCCGCCGCCTCGATCTGCTTGTTGAGCTCGCGGTAGCGGTTGACCCACATGCTGCCGAAGGCGTGGTTGTCGCTCGCGCCTTCGGCCTTGGCGCTGGCCTGCACCATCCGGGCGGCTCGCTGGCCGCGCGCGAGTGCGGTGGCCACCAGCCCGGCGACCTCGTCGGTGTGCTCCCCGAACTGCTCGACCAGACCAGCCACGACACCCTCCCGGGCACTCGGACTTACGCCGCCAGATCGATCGTAGCACTCACGCTTAACTTATCGACCAACTTCACCCACAGGCCGCGCGGGCAGTGGCGCCACCCGCCGAAAAAGTGATATCACTTTGCTAGGTAAGCGCTAGCCCTGGAGGGGTCATGAACACCACGCCCGAAGAATTCGACCGACCGTTGTTGCCCGTCCCGCAGGTGCGGGAGAAGCCCGCCTTCGGGGCGGCGGGGATCCCGATCGCGGCGGGGTCGGTGGTGATCGCGCTCGGCGGGCTCGCCCTGGTGGGAGTGGGGATCGCCGGGCTGGCCGACGAGCTCGGGCTCAGCGAGGGGGCTTCGGTGTCGGCGCTGGTGTTCGGGGTGCTGATCGCCATCGCGGCGGCGATCACCACGGGTGGGCTGACCATGGTGGCGCCGGGTGAGGCCCGGGTGGTGCAGTTCCTGGGCCGCTACACCGGGACCGTGCGGCTGGACGGGCTGCGCTGGGTGAACCCGTTCACCACGCGGCGCAAGGTCTCCACCCGGATCCGCAACCACGAGACCGCCGTGATGAAGGTCAACGACGCCGACGGCAGCCCGATCGAGATCGCGGCGGTGGTGGTGTGGCAGGTGCGCGACACCGCGCGGGCGGTGTTCGAGGTGGACGACTTCATCGCGTTCGTCGCCATCCAGACCGAGACCGCGGTGCGCCACATCGCCACCACCTACCCCTACGACGCGCACGGCACCGACGGCGAGCTGTCGCTGCGCGACAACGCCGAGCAGATCACCCAGCAGCTGTCCGCCGAGATCGCCGCCCGGGTCGAGGCGGCGGGCGTCGGGGTGATCGAATCGCGGATCACCCACCTGGCTTACGCGCCGGAGATCGCGGGCGCCATGCTGCGCAGGCAGCAGGCGGGCGCCGTGGTGGCCGCGCGGCAGCGGATCGTGGAGGGGGCGGTGGGCATGGTGGAGTTGGCGCTCGACCGGCTCGCCGCGCGCGAGGTGGTCGACCTGGACGAGGAGCGCAAGGCGGCGATGGTGAGCAACCTGCTGGTGGTGCTGTGCAGTGACCACGAGGCGCACCCGGTCGTCAACGCCGGGTCCCTCTACCACTGATGTCCGAACGCAAGAAGGTCCTGCTGCGGCTGGACCCCGCCGTGCACGACGCGGTGGCCAGGTGGGCCAACGACGAGCTGCGCAGCACCAACGCGCAGATCGAGTTCATGCTCCGCCGCGCCCTCGCCGACGCAGGCAGGCTGCCCGACGGCGCGGGCGGGCCGCCCAAGCGGGGCAGGCCCCGCAAGGAGGAGCCGCCCGAGTGACTGCTAGCCTGGATCGTCGCGCCGCCCGGCACTCCGCCCTGGAGGAGACCTGCTCAGGCAGGGCCACTGGTTGATCTTCTGGCGGCGCGCGATCCGGACTAGACCTCGAGGAGCACCCCCATGGCGAACATCAAGTCCCAGCTCAAGCGGATCAAGACGAACGAGAAGGCGCGCCTGCGCAACAAGTCCGTCAAGTCCTCGGTCAAGACCGCGATCCGCAAGTTCCGCGAGGCCGCCGAGGCCGGTGACCAGGCCAAGGCCCAGCAGCTGCTCGCCGAGGCCAGCCGCAAGCTGGACAAGGCCGCTGGCAAGGGTGTCATCCACCCCAACCAGGCCGCCAACAAGAAGTCGGCGATGGCGCAGCGGGTCAACAAGCTCGGCTGAGCTCAGACTCACACAGCGGCGCCGCTCCCTCCGGGGGCGGCGCCGCTGTCATGTGCGCGAGACTGCGGGCATGGATCCCAAGCCCAGTTCGGCCGCGAGGACCTCGCTGTCGCACATCATGACCGTGGTGGACACCAACCTCCTCGGCACCGTCCACGGTGGAGTCATCATGAAGCTGGTCGACGACGTGGCCGGGGCGGTGGCCCAGCGCCACTCCGGCGGCCCCGCCGTCACCGCCGCCATGGACGGCATGACCTTCCTGCACCCGGTCCGCGTCGGTGACCTGGTCCACGCGCACGCCCAGGTCAACTGGGCGGGCAAGTCCTCGATGGAGGTCGGCGTCCGCGTCCTGGCCGAACCCTGGGACCGCGCCGGTGTCCCCCCGACCAAGGTGGCCACCGCATACCTGGTCTTCGTCGCCGTCAACGAAGACGGCCACCCCCGCCCCGTTCCCCCGGTCGCCCCCGAGACCGAAGAGGACGAACGGCGACTGCGCGAAGCCGAGATCCGCCGCCAACACCGCCTGGCCCGCCGCGACGAGATCCTCGCCAGCCGCACCCCCAAGCCCTGACCCACCCGCCGCGGGATCAGTCGCGGCGCTGGGCCTCGGCCAGGCGCAGGACGGCGCGTTCCAGGGCGTAGTCGGCGTCTGCGGCGACGCCCTTGACGTCGGCGTTGACCTCGGCGACCGCGCGCATGGCGTCGGCGAGGCCCGCCGGCTTCCAGCCGCGGGACTGGGCGAGGGCCTTCTTGACCTTCCAGGCGGGCATGCCCAGCTCGCCCGCGAGCTTGAACGGGTCCGCGCGCCCCGCCCCGGCCACCCTGGCCACGGTGCGCACGGCGTCGGCGAGCGCGTCGGCGACCAGCACGTGCGGGACGCCCAACTGCATCGCCCAGCGCAGGGCTTCCATCGCACCGGCGACGTCCCCGGTGACCGCCTTCTCGGCGACCGCGAACCCGGTCACGTCGGCCCGCCCGCGGTGGTAGCGGCGCACCGCCTCCTCGCTGACGTCGCCAGCCGCGTCGGCCACCAGTTGCGCCGCCGCGGCGGCGAGCTCCCGCAGGTCGGACCCGACGGAGTCGACCAGCGCGGCGACCGCCCTCGGGTCGGTCTTGCCCCCCGCGCGGCGGATCTCGTTGCGCACGAAGGCCTCGCGCTCGGCGGCCTTGGTGATCTTCGGGCACTCGGTGACCACCGCGCCCGCCTTCTTCATGGCGGCCACGACGTCCTTGCCCGCCTTGCGTCCCGCACCGTTGTGCACCACCACGAGCACGATCCCGTCGGCGGGCGCCTTGGCGTAGTTGATCACCAGCGCGGCGATGTCCTGGGTCGCCTCGTGCGCGGCGTCGAGCACGATCACCCTGCCCTCGGCGAACAGCGACGGGCTGACCATCTCGGCCAGCTCGGGGGCTGTGAGTTCAGCCACCCGGGTCCTGGTCAGGTCGGCGGCCGGGTCGGCGAGCCTGGCGGTGTCGAGCACGCCGCGGATGGCGCGCTCGATGAGCAATTCCTCTTCTCCCAGCACCAGTTGCAGCGGCGGCGGGACGACCGAGGGCGAGTTCACGCCCGCGATCCTGCCACGGCGCCACGACGCCGGCGGGGTGGGTGCGGGCCGGGGATCGGGCTGGCAACCGGGGCCCGGCGTGCCGTACCGTGGCCAGCACGCACCGGGTCGACCCCGGGCGACAACTGAATACCGCTCATCCAGAGGGGCAGAGGGAAACGGCCCGATGAAGCCCCGGCAACCGGCGTACGCGTCACTTCCTCATCGCGAGGAGGCGGACGACCACGGTGCCAATTCCGACCCGCCACGCGGGATAGATGAGGAGACACCTCGCGATGACCTCTGTCGACGTCCAGACCAGCACACTCGACCTCGGCCCCGCTCGGGCGCTGTCCTGTCGTGAGTGCGGCCACCGGATCCCCCTCGCCGCCGAGTTCGCCTGTGCCGAGTGCTTCGGCCCGCTCGAGGTCGCCTACGACTTCGGCACGGTGACCAGGGCCGACATCGAGGCGGGCCCCCGCTCGATCTGGCGCTACAAGAACCTGCTGCCCGTCCCCGCCGACGTCGAGCGGTTCCCGAACACCGACCCCGGCCTGACCCGCCTGGTCAAGGCCGACCGGCTGGCCGCGGCCCTGGGCGTGAAGTCGTTGTGGGTCAAGGACGACACCGGCAACCCCACGCACTCGTTCAAGGACCGCGTGGTCGCCGTCGCCCTCGCCGCCGCCCGCACCCTCGGCTTCAGCGTCCTGGCCTGCCCGTCGACCGGCAACCTCGCCAACGCCGTCGCCGCGGCCGCCGCCCGCGCGGGCTGGGACTCGGTCGTGCTGATCCCGTCCTCGCTCGAGCGCGCCAAGATCCTCACCACCGCGGTCTACGACGGCGCCCTGATCGCCGTCGACGGCAACTACGACGACGTCAACCGGCTGGCCACCGAGCTCGCCGCCGAGCACGAGGACTGGGCGTTCGTCAACGTCAACGTCCGCCCGTACTACGCCGAGGGCTCCAAGACGCTGGGCTACGAGGTCGCCGAGCAGCTCGGCTGGCGCCTGCCCGGCCAGGTCGTGGTGCCGGTGGCCTCCGGCTCGCAGTTGACCAAGGTGGACAAGGCGTTCCGCGAGCTCGGCGAGCTCGGCCTGGTCGAGGCGACCCCGTACCGGATCTTCGGCGCGCAGGCCACCGGCTGCTCCCCGGTGTCGGCGGCGTTCAAGGCGGGCCAGGACGTGATCCGCCCGGTCAAGCCGGACACGATCGCGCGCTCGCTGGCCATCGGCGCCCCCGCCGACGGCCCGTACGTGCTCGACTCGGTCCGCCGCACCGGCGGCGCGGTCGAGGACGTCACCGACGCCGAGGTCGTCGAGGGCATCCGCCTGCTGGCCCGCACCGAGGGCATCTTCGCCGAGACCGCCGGTGGCGTCACCGTGGCGACCGCGAAGAAGCTCATCGAGACCGGCCAGCTCGACCCCGAAGCCGACACCGTCCTGCTGATCACCGGCGACGGCCTCAAGACCCTCGACGCCGTCCAGGACCACATCGGCCCGCGCGCCACCGTCCCGCCGACGGCCGCCGCCGTCCACGAGGTCCTCAACCGGGGCTGACCGAGATCTGTGGGGTGGGGGCCACCCACCCCACAGATCACCGCCCCGGCGGCGACCTCGGCTGCCCCCGCACGACCACGCCCGAGCCGACGACCGCGCTGTCGCCCTGGAGGTCGGTGCGCACCACTCGCGCGCCCGTCCAGGTGAGGACGTCGAGCGTGCGCGGACTGGGGTGCCCGTAGCGGTTGCCCGCTCCGACGCTGACCAGAGCCACCCGCGCCCTGACGGCCGCCATGAACTCCGGTGCGGTGTAACGAGATCCGTGGTGCGGCACCTTCACGACCTCAGCCGTCAGGTCGACCCCGGCGGCCAGCAGGTCGGCTTGGGCTGCCAACTCGACATCCCCGGTGAGCAGCACCCGACCGGTCCGCGTGGTCGCCCGCAGGACCACCGAACGGTTGTTGATCGCCGTGCCATCCGACTCGGCGCGTACCTCCTTTCCCCGTGGGGCCAGTACTTCCACTGACAGCCCTGGCCAAGCCAGCCGCTGCCCTTCTGCGACGCTGACCAACGGCACTGAGGCCGCCTCGGTCTGCCGCCGCACCTGTCGCCAAGCCCACTCCGGCGCCCGTCCCGGCCCGACGGCGACCGCGCCGACCGACCGGTCCGCCAACACCGAAGCCAGCCCACCGACGTGATCGGCGTGCAGGTGGCTGAGGATCACCAGCGGCAGCTGCCGCACCTCAAGCCGGTCCAGGCATTCCCGCACCGGCGCGGGATCCGGCCCGGTGTCGACCAGCACCGCCCGCCCACTGTCCGCAGTGGACAGAACGACGGCATCCCCCTGCCCGACATCGCACGCGACGGCCGCCCACCCGGCTGGTGGCCACCCAGGCGCGAGGACGCGGATCGGGAGCAGGACGAGCACCACCCCGATCACGCCCAGCGCCATCGCGACCCGGGCCCGCCGGTAGCGCGACCCGACCGCCAAGCACCCGAGCAGCAGCACAAGGGCAACGCCACCCCACCAGCCCGACGGCCAGTCGAGCACCGCACCCGGCACGTCCGCTGCCCAGCCGCCGACCAGGACCAGCCAACCGACCGGCGGCCCGGCGAACCGCGCCAGCCACTCCGCCAACCAGGGCAGGACGGGCATGACGAGCGCGGCGGCGAGCCCGAGCACGGTCGCGGGCGCCACGACCGGGGCGGCCACCAGGTTCGCGACCACGGCGACCAGGCTGACCTGGCCACTCATCCCGGCGACCACCGGTGCCGTGGCCAGGTGCGCCGCCGCGGGCACGGCGACCGCCTCGGCGACCAGCCTGGGCACCCGCCGTCGGGCGAGCCGGTCCACCCACCCCGGCACCACCAGGACCAGGGCGGCTGTCGCGAGCACGGACAACACGAACCCGAAACTGACCGCCATCGCCGGATCCACCGCGACCAGCGCGATCACCGCGGCGGCGAGCGCGGGCAACGCCGACCGCTCCCGACCGAGCGCCAAGGCCAGCAGGCCGACCGCGCCCATGACCCCGGCCCGCAGCACACTCGGCTCCGGCCCGACGAGCACGACGTACCCGACCAGCACAGCCAAGGCCACGACCGCTGAGCCACGCGGTCCCGCCCGCAGCAACCTCGCCAGGAACAGCACGCAGACGCAGACGATGGCCAGGTTCGCCCCGCTGACCGCCAGCAGGTGGGCCATCCCCGCGGCCCGGAAGTCGTCCTCGACCGACTGGACCATCCCGTCGGTGTCGCCGACCACCAAGGCCGGGAGCAGTCCCGCCGCCTCGTCGTCGAGCACGGAGGCCGCCACCCGCAGCCCGTCCCGCAGCGACTGGGCGGCCACCTGCCACCCCGGCGCGGCACTCACCTCCGACGGCGGCCCGCGGACCCGCAGCACGGCGACGGTCAGGCTCCCCGGTTCAGCGGCCCCGAGCGTGCCCCGGGCCACCAACCGCTGCCCCGGCAACAGGTCTGCCCACTGCTCCACCGGCGCGAACACCAGCAGGCGGCTGCCCTCGGCGGTCACCGGGATGACCACCGACCGCACCCCGGAGGGCATCGCACCGAACCCACTCGCCTTCACCCTCCTCGGGCGTTCTCCCACCTCCACTCGCAGCTCCACCACCGCGGCCCGCGCGGCCTCGGCCCGCAACGGGTCAACCGCGGCCTCACGAACCCGCCAAGCGATCGGACAGATCGCCAGCACCCCGCACACCACCAACGGCCATCCAGCTCCGCTCGGCCGCAGCCCGCGCCGGAGAAAGACGGCACCACCAACCACCCCCACTCCCCCGACAACGACCGCCAGGACCCAGTGCCCCAACAACCCGACCAACCCGGCCAGCCAGACCGCCAGCGCCCCCGGCACCAACCGCCAGTCCAACCGCACACCCACCACCTCCTTCAGCAACTTTGACCAACTTTCAGGCCATTCCCGGGCATCGCGGGAGTAGCGAGAACATCAGCGCGCAAGACGAACATTCACCACGGGCAACCGACAGCTAGTGGCCACAATGGACAATCCGATCAGCGTCCACCGGACCTTAGTCGCCCCCTTCCCCGCTGCACGGACAGTTGCCGTGGGATCGCGTCACAGGGGTGTTCTGCCAGCGCCTAGGACGGCGCCGACTACACAGATCGCTACGCCGAGGCCGGTGGCCAGGGACCAGTGGGTGATCAGGCCAAGGGCGACCAGGGTTACGAGAACCGCTGTGGTCGCGGGTAGGTCGGGGGTCATCGGACGACTACTAGGTCTCGGAGGGCTTCCAGGCGGGCTGGGCCGATGCCTTCCACGTCGCCCAGCTGGTCGATTTTGGTGAAGCGGCCGTGTTTGGTGCGCCAGTCGAGGATGCGTTGGGCTGTCACGGTGCCGACGCCGGGGAGGGTGTCCAGGCGGGCGAGGGTGGCTGTGTTGAGGTTGACCTTGCCGCCGGGTTCGGGGTCGGTTGGGGGTGGCGCTGGTTGGCCGACGTGGATCTGTTCGCCATCAACCAGTTTGCGGGCCAGGTTGAGGGTGGTCAGGTCGGTACCGGGGAGGGCTCCGCCGCTGGCTCGGAGCGCGTCGTCGACGCGGGAGCCGTCGGGGAGGGTGCGGAGGCCGGGGTCGCGGACCTTGCCCACGATGTCGACCACGATGTTCGGGGTCGGAGGTTCGTCGACGGCAGCGGCGGCCAGCGCGGGGGCGGGCTCCGGTGTCGGGGGCGAGCCGGAAAGGGTCAGGACGCCGAGTGTGAGGGCGCCGACGACCACGAGACCGATGGCGACCGCGGCCGAGAAGCGCCTGCGGGGTCTGGGAACCTCGGGTGCGGCGCCGTCCCAGGGGCGGCCCGCGATCGAGGCGAGCCGGGCCAGTACCGAGTCGATCTGGTTGACGCGCTGTGTGTCTGCCATGGAACCGACGGTAGGGACCCCGCAAGACCCCGGAAAGTAGCCGCCGTCTTCTGTGGACAGCCCGAGGGGTTGTGGACAACTCGGGCCTCAGCGAGGCGCGACGACCACCCCGAGGACCCCGGGACCGGTGTGCGCGCCGATCACGGCGCCGAGTTCCGACACGACGCAGGTCGCCGAGGGCAGGCGCGCGGCGAGTCGGGCGGCGAGCTCAGCGGCACGCCCCGGGTCGGCCAGGTGGTGCACCGCGACCCGCACCGGCGACTCCCCCGCCGCGTCCACCGCGAGGTCGACCAGCCGCCCCAGCGCACGACTGGTCGTGCGCACCTTCTCCAGCGGCACGATCTGCCCGTCGACCACGTGCAAGATCGGCTTGACCGCCAGCGCGGTACCCAGCAGCGCCGCCGCAGCGCCGATCCGGCCGCCGCGCCTCAGGTACTCCAGGGTCTCGACGACGAAGAAGCACCTCGTCGCCTCCGCCGCCGCCACAGCAGCCGCCTCGACCTCCGCGCCTGGCGCCCCCGTCGCGGCCACCTCGGCGGCTCGCAGCACGGCGAACCCCAGGCCCATGGCGGTCGTACGGGAGTCGACGACGCGCACCGCGGTGCCGAACTCCTCCGAGGCCAACCGCGCTGACTCCCAGGTGCCGGACAGCTCGCGGGACAGGTGTACCGACAGCACACCGTCCGCACCCGCGTCCAGCAGCGTGCGGTAGGTAGCGGCGAACTCGGCCGGGTTGGGCCTAGAGGTCGTCACCATCCGCCTATCGCGTAGAGCGGCGGCCAACTGGGCGGGACCGATGTCTAGGCCGTCGCGACCTTCCTGACCGTCCACACGCACCAGAAGCGGTACTACGTGCACCGCGTTCCGCTCTGCCGCACCTTCCGGCAGGTAAGCGGTGGAATCTGTCAGCACGGCGAAGGGCACGTGACAGGAGACTAGTTGTCCGGAAGCTCGTCCAACAGCGGCGCCAGGTGCTCAGCCAACGCCACTGCCACCGCCTGATGCCCGTCCCAACCCCAGTGCATGCCGTCTGGGTTGCCGTGACCACCCATGACGTGGTCGCCGATGACCGCGGCTACGTCGAACAGGACCACTCCACTGCGCTTGGCCCATTCACGCACAAGAGCGACCGCGCGGGGCCTACCGGTGTGCACATAACCATAGGCGGACGACCGGTGCACAGACGGCAACATGACCACGACCGGCAGGTCAGGCCTAAGAGCCCACACAGCGACCACGATGTCGTTCAAGTACCGCACGGTCAGTTCCGCGGGCAGCGCCACTGGCCGCCCACGTGTCACGCGAGATGCCCATGGCTGGACAGCCAGGTAAGCCTCGCGGGCGCGGCGACGCAACCAGTCCGGACGGAGGTAGCGGATGCCTTGACGGAGGTAGGTCGGTAGCGGCGAGGGCAGCGTGTCCATACCGCCAATGGCCAGCACCAACACGTCGGCGTTAGGCATGTGCGTCCACACGCGAGGGTCCCCCACAAGGCACCAGTAGGCGTCACGTGCGGTCCAGCCGAAGCCCGCGAAGAGCTCGGTGCGGGCACCCACACTGGCAGCGGCCAGGTTCGGCCATAGGCGGGGGTCGTCGGCCGGGTGGGGACCGTCGGGGCCGTGGAAGCTCAGCGAGTCGCCGAACATCAGCACGGTCGCCCGGGTTGGCCTATCCGGTGATGCCAACGTTGTAGGCGACCAAGCGCCACGCGAGCCCGCTGGTCTCTCTACGGGCGAGCACTGTCCAATGGCAGTTGGAGATGCCTCCCAGCTGCCACCAGTTCGCCACCGGTAGCTCCAAGAGGCTGCCAGTCAGCGCGGTGATAAGACCGCCGTGCGCGCACAGCACGACGGTGTCGTCGGTGCCCTCGTCCAGCCCGGTGACCACCTCGGTCGCGCGGGCGGCCACCTCGATCCGGGACTCACCGCCGGGCGGGGTCCAGGTCGCGTCGGTCTGCCACTCAGCGCGACCGCCCGGCCACTCCAGGTCGATCTCGGGACCGGTCCTGCCCTGCCACAACCCCAAGTTGGTCTCGCGCAAACGCTTGTCCACCCGCAACGGGAGCCCGACGGCCTCGCTGAACACCGCGGCGGTGTCGGTGGCCCGGCGCAGGTCGGAGGCCACGATGAGGTCCGGGGAGAACCGGGCAAGCGCGGGCACGGCGAAGCGGGCCTGGTTGCGGCCGACCTCGGTCAGGTGCGAGTCGATGTGGCCCTGCATCCGGCCAGAGGCGTTGTAGTCGGTCTCGCCGTGGCGCCACAGGACGAGCCTGCGCAGGGTCACTCGACGTCCTCGGCCGCGGCCCCCACCTCGCCGGTGTGCGGGCCCATGTCGAACTCGATGCGCGGGCAGTCCTTCCACAGCCGCTCCAGGCCGTAGAACGAGCGCTCGTCGGCGTGCTGGATGTGCACCACGACGTCGACGAAGTCCAGCAGCACCCAGCGGCCCTCGCGGGCGCCCTCGCGGCGGACCGGCTTGGTGCCCGCCTCGCGCATCCTCTCCTCGACGCCGTCCACGATCGCGCCGACCTGCCGCTCGTTGGCGGCGGAGGCGATCACGAAGCAGTCGGTGATCACGAGCTGGTCGGAGACGTCCAGCACGATCACGTCGGCGGCCTTCTTGTCGGCCGCCGCACCGGCCGCGACCAGTGCCAGTTCGCGTGCCTCGTGCGTCGCTGCCACGTCACTCCTCGTTCCGCTTTCCCGGGGTCCAACCAGTCGAGGGTACCGGGTGAGCGCTCGCGGTCAGTCCTCGGCGGCGTAGAGGTGGCGCTTGGAGATGTACTGCACCACCCCGTCGGGGACGAGGTACCACACGGGCAGGCCCGAGGCGACGCGCGCGCGGCAGTCGGTGGAGGAGATGGCGAGGGCGGGCACCTCGACCAGGCTGACCGTGCCGGAGGGCAGGTGGGCGTCGGCCAGGCTGTACCCGGGCCTGGTCACGCCCACGAAGTGGGCCAGGGTGAACAGCTCCTCGGCGCGGTGCCAGGACAGGATCTGCTCCAGGGCGTCGGCGCCGGTGATGAAGAACAGCTCGGCGTCGGGGTAGCGCGCGTTGAGGTCACGCAGCGTGTCGACCGTGTAGGTGACCCCGGTGCGGTCGATGTCGACCCGGCTGACGGAGAACCGGGGGTTGGACGCGGTGGCGACGACGGTCATCAGGTACCGGTCCTCCGCGGCGCTGACCTGCTGGCCGTCCTTCTGCCACGGCACCCCGGTGGGCACGAACACCACCTCGTCGAGGTCGAACCGCGCCTGCACCTCACTCGCGGCCACGAGGTGACCGTGGTGCACGGGGTCGAAGGTGCCGCCCATGATGCCAATCCGGCGAGCCATGCCCGCGAGCCTACGGCGGCCCCCGCCCGGCGTCCTGACATGCGCCGATGACGGCGTCCCGGTATGAGCAACATCATGCGCGGGGCCCGCCGCGGCCGACTTCCGAACACCACCGTTCGGGTCATGACGCGGGTCCTATGACCGGATCGGTATGACCGTGAGTGGCCAATGGACCGGGAGACTCTCGCGCATGGCTTGGATACCGATCCACGATCAGCCGTACGACCCCGTGCCGTACCGGCCCGCCAGGGTCACCGCGGCGGAGTCGCTGCAGGCTGCCGCCGAGTTGCGCGCCAAGATGGACGAGCGCAGGACCGTGCGCGCGTTCTCCACGGAACCGGTGCCCGAGCAGGTCGTGATCGACGCCATAGCGGTGGCCGCGACGGCTCCTTCGGGTGCCCACCAGCAGCCGTGGACGTTCGTCCTGGTGACCGACCCCGAGGTTCGGGCCCAGATCCGGGAAGCCGCTGAGAAGGAAGAGCAGCTCTCTTACGCGGGCAGGCTCGGCGAGGAGTGGCTGTCTGCGTTACGTCCTCTAGGGACGGACCAGAACAAGCCGCACCTCACGGACGCGCCGTTCCTGATCGTGGTGTTCGAGCAGCGGTACTACCTCGACGGTGAAGGCGACCAGCACAAGCACTACTACGTCGACGAGTCAGTAGGCATCGCCGTCGGCATGCTGCTCACCGCGCTGCACCTGTCGGGTCTCGCGGCGCTGACCCACACGCCGAGCCCGATGAAGTTCCTCTCCGAGGTGCTCGACCGGCCCAAGAACGAAAAGGCGTTCGCGGTGATCCCGGTCGGCTACCCCGCACAGGACGCGACCGTCCCGAGGCTGATCCGCAAGGACCTCGACCAGGTCATGGTGCGGATCTGACGGCTCCGGCGGAAAGCCGCCGCTTCGCCCGCCGGAGATCCCGGTCACGATGACCGGGCGGCCTGCCTCGCGCGGATGGTGCGCGTCCGCGCGAGGCCGGTCCACCTGCGGGATCGGGTTGTCCACCGGAGTTGTCCACAGGCTGGGGGGACCCGCTCGACGGCGGTCCACCCGGCGCTGTATCCATGTGATGTGGACGACAACGCACTTCGACACTCGGCGGAAGAACGACTACGAGCCCTGGCCGGACCCGGGGCGACCTTGCGCGACGACCAGTGGACCGCCATCGAGGCCCTGGTCGCGCGCCGCCGCCGTGCGTTAGTGGTGCAACGGACGGGGTGGGGCAAGTCCGCTGTGTACTTCGTGGCCACCGCGCTGCTGCGGGAGCTCGGTGAGGGCCCCACGGTGATCGTGTCGCCGCTGCTGGCCCTCATGCGCAACCAGGTCGACGCGGCCGCGCGGGCCGGGGTGCGGGCGGCGACGATCAACTCGTCGAACCCCGAGGAGTGGCAGCAGGTCCAGGAGGCCGTGGCGGACGGCGATGTGGACGTCCTGCTGGTGAGCCCGGAACGGCTGAACAACCCCGATTTCCGCGACACGGTGCTGCCCAGCCTGACCGCGTCCGCCGGGATGCTGGTGGTCGACGAGGCGCACTGCATCTCCGACTGGGGCCACGACTTCCGGCCGGACTACCGTCGGCTGAGGACGCTCCTCGGCGAACTCCCCGACGGGGTACCGGTCCTCGCGACGACGGCGACCGCGAACAACCGCGTGGTGCAGGACGTGGCGCACCAGTTGGGGCTCGGCACCGAAGACGCCCTTGTCCTCCGTGGACCGCTGGACCGGGAGAGCCTCCGCTTGGGCGTAGTGCGGCTACCGACCCCGCAGGCGCGGTGGGCTTGGCTGGCGGAGAACCTGGGCAAGCTCGACGGGTCCGGAATCATCTACACGCTGACGGTCGCGGCGGCCGAGGAGCTGGCTTCGTTCTTGCGTGAGCGCGGGTTCGAGGTCTCCTCTTACACGGGTCGGACCGATATCACCGACAGGCTCCGCGCCGAGGACGACTTGCTGGGCAACAAGGTCAAGGCCCTGGTGGCGACCTCCGCGCTCGGGATGGGGTTCGACAAGCCAGACCTGGGGTTCGTGGTGCACGTAGGCGCCCCACAGTCGCCTATCGCGTACTACCAACAGATCGGGCGTGCTGGTCGTGGCGTCCTACGGGCGGATGTGGTGCTGCTGCCGGGCACCGAGGACAAAGACATCTGGGCGTACTTCGCCTCGTTGGCGTTCCCGCCGGAGCACTACGTGCGCCAGGTGATCGATGCGCTGGGCGAGGCGGGCAAACCGCTGTCCACCATGGCGCTGGAGCCGCGGGTGGACCTGTCGCGTGGCCGCCTGGAGATGGTGCTGAAGGTCCTCGACGTGGACGGAGCGGTCCGGCGGGTGCGCGGCGGCTGGGAGTACACGGGCCAGTCCTGGGAGTACGACGCCGAACGGTACGGGCGGATCGCGGCCGCCCGCACGGCCGAGCAGAACGCGATCCTCGACTACCTGGAGACGCCGGGCTGCCGCATGGAGTTCCTGCTGCGCCAACTCGACGACCCGCACGCCGCGCCGTGCGGCCGGTGCGACAACTGCACCGGCCAACGGTGGGAGGTCGAGGTCTCGGCGGCGGAAATGGCCATCGCACAGGAGAAACTGCGGCGGCCAGGGGTCGAGATCACGCCGAAGAAGGCCTGGCCAACAGCGATGGCATCGCTCGGCGTCGAACTCTCGGGCAAGATCCCCGCCACCCGGCTGGCGGAACCGGGACGAGCGCTGGGTCGGATGACCGACATCGGCTGGGGCAACCGGCTGCGCGAGCTCTTCTCGTCCACAGAGGACGGAGAGGTTCCCGCGGACCTGGTCGACGCCTGCGTGAAGGTGCTGGCCGCGTGGGGCTGGGAGAAACGACCCGCGGGGGTGGTGACCGTCGGGTCGTCCCGTCGTCCCCGGCTGGTGGCCAGCCTGGGCGCCCAGATCGGAGCGATCGGCAGGCTCCCGGTGTTGGGCGAGGTCACCGTGGGCGCGTCGGCTCCGCAGGCCAACAGCGCGCAACGGTTGGCGTGGCTGTGGAAGTCGATGTCGGTGGGTGCGGAGTTGGCGACGCGGGTCAGCGAGACGGAGGGCCCGATCCTCTTGGTCGACGACCGCATCGACAGCGGCTGGACGATGACGGTGGCCACCGCGCTGCTGCGGGACTCCGGGGCGAGCGCGGTGCTGCCGTTCGCCTTGGCGACGACGAGCTGATCAGCCAAGACCACTCCGCCTGCCGGTCATCCGGTTGACCGGCAGGCGGGGAACCACTGACGAGAGAAAGGAGGACGACCCGGCGAGGCCGCCGGGACAACTGAACACCGCTAGCGCGTGAGCGGGAGCGGGACCAGGTCGTCGGCGTGGACCACTTCCCTGCGGCGGTCGGTGGGCAAGTCGTGGGTCGAGTGGCCGATGAGCGCGGGGAGCTCGGCGGCGTCGAAGTTGGTGATGCCCCGGGCGATCACACGGCCGGTGGGAGTGGCCAACTCGACCACGTCACCCGCCTGGAAATCGCCTTTGACGGTGGTGATGCCCGCCGCGAGCAGGGAGCGGCGCCGGTCGACGACCGCGTCAACAGCACCGTCGTCGAGGGTCAGGGTTCCGGTGGCGTCCGCCGCGTAGGCGAGCCAGAACCGGCGGGAGGTCAGCCTGCGTCCGGTGGGGGCGAAGGCGGTGCCCACGTCGGCGGGGCCGAGGGCTTGCGGTGCGTCGGCCGCGGCGGCCAGCAGAACCGGGACGCCCGCGGCGGAGGCCAAGCGCGCCGCGGCGAGCTTGGAGGCCATGCCGCCGGTGCCCAGGCCGGAGGCGCCGACCGCGCCAGCGCGCACACCCTCCACATCGGACTCGCCAGCCACCTCGGTGATGCGGCGAGCGGCACCCAGCCGAGGGTCGCCGTCGTAGAGCGCGTCCACATCGGACAGCAGGACCAGGGCGTCGGCGCCGATGAGGTGGGCGACGAGGGCGGCTAGGCGGTCGTTGTCGCCGAAGCGGATCTCCTCGGTGGCGACGGTGTCGTTCTCGTTGACCACCGGGACCGCGCCGAGCGCGAGCAGGCGGGTCAGGGTGCGCTGGGCGTTGCGGTAGTGCGAGCGGCGGACGATGTCGTCCGCGGTCAGCAGGACCTGACCCACGCGCAGGCTGTAGCGCCCGAAGGAGGCCACGTACGCGTGCCCCAGCGCGATCTGGCCGACGCTGGCGGCCGCCTGCTGGGTGGCGAGGTCACGCGGGCGCCTGGCCAGGCCGAGCGGGGCCAGACCGGCCGCGATGGCACCCGAGGACACCAGCACCACCTGGCTCCCGGCGGCCCGGCGGGCGGCGACCGCGTCGACCAGCGCGTCCAACCGCGCCGGGTCGAGGCCGCCCTCGGCCGTGGTCAGCGAGGACGACCCCACCTTGACCACGACCAGCCGGGCTCCGGCGACCGCGGCGCGGGTGCTCACTCGTCGTCCTCGTCGAGCATCTCCTCGAACGGGGTGCGGCGGGCGACCTTGGCCGCCTTGCGCTCGGTCGCTCCCGCGCGGGTGTTCTGCTCCAACCGCGGGTCGCTGCCCCGGTTGTGCATCATCACCGCCACGCCCGCGGGGGTAGAGGGTTCCCAGTCGAACGTGACGCCGCCGATGGTGACCGGGCAACCCGGGACCGCGCCCGCCTTCGCCAGGGCCTCCTCGACGCCCAGGCGAGCCAGGCGGTCGGCCAGGTACCCGACGGCCTCGGTGTTGTTGAAGTCGGTCTGGCGGACCCAGCGGTCGGGCCGCTCGCCGCGCACGATGAACCCGGTGTCGTCGTGCGGGTCGTGCTCGACGGTGAAGCCCGCGTCGTCGACCGCGGTGGGCCGCAGCACGATGCGGGTGGCCTCGGGCGCGGGCTTGCTGGCCCGGTCCTCCTCGATGACCTTGGCCAGCGCGAAGCTGAACTCGCGCAGCCCGGTCCTGGTCACCGTGGACAGCTCGAACACCGGCAGTCCGCGCGCCTCGATCTCCGGGCGCACCAGCTCAGCGAGCTCGCGCGCGTCGGGGACGTCGACCTTGTTGAGCACGACCACCCGGGGCCGGTCGGCGAGGGTGCCGCCGAGGGCGGGGGTGTAGCGGGCCAGTTCCTCTTCCAGCGCGTCGATGTCCGACAGCGGGTCGCGGTCGGGCTCGAAGGTGGCGCAGTCGATCACGTGCACCAGCACCGAGCAGCGCTCGATGTGCCGCAGGAAGTCCAGGCCGAGGCCCTTGCCCTGGCTGGCGCCGGGGATCAGGCCGGGCACGTCGGCGATGGTGTAGACCGAGTCGCCCGCGGTGACCACGCCCAGGTTCGGCACCAGGGTGGTGAACGGGTAGTCGGCGATCTTCGGCTTGGCCGAGGACAGCACCGAGATCAGCGACGACTTGCCTGCCGAGGGGAACCCCAGCAGCCCGGCGTCGGCCACCGACCGCAGCTCCAGGACCAGGTCCCTGGCCTCCCCCGGCTCGCCGAGCAGCGCGAACCCGGGCGCCCGGCGGGCCTTGGAGGCCAACGCGGCGTTGCCGAGGCCACCGCGGCCGCCGCGGGCGGCGATGAAGCGGGTGCCGTGACCGACCAGGTCGACCACGACCTCACCGTCGGCGTCGAGCACGACCGTGCCGTCCGGCACCGGCAGCTCGAGGTCCGCGCCGGTCGCGCCGTCGCGGTTGGCGCCCTGCCCCTGCTTGCCGCTGTCGGCGCTGGCGTGCGGGCGGAAGTGGAAGTCCAGCAGCGTGTGCACGTTGTTGTCGACGACGAGCACGACGTCGCCACCGTTGCCGCCGTCGCCGCCGTCCGGCCCGCCGAGGGGCTTGTACTTCTCGCGGTGCACCGAAGCGCACCCGTTGCCGCCGCTGCCCGCAGCCACGTGGATGACGACCCGGTCGACGAAACGCGACACCTGGGGATTCCTCTCACAACGAGAAACGAGGGGCGGGCCGGAGTCGTCCAGCCCGCCCCTCGTTCGAAGGGTCTAGCGTCGTCCGCGGGCCTCAGGCCTCGACCGGGACGATGTTGACGGTCTTGCGGCCGCGCTTGCTGCCGAACTGCACCGAACCGGCGGCGAGCGCGAAGAGGGTGTCGTCCTTGCCGCGGCCGACGTTCACACCGGGGTGGAACTTGGTGCCGCGCTGGCGGATCAGGATCTCGCCGGACTTGACGACCTGGCCGCCGTAGCGCTTCACGCCGAGGTACTGGGCGTTGGAGTCGCGCCCGTTGCGGGAGCTGGACGCGCCTTTCTTGTGTGCCATGGCTGCTCAGGTCCTCTACTTGGTGATGCCGGTGACCTCGACGCGGGTCAGCTTCTGGCGGTGACCCTGTCGCTTGTGGTACCCGGTCTTGTTCTTGAACTTGTGGATGCGGATCTTGGGGCCCTTGGTCTGCTCGACGACCTTGCCGGTCACCGAGACCTTGGCCAGGGTGTCCGCGTCGGAGGTGACGTCGGTGCCGTCGACAACGAGCACCGCGGCGAGGGAGAGCTCGGTGCCCGGCGCGCCCTCGAGCTTCTCGACCTCGACGACGTCGCCAACAGCCACCTTGTACTGCTTGCCGCCGGTCTTGACGATCGCGTACATCGGGACGGAAGTCTCCTGCTACTAGACGGTGGGGGTCTTGCGCACCACCATCCGCGACGACTACGAGCGGATCGGGCTTCACAAGACGCGGCCCACCGAGCGGCGGGCCATGTGACAGGTTACGTGTCGGCTGGAAGAGGGGTCAAACCGGGGTGGTCTTGCCCCGGTTCGACCCCTTCTCTCAGCTCTCCTGGGCCACGTCCACCGGCGGTCCCGCCGGACGGGAAGCAGCCCTGCGCGCGACGCGGCGGCGCGGCGGGACGACGGACGCGACCGGCTCCGGCGCGGCGACGGGCTCGCTGGTGGGCGCGGGGCGCGTCTGCGACGCCGAACGCACCTGCGCCGCCGAGGCGGACACCCGCTGGTCGGCCATCTCGGCCGGTTCGCTCGGCTCCCACGGCTCCGCCGCGGTCACCGGCGCCGCGGCGCCCTGGGCCCGGCTGGACGAGCGCCGCCTGCGTCGTGACGTCGGCGCTGCCTCCTCCACGGCGGGCTCGACGGCGACCGTCGGCTCGACCGCTTCGGGGGCCGGGTGCGACCCGTTCTCCGTGTGCTCGGCGGGCTCGTCGTGCTTCGCGGTGGCCTTCGCGATGTCGCGCACGGCGACCTTGGCCGCGTCTTCGCGGTTCTGGTCACCGCCGCCGCCCCGGTTGCGGCTGCGCCTGCCGCCGCCCTGCTGCTGCCCCTTGTCGGGGGCCTGGGCGGGCTGCGCCTGCTGGTTGCCGTTGCCGTTGGTGGCGGCCTTGACCGTCGGCTCGGTGGTGACCACCACGCCGCGGCCCTTGCAGTGCTCGCAGGTGGTGCTGAACGCCTCGAGCAGGCCGGTGCCGACGCGCTTGCGGGTCATCTGCACCAGGCCGAGCGAGGTGACCTCGGCGACCTGGTGGCGGGTGCGGTCGCGGCCGAGGCACTCGGTGAGCCTGCGCAGCACCAGGTCCCGGTTGGACTCCAGCACCATGTCGATGAAGTCGATCACGATGATGCCGCCGATGTCGCGCAGCCGCAGCTGGCGGACGATCTCCTCGGCCGACTCCAGGTTGTTGCGGGTGACCGTCTCCTCGAGGTTGCCGCCGGACCCGGTGAACTTGCCGGTGTTGACGTCGATGACGGTCATCGCCTCGGTGCGGTCGATCACCAGGTAGCCGCCGGAGGGCAACCACACCTTGCGGTCGAGCGCCTTGAGCAGCTGCTCGTCGACCCGGTGCGCGGCGAACACGTCGGTGACGCCGACGTGCTTGCGGACCCGGTCCAGCAGCTCGGGGGCCACGTGGCGGACGTAGGAGTCGATCGTCTCCCACGCGGTGTCGCCCTGGACCACCAGCGAGGTGAAGTCCTCGGTGAACAGGTCGCGCACGACCTTGACCAGCAGGTCGGGCTCCTCGTAGAGCAGCGACGGCGCGCCGGAGCGCTTGACGCCGTTGGTGCCCTCGGACTTGTCCCGGATGACCTGCCACTGCGCCTGCAGGCGGCGGACGTCGCGGCCGAGCTCCTCCTCGCTGATGCCCTCCGAGGCGGTGCGGATGATCACGCCCGCGTCCTCGGGGACGACCCGCTTGAGCACGTCCTTGAGCCTGCGCCGCTCGTTCTCCGGCAGCTTGCGGGAGATGCCGGTGGCGCCGCCACCCGGCACGTAGACCAGGAAGCGGCCGGGCAGGCTGATCTGCGTGGTCAGCCGGGCGCCCTTGTGCCCTACCGGGTCCTTGGTGACCTGGACCAGCACGCTGTCGCCAGTGGACAGCGCCTGCTCGATCTTGCGGGCCTTGCCCTCCAGCCCGGCGGCGTCCCAGTCGACCTCGCCGGCGTAGAGCACCGCGTTGCGGCCGCGGCCGATGTCGACGAACGCGGCCTCCATGCTGGGCAGCACGTTCTGCACGCGGCCGAGGTAGACGTTGCCCACCAGGGAGCCGGAGCCCGACGAGGTGACGAAGTGCTCGACGAGCACGCCGTCCTCGAGGACGCCGATCTGGATGCGGTCGCCCTGCTCGCGCACGACCATCGCGCGGTCGACGGCTTCGCGGCGGGCCAGGAACTCGGCCTCGGACAGGATCGGGGCGCGCCTGCGGCCCGCCTCCCGACCGTCGCGGCGGCGCTGGCGCTTGGCCTCCAGCCGGGTCGAGCCGCGCACGCTGCGCACCTCGTCGCGGGCGGCCTCGCCCCTGTCCTCGCGGGACTCGCGCGGCTCACGGGCCTCGCGCACGTGCACAACGGTGTTCGGCGGGTCGTCGCCCGCGTCGGCGTCGGCGTCGTCCCCGCCCTTGCGGCGACGACGGCGGCGACGGCGACGGGTGGCGCCGTCACCGGAGTCCGCCGATTCCTCGGCGGCCTGGTCTTCTTCAGCCTCTTCGGTCGCGGTGGACTCTTCGTCGTCCTGCTCCGCGCTGTCCTCGGCGGCGCCCTTGCCCCTGCCGCGGCCGCGACGGCCACGGCGGCGACGACGGCTGGAGCCGCCGTCCTCGTCGTCGTCGGACTCGGCCTGGTCCTGCTGCTCGGGTTCGACGACCTCGGCCTCGACGGGCTCTGGCTCCTCGACCGGCGGCTCTTCCCTGGTCACCGGGGCGGGCCGGGCGGCGGGCGCTTCCGGCTGCAGGAACAGCGGTGACGCCGAGGCGAACAGCGGCGTCGGGGGGATCCGCCTCGGGGCGGGCTCCTCAACGGCCTCGACCGCGGGCTCGGCCACTGGGGCGGCCTCTTCGAGGTCCGCCGCGGGGTCTTCGGACCCCAGCAGCGCCCGAACCACGCGCTCGGCCGTGTCCTTGGCCACGCTGGACTGCGCACCGCGAACGGACTCACCGAGCTGCTCCAGCGCGGCGATCACGTCCTTGCTGCTCACCTCGAGCAGCTTGGCCAGCGCGTGCACGCGGACCTTGGCGGGCACCTGCGCCAGAACCTGGTCAACGGGTGTGGTGGTAGCCCCGCCGGCACTTCCGGCAGGGGTAGACGTATCCGACATGTAGCTCCTCCGCCCCCGGGCGCGTCGTCCAGACGCGAGCCGCTCAGGGGCCTAGTTGTCCCTTTTCCACCGCGCTAGGCGGCGGGAATCCTCGCCTGACGCCGCCACGGCTGTGGTCGTCACCGACCACGGCCCGCTGGCGGCAGGTCGTTCGACCACGGCTCGAGGCGCTCCGATCCCCGATGGACTACCCGATCCCCGCTTGCCTGTCTTGGGCCAACGGGTCGGACAGACCGCCATCGTCGTCAAGCCGTCCCTGGGCCAGCCGAGTCGCCTTAGCGGGCACCGGTGGTTCCAGGGCGGCGACGACACGCAGCGCGCTCAGTACGTCGTCGGGCCGCACGGCCGGTGTTGTCTGCCGCACGACCACACGCAGTATCCCACACGAACGCTCCGGGTAGGACATGTCCGGGCCCACACCGCCCGGCGCGTCGCGCTCGCCGGGGACACCCTCGGTCACCTCGGCGCGGATAACCGCAGGTCGGGCGTCGATGAGCCGCCTGCCGTCCTTGGTCAACCGCTCAACTTCCACGTGCTCGGTTGCCAGCAACCGCTCGACCGCGCCGCGCAGGTCCGCTGGCGCGACCCCGGGCAGCTCGATGTGCCAGTCGCTGGCCTCCATCCGCTCGGCGAGCCCGCCCGGGCCCGCCTCGACGGCTTCCAGCACGTCGAGACCCGGCGCGAGGGCGGAGTCGAGCACCTCGGCCAGCCGCTGCGGGTCGACCCGCTCGACCAGTTGGACCTCGACGTACTCGGCCTCGCTGGCCACCCCGGTCGGCGCCGCGCCGATCCAGGAGATCTTCGGGTGCGGGCTGAAGCCCTGCGAGTAGGCCATCGGGACGCCCGCCCGGCGCAGCGCCCGCTCGAAGGCCCTGGCGACGTCGCGGTGGGAGGTGAAGCGGAGCCTGCCCCGCTTGGCGTAGCGCAGCCGGATCTTCTGCACCGGCGACGCCGACGGGTTGGGCTGGTCCTGGCGGCTCAGGATTACTCCTTCTGGTGGTCTGCTCTTGCTCCGGTGGTGAGCCCACCGCCGTAGGTGGCACCGTACCGGGAGCGCCAATTCGGCCCGCGAACTTGTTTCCCCCGCAGCGGCCGGCTAGCGTCCGCACGGAGTGGACAGCCCGCGCCGAGGGAATGCACTGGAGGTCGCCCGTGCCTCTGCTCCGCCTGACGAGGGCGGCGGCGGTCAGCGTCGCGATAGTCGCGGCGGCGTTCGCCGTCCCCAGCCTCGCCGACGGGGAACCCCTCGAGGACGGGTCGCTGCCCTGCCACCCGACGGGGTCGCAGTCGCGCTACCTGGTGCTGTTCGCCGAGGGGACCACAGCCGAGGCCGCGTCCAACGAGATGACGTTGGCGTGCGGGTCGACGGTTGCCTACTACGGCGAAATCTCTGTCGGGGTAGCCACATCGGGTGACCCGCGCTTCGCCGAGCGGCTGGGCCGGGACCGGGCGTTCAGCACCGAGGCGGTGGAGGCCGGGCACGCGGGCAAGATCGCGCCGAGGGTGACCACCGGTGGCGGTGACGCGACCGAGGACCGCTCCGGCGAGCAGTGGGACATGAGCATGATCCGCGCGGACGCCGCGCACGCGGTGTCCACCGGGAGCAAGGGCGTGCTGGTCGGGGTGCTCGACTCGGGCATCGACGCGACCCACCCCGACCTGGCGCACGCGGTGGACCCGTCCCGCTCGGCGGGCTGCCTGAGCGGCAAAGCCGACCCGAGCCCCGCGGCCTGGGCGCCGACGACCTCGCCGCACGGCACGCACGTGGCGGGGATCATCGCCGCGGCCGCCGACGGCAAGGGGATCACCGGCGTCGCCCCCGGGGTGCGGTTGGCCTCGGTGAAGGTGGTCGACGACGACGGGACGGTGCGGCCGGAGTCGGTGGTGTGCGGGCTGATGTGGGCCGCGGCCAACGGGATGGCGGTGGCCAACAACAGCTACTTCGTCGATCCGTGGCCGTTGACCTGCGACCGGGGCGAGGAGCACGTGGTCTACGAGGCGGTCCGCCGCGCGGCCGACCGCGCGACCAGCCGCGGTGTGCTCAGCGTCGCCGCGGCCACGAACGAGAGCCGTGACCTGGCGTCCCCAAGCGGTCAGACGGCCGGGCCGAACGGGCAGTGGCGGACGCTGGACGGGAACTGTCGGGTGCTGCCCGCGGGGTTGCGCGGAGTGATCGCGGTGTCCGCGGTGGGCCCGGATCGGGTGAAGGCGGGCTACAGCGCCTATGGACTCGGCGTGATCGACGTGACCGCGCCGGGCGGGGAGCAGTCCACCGGCACCTGCGTGCTGTCGACGGTGCCCGGCGGGTACGCGCAGGTCTGCGGGACGTCTATGGCCGCGCCGCACGTGTCGGGCGTGGCCGCGCTGCTGGCGTCAACGCACCCGGGTGCTTCGGCGCAGCAGTTGACCAGGCTGCTGACCAACGGCGCGACAAGCATCGCGTGCCCTGCTGACTACGACCTCGACGGTGCGGGTGTGCAGGACGCGTACTGCTCGGGGTACGCGCCGTTCAACAGCTTCTATGGACACGGCCTGGTCGACGCGATGAACGCGGTCACTCAGTAGGCGGCAAGCGCAGCATTAGCGAGTCTGCGGGACCAAACCCGGCACGCTGATAGAACGGGATAGCGCGCTCGGTTGGGCTAAGAACCACGCGTACGTACCCAACGCTGTCGGCGTAGTCCAAGGCTGCCTTGATGAGTTGAGCGCCTACGCCTTCGTTGCGGTGCTCGGGCAGAACGTAGAAGTTGCTGATGTAGCCCCAGGCGAAGCGCCCGATGCCAGGACGGGGCATGCGGGTGAACTCGACCAGGTTGCAGAAGCCGATGGGGCGGTCCGCCTCGGCGATCCAGAACTCCCGCCGCGACCGCTCCTGCTGCCACCACCGGGCGAACTCGGCGTCGAAGTCCGGATCCGTGACCGGCGCGCCCTTGTCCTCCTCGGTCGAGGCGCGCCTCAAGGCGGCCACCGACGCGATATCCGCGTCGGTGGCCCTATAGACCCTCACGAAGAAGTAAGAGCCGGATTGCGTACCGGGGAGCCGACGCCGACCGGGCTGATCGGCAGGAGCTTGCGGCCGGTAGGCCCGATCTCGATGTCGGTGCCCATGGCCGGGCAGACGCCGCAGTCGAAGCACGGGGTCCAGCGGCAGTCGTCCTGCTCGCGCTCGTCGAGGGCGTCCTGCCAGTCGTCCCAGAGCCAGTTCTTCTCCAGGCCGGAGTCCAGGTGGTCCCAGGGCAGGACCTCGGCCTCGAGCCGCTCACGGGTCGTGAACCAGTCGAGGGACACGCCTAGAGGCTCCAACTCGGCTGCCGCGGCAGAAGTCCAACGCTCGTAAGAGAAGTGCTCGCTCCAGCCGTCGAACCGGCCGCCTTCGCGCCAGACGGCTTCGATGACCTTGCCGATGCGCCGGTCACCGCGGGAGAGCAAGCCTTCGATGAGGCTGGGCTTGCCATCGTGGTATCGCATGCCGATGTTGCGGCCGATGCTGCGGTCGCGGTCGGAGTTGACCGCCTCACGCAGCTTGCGCAGCCGGGAGTCGACCACGTCGGGGTGGCACTGCGACGCCCACTGGAACGGGGTGTGCGGCTTGGGGACGAACCCGCCGATGGAAATCGTGCAGCGGATGTCCTTACGACCACTGGCGGCCCGACCGGCGCGGATGACGTTCTTGGCCATCTCGGCGATCTGCAGGACGTCGTCGTCGGTCTCGGTGGGCAGACCGCACATGAAGTACAGCTTCACCTGCCGCCACCCCTGCGCGTAGGCGGCGCTGACGGTCTTGATGAGGTCCTCTTCGGACACCATCTTGTTGATGACCTTGCGGATCCGCTCGCTGCCGCCCTCGGGGGCGAAGGTCAGCCCGGAGCGGCGACCGTTGCGGGAGAGCTCGTTGGCGAGATCGATGTTGAACGCGTCGACGCGGGTGCTGGGCAGCGACAGGCCGGTGTTGGTGCCCTCGTAGCGGTCGGCGAGCTGCTTGGTGATCTCGCCGATCTCGGAGTGGTCGGCGCTGGAGAGGCTGAGCAGGCCGACCTCCTCGAAGCCGCTGTTGGCCAGGCCGGTCTGGATCATCGCGCCGATGCCCTCGATGGAGCGCTCGCGGACCGGGCGGGTGATCATCCCGGCCTGGCAGAACCGGCAGCCCCTGGTGCAGCCGCGGAAGATCTCCACGCTCATCCGCTCGTGCACGCTCTCGGCCAGCGGCACCAGCGGCTGCTTCGGGTACGGCCAGGCGTCGAGGTCCATGGTGGTGCGCTTGGCGACGGTCTCGGGGACCCGGGGGCGGTTGGCGGTGACGGAGTCGAGGTGGCCGTCGAGGCGGTAGGCGACGTCGTAGAAGCGCGGGATGTAGACGCCGCCGGTCTCGGCCATCCTGGTCAGCAGCTCGTCGCGGCCGCCGGGGCGGCCCTCGGCCTTCCACGCCCGGATGATGTCGGTGATCTCGATGACGGCTTCCTCGCCGTCGCCGAGCACCGCGGCGTCGATGAAGTCGGCGATCGGCTCCGGGTTGAAGGCGGCGTGCCCGCCCGCGAGCACGACCGGGTGGTCCTCGGTGCGGTCGGCGGCGTGCAGCGGGATCCCGGCGAGGTCGAGCGCGGTGAGCATGTTCGTGTAGCCGAGCTCGGTGGAGAAGCTGACGCCGAGCATGTCGAAGGCGCCGAGCGGGCGGTGCCCGTCGACGGTGAACTGCGGGACGCCGTGCTCCCGCATGAGCTTCTCCAGGTCCGGCCAGACCGCGTAGGTGCGCTCGGCCAGCACGTCCTGGATCTCGTTGAGCACCTCGTAGAGGATCATGACGCCCTGGTTGGGCAGCCCCACCTCGTAGGCGTCGGGGTACATCAGCGCCCACCGCACGGTGGTGCTGTCCCACTCCTTGACGGTGGCGTTGAGCTCCCCGCCGACGTACTGGACCGGCTTGGACACCCTGGGCAGCAACAGCTCAAGTTGGGGGAAGACTGACTCGACGCTCACAGCGAACCAGGGTAACCCTCTCGGCCCAGCGACCTTCAGGCGAGCAGCAGCTTGCCGAGCCGCCGGGACGCGACGACGACCCCGACGACCGCCATCACCGCGAAGTAGGCGAGGTGGCCGACCAGGGAGAAGTCGACGAACCCGGTGCACAGCGCCCGCATGACCTCGATCGCGTGGTAGAGCGGGAAGCACTTGACCGCGAACTGGACACCCTCGGGGTACACCGTGATCGGGTAGAAGGTCGTCGAGAACAGGAACATCGGGACCAGCGCGAGCTGCACCAGGTCGAAGTCGTGCCACGACCGCATGAAGGTGGTGCAGGCCATCCCCAGCGCACCGAAGGCGAACGCGATGAGGACGGCCGCGGGTAAGGCGAGCACGGCCCACGGGGAGGTCAGCAGGCCCATGCCGAGCATGACGGTGAGGAAGCCGGTGCCGTAGAGCGCGCCGCGGATCAGCGCCCAGGTGATCTCGCCGATCGCGACGTCGAGCGGGCCGAGCGGGGTGGTCAGCACGGCGTCGTAGAGCTTGGCGTACTTGAGCTTGAAGAACAGGTTGAAGGTGGCGTCGTAGACGGCGCCGTTCATGGCTGAGGCGGCGAGCAGGGCGGGCGCGACGTAGGCGACGTAGCTGATCGTCTCGCCGCCGGGGCCGACGACGTCGCCGATCAGCTTCCCGAAGCCGAAGCCGAGCCCGAACAGGAAGAACAGCGGCTCGAAGAACCCGGACACGACCTGCAGCCAGGCGCGCCGGTTGACCAGCAGCGACCGCTCCACGAGGGCCCGGGAGCGGCCCGCGTACATGCCGACGGGCAGGACGCGCAGCAGCAGGCCGGTGCGCGTGGTGTTCGGTGCTGACGCCGTCGTGGTCACCTAGACCTCCAGCCTGCGGGCGAAGTTGCGCACGACGAAGTGCCCACCTATGACGACCAGGGCGACCAGGAAGGCCAGGTGGCCCAGCACGGGGAAGAACTCACCTGTGCCGAAGGCGGAGGCTCTGGAGAGCTCGGTGCCGTGCCAGAGCGGGGTCAGCCACACGATCGGGCGCACCCAGGCGGGCAGCTGGTCGACCGGGAAGAAGGTGCCCGCGAACACCGTCATCGGGACCACGATGAACCGGAAGATGGCGCTGAACTGCTGTCCCTCGGACTGCAGGGTCGCCGAGTACGCGACCACGGGCGCGGCGAAGGCCATGGCGGCGAGCAGGGCGGCGAACAGCGACCCGATGACGCCCAAGCTGGTCACGGCGCCGAGCAGGGCCGCGATGACCAGGAAGGCCACCGAGGAGACCGACAGCCGCAGGAAGATCCAGAGCAACTGGCCGAGGGCGAGCTGGGTGGAGGTGATCGGGGTGGACGCGACGCCGAGGAACGTGCCCTTCCACTTGAAGGCGGCGAGCACCGGGTACGTCGATTCGAAGGCCGCTGTCTGCAGCGCGGAGGCCACGACCAGCGCGGGCGCCAGGTACTGGACGTAGGGCAGGCCGCCGGTGGCCGCGCTGGGCTGGATCTGGGAGCCGAAGCCGAGGCCGAGGGCCAGCAGGAACAGCACCGGCTCGATGACGCTGGACACCGCCGAGGACCGCCAGTTGCGGCGGTACCAGGCCCACAGGCCCTCGACGACCAGCCAGACGGCGGTCGGGGTGGCCGGGACGTGCGCGCGGGTGGCGGTGGTCATCAGTCCACCAACGTCCGGCCGGTGAGGCGCAGGAAGACGTCTTCGAGGGTGCCGCGGCGGACCAGGCTGGAGGCGGGTGTCAGGCCGCGCTGGTGGGCGGCGGCCAGGGACGCCTCGCCGTCGGTCGTGTAGAGCAGCAGGCGGTCGGGCAGGACCTCGACCCGGTCGGCGAGCCCGTCGATGGCCGCCGCGTCGGGCTTGTCGGTGGTGAACCGCAGCTCGAGGACCTCGCGGCTGCAGTACTTCGCGATCAGCTCGGTCGGGCTGCCCTCGGCGACGATCTTGCCGCCGTCCATGACGACCAGCCGGTCGCACAGCTGCTCGGCCTCGTCCATGTAGTGCGTGGTGATGATGAGGGTGACGCCCTCCTGGCGGAGCCGGAACAGCCGGTCCCAGAGCAGGTGGCGGGCCTGCGGGTCCAGGCCGGTGGTCGGCTCGTCGAGCAGCAGGAGCTGGGGGTCGTTGATCAGCGAGCGGGCGATGGTGAGCCTGCGCTTCATGCCCCCGGACAGCGGCTCGACGTCGTCGTCACCCCGGTCGGCGAGCTGGGCGAACTCCAGCAGCTCGACCGCCTTGGCCCGGACGTGGGCTTTGGACAGTCCGAAGTAGCGGCCGTAGACGTGCAGGTTCTGCCGCACGGTCAGCTCGTTGTCGAGGTTGTCCTGCTGCGGGACCACACCGAGCCGGGCGCGGATGGCCGGGCCCTGGCTGCTGGGGTCCATGCCGAGCACGGACAGCTCACCGCCGGTGCGCGGCGACACGCAGGACACCATCCGCATAGTCGACGACTTGCCCGCGCCGTTGGGCCCGAGGAACCCGAACGCCTCCCCAGGCCGAACGTCGAGGTCGATCCCGCGCACGGCCTCGAAGTCGCCGAACGTCTTCGTCAGGCCTCGTGCTCTGACCAGTGCCCCATCTGCCACGCGGGCACCCTAGCCGCAGGCACCGACAATTCCCGACGGAGTTTCGCGCCGCCCGGCGGTTGCGGCCGGGCGGCGCGGGGTCCTCAGAGGTTCGGGAACCAGATCTTGATCTCGCGCTCGGCGGAGTCGGCCGAGTCGGAGCCGTGCACCAGGTTGAACTGGACCTCCAGGCCGAAGTCACCGCGGATGGTGCCCGGGGTGGCCTTGTCGACCGGGTCGGTCCCGCCCGCGAGCTGGCGGAACGCGGAGATGGCCCGCGGGCCCTCGACCACGAGCGCGACGAGCGGACCACCGGTGATGAAGTCGAGCAGGTCGCCGAAGAAGCCCTTCTCGGCGTGCTCGGCGTAGTGCTGCTCGGCGACCTCGCGCTCGACGGTGCGCAGCTCGAGCGCGGCCAGCGACAGCCCCTTGTGCTCGATGCGGGAGATGACCTCCCCGACCAGGCCCCGGCTGACACCGTCGGGCTTGACCAGGACCAGGGTGCGCTCACTCACGGTTCTCGGTACTCCATTTCACGGTTCTGGCGTCGTGTAGACCACACGAGCGTGTGAGCAGGGTAACCCGGTGCGGTGGCAGCGTTTGTCCGGCTCCCTCTTGGCTGACCACCGTTGGCCTCATGTTCAAGTCGCTGGCCCTATCAGCGGTGATGCTGTCCGCTACCGCCCTCCCAGCCGCCGCCGGCCTCTCTTACGCCTACCGGTACCCACTGGCCTTGGAGACAGACCTCAGCGTGGAGGCGTTGACTGAGAGCGTGGCTCACAACTTCGCACTGTTCTTCCCGTTCGACTCGAACTGTGTGGAGCTGCCGCCTATAGGGGGAAGGTGTGACCTCTATGCGTTCCCTGGACTGTCTAACCCCGTGCAGGTGATAGACAGGACAGACAACTCGTGGACCTTCCTATCACTCCCCGGCCACACCGAAGGCGCAGGCAGAACCACCGTCTTCTCCTTCGAACGCGCGACAACCGGAATGGAACTCCGCATCCGCGCTGGAGGCCCCTACACCCCCACCGCAGCCGCAGCGATCCACTCCGGTGCCGCCTACGCGACCTGGTACCTCTTCGCCAACAACGTGTCCACTGTGTACTAGCGGCTGGGCCTCAGCGTCTTCGACCAGAGCGAGGTGCCCTTGCCGTCGCGGAGGTAGACGGTGAGGTCGCCGGTGCGGCCGTCTACTTGGACCTCTCCGAAGTGCTGGAAGCCCTCCAGGGGCGAGGTGTTCGCGACCGGCGGGGCGTGCACAAAAGCAGCCTCGGGGCCGAAGGTCGGGTCGAGCGTGTTCGGGCCGAACGCCCCCGCGTGCAGAGGGCCGGAGACGAACTCCCAGAACGGGTCGAAGTCGGCCACTGCGGCTCGGTCGGGTGAGTAGTGGTGCGCGGCGGTGTAGTGCACGTCCGCGGTCAGCCAGACGATGTTGCGGACGTGGCGGCGGGCGAGGGTGCGCAGGACCCAGGCCAGTTCGAACTCGCGGCCCGCGGGGGCACCGGGTAGACCGTTGGCGACGCCTTCGATGTCTTTGCCGTCGGGGACGATCAGGCCGATGGGGAGGTCGGCGGCCACGATCTTCCAGGTGGCGCGGCTGCGGGCGAGGCCGTCGACGAGCCAGCGGGCCTGGCGAGCGCCCAGGATCTGGCCCTGGCCGTTCTTGTCGGCAGTGTTGGCGTCCTTGTAGGTGCGCATGTCGAGCACGAAGATCTCGACGTGCTTACCGTAAGAGAAGCTGCGGTACAGGCGACCGTCCTCGGCGCGCCGACGGTCGACCGGCTGCCACTCGTGGAACGCCTGGGTCGCGCGGGCCGCGAGAACGTCTACGCGCTTTTCTGTGTACTGCGGCAGGTCGAGGATCTCGCCGGGGTACCAGTTGTTCGTAACTTCATGGTCATCCCATTGAACGATGCTGGGCACCCGCGCCGCGAACGCACGCACATTCTCGTCGAGCAGATTGTAGGCGAACTGCCCGCGGTACTCGGCGAGCGTCTCCGCCACCTTCAGCTTCTCCGGCGTCACGATGTTGCGCCACACCCGACCGTCGGGCAGCGCCACCGTCTCCTTGAGCGGCCCGTCGGCGTAGACGGTGTCACCGCTGTGGATGAAGAAGTCGGGTCGGCGGGCCAGCATCGCGGCGTAGGCGGTCATGCCCCCGATGTCCGGGTTGATCCCCCACCCCTGCCCGGCGACGTCCCCGGACCAGGTGAAGCGGACGTCCTCCCGCCCCAGCGGCGCGGTGCGGAAGGACCCGACCAGCGGCGCACTGCTGGTACGGCCGTCGAGGTCCTCGGCGTGCACCCGGTAGTGGATCTCCTGGCCCGCGGGCAGCCCGGTGAGCCGGAGCTTGCCGGTACCGTCGGTGGTGGGGGTGAGGACGGGCCCACGCAGGCAGCGGGCGTGGCGGAAGGACGGGTCCCTGGAGACCTCGACCACCATCCGCGACGCCCGGTCCGCCCGGGCCCACAGCAGCGCGCCATCACTGGTGACATCGCCGGTCTGGACGCCGTGGGTGAGCACCGGCCGCGCCTTGGGGGTCGCGAAGGCGACACCGGGCAGCGCCACCCCGGCGGCGAGGGCGCCCGCGCCGATACCACCGGCGCGCAACAGGGTCCTGCGGTTCAGTTCGGTCATGAGCCGGTTTGTAATCGCCCACCACAGCGCCCGGACCAACCCGAGTTGACCAGTGGATGACGCTTGGCCCGGCGGCTCAGCCGCCCAAGTCCCGGACGAAGATCAACCAAGACGGCGGTGTGGCACCCGGCACGGGGCCCTTCAGCCCCAGGCAGTTCCAGCCCGTCCGCCGGTAGAACTCGTGGGCCCGCACCGCGGTCGGCTGGACCGACAGCACCGCGCGGTGTTCCTCCCTCGTGTCGAGCAGCGCGGACAGCACCGCGAGACCGATTCCACGCCCCCGTTCGCCGGGCGCCACCGCGAAGTCGTCCAACGCGAAGGTCCTGCCTGGCCATTCGGCGGTGACGTCGCTGGGCAACGGGTCGGGGAAGTCCGCCCACCACTTGTGGTCGACCGGAAGGCGGTGACCGTACGCGAAACCGATCACCTCGCCGCCCCGTCGGGCTACCGCGATCCCGAACGTCGGGTCGGTCCGGAGTTCGGTGAGCGAGGCGTCGTGCCCAGCCGGACCGTCGTCCGACCAGACGAACGGCGGGGCGGAGAAGACCCGGTCGTAGAGGGAACGGAGGTCGCTGTGGTGTTGCTCGGCGAGGCAGGCACCACCGACCTCGATCGCCACGCCGTCACGGTCCACCCGCTCCCCCGATCCTCTGCCGCACCGCGGCCGCGGCGGGGTCACCGAGCAAGTCGTACAAGTCCCCTGCCCGGTGCCAGGCCACCGCGGCGCTCGCCGGATCCCCGCGCCGCGTGTGCACCTCGCCGAGCTCGACCAGAACAGCCGCCTCGCTCCGGTGGTCAGCGAACTCACTGAAGATGTCGACCGCTATCGCCCCGCGGGCAATGGCGTCGTCGAGGTGCCCGAGATCGCGCTGGACCTGGATCAACTGCAGCGTGCCCCATGCCTGGCTCCACTGGTCGTCGATACCGGCGAAGACCGCGACCGCGCGTTCGCAGTGGTCAACCGCTTCGGGCAGGGCCCCGAGCCGGTAGTGCACCTTGCCGATGCTCAGCAACGCCATCCCCGACCCGCGGGGCAGGCCAGCGGTGTCGAAGACCGAGAGCGCCTCGCGGTAGTACCCCATGGCGGCATCGAGGTCGTCGACGCCCTCCATGGCCAGGCCGAGGCCTCGCGTTGAAAACCCGATCAGCCACGAGTGCCCGATCTGGCGTGCGAGCGCCGCACACTCCGTGTACACCGCAGCCGCGGCCTCGAACTCGCCGAACCGCCAGTGGTAGTCGCCCAGGCCGAGCAGGTTGGCCGACATCCCCAGCGGATCGAGCAGTGCCCGCGCGGCGGCCAACCCGGTTTCGTGGATCTCCCGCCAGTCGTTCCAGTAGGCGCTGAGTTCGAAGAGCCCGTCGAGGACGACCGGCAGTTTCCACGCGAGGTCGTAGTGGCCCAGGTCGGTCGCCAGTTCGATTGCCGCCAGGAGGGTGAACCGCTCGCGCTCGAACCAGGCCCGCGCCGCGGCGGGTGTGGCGAACTCCGGCACCGGGGTGGCTGGCGCGGGCGGCATCGGCACGGTGTTCGAGTGGGGCAAGATCGTGGCGCGACCCGCGTCCGCCGCCCAGAGGTACCAGCCGAGGACCCGGCGCACCGCCTCGGTCCGGCCGCGCTGCGAGTTTGTGCGTTCACACCGTTCGCGTGCGTACACGCGGATGAGGTCGTGCAACTGGAAGCGGCCCGGCGCGACCTCGTGCAAGAGGTGCGCGGCGGCCAGTTCGTGCAACTGCGCCACCAGCAGGTCGGGTTCGACGTCGACGAGCGCCGCGATCGATGCGGTGGAGTACTCGATGCCCGGGTGCGTCCCGATCAGCCGGAAGATCGCCTGCTTCGGTTCGGACAAGGAGTGGTAGGACCAGGAGAACACCGCCCGGACATCGGCCAACTCGTCCTCGGCCAGGGCGAGCGCGTCCAACCGGTCGTGCTCGCCGAGCAGTTGGGTCGCCAGCTCGGCCAGGCGCAGGTGCGGGCGGTTGGCCGCTCGTTCGGCGACGATGCGCAACGCGATCGGGAGGTGCCCGCACGAGTTCGCGATGCTGTGGGCGGCCCGGGTGTCCGCCGCGACCCGCCGGTCGCCGATGATCTCGGCGAGCAGCCGGACCGAGTCGTCCGGTGAGAGCACGTCGACGGTCACAAGTCTCGCCCCTTCCCTGGCCACGAGGCCCGACACGCTGGTGCGGCTGGTCAGGACGGCGAGACATCCCGCGGTCGCGGGCAACAACCGGCGGATCTGCCGCGCGGAGACGACGTTGTCGATCACGATCAGCAGGCGCCGGTCGGCGACCATCGTGCGGTACAGGGCCGCTTTCTCGTCGACCGAACGCGGCACCACCTCGGGTGCAGCGCCCAGCGCCCGTAAGAACACGTCCAACGCCTGGTCGTCGGACAACGGTGATTCCGGGCCGTAGCCGCGCATGTCTATATAGAGATCGCCATCGGGGAACCGGCCACGTGCCGCGTGCGCCCAGAACAGCGCCAGCGCGGTCTTCCCCATACCCGGACCGCCGACGATCACCGCAGCGCCCGCGGGCCCCGCGGCGGGTGACGAGTGTTCGTCGAGCGCGCGCAGGGCAGGCTCGCGATTGGTGAAACCGGCCGGGGCGGGCGGGAGTTGCCGGGGCACGGGAACGGCGGGCACACCGCGGTGGTGGATGTGCAATCCACCGCGCACCGTGCCCACCTGGACCACGTTCTCCGCGTCGCCAGTGCTGGCGTTGTCGGCACGGGTGCCGTCACCCTCGGGCATCAGCGCCCGCCGCAGACTCGATCATCACTTCTGCTCGACGAACAAGGCGTCGTAGCGCTCGGCGAATTCCTGGTACGGCACGGATTTCAGGACCGCCGCGTCCCGCCACCGATTGGCCAGCACGATTTCGTCGGCGTCCTCGACGATCTCAGCGGAGTGGAAAGTGCCGTCGTCCCCGTAGTTCATCGCGACGAGCACCTCGGAGTCGAACAGCCAGTATTCCCGCTGCGGCAGGTCGTCCGGCCACAGCCCCTTCTCCACCGGGATGATCCGCACGTGTTCGCCCGCGGGGACTGTGTGCTCATAGGCCCACGCGCACTCGAACCGCACGTAGTCGGACAGGGGTTCTTCGACGATGTGCACGCGGTGCATGTACTTGCCTGCGCGGCGCGCGGGCTCCACGGTCCCGGAGATCCACCCCGAGATCCCGGGGAACTCCCCCCTAGACTCACCGGTCAGGAACCGGGCGAACTCGTCCTTTTCATAGCTGACCCGGTAGTGCTGCCGGGATTCCAAGCGGAACACGGTGTACCGGAACTCGCGGAAGAGCCGGTTGAACTCGTCGTCCTCGAGCGAGGTGAAGACGGTCGGCACCTGTCGCCCCTATCGAGCCCGGTAGCGGTCCACCGCACCCAGCAGAACGTCCGCCGATATTCTCACGGCGTTCTCACCGGGCAATACATTCGCCAGCTCCGCATGGGTCTCGTCGTCCAATTCGATGCCTTGCACGACAAAATCCCCGGACTCCGCGAGATAGACACTCGGGCAACCATTACCACCCGAATTTTGATCCTTGTTCAGCATGACCAGTTTCATTGCAATTCGCCCTTTTTTCCCGAATAAACCTCCCGATAGAACCGATTCAGCGTAGCACGTACGGCGCCCCCCAGGTTCCACCGAAGGGGTCAAACAACGCTATCGTGTGAGCGTATGACCGCCGCGTCCCGCTTTTGACAAGACATTTTCTGGACACACGTCCGATACCGCCACAGTGTGAATGAGCGGGATTAGATCGCTCAGTGGGGGGTTGCCGCGCCGGTCAGGCAAGGGGAACACCCCAGCCCCGACCGGCTCGACGTGTCTCAGGTCACAGTCGGATCGAGAACCTGCGTGCGGCGTGCGGGCGACCAGTGGGTGTGGGTGTGAGCGACGAGGCTGGGCTGGTTCAGCGGGCGGCTCGGGGCGACAGGGTGGCGTTTGAGCGGTTTTACCGGCAGACGGCGCCTTGGTTGGTGGTGCGGTTGCGGCGGCGGTGCCGGGACGAGCAATTGGTCGCTGATGTCATGCAGGAGACGTACCTCGCGGTGTGGCGGGCGGCCGGGCGGCTGTCGCTGGTGTTGACGGAGGAGTCGGGGCTGGGGTGGTTGTGGACCATCGCGAGCAGGCGGTTGGTGGACGGGTTCCGCAGGCAGGCGCGGGAGGGGCGACCGGTTCCGGCTGGGGCGGCAACTGCTGTATCCGCCGAGGAGGCGTTGCTCGAAGAGGTCTTGGACGGGGACGTGGGGGCGGCGGTGGAGGGGTTGGCGCCTGAGTTGTGGGCGGTGTTGCGGGCGCTGGTGGTGGACGGGTTGAGCGTCAAGGAGACCTCGCGGGTGTTGGACGTGCCGGAGGGGACAGTGAAGACGCGGGCGCGTCGGGCCCGGATCGCTCTAGGGAGGGCGCTGTCATGACGCACGTGCCGCCAGCTCTTATCGCGAGCTACGCCCAAGGCCTGAGCACCGGGATCGACGCCGCGGTCATAGAGGCCCATCTCGGGACATGCGCGTCCTGCCGTTCCAAGCTCCATGTGCCGGACAAGGTGCTCGACGAGGTGTGGGGTGAGATCGACCTAGGCGCGACGAGGCCGCGGGGCTCGGTTTGGGTCCGAGCAGCCGTGTGGGCGTCACCCGCGATGGTGCCGTGGATCGCGATGACGGTCTTGGTCACCGCTGTCACTGTGGTCACCGATCTCCTGGGGACTCAACTGTTGGTGTTGCTGGCGCCGATCGCACCGGTCGCCGGTGTGGCCGCGGCGTGGTCGCGCGGCATGGATCCAGCACACGAGATCGTTGCCTGCACTCCGCGCGCGGGCTTGGACTTGGTGCTGCGTCGCACGATCGCGGTCTTGGCCGTCCTGCTGCCGGTACTGCTGCCGTTGGGTTGGCTGATCGGGGCCTCCCCCGCGCAGTGGCTGCTGCCGTGCTTGGCGTTTACAACGGCGACGCTCGCGCTAGGCACCCTCATCGGCGTCAGGCGAGCCGCAGTAGGACTGGCGACTACCTGGGTTGCGTTCGTAGTGGGCCCCAGCCTGGTCGCGGCAAGCCTGCCCGCCCTGCTCGCTCCGTCTTCGGCGGGCCTTTGGTTGATCGCGTGCGCGGTCGCAGCGGTGGTTGTTGTGTTGCGAGCGTCCGCGTTCACGCGTTTGGCCAGTGGGAACTAAGAGAGGCGACGATGGTGCGGGTACAGGCTGTCGGGCTGCGGGTGCGCGCGGGCCGCAGGATGGCTGTCGATGGGATCGACCTCGATCTCACGAACGGCGTGCATGGTGTACTCGGGCCGAACGGCGCGGGTAAGACGACGTTGATGCGGGCTCTTGCGACCGTGCTGCGCCCTGCGTCCGGCGAACTGACCATGTTGGGGACCCCTCTTAGCTCGCGCGAGTCGCTGCGGCAGGTACGTGAGCGGATCGGCTACCTGCCGCAGAAGTTCGGTTACTACAAGAGGTTCACGGTGCGCGAGTTCGTCGAGTACATGGCCTGGCTCAAGCAGATGCCCGGGGTGGACATACCTGGGGCAGTCGAGCGCGCCGTGGAGCGGGTCGGTCTGGGTGACCGCGCCGACGACCGGCTCAGCACGCTTTCCGGGGGCATGGTCCGGCGGGTGGGCATCGCCCAGGCCATCGTGAACGAGCCTGCTGTCTTGCTGCTCGACGAGCCCACAGCGGGCCTGGACCCGGCAGAGCGGATGCGATTCCGCGCACTGCTGCGGGAATCCGCGGAAGACACGTGCGTGGTGGTGTCGACTCACTTGGTGGAAGATGTCGCGGCGGGTTGTGATCAGGTGCTGCTGATAGACAAGGGCCGCGTGCTGTTCCAGGGTGGCACCGACGATCTCGCGGCTGCGGGAGAGTCTTCCGACGTTGGGGACAGCCCGCTTGAGAGGGGCTACTCGGCCTTGCTGGACCGGGCTGCGCGGTGACCTCTCTGCATCTCCGACGGTCAGTAGGCCTACCGGCAGGTCTTGGGCTCGCCGTACTCCTACTCGCGATCGCGCATCTCATGTCCGGCCCTTGGACAAAGGGAGACGCGGCGTGGAGCCGCGATTGGACCGGCCTCGCCGAGTGGTCGAGATACCTGCTGATGTTCGTCTGGCCGCTGGTTCTGGGCGCGGGTGCGTGGCAAGGAGCGCGCGACACCCGATCGGACATGGATGAATTGCTCGCCACTGTGCCCACGTCACGGTGGCGACGGACGGTTCCCGTGGCGAGCGCGGTGGCGATCGGCGTCACTGCGGGCTACCTCGGCGTGGTGGCAGTGGGTGCGGTTCGGATCATAGCCAGTGGTGCCGCACTACGCGCTGACTGGCTCGTAGTGACGCTGCTGGGCGCCCTAGCCCTCATCGCGGTCGCCCTGCTCGGTTTGGGCATAGGCCGGTTGCTGCCGTCAGCGATGACCCCGCCGGTCGCGGCCGTCGCGGGGTTGGCGATCCAGGTGGTGCTGGTGTGGCGAAGCCAAGAGTCGACGACGGCGCTGCTGTTCACACCCGCCGTTTCCGGTGGTGGGGTGAGCGTTTTCACCCAAGTCGCGCCGCGTGCGTCGACAGGGCAGGCGTTGTGGTTCCTGACGATCGCCGCGAGTGGTCTCGTCCTCTTCGCGGGCACACGACTACGCGCCTTGGCGGCTGTGCCTCTCGCAGTGGGGGCGACAGTGCTGGCCTTGGTGGTGCCGCAAGGCTCCCCGGTGCATGTCCCGGACGCGCGTGCCCTCTCGTTGGTATGCGAGCCGCCGGTGTGCGTGACCGAGGCGCACAAGGCGCGGCTCGCTGAACTCCGTGGACCTGCGGCACAGGCACTAGCGGATCTGACAGTGCTGCCGAACGCCCCTACGACTGTGGTCGAGCACCCGACTTCCCCTCACCTGCCGCGCACACAAGGTGAGCCAGACACGCTGGGGGTCGACTTGGGCGACCCGGCGTTCAGGCGCGGTGGCCCTGCCGAGCTGCGGCGAGCCCTACTCGCGGGAGCCGGAACGCCAGCATGCGCCACCGACGACAGCACCTACGCCGATGTCGAGCGCGAAACCGTCGCTAGGACCGTCACAGCGGGCTGGCTTGTCGACGACCTGCAGCCTCTGCCAGGGCACAGCTACATCTGGGCGGAAGCGCAAGACCTCATCCAACGGACTTGGGCGGACCTGCGAGCGTTGCCGCGCGCCGACCAGGTCACGCGAGTGGCGGCCGTGCGATCCGCAGGTCTTCGCTGTGAGGGTGACCTGCTGACCGTGTTGACGGAGAAGTGATGCGGGAAGCCGCGCTGTACTGCCGCTCCAGAGGCATACCGGCCGCTATATCCACGACGGTCGGCGCTGCCATCGCGCTTGCCCCGGTCGGCAGGCTTACGGGATCACCAGGCCTGTCCGTTGCCATGTCGGTCCTGGCGACAGCAGTGGCCGTCGGTGTCGCCAGCGGAGGCTTGACTGGTGCGGACCCAGACTTGGACCGCACGGCCGCGATCGCCTGGCTTCCCCGGCTAACGGTGCACCTAGTAGCGATAGCCGCGCTGGCGGCTGGCCTACCGCTAGCCATCGAGCTGCTTAGCCCTAGCGGTGTGGATGCAGAGGTCTTACTGCGAAACGCCGTTGGGCTCGCCGGGCTGGGATCTATAGGCGTCGGTCTGCTTGGCGCGAGCCGGGGCTGGGTACTGCCGGTCGCTGCGGCATCAGTGGCGTTGGTAGCCCTCTTGTCAGGCACACCAGGTGGGCTGGCGATGGTGTTCTCATGGCCAGTGCAGCCCGCCGACGTCGGAACCGCTTGGTTGATATCGGGGACGTTCGCCGGGTGCGGTTGGCTTGCGCTCGCTAAGAGCCAGCGCTAGTCAGGCGGCGGCTGTTGGCTGGCTAGGCGGCCTTCGGCCATGCGTTTGAGGACGTCGTTGCGGGCCCAGAGCATCCAGGACCAGCCTAGGGCGAAGACAACGGCTACTACGCCTAGGGCGGAGTCTATGAAGAAGCCCAAGAGGAGCACTGCCTGTAGGGCTACGGCTAGGTAGATGCCCCAGGAGCGGCCTACGAAGGCGCAGGCCAGGATCAGGGCCACGGCCATGGTGCCCACTGCCCAGCCTTGCCAGGTGGCTAGGCCGCCGTCGGATTTGGCTACTACTAGGAGGGCTAGTAGTAGGACCAGGGCTTCCAGGATGAGGACGGCGGACATCACGCCGCGGAAGCCCTTCATGGGGTCTGGGGGGGTCATGCGGGGTCCTTGCCGAAGAGGGCTCGGACTTCGCCTGCGGTGACGACCGAGCCGGTGGCTATTACGCCGCCGCCGGAGAGGGGTTCGTTGGGGTCTTCGGATTCGTCGGCCAGCTCTAGGGCGGCTTCTATGGCGCCGGGGAGGTGGGGGTAGACCGAGACGCGTTCGTCGCCGTAGATGTCGGTGGCGATGTTGGCGAGGTGGCCTGGGTCCATGGCTCGGGGGGACGAGTTGGTGGTGATGACGAGGTCGCTCAGGACGGGCTCTAGGGCGGAGAGGATGCCCGCGGCGTCCTTGTCGGCCATGACGCTCACTACGCCGACGAGTTTGCGGAAGCCGAACTCTTCGTCCAACGCCTTGGCGAGGGCTGCGGCGCCATGGGGGTTGTGGGCGGCGTCTACGAAGACGCTGGGAGACATGCGGACGCGCTCTAGGCGGCCGGGGGTGACCACGGAGGCGAAACCTTCGCGGATGGCTTCCACGTCCAGCTGGCGTTGAGCGCCAGCACCGAAGAAGGCTTCGACGGCCACGAGGGCCAGCGCGGCGTTCTTGGCTTGGTGCTCGCCGTGGAGAGGCAGGAAGATCTCGTCATAGACGCCGCCCAGGCCCTGGAGGCGGAGGACCTGACCACCGACGGCAAGGTCATGGGCGAGGACGCCGAACTCCAGGCCTTGCCGAGCGACTGTGGCGTCGACCGTGGCCGCGCGCTCGACCAAGACGCGGGCGACCTCGGGGGTCTGCTCGGCGAGGAGTGCGATGGAGTCGGGCTTGATGATCCCGGCCTTCTCCCCCGCGATGCCCAGGATGTCCGGACCGAGGTAGTCGACGTGGTCGATGCCTATAGGCGTGATGACGGCGACCTTGCCGTCCGCGACGTTGGTGGCGTCCCAGGCGCCGCCGAGGCCGGTTTCGACCACGGCGACGTCCACGGGAGCGTCGGCAAAGGCTGCGTAGGCCATCGCGGTGAGCACCTCGAACTTGCTCAGCCGGATGTCAGAGCCCGCGTCGACCATCTCGATGTACGGCTCGATGTCGCGGAACACCTCGACGTAGCGCTCGGGGTCTATAGGCGCGTTGTCGAGGCTGATGCGCTCGGTGACCAACTGCAGGTGCGGGCTGGTGAACCGACCCGTGCGCAGGCCAAGCCGGGTGAACAGCGCGTCAATCATCCGGGTGACGGAGGTCTTGCCGTTGGTCCCGGCGATGTGCACCACGGGGTACGACCGCTGCGGCGACCCGAGCAGGTCCACCAGCGCGGCGATCCGCGCCAGGGACGGCTCGATCTTGGTCTCCGGCCAGCGGGTGTCGAGTTCCGACTCGACCTGACGCAGTTCGTCCAGGCTCACGCCTAGAGGGTACGGAGGGCCCGCGCGAAGGAGGCGACGGGGAAGGCCAGGGTGGGGCCATCGGGGTTCTTGGAGTCCCGCACAGCGGTGACAGCGGGCTCGTGGCTGACCTCGACGCAGTTGACGTTCGTGCCGCTGTGACTGGACTTGCGCCACTGCTGGCCGACCTCGACGCAGTCGGCGTTGGTGCCACTTCTGCTGGACTTGCGCCAGACGTAGCCCACCTCGACGCATTGGGCATTCGAGCCGCTCCGGCTGGACTTGCGCCACATGATCGAAGCCCGGTCCACCGCGTTCATCAAGATCCTCACTCTCGGTCGTGCTCCCGTGCGATAGTCGCAACGAGTTCCGCCGACTTGGCGGGGCTCAGAGCCAACTCGCCCAGACTATCGGTCTCGGCGCGGAAGAACTCGATGTGAGCGTCCTCCTCCAGGAAGAGGCCAGAAACCTTGTGATCCAAGTAGACCACGGGCTTGTTGCTCGTGAAGTCCAACAGCGTGTACGAACCATCGAGACCAGAGTGTCCGCGTAGCGACAAGGGCAATACTTGGAGAGTCGTGGCCCCCTGCTCAACAACCTCCAGGATGTGCCGCAACTGCCGGGCCATGCTCTTTGGACTGGCCAGAACGCGGTGCAGCACGAACTCATCCACAATCAACTTCAGGTTCGGCGGCTCATCCTTGGTGAGGATCGCCTGACGCGCCAACCTCGCGGCCACCCGCGAGTCGATGTCCTGATCAGCGACGTTGCATACCCGCATCATCGCCCGCACGTAGTCACCGGTCTGCACTAGACCAGGAATGACGAGCGGCTCGAAGATCACGATGTCGGTGGCCTCGCGCTCAATGCGCATGAGGGTTTTGGACTCCGCCGACAGGGCCGATTGATTCTCCCAGTAGCCTGTGTCGTCGGAACGCTCGGCCAACTTGATCAGACGATCTCGATCCCTTCCGGTCACCCCGTAGACCACGAGTAGAGACGCGACGTCGGCGGGCCGAATTCCCTGTTTGCCGGTCTCCATCCGGGACAGCTTGGACGCCTGCCAGCCCAGCTGGGCGGCGACCGCCTGACAGCTCAGCTTGCGGCCCTTGCGCAGCAAGCGCAGTTCGCCGCCGAGGCCTCGGGCCATGATGGTGGGTTGCTTGGCGGTAGCCATGGTTCGTCCTTCCCCGATCTTGGATCCAACGGCGACAGTCTGGCGCAGCCAGGGTCAATATTGAATCACCCGATGGCGTTATTGTGGCCCATCACCTTCCGGTGCGATCCTCCTAACGAAGGATCGCAAATTTGCTACGCGTGGAGGCAGTATGCAGACGATCATCCCGGAGGGCGAGTTGACCAGGCAGATCGCTGAGGTCACCGACCACTTCGCGCCGCGCCGGTTCGCCGTCTACCAGGTCCAGCGGGACGCGGACGGCCAAGCTCTCGACTTCGCGGTGCTGGGCTGGGGCATGGAGATCGCCGACGGGTTCGGTGAGGACTACGTCGAGCTCTTCGGCATGCCGGACGAGAAGGGCGCGCGGCTGCGCGGTCAGTTCCAGTCCGCCGAGTCGGCGACGCGGGTGTTGGCAGGCAGCAGGCCGGTCGAGGTCCGCTGGGTCGACGAGGACCCCGACCGGTCCGCTTAAGAGCCCGAGGGGTCAGCTCGCGGGCAGGGCGGCTAGCCGTGCCTGCACGCGGGCGATCTCGGCCTGCGCCGCGTCGCGCCGGGCCTGGATCTTGGCGACGACGTCGGCCGGGGCCTTGTCGGTGAACTTCGGGTTGCCCAGCTTGGCCTCGCACTGCGCGAGTTCCTTCTCGGCGACCGCGAGGTCCTTGGTGAGCCTCTTACGTTCCGCGCCAACATCAATGGCACCGGACAGGTCCAACTCCACAGTGACGCTGCCGCCGCTAAGAGGCACTTCCAGCGACGCGCTCGCGGTGAAGTCGTCGCCGGGGGCGTCCAGCCGCGCAAGAGACGTGACGGCACCCGCGAGAGCCGTTAGGCCCGCCTCGTCCACACCGGACAGCCGGGTCGCGACGCGCTGGCTGGGCTTCACTCCCTGATCCGCCCTGAAGCGGCGGATCTCGGTGATGAGCTTCTGCACGCCTTCTACCCGCCGGGCCGCCTCTAGGTCAGCAGCGTTGCCATTGGCCGTCGGCCACTCCGTGACGACGATGGATTCCTTGCCCGTGAGCGCCTTCCAGAGCACCTCGGTGATGAACGGAGTGATCGGGTGCAGCAACCGCAGCACTACGTCCAGCACGTGCCCTAGGACCGCGCGAGTCGCCTCAGCGCGCGCGCCGCCCTCTGCGATCTGGACCTTCGTGAGCTCGAGGTACCAGTCGCAATAGAGGTCCCAGGTGAAGTGGTAGAGCGCGTCGCAGATCTTCGCGAACTCGAACTTCTCGAAGAGGGCATCCACTTCGGACACCAGTGCGTCAGCCTTGTCCAGGATCCAGAGGTCCGCGTCCGTCAACTGGTCGCGGGCGGGCACCGGGATGGCGGTGGTTGCGCCGTTCATCAGCGCGAAGCGGCTGGCGTTCCACAGCTTCGTGCCGAAGTTGCGCGACCCTGCAGCCCACTCCTCCGCGAGCGCCATGTCGCTGCCGGGGTTCGCCCCGCGCGCGAGGGTGAAGCGGGTGGCGTCGGCACCGAACCTGTCGAGCCAGTCGAGCGGGTCCAGGACGTTGCCGCGCGACTTCGACATCTTCTTGCCCTGCGCGTCACGGATGAGGCCGTGCAGGTAGACGTGGTCGAACGGCTGCTTGCCGTCCATCGCGTAGAGGCCGAACATCATCATCCGGGCGACCCAGAAGAAGAGGATGTCGTAGCCGGTCGACAGCACACTCGTCGGATAGAACTTGGCGAGGTCCTCGGTGTTGGCGGGCCACCCGAGCGTGGAGATGGGCCAGAGGCCCGAGGAGAACCACGTGTCGAGGACGTCGGGGTCCTGGGTCCAGCCTTCGCCGGTGGGGGGCTCCTCGTCGGGGCCTACACACACGACCTCGTCGTTAGGCCCGTACCAGACCGGGATGCGGTGGCCCCACCACAGCTGCCGCGAGATGGTCCAGTCGTGCATGTTGTCGACCCAGTCGAAATAGCGCTTGGCCAACTCCGGCGGGTGCACCTGCGTCCGGCCGTCGCGAACAGCGTCACCGGCCGCGCGCGATAGAGGCTCAACATTGACCCACCACTGCAGCGACAGTCGGGGTTCAACAACCGTGTCGCAGCGCGAGCAGTGCCCCACCGAGTGCAGGTACGGCCGCTTCTCGGCGACGATCCGGCCGTCTTCGCGAAGAGCCGCGACAACAGCGGGGCGAGCCTCGAAGCGGTCCAAGCCCTCGAAGGGCCCCTTGACCGTGATGACGCCTGTGGCGTCCATGACCGTCAACGACGGCAGGTCGTGCCTGCGGCCGATCTCGAAGTCGTTCGGGTCGTGCGCGGGGGTGACCTTGACGGCACCGGTACCGAACTCGGGGTCGACGTGCTCGTCCGCGACGATCGGGATGCGCCTACCGGTCAGCGGCAGCGGGACCTCAGTGCCGATGAGGTGGCGGTACCGCTCATCCTCGGGGTGCACCGCGACGGCCGTGTCGCCGAGCATCGTCTCCGCGCGCGTAGTGGCGACCACAATGGCGTTGTCACCGTCGCCGTAGCGGATGGAGACGAGCTCGCCCTCGTCCTCGGAGTGCTCGACCTCGATGTCCGACAGCGCGGTACGGCAACGCGGGCACCAGTTGATGATGCGTTCCGCGCGATAGATCAGGCCGTCGTCATAGAGGCGCTTGAACACGGTCTGCACCGCGCGGGAGAGACCGTCGTCCATGGTGAAGCGCTCGCGGGACCAGTCGACGCCGTCACCGAGGCGGCGCATCTGGTCGAGGATCTTGCCGCCGTACTCGGCCTTCCACTCCCAGACCCGCTCGACGAACTTCTCCCGGCCCAGGTCGTGCCGGGACAGCCCCTGGCCAGCCAGCTGCCGCTCGACGACGTTCTGGGTGGCGATACCGGCGTGGTCCATGCCGGGCAGCCACAGCACCTCGTAGCCCTGCATGCGGCGGCGCCTGGTGAGCGCGTCCATCACGGTGTGGTTGAGCGCGTGGCCCATGTGGAGGCTGCCGGTGACATTCGGCGGCGGCAACACGATCGTGAACGGCGGCTTCTCACTCGCGGCGTCGGCGGTGAAGTACCCGGCCGCTACCCAGCCCTCGTACAGCTCCGCCTCTACCGCGGCCGGCTCCCAGGCCGGGGGAAGGTCAGTGCTCGGCGGGGTGGGGGTCTCAGTCACGGTTGGAGTCTACGAAGGCCAGCGAAAACAAGTCGAACCGGGCGCTGACCCGCGACTACCCTCCGCACATGGCGCATACCGAACGTCTCCCCGAGCGCCCATCACTGGATGGGCTGGAATCGACCTGGGCAGCTCGGTGGGACGAGGTAGGCGTCTACGCGTTCCGGGGCACGGGTCCCCGCGAGTCGGTCTTCTCCATAGACACCCCTCCCCCATCGGTCAGCGGAAGCCTGCACATCGGGCACTGCTTCTCCTACACGCACACGGACGTGATCGCGCGCTACCAACGGATGCGCGGTAGGGACGTGCTCTACCCCATGGGGTGGGACGACAACGGCCTGCCGAGTGAGCGCTTGGTGCAGGTGATGCACAACGTGCGCTGCGATCCGTCGCTGCCTTACGACCCGAACTTCACGCCTACAGGCGAGCCCACAGCGGTGTCTCGGCGCAACTTCCTCGAACTCTGCGCGAGGCAGACGGCTCTTAGCGAGAAGACCTACGAGACGCTGTGGCGACGGTTGGGCCTGTCAGTGGACTGGTCGCGCACCTATACGACCATCGGCGAGAAGGCGCGGCGGCTTTCACAGCGGTCGTTCCTGCGGCTGCTCGCGGCTGGTGAGGCCTACCAGGCCGAGGCGCCGACGCTATGGGATGTCGGGTTTGGGACGGCTGTTGCACAAGCGGAGGTGGAGCACCGGCCCGTGAAGGGCGCCTGGCACACCCTTCGGTTCGGCGGCTTCGAGGTGCAGACAACGCGTCCGGAACTGCTGCCTGCGTGCGTGGCTGTCATCGCGCACCCCGATGACGAGCGCTATAGGCACCTGATCGGCACCACATTGCTAACCCCGGTGTTCGGCGTGGCTGTGCCGGTTCTGGCACATATAGATGCCGATCCAGAGCGCGGTAGTGGCCTGGTGATGTGCTGCACCTTCGGCGACCTCACAGATGTGCAGTGGTGGCGCGAGTTGGGCCTACCTGTGCGATCAGTGATCGGTAAGAACGGGCGGTTTCTGCCTGACGCGCCTGACGGCGTGCCTATAGGGCCGTACTCGAAGCTGGTGGGCGCGACCGTCCACACAGCACGGGAGCGGATGGTGGCGATGCTCCGCGAGGCCGGAGCGCTGGTGGGCGAGCCAAAGCCCGTTGAGCGTCCGGTGGCGTTCTTCGAGCGTGGGGACAAGCCGCTGGAGATCGTGGCGGGGAGGCAGTGGTTCATCAGGTCCACGGCCCATAGGGAAGTCATGCGAGATCGTGGGCGCGAACTCGACTGGCAGCCCGCGCACATGCACGCGCGGTACGAGAGCTGGGTGGACGGGCTCGCAGGCGACTGGTTGGTGAGCCGTCAGCGGTTCTTCGGGGTGCCGTTCCCGCTGTGGTACACGCTTGACGCCAATGGCGAGCCGAACTTCGACAGCCCTCTTACGCCGGACCAGCTCCCCGTGGACCCAGCAACGGAAGCCCCGCCGGGCTACAGCAAGGACCAGCGCGATGTGCCTGGCGGGTTCACCGGTGACCCAGACGTCATGGACACGTGGGCAACGTCGTCGTTGACCCCGCTGCTCGTGTGTGGCGCTGACGATGATCCCGACTTGTTCGCCAAGACCTATCCGATGGATCTGCGCCCGCAGGCGCACGAGATCATCCGCACCTGGCTGTTCAGCTCGGTGCTGCGCGCGAACGCGGAAACCGGGGTGTTGCCGTGGCGGCGCGTGGCGATCTCGGGGTGGGTGGTCACACCTGACAAGCAGAAGCTGAGTAAGAGGTCCGGCAAGTCCAGCCCGCCTGACGAGTTGATCGACCGCTATGGCGCGGACGCCGTGAGGTACTGGGCGGCGTCGGCGCGTCCTGGGGTCGACACGGTGTTCGACGAGACCAAGATGCGCGTCGGTCGCAGGCTCGCGACCAAGCTGCTCAACGCCAGTTGGTTCGTGCTGGGCCTAGGCCCCGGAGAGCGGCCTACTGAGCCGCTGGACCTGGCTTTGCTCGCCGAGCTGGATGCCGTAGTGGCTGAGGTGACGACCGCATTGGAGGCCTGCGACTACGCCGATGCTCTTGAGCGGGTGGAGCGGTTCTTCTGGCTGTGGTGTGACGACTACATCGAGCTGGTCAAGGACCGCGCTTACGAAGGGGACGACTCGGCCAGGGCCACGCTGCGTATCGCTCTATCGGCCGTGCAGCGCCTCTTGGCGCCGTTCCTGCCCTTCTCCGCGGAGGAGGCGTGGTCGTGGTGGCAGGACGGGTCGATCCACGTCGCACCTTGGCCTGCGGTCACCAGCAGTAACGGCGACCGATCGCTGTTGGCGCCGGTGACGATCGTGCTCGCCGCCGTCCGGCGGGCCAAGTCGGAGGCGCGGCGATCGCTGCGGTGGCCGGTGGCGGAACTGGTCGTGACCTGCACCGAAGACCGGGAGCGGGCACTGAGGGCCACGGAGCGCGACCTACGGTCCGCCGGGGCTGTCCAGGCGTTGAAATACACCCGATCGGTGGATGCCGAACTCGGCATCGAGGTCACCCTGACTACCGACTAGCGCTGTGAGCTGGGCCACCTGCCCAGGCGTGGGTCCGCCTCCGATCGGCGGCGGACCCACGCCCCGTGTCGCTCGCGGAGGGCCGGGAATCTGGTCTGCGCCAATCGGGTGACCCCTCGACACCGCATTCCCGGCACAGTGACCGTTGGACTGGCCTCGGGCGCCGTTCACCGCAGCACGAGCGGTCCGCGCGGGCAGCTTGTTAACACGGACTGTGGCCATATCGATGAGGTGTGCACCAGGCAGTCGACACCTCAACCAGCCCGGCTCGCCGAGCTGGATCGCCCTTGGGGGGCCGGTGGACCAACGAGAGTACGGCGATCACGCGGCGTTACAGGACGCCGCGTGGCGCAGACGCCTGCGCGCGTCCGCGCAGGCCGACGTGAAGGCGATGCTGCGCGGATCACGGCGCCGCAGGCTGGAGCGGTGGCTCGTCACGTCCATGGTGCTGGTCGCCGTCATCGCGGTGGTCATGCTGCTGATCGGCGTCGGCGTGTTCGACCGCGGTCCCGGCGGCCCCGGCGGCGGCGGACCGGGCGAGGACCCCAACGCCCAGCACGCGGTGGACCTGAACCGACCGTTCGCGATGACCCCGGCCGAGCACTGGGCCGACGGAGCGGCCGGGATCGAGCCGCCACCGGCCATGCAGGTCGGCGAGTTCAGCGAGGCCGAGGTCGCCAACGTCACCGCGAAGGTCAAGGACCTGCTGGTGGCGAGCAGGCTCGACCCGACGATGCTGCGCGACCACAACCCGGACCGCTACCTGGGCCTGCTGGCCCCCGACGTGGCCAGGCAACTGCGCCCGCTGTTCGGCGGCGGCAACGAGCGGCAGGTCCAAGCGCTGGTCAGCATGCTCGACAGCGGCGCCAAGCTGCTGCCCGTCTCGCCCAAGGTCAAGGGCTCGATGCGGGTCGAGGCGGGCAAGACCGGCGAGCTCGTCGTGCACACGAACTACGTGTTCGCCTACGCCTTCACCGCCGACCACGTGGACTTCCCGCTGGACCCGATGAGCGTGGTCGTCGTCGTGCGCGCCGACATCGAGTACGTCATGCGCAAGGGGCCGCGGTGGGCTCCTGGCAGCCTGGGCCTCTGGTACGAGAAGGTCGACGGCTTCTTCTACTCGATCTCCTGCGACGCGTACCGCAAGGGCTTCATCGCCTCCGACTACCGGGACCGGGCGCCGAGCCGCAACCAGGCCAAGCACGACCGGGTCACCTACTTCGACCCCGGGGCGGACATCCCGCTGGAGAGCGGCTGCCCCAGCTAGCGGGGCCTGTGGACAACTTTTTGCACGGGGACCGGTCGCGGCGGACGATAGGTCCATGGTCAGCACTCCGCCCGAACGGGACGTTGTCGAATCCGAGCTGGACGTAACGCCCCGCAAGCAGTGGGCCGCCGGGATACCGGGGGTCGCCGTGTCGCTGCGCCGCGGCGTCGAGCAGATGGGCGCGGTGCGCACCGCCCGCACGCTGCGGCTGCTCAACCAGCGGGAGGGGTTCGACTGCCCCGGCTGCGCCTGGCCGGAGCCGCAGGGCGGGCGGCACGCCGCCGAGTTCTGCGAGAACGGCGCCAAGGCGGTCGCGGAGGAGGCGACGCGGCGGCGGGTGGGGCCGGAGTTCTTCGCCGAGCACTCGATCGCTGACCTGTCGGACAAAACGGACTACTGGCTGGGGCAGCAGGGGCGGATCACCCAGCCCGTGGTGCTGCGGCCGGGGGCGACGCACTACGAGCCGATCGAGTGGTCGGAGGCGTACTCGCTGATCGCTTCGCAGCTGCGGGCCTTGTCGACGCCGGACGAGGCCGTGTTCTACACCTCGGGGCGCACCAGCAACGAGGCCGCGTTCCTGTACCAGCTGCTGGTGCGGTCGTTCGGCACCAACAACCTGCCGGACTGCTCGAACATGTGCCACGAGTCGTCCGGCGCGGCGCTGGCGGAGACGACCGGGGTCGGCAAGGGGTCGGTGAGCCTGGCCGACATCGCGCTGGCCGACCTGGTCGTGGTGGTGGGTCAGAACCCGGGCACCAACCACCCGCGGATGCTCAGCGCGCTCGAGCAGGCCAAGGACGCGGGGGCGCGGATCATCGCGGTCAACCCGCTGCCGGAGGCCGGGCTGCTGCGGTTCAAGAACCCGCAGAAGGTGCGCGGGGTGCTGGGCAAGGGAACGGCGCTGGCGGACGTGTTCTGCCAGATCAGGCTGGGAGGCGATCAGGCACTGTTCCAGGCGATCGGGCACCTCTTACTGCGGTGGGAGGCGGAGCGGCCGGGGACGGTGGTGGACCGGGAGTTCGTCGACCGGAGCACCGAGGGGTTCGACGCGTACGCCGCGCACGTCGCGGAGGTCGACTGGAACGCGGTGGACACCGCGACCGGGCTGGACCGGCAGGAGATCGAGCGGGTCGCGCGGATGTTCGCGGAGTCGTCGCGGATCATCGTGTGCTGGGCGATGGGCCTCACCCAGCACAAGCACTCGGTGCCGACCATCCGCGAGATCGCCAACGTCGTGCTGATGCGCGGGATGATCGGCAAGCCGGGAGCGGGGCTGTGCCCGGTGCGCGGGCACTCGAACGTGCAGGGCGACCGGACCATGGGCATCTGGGAGAAGATGCCGGAGAAGTTCCTGGCCGCGCTGGACACCGAGTTCGGCATCGCGGCGCCGCGGTCGCACGGCTTGGACACGGTCGGATCCATCCGGGCCATGCGCGACGGCAAGGCCAAGGTGTTCATGGCAGTGGGCGGCAACTTCGCCTCTGCCAGCCCGGACACCGCGGTCACCGAGGCCGCACTGCGCGCGTGCGACCTGACAGTGCACGTGTCGACAAAGCTGAACCGGTCGCACGTCGTGCACGGCCGCACAGCGTTGATCCTGCCGACTCGGGGGCGGACCGAGCGGGACGTGCAGGCGGCCGGTGAGCAGTTCGTGACGGTCGAGGACTCGATGTCGGTCGTTCACCGGTCGCGGGGGCGCCTGGAGCCCGCGTCCGAGCACCTGGTGTCGGAGGTCGGGATCGTGTGTGGAGTGGCCCAGGCGCTGTTCGGGCCGTCGCACCCGGTGCCGTGGGCGGAACTGTCGGGCGACTACGACCTGATCCGGGACCGAATCTCGCGGGTGGTGCCCGGCTGCACCGACTACAACGCCCGGGTGCGGGAGCCGGACGGGTTCGTGCTGCCACACGCGCCGCGCGACTCGCGGGAGTTCACCGGCACCCGCGATGACCGGGCGGTGTTCACAGCCAACCCGCTGACCGTGCTGCGGGTGCCGCCGGGTCGGTTGCTGCTGCAGACCCTGCGCAGCCACGACCAGTACAACACCACGATCTACGGGCTGGACGACCGCTACCGCGGCATCAAAGACGCGCGGCGGGTCGTGTTGGTGAACCCGCTGGACATCGCCGAGCTCGGGTTGGCCGATGGGCAGCTGGTGACCTTGGTCAGCGAGTGGCCGGAAGACCCGACGGGTGTGGTGGAGCGGCACGCGCACCGGTTCCGCGTGGTCGCCTACGACACCGCCCGGGGCTGTGCGGCCGCGTACTTCCCGGAGGCGAACTCGCTGATCCCCCTGGACTCGACGGCGGACACGTCGAACACGCCCACGTCCAAGTCGGTGGTGGTGCGCTTGGATCCCGAGTAACCCATGTCGGATCCGCGGCGGGAACTGGAACGGACCCGGGACGGTGGTGGCCCGGGGGCGGACCACGCCCGAACAGCGTTGAGCGCATCGGACCCGTCCGAGCGATTGCGAGCGGCCATCCTGGCTCTGGCCGAAGCTCGGGGCATGGACTCCAGCACCTGCCCGTCCGACGCGGCGAGAGCAGTGACCGACGACTGGCGTCCGCTGTTGCCACGCGCACGGGAGTTGGCTCGCGACCTCGCACGGGCGGGCGAGGTGCGGCTGACCCAGCGGGGCGCGGTGCTCGACCCGGACGGGCAGTGGCGCGGACCGATCCGAATCCGGGTGAGCGATGGCTGAGGTGGCCGAGTTCGAGACCTAACCCGCAGCACACAACCAACCTTGGCCCAGCCCGTAACGGACAGCTTGGTTGAACGTCGGTCTGGCGGTGGAGCGGAGGTTTGCGGCGGTCGAGCGAAGTGTGACGCGCGTCTCGTTCTGGTATCGGTGGGGGTGTCAGGGGCGTTGCCGAAGGTGACCGACAGACCTCAGTGCAGGGGAGATCCCGATGTCCGCGCCGGAGACGTTGACCATGTACTCGACCACGTGGTGCGGGTACTGCCGCAGGCTCAAGACGCAGCTGGACTCGGCGGGGATCGGGTATGTGGAGGTCGACATCGAGGAGACGCCGGGGGCGGCGGAGTTCGTGATGTCGGTCAACGGGGGTAACCAGACCGTGCCCACGCTGCACTTCCCAAGCGGGGCCGCGTTGACGAACCCGTCGTTGGAGCAGGTCAAGGCGGCGCTGGAGGGGTAGGTCAGGCGCGCTTGTGGCCGCGGAAGAGCAGCCACAGCAGCCATGCTTGGACCAGTGCGGCTCCGACCAGGACCGCACTGGCCGCGATGCCGTCCCACGGTTGGGCGAGTTCGGGGACGAGCACGATCAGCAGCGACGCGGGCAACGCCACCAGCACCGCCACAACGCCCGCGAACGAGGCGTCAGGGCCGGTGTGCACCGCCAGCAGCACGGCCACGACCGCGAAGACGAGGGTGACCACGCCGACGTAGCCGAGGACGACCTTGCGCGCTCGGCGTTGGTTGCTCCACCTCGTGGTCGTCACCCCTCCAGCCTGCCGTCCGGGGCAGCGGGCCGCAGGAGGGACATGGCCGCGTTGTGGCCGCCGAGGCCGCTCACACCGCCGCCGCGTTGGGTGGAGCTGGCGCAGCGAACGACGTTGGGGATGTCGGTCTCGACGCCCCAGCCGGTGCCGTGCGGCCAGGTCAGGGGGCCGTGGAAGATGTTGCCCCTGGGCATGGCGAGTTCGGCTTCCAGGTCGCGGGGGTCGCGCGCCTCCAGGCACGGCGCGCCGTCGACGGTGGCCAGGCAGGACTCGATGGGGTCGAGCAGGTAGCGGTCCAGGCCGTCCAGGTACCGGCGTACGAGGACATCGCGGGTACCTGGGGTGTCGAACAGGGTGTCGGGGGCGTGCAGGCCGAACAGGGTCAGCGTGTGCGCGGTCGGCGAGTCCACAATGGACCGGTCGGTGAGCGTGTGGCAGTACATCTCACCGGGTGGGCGGGTCGGCGGGCGGCCTTCGGCGCTCTCGCGGTAGGCGGTCTCCAGGTCGGTGTAGGTCTCGTCGAGATGGAAGGTGCCCGCGAAGGCGTCCTCGGGGCGAATGCCGGAGCGCAGGCGCGGCAGGCGGTCGAGCAAGAGGTTCATCTTGAGCTGCGCGCCAGGCGCGGCCGGACGAGCGGGACGGCCCATGAGGCGGTCGAGCACGGCAGGGGCCACGCCGGAGAACACGTAGTGCGCCGCGACGGTGACTTCGACGTCGTCATGGCGGTACGTCACCTCCGCCGTAGTGCCATCTGCCGCGATAGCAACGACTTCAGCACTAGTGCGTAGATCCGCACCGGCTTCCCGAGCCACCCGCGCGAGCTCTCCCGTAACCGCGCCCATGCCGCCTATAGGCACACGCCAGTCACCGGTGCCGTTGCCGATGACGTGATAGAGGAAGCAGCGGTTCGCAGCTAGGTCAGGATCCGCTAGCGAGGTGTGGGTGCCTATGAGGCCGTCGGTGGCAACGACCCCGCGAACGACGTCGTCGGTGAAGACCTCTTCGAGGGTCTGGGCTAGTGGCTGCTCGAAGACCCAACGCCAGGCGTCAGGCCCCACAGCAGAGGTGACCAGATCGCGTAGTGCGTCCTGCGAAGGCAGAGGCTCCAACATGGTAGGCGCGACAGCCTTCGCCACGAGAGCCATCGCGGCATAGAACTCCTGCCAGCGGGTGTACTCGGCGTCGGAGCCGGTAAGAGCGCGGAACGACTCAGCCGTGTCTGGACCGCCCACCAACAGGCCGGTGTGTACGCCGTCGCGCTCTATAGGCGTGCAAGACGACACCGAGCGGGACCGCAGAGTAAGGCGTAGGCCGAGGTCACTGACGATCTGGTCTGGCAGGAGGCTGACGAGGTAGGAGTACCGCGACAAGCGCACCCCGGGGAACGGGCTAGCGCTTACCGCGGCACCGCCTACGTGCCCAAGGCGTTCAAGCACGAGTACCGAGCGCCCCGAGCGAGCGAGGTAAGCGGCGGCGACAAGCGCGTTGTGACCACCGCCGACCACTACTACGTCATATGCGTCCACCAAACCGACCGTAGTGCCCTACGTGCGCAGGTAAGAAGCCCCGTTGAGGTCGAGGATCGTCCCGGACGCCCACAGCGCCTCCGCGGACGCCAGGTACACCACTGCCGCCGCGATCTCCTCAGGCGTGGCGACCCGGTCGAACGGGCTCTGCGCGCGGATCGCGTCACCCGCCGCCCCCGCCAGCCGCCCGGACACGCGTTCGGTGTCGACGAACCCGGGCGCGACCGAGGTGACCGAGATGCCGTGGGGTGCCAGGGCGATCGCCAGGGACTGGCCCAGGGCGTGCAGACCCGCCTTGCTGGCGCCGTACGCCGGGTGCTCCGGCTCGCCGCGGAAGGCGCCCCGGGAGCCGACGTTGACGATCCGGCCGCCGCTGCCCTGCTCGATCATGCGGACCGCGACCTGGTGGGTCAGGTTGGCCGCGCCGATCAGGTTGACCGCGAGGACGTCGCGCCAGGCCTTGGTCCAGTCGTCGTAGGACGTGGTGACCGGCGGGTGCGCCGGGGTCAGCAACGCGGCGTTGTTGACCAGGACGTCCACGCCGCCCAAGCCCTCGACGGTCGCCGCCACGAGCGGCGGCACCGCGGCCGGGTCGGTCAGATCGGCGCCGACCGCGAGATGACCGTCGCCGGGCAACTCGGCGACCAGCCGATCGGCCCGATCCACCCGACTGGAGTAGTGCACCGCGATTCGATCACCCTGTGCCGCGAAGGCCCTGGCCACCGCGGCACCTATACCACCGGACGCGCCGGTAACCAGAACTCTGCGTGGTGGTCGGGCCGCCCCGGGCGCCGAATCGTTCCCAGTATTCATGTTCCCACCTTTCCCAGTCGTCGCCGGACGGGAGGTATGACCTCATTGGTATGTACCAATATGGGGGATTTTGCTCCTACCGTCGGGACCTACCCTGCACAACTCGCCCTCAATTGGAGAGCGTGATGAATCGCAAGTTCACCGCTGCCGCACTGGCAGCACTCACGGCGGGTGGTCTCACGACCGCCATCGCCTTAACCCCCTCGGCGACCGCGGGCCAGTCGGCCCCCGCTGTCGCCGTGGCCGATGTGGCCTCGCCCGAGGTCCTCAGCGCCATGTCCCGTGACCTGAAGATCTCCACCGAGCAGGCCAAGCAGCGGCTCAACCGCGAGTACAAGGCCACCAAGACCGAGCAGGCCCTGCGTGGCACGCTCGGCGGCACCTTCGGCGGCGCGTGGCTGGACGCGGGTGCCAACACCCTGACCGTCGCGGTCACCGACGCTTCCAAGGCTGACCAGGTGCGCGGCCTCGGTGCCGTCCCCAAGGTCGTCAGCCGCAGCCAGGCCCAGCTCGACGCGGCCAAGGCCAAGCTGGACGACAACTCCCGCGCCGTGCCCAAGTCCGTCCCGGGCTGGTACGTCGACGTCAACACCAACGCAGTGGTGGTGCTGACCAAGGCGGGCGGCCAGGGCGCCGCGACCGCGTGGGCCAAGGCCAGCGGGATCGACACCGCCGCGGTGCGCTTCGAGACGACGGCCGAGGAGCCACGGCCGTTCATCGACGTCATCGGCGGCAACGCCTACAGCTTCGGCGGCAGCCGCTGCTCGATCGGGTTCTCGGTCGAGGGCGGATTCGTCACCGCGGGTCACTGCGGCTCGGCGGGCACCGCGACGACCAACCCGAGCGGGTCGGTCGCCGGGTCCAGCTTCCCGGGCAACGACTACGGCTGGGTGCGGGTCGCGGCGGGCAACACCATGCGCCCGCTGGTCAACCGCTACTCCGGCAACACCACCGTCTCGGTCGCGGGCAGCACCGAGGCCGCAGTCGGCGCGTCGGTCTGCCGCTCCGGCTCCACCACGGGCTGGCGCTGCGGCACCATCCAGCAGAAGAACTCCTCGGTCACCTACCCGCAGGGCACCGTGACCGGCCTGACCCGGACCAGCGCGTGCGCCGAGCCGGGCGACTCGGGCGGTTCGTGGCTGGCGGGCAACCAGGCGCAGGGCGTCACCTCCGGTGGCTCCGGCAACTGCAGCCAGGGCGGCACGTTCTACTTCCAGCCGGTCAACGAGATCCTGCAGGTCTACAGCCTGCGGCTGCTGACCCAGGGCGGTCCTGACCCGACCACCAGCAACCCGACCACCACCACCTCCGGCAACCCCGGCGGCGGCACGTGGGCCGCGTACACCAACTACGCCGTTGGCGCTGTCGTGACCTACGGCGGCTCCAGCTACCGGGCCATCCAGGGACACACCTCCCTGCCTGGCTGGGAGCCGCCGAACGTGCCGTCCCTGTGGGCGCGGCAGTAAGAGTTCAGCGGTAACCCCCTAGAGCGGGCCGCTCCCCGACGAACGCAGGCGTCGGGGGGCGGCCCTTCTGCTGTGCGCGGACCTAGGCTGGGCGCATGGGACGGGTGACGGTGCGCAGGCCGGTGGTGCGGGTCGGGCCGGAAGGTCGGCGGGTCAGGCCGGACGCGTTGGTGGCCGAGGAGCCGCTGGAGATCCGGGTCGGCGGGCGGGCCTTGGCGGTCACGATGCGGACCCCCGGGCACGACGTGGAGTTGGCGCACGGGTTCCTGTTGACCGAGGGGGTCATCGGGGATCGCGCTGACGTCGCGGTCGCGCGGTACTGCGACGGAGTGGACGACCAAGGGCGCAACACCTACAACGTGCTCGACATCGCGTTGGCGGACGGGGTGCCGCCGCCGGACCCCGGGGTTGAGCGGAACTTCTACACGACGTCGTCGTGCGGGGTGTGCGGTAAGGCCGCTTTGGACGCGGTTCGGTTGAAGACGCGGTACTCCCCCGCCGCCGATGAGGTGCGGGTTCCGGTTGGGACGTTGGTCGGCCTCCCTGATGTGTTGCGGGAGAAGCAGAAGCTGTTCGGTAGTACCGGTGGGCTACATGGCGCTGGACTGTTCTCTTCGGACGGCGAGGCGCTCGTAGTGCGTGAAGACGTTGGTAGGCACAACGCTGTCGACAAGGTGCTGGGGTGGGCACTGCAGCAGGGGTTGGTGCCCTTGCGCGAAACCGTGCTTCTTGTGTCGGGGCGGGCTTCGTTCGAGTTGGTGCAGAAGGCCGCGATGGCAGGGGTGCCTGTGCTGGCCGCAGTGTCAGCGCCGTCGTCGTTGGCGGTCGAGTTGGCCGAAGAGCAGGGGATGACGCTGATCGGATTCCTGCGCGGCGAGACTATGAACCTCTATACCGGTGACGGGCGGGTCGTGTGAGGCCGCTCGATGGCGTAGTGGTGCTGAGTCTTGAGCAGGCGGTAGCCGTCCCTTACGCAACGCGGCTGATGGCGGACCTTGGGGCAAGAGTCATCAAGGTAGAGCGGCCGGGGGCTGGCGACTTTGCTCGGCACTACGACCGCGCCTGCGGGGACGTGTCGAGTTACTTCGCGTGGACGAACGTGGGTAAGGAGTCGCTCGCGGTCGATCTTAAGCATCCTGAGGGTCTTGCTGTGGTGACCGCTATAGCCGCGCGGGCCGACGTAGTGATGTGCAACCTGTCCCCCGCTGCCGCACGCAGGCTTGGGTTGGATGCCGACACTCTGCGTTCGGCACACCCGCAGCTGATCGTGGCGGAACTGTCCTCTTACGGCGATGGCGGTCCTTACAGCGATCGGAAGGCCTTCGACGCGCTGATCCAGTCAGAGACCGGGCTCGTTGCCGCGACCGGGGACGGCCCCTCTATGGCTCGCGCCGGGATCTCCGTGGCGGACATCTCTGCCGGGACCCAACTGCACGCGGCGGTCCTGGCGGCGCTGCTGGGGCGCGCGCGGACCGGCTCGGGTGCCACGCTGCGGCTGACGCTCATGGAGGCGCTGGCGGAGTGGATGCACCAGCCCGCCCTCTACGCGCACGGGACGGGCAGGGACCCGGAGCGGGTGGGGGCGCACCACCCGACGATCGCGCCGTACGGGCCGTTCACCTGCGGGGATGGCGGCGCGGTGCATCTGGCGGTGCAGAACGACGGGCAGTGGCGGCGGCTGTGTGAGGTCGTCTCGCTGGCACCGGACCTGCGGTTCGAGACCGTGGCCGGGCGGGTCGAGCACCGGACGCAGCTCCACGCACAGTTGCAGACGTACTTCGATGGGGTGGACTCTGACGAGTTGCTCGCCGATCTGGACCGCGCGGACGTCCCCGCCGCCCGGACCCGGCCGGTCGGGGAGCTGACCCGGCACCCGCAGCTGGTGGCCCGGCAGCGGTGGACGGAGGTGGCCGTCCCCGGCGGGGTCACCCCGATGATGCGACCGCCCGTCGACGGTCTGACCTGGGAAGCAGCGCCCGTCCCCGCCCTCGGTCAGCACACGGACGACGTTCTCGCCTGGTTGGGGTACCAGCCGGACACGATCGCGGATCTCCGGTCGCGCGGAGTGACTTCGGCGACACCAATGGCCTAGTCGAGCAGGTCGTCGCGGAGAAATGCGACCCTGCGTGTCTGAACCGAGAAACGTCCGGCGCGTCTCACACGATTGAGGTGGGAGACGAACTCAGGAGGGGTCTGGGTCCGTCGGTGTTCGGGGAGGAACCATGGCGGGTCTGGGCAAGGCGCGGGTGAGCAGGCGGTCCCTGCTCATCGCCGGTGCCGCTGGTGCCACGACCGCAGGCATCGCCCTCGGCGCCGCCAGCGGGACCCTGCCGGTGCTCAACGCGCTCGCCGAGGCTGTGGGCGGCGTGGACCCGGTCATCCGGACCGAGCGGGTGCGGTCGGTGGCCCGCGGCGCCGAGATCGACCTGGTCACGATCCTGCCCACCGAGCGACCGGACCGGAACCTGCCCGTCTGCCTGTTCCTGCACGGCCTGCGCGGCAACGCCCGCCGCGCCGCCCCCACCGGCCTGGCCCGCACCCTGGCCAAGGGCGTCGCCGACGGCTCCCTGCCGCCCTTCGCGTTCGTCGCCGTCGACGGCGGCGACAACTACTGGCACGAGAACCACGTCGGCGACAACTCGATGGCGATGCTGCTGGAAGAGGTCCCCCGCTGGCTGACCCAGCGCGGCCTCTCGCCACAGCCGTTCGCCTGCTCCGGCGTGTCCATGGGCGGCTTCGGCGCCCTGCTGTACGCCCGCCGCCGCAACGAACTGGGCCGCCCCCTCAACGCCGTCGCCGCCATCTCCCCCGGCCTCCTGATGTCCTGGCGCGAGATGAGCACCCGCCGCGCCTTCAAGAACAACGTCGAATGGTCATCGCTGGACCCCCTGCGCAATGTCGACAAACTCGGCCAAACCCCCGTCGGCATCTGGTGTGGCACCGAAGACCACTTCATCGAAGGCACCCGCAAGTTCATCCGCCTAGCGCGACCGGAAGTCTCCTACACAGGCCCCGGCGGCCATGGGGACTCGTTCTATAGGGGCGTAGTGCCGTCGGTGCTGGACTTCCTGGGCAAGCACGCGCCAAGGGCGGCGGCCCAGGGGTAGACCGTGGGGGTCCGCGGTGCGTGGGGCTCGTTGAGGATGACGGTGACGCCAGCGCCTCTAGGTGGCGGGGGTGACCACTACGGCATGTGTCCTGGGGAGCGCGGGCTGGCGCGAGCCTTGGCGCGTTGTGCGAACCGGATGGCTAGTGCGCCGCTCGATGGCGTCGAGGTCGAGGAAGTACTCGGCGATGCGGGCGACAAGTTTCGCCTGGACGACCTGGTCGCCCTGGCCAGCGACCGGCTGTGGATGGGGGACACGACAAGGCCGCCGGACCCAGAGGGGTGCGGCGGCCTTGTGGGAGTGCGGGTCAGGCGGACTTTTCGCGGCGTTCGCGGCGGGAGGGCTGCCTGGCGACGATCGTGGGGTTCACGTTCTCGCGGACGGTCTGTTCGGTGATGACGACCTTGGCCACGTCGGTGCGGCTGGGGATGTCGTACATGACCGACTGGAGGACTTCCTCCATGATGGCGCGCAGGCCCCGGGCACCGGTGCCGCGCAGGATCGCCTGGTCGGCGACCGCCTCCAGCGCGGTGTCGGTGAACTCCAGTTCGACGCCGTCCATTTCGAAGAGTTTCTGGTACTGCTTGACCAGGGCGTTGCGGGGCTCGGTGAGGATCTGCACGAGCGAGGCCTTGTCCAGGTTCGTCACGCTGGCCAGGACCGGGAGCCTGCCGATGAACTCGGGGATCAGGCCGAACTTGATCAGGTCCTCCGGCATGGTGTCGGAGAAGACCTCGGCGGCGTCCACGTCCGCCTTGGAGCGGATCTCGGCGCCGAAGCCGAGGCCGCGCTTGCCGACCCGGTCCTGGATGATCTTCTCCAGGCCCGCGAAGGCGCCAGCCACGATGAACAGCACGTTCGTCGTGTCGATCTGGATGAACTCCTGGTGCGGGTGCTTGCGGCCGCCCTGCGGCGGGACGCTGGCCGTGGTGCCCTCGAGGATCTTGAGCAGGGCCTGCTGCACGCCCTCGCCGGAGACGTCGCGGGTGATCGACGGGTTCTCGCTCTTGCGGGCGATCTTGTCGACCTCGTCGATGTAGATGATGCCGGTCTCGGCCCGCTTGACGTCGTAGTCGGCGGCCTGGATCAGCTTGAGCAGGATGTTCTCGACGTCCTCGCCGACGTAGCCCGCCTCGGTCAGCGCGGTGGCGTCGGCGATGGCGAAGGGCACGTTGAGCAGCTTGGCCAGGGTCTGCGCGAGGTAGGTCTTGCCGCAGCCGGTCGGGCCCAACATCAGGATGTTGGACTTGGCCAGCTCGACGGTCTCCTCGCGGGACTCGCGGCCCTCCGGCCGGGCGCGGTCACCGGCCTGGATGCGCTTGTAGTGGTTGTAGACCGCCACGGCCAGCGAGCGCTTGGCGTCGTCCTGGCCGATGACGTACTGGTCGAGGAAGTCGTGGATCTCGGCCGGTTTGGGCAGCTCGTCGAGTTTGACGTCGCCCGCCTCGGCGAGTTCCTCCTCGATGATCTCGTTGCAGAGGTCGATGCACTCATCACAGATGTACACGCCTGGACCGGCGATGAGCTTCTTCACCTGCTTCTGGCTCTTCCCGCAGAAAGAGCACTTGAGCAGGTCTCCGCCGTCACCGATACGTGCCATGACCGCTGACCTCTGTCCCCTCCGGCGCACCCGGGGCGGTGCGCCTGGCTGTGTGTCCGGTCCGGCCGGGCCCGGCTCACCCGGGTCAAAGACCACGCGTGAGGCGGGCCGGTCGCGACCGTTGCCCTCGACGGTACCCGCCAACCCCGCCGGAGCGGGAGAAGCGGGCGCCGACGCGAGCCGATTGCTGCGTTTGCGGTGCCGAAGAACCTAGTCGAACACGGTAGGCCGTCCACGGCCCGCGTGTCGGGTCTTTTCGACCGACCGGGGCCGCAGCCGAGGGATTTCGCCCACTCAGCTCTGCGTGGACAGCTTCCGGTAGGGCAGCACCTCGTCGATGATGCCGTACTCCTTGGCCTGGTCGGCGGTGAGGATCTTGTCCCGCTCGATGTCGATGCGCACCTGCTCGACGTCCTTGCCGGTGTGCCTGGCCAGGGTGGTCTCCAGCGCGCCGCGGACCCGCTGGATCTCCGCCGCCTGGATCTCCAGGTCCGAGACCTGGCCGTAGACGCCCTCGGTGGAGGGCTGGTGGATGAGCACCCGGACGTTGGGCAGCGCGAACCGCTTGCCCTTGGTGCCCGCCGCCAGCAGGACCGCGGCCGCGGAGGCGGCCTGGCCAAGGCAGAAGGTCTGGATGTCGGGCCGGACGTACTGCATGGTGTCGTAGATGGCCATCAACGAGGTGAACGAGCCACCCGGGGAGTTGATGTACATCGTGATGTCGCGGTCCGGGTCGGTGGACTCCAGGTAGATCAGCTGCGCCATCACGTCGTTGGCGGAGGCGTCGTCGACCTGGACGCCGAGGAAGATGACCCGCTCCTCGAACAGCTTGTTGTACGGGTTGGACTCCTTGGGCCCGTAGCTCGTGCGCTCCACGAAGGACGGCAGCACGTAGCGGGACTGCGGGAGGTGCGGAACGTGGATCTCACTCACGGGGTGCTCCTGTTTTCTCTGCGTCCGCGGCCGGGATCAGTTCGCCGAGCCGACGCGCGCCGCGCGGCTCACCACGTGGTCGATGAAGCCGTAGTCCTTCGCCTCTTCCGCGGTGAACCAGCGGTCGCGGTCGGCGTCGGCGGTGACCTTCTCCACCGTCTGCCCGGTCTGCTGCGCGGTGATCAGCGCCATCTCGTACTTCCACTTCGCGTACACCTGCGCGCGGATGGCGATGTCGGAAGCGGTACCCCCCACCCCGGCGGAGGGCTGGTGCATCATGATCCGGGCGTGCGGGAGCGCGTAGCGCTTGCCCGGGGTGCCGGAGGCGAGCAGGAACTGGCCCATCGAGGCGGCCAGGCCCATGCCCCAGGTGGCCACGTCCGGCTCGATCAGCTGCATGGTGTCGTAGATCGCCATGCCCGCGGTGACCGAACCACCCGGCGAGTTGATGTAGAAGGTGATGTCGCGCTCGGGGTCCTCCGCGGCGAGCAGCAGCAGCTGCGCGGTGATGCGGTTGGCGATCTCGTCGTCGACCTCGGAACCGAGGAAGACGATGCGCTCACGGAGCAGCCGCTCGTACACCGAGTCGTTCAGGGTTAGCCCCGCGGTGGACCGCATGTGGGGCGAGAGGTGCTGCGTCACGTCTGCCTGCCTTCTCCAAGTCTGCCTGGGCACTACTGATCTCTAGACCGACAGTAACGAAGGCGGGCGGCGCCGACTTCCCGACACCGCCCACTTTCGCTAAGAGCGTCACTGCTCCTGCACCCGTCCGGGTGGCTACCGCGCGGCGGCTTCCTCCGCGGGGGCCTCCTGGGCCTGCTCGCCCTCGGGGGCGCCGAAGAGCTCGGAGAGGTCCACCTTGGCACCCGAGCCGTCGACGACCTCGGCCTGGCGCACGACCGAGGCGAGCGCCTTGCCGCGGCGCACGTCGGCGAAGATCGCGCCGAGCTGGCCGGACTGCTGGGCCCGCTGCACGTACTCGTCCGGGCTGATGCCGAAGCGCTGGGCCTGGTAGATGATCCGCTCGGTGAGCTCGGCGTCGCTGACCTGGACCGCCTCGGCCTCGGCGATGGCGTCGAGGATGAGCTGGGTCTTGACCGACTTCTCCGACTCCTGGCGCACCTCGGCGTCGAAGTCCTCGCGGGTCTTGTCCTGGGTGGCGAGGTACTCGTTGAGCTTGGCCTCGTCGTGGTCGAACGGGTGCACCGCGTCGTGCTGGCGGGAGGACACCTCGGCCTCGACGACCTTGTCCGGCAGCGGGACCTCGACGGTCTCCAGCAGCGCGTCGAGCACCTTGTCGCGGGCCTGCACGCCCTGCTGCATGCGCTTGACCCTGGTCAGGCGCTCGCGCAGGTCGGTGCGCAGCTCCTCGATGGTGTCGAACTCGCTGGCCAGCTGGGCGAACTCGTCGTCGGCCTCGGGCAGCTCGCGGACCTTGACCGACTGCACGGTGACCGACACGTCGGCCTCGCGACCGGCGAACTCCCCGGCGACCAGCGCGGTGGTGAAGTTCTTGGTCTCGCCGGTCTCGGCGCCGAGCAGGGCCTCGTCGATGCCGTCGATGAGCTCACCGGAACCGACCTGGTAGGACAGGCCGCTGGTCCTGGCGTCCTCGACCTCCTGGCCGTCCACAGTGGCCGACAGGTCGATGGAGACGAAGTCGCCGTCCTCGACCGGGCGGTTGGCGCCGGTCAGGGTGCCGAAGCGGGCGCGCAGCTCGTCGAGCTGCTCGTCGACCTCGGTGTCGGCGAGCTCGAGGTCCTCCACGGTGACGGAGAACTCACCGAAGGCGGGGATGGTGATGTCGGGGCGGACGTCGACCTCGGCGGTGAAGGCGAGGTGGTCGCCGTCCTCCAGCTTGGTCACCTCGATGTCGGGCTGCCCGAGGGCCTTGACCTCACCGGCGGTGACGGCCTCCATGTACTTGGCCGGGATCGCCTCGTTGACCACCTCGTCGAGCACCGGCGCGCGGCCGATGCGGGACTCGATGACGCGGGCGGGGGCCTTGCCGGGGCGGAAGCCCGGGATGCGGACCTGGCTGGCGAGCTTGCGGTACGCGCGGTCGAAGTTCGGCTTGAGCTCGTCGAACGGCACCTCGACGTTGATCCGTACCCGCGTCGGGCTCAGCTGCTCGACGGTGCTTTTCAACGTGTTCTCCTCGTGCGACTGACTACGGCAGTTGCGGTAGTGCCTAGCGGTGGTGGCGGGGCTGCCCAGCTCGGGGCGTTCCCAAGTCCAGCCCGGTCGGACGCGGACGGCCTGGATCAGCCCCCGAGTCTAGGCGAGCTTGCCCAGGTCGGGCCCCGGCGGGGTGGCCTGCCGCGCGCCGAGCTCGCCGAGGGTGCGCAGCGCGTGCCCGGTGGAGCCGGTCACCTCGACCAACGCGATCAGGTGGTCGATCCCCGACCGGCGGGCGGAGACGCGGAGCTGTCGGGCGCACGAGGCCGGGTCGCCGATGGGGTGAAGGTCGCACAGGTGCCGGGCGTACGCCACTGGATCTCGGCTCGGTCCGGGCCCGCCGTCGACCCGGACGTGGGCGGCGAGGCCCTGTTCCAGCCACCCCGGCGCGGTGGCCATGACTTCAGCGACGGCCTGCTCGCGTGAGTCGGCGATGTGGACCACGACGGTGGAGATGTGGTCGGCGCCTATAGGCCCGCCGGAGGCTCGGTAGTGGTCGACGAAGGCGCGCTTCTCGTCGTCGGTCATGTGCATGCCGAGGAGCATGGGAACGCCTTGGGCGGCAGCGAGCTCGACTGTGGCGAGGGAGGTGGAGGCGAGATGGAGAGTCGTTGGGGCTGTTGGGGTCGGGACCATGGGCACTGGCCGAAATGGATGGTCGGCGTTTCCCTCCACTTTCGACTCTCTTAGAGCGCGGAGGAGGAGATCAAGGGCGGCGGGCATGCCTGTCTGATAGCGCTCTAGAGAGGACCCGAAGACCTCTAGATCCATCCATGGACCGCCTCGCCCTACGCCTAGACGGAAGCGGTTGTCGCTGACGACGTTAAGAAGCCGTGCACGCTCGGCGAGGGCTACCGGGTGGGCTGTCGTGAGGACGCTGATGGCCGTACCGACATCGATTCGCGTAGTGCGGCCGAGCAGGTGCGCGGCGAGGGTGATCGCGTCGGGGCAAGTGCCATAGGGCATGAAGTGGTGTTCGGCCACCCACGCGTCGGCGAGCCCTACGCGTTCGGCGGCGACCGCGACGTCAAGCGTCCGGTGGAGGGCTTCGGTGTCGGTCTGTCCGGGGAACCTGGCGGCGAGGAGGAAAACTCCGAGTTTCACGCTTCCGGCTGTTACCGGGTCAGTGGCCAGCGGGCAAGCGGCGGCAGGGTGATCGGTACTGGGCCGTTCCGGTGGCGGGTCTTGTCCGCTGTTCAACGAAGGCGGTACGCAATACTCGCGGCCCGCTCCCCCGGTTGGGCCGCCTGTGACCTGGAGGTGCGGATGTCTCTCGATGTGCCCGCTGACCTGTTGGCGCGCGCCGAAGCCGGCCCGGTGGACGACGCGGACTTCGTCGCGGTGGTCCGCGACTCGCTGCCTTACGCGTGGGAGGTGATCTCCTCGGTCGCGACGTCGGTGGACAGCAGCGGGTTCGCCGACAACGAGGTCCCGCCGCCCAGCGAGGCCGAACGCGGGCAGCTGCTGCGCGCGCTGGCCTCGGACTCGATCCGCGGCGGCCTGGAGCGCCACTTCGGCGTGAAGCTCGCCTTCCAGAACTGCCACCGGGTGGCGGCGTTCACCCCCGCCGCGGTCGACAGCGACCGGTACCGGGCGTTCATCTCGCCGCGCGGGCAGCTGCTCAACCAGTCCCCGGAACTGCGGGACTGCTAGCCGGACCCGGCAGGGGGACGGCGGACTCACTCCCCGCGGGAAGCGACCTCCCGCCCCCGCCTCCCCCTGCCACCCGGCTGCTGCGCCAAGGGCACGGCGATCCACGCCCGTTGGGTGCTCCCTCGGGGCCACGCTGGGTCAGCCACCGATCGCACCGCGGGGGTCTGGGGGGGTCGCCCCCCAGAACGACAGACGGGCGACCCGGTCCACGTTCTCCGTGGACACGAGCCGCCCATCGTCCGTCGGGCAGACAGGATTTGAACCTGCGACCCCCCGCTCCCAAAGCGGGTGCGCTACCAAGCTGCGCCACTGCCCGGGGTCGTGTCACCCAGCCTAGCGGCACCCGCTAGGCTGTTTTTCGCGCGGTACCAGTAGCCGCGTACGCGGGCGTAGCTCAATGGTAGAGCCCTAGTCTTCCAAACTAGCTACGCGGGTTCGATTCCCGTCGCCCGCTCTCCCAGCGGTCAGGCCTTAGCAGGCCTGGCCGCTTTTCGTTAGCTGGGAACGTTCCCAGCCCAAGTTTCGGCGGGTATGGGCGACCGTCGCCGTTGAATCGCCGGGCTGTGTGATGCGAGCCACAGCCAGCCGGGTGATTTTCGCCGGTGCGCGCGAAGAACGGGTCAAGGCCCGTGGTGCCGGTGACCACTTGTTCGGTAGGCAGGAGCCATGTCGCAATCCGGCTATTTCGACCTAGACGTGTCCCAGTCCGTTCGCCGCAGCGTGGTCGGGGCGGGGGTGTGCGTGCTCGACGACGCGGGGCTGGTGTTGCTGGCCCGTGCGGACGGCGGCTTCCGGCTGCCCGGCAAGCCGCAGCCCGCCGGTGAGTCGCTGCCGGTCGCCGCGGTGCGGGCGGTGGAGGAGCTGACCGGGGTGTGGGTGGAGATCACCGGCCTGGTCGGGGTGTTCAACGACGCCAGCGAGCCGTGGAGCGCGGAGCTGGCGGTGTGCTTCCGCGGTCGCCCGGTCGGCGGGCGGCTGTCCACCGCGCGTGCGGCGTGGCTGGAGCCCGAGCGGCTGGCGGAGCTGCCGGTGCCGGAGGCCGTCCGCACCGTGGTGGAACACGGCCTGAACGGCTCGCCCTACTTCACCTGAGCGGGGCGGCGGGCGTACTCGACCTCGAGGACGGGTCTGCCGTCGCCGTAGTCGCGTTCGCGGATCAGTCCGGTCTCGGCGAACCCGGCCCTGGTGTAGAAGCGGCGAGCCCTGGTGGCGCCGAACAACGTCCACAGGCGGATCCTGCGGTACGCGGTGGCACCTAGGAGCACGTCGTCGACCAGGGCTTGGGCGACGCCGGTTCCCCAGGCGGTCGGGTGTGCGTAGAGCGCGCACAGTTCGGCGTCGTGGCGGTTGTCGGGATGGCCGTGATACCAGGCGAAGGCCACGACGCGGTCGCCGCGTTGCGCTACCAGCACGACGTCGTCGGGCCGTTGCGCGGCGAGGCGGTCGCGCCAGGCACCTCGGCGGCGTTCGACGAACGCCGCGAGCCACCGGCTCTCGAAGAGGTCGCGGTGCGACACCCGCCACGCCTCAGCGTGGACTTCTCCGATGGCAGCGGCGTCGGCGGCGCCCGCATCACGGACCAGGACCGGCGCGCTTACCCGCATGACCCGCCCTTGCGGGCAGTCGAAATCCCCATCGGCCCACCATATCGACGCTTGCCCGGTGCGCAACGCCAACGGCAATCCCCTGGCGGTGAGCGGCGATCTGCCGTAGATAACCGGCACGTGGACACCTACACCGTGCGCTCGTTGACACCTGACGAACTCGCCGCCTCCCCGCGCCTGGTGGCAGCGGCTTTCCTGGCCGACTACGCCGAGGAGGGGATCGCGGTCAGGGACGCGGCTCTTAACGCGGACTCTGCGAGTCTTGGCGTGTTCGTCGATGACCGGCAGGTTGGCGGGGTACGCGTGCAAGAGCGGGGTCTACGCGTACCCGGCGGCGACCTCGTGACCTTCTCAGGACTCACCTCGGTGGCAGTAGCGCCGGATTTCCGTAGGCGCGGTGTGCTGACCGCGATGATGCGTCCTGTCCTGGCCAGGGACAGCCCCGCGGTGTCCGCCCTCTGGGCGTCGGAATCGGCCATCTATGGCCGGTACGGCTACGGCGTCGCCACCGAGTCGACGCAACACACGCTGGCCGCTAAGTCACCGTTCCGACCAGGCGTCTCGGCTGACCCTTCGGTGATTCGCGAAATACCCAGAGACGAGGCCATGGCGGTGATCCGGCCCCTCTATGAGCGGTACGCCGAGCAGCAAGTGGGTGCTCTTACCAGGGTCGAAGGCAACTGGGTGTTCCACTACTACGACTCAGAGGCAGTACGGAACGGCCAGACGCAGTTCCGGTTCGCCGTACACCCGGACGGTTATGCCGCCTATAGGGGTAAGCCGGAGTGGACCGACAACGGGCCTCGCGGCACTGTGTTCGTGCACGAACTCGTGGCCAACACTCCTGAGGCATTCACCAGCCTCTGGCGGTACCTGCTCGACATCGACCTCGCGGCGACCGTGGAGTACGAAGGCAGCGGAGACGACCCTCTAGTGCTGTTGCTGCCCGACACCCGCATCGCGGTTCGGAAGAAGTTCCACGGCCTGCACATCCGCCTCACCGATGTGGCCGCCGCGCTCCCTCTACGGGGTTACCAGGCACCAGTGGACGTTGTCGTCGAGGTGACGGACAGCTTCTGCCCCTGGAACGCCGGGCGTTGGCACCTGGTCGCGGCGGACGGCCGGATGACTGTCGCCAAGACGGACTCGCCCGCGGATCTCGCCCTGGATGTGCGGGACCTCGGCGCGGCCTACCTCGGCGGCACCCGCCTAAGCACGCTCGCAGCGGCAGGCCTGGTCACGGAGTACACAACGGGTGCGGCGGCGGCTCTATCGCACGCGATGCAGGCCGAGCGGGAGCCTGCCTGCCGCGAGGTGTTCTGAACAACCCTCGGGAACCAGGGCAGCAGCGTCTCGCGTTGTTAGGGGTAAGACGAAGGAGGCGCTATGGGCGGCGCGGTCGTGGTCATCCTCATCCTCGCGGTAGTGGTCCTCGGTGTGGTGGTGGTCCGCAACCAGGCCACCAGCCGCGCCCGGCAGCTCGACGACGCCAAGGCGGAGGCGCGGCGCTGGGTGGAGCGCCTGGGCGGCCAGGTGATGAACCTGACCGGCACCGACGAACCGTCCCGGCAGGCGATCGCCGACGCGGCGGAGCGCTACACCGCCGCCGGGTCGCAGATGGAGCAGGCGAACACCGTCGACCAGGCCCGGCTGGTCACCAAGACGGCGATGGAAGGCCTCTACTACATCCGCGCCGCCCGGCTGGCCATGGGCCTGGACCCCGGCCCCGACCTGCCGGTGGACCCCGAGCAGCAGCGCGCGGGTCGGGTCGAGCAGGACCGCAGGGTCAGCGTAGAAGGCCACTCCTACGAGGCGTCGCCGATGCCCGGTCGCGGAACGCCGCACTACTACCCGGGTGGTCGCGTGGCCGGTCGCCCGGTGCCGCAGGGCTGGTACAGCGAGCCGTGGTGGAAGCCCGCGTTGGTCGCGGGTGCGTGGGGCATCGGCACGGTGCTGTTGTTCGACGCGATGTTCTCCGGCATGGCGGGCATCCCGGACGCGGCGGCGTGGGAGGCCGGGTACGACGCCGGTCAAGCCGATGCCGTCGCCGACTCCGGCGGTGACATGGGTGGGGACGCCGGTGGCGACTACGGGGGTGACTACGGCGGAGGCGACTTCGGTGGCGGTAGTGACTTCGGAGGTGGCGACTTCGGCGGCGGGGACTTCTTCTAAGAGGGTGGCTCTTAGCCGGGTTGGCAGGTCGGGCACCAATAGTTGTTGCGTGCGGCCAAGACCTCGGTGAGCACCGGGGTACCGCAGATCAGGCAGGGCATCCCGGCTCGGCGGTAGACGTAGACCTCACCGCCGTGCCGGTCCTGCCGCGGCGCCCGACCGGTGGCCTCAGGCAGGTGTTCGTCGCGGACCGTGTCGATCCGTCCCCTGTGGACCCCCAACCGCATGAGGGCCACCAGGTCCACCCACATCTCGTCCCACACCGACCGGTCCAGCTCACGGCCGGTGACCGAAGGGTGGACCCCGTGGCGGAACAGCAACTCCGCCCGGTACACGTTGCCGACACCGGCCACAACGGACTGGTCCATCAGCAACACCGCGATCGAGCTACGGGACCGCGAGATCCGGGACCACACCCGCTCCGGGTCGGCGTCGGCGCGCAGCGGGTCGGGGCCCAGCCGGGCCCGCAGCGCGGTGACCTGCCCGTCGGTGAGCAGCTCGCAGCGAGTCGGGCCGCGCAGGTCGGTCCACCGGTCGGCGCCGACGAGGCGCATCCGGACCTGGCCGACCGGCTCGGGCACCGGGGTGTCACCGTCGGTGAAGGTGCCGTACAGGCCGAGGTGGATGTGCACCACCCGATCGGGGCCATAGCAGTGGAACAGGTGCTTGCCGTGCGCCTCGGCCGCCTCGAGCACCGCACCGTCCACAACGGACGCGTCAGCGGCGAAGCGGCCCTGCGGACTGCTCACCTGGACGGGCGATCCCGCGTACCAGTCGTGGTGCAAGCCCGCCAACCGGTGCAGGGTGTGACCCTCGGGCACGCGAAGTTCACCCCATCGAGCTAAGGGACGGCAGGGTCAGGCGGGGAGCGCGGGCGGTTCGCCGGTGCGCTCGAACTCGCTGAGCTGGTTGATGCGGCGCTGGTGGCGTTCGTCACCGGAGAAGTCGGTGGCGAGGAAGGCCTCCACGATCGCGGTCGCCTCCTCGGTGCTGTGCATCCGCGAGCCGACCCCGATGACCTGCGCGTTGTTGTGCTGGCGGCTCAACTGAGCGGTCTCGACGCTCCAGGCGAGCGCGGCGCGGCAGCCCGCGACCTTGTTGGCGGCGATCTGCTCGCCGTTGCCCGACCCGCCGAGCACGACCCCCAGGCTGCCCTCGTCGGCGACCACGCGGCGCGCGGTCTCCACGCAGAACGGCGGGTAGTCGTCGAGGGCGTCGTAGGCGTGCGGCCCCACGTCGACGACCTCGTGACCCGCCGCGGTCAAGTGCTCGACGAGGTGGGTCTTCAGCTCGAAGCCCGCGTGGTCGGATCCCAGGTATACGCGCACGGGCTGAGTGTGCCATCCGGGTGCGGCGCGGGCGCAGCCGGGCGCTGGCGTGGTCGCGATTACAGTCAATTCGCTGTAGATCCGGTAGAAAGCCGGGATGCGATGGATCGAACTGGGTGACCGGGTGTTCGCCAGCCGCAACACCGAACTGGACCAGACCATGGGGTTGGTGGTCGGCCGGGACCGCTGCCTGGTGGTCGACACCGGCACCGACGAGCGGCACGGCGCGGCGTGGGCGGCGGCGGTCCGCGAGATCACCCCGGTGCCGTGGGCGGTGGTGATCACGCACGCGCACTGGGACCACTTCCTCGGCACCGCCGCGTTCCCCGGCGCCGACGTGTGGGCGCACCCGGCGTGCGCGGCGGAGATGGCCGTGGGTGCGCGGGCGCAGGCCTTGACGTGGGCGGAGCACTACCGCGAGTCCGGTCGGGACCACCTGGCCGACCGGCTGCTGGCCGCCCGGGTCGTCGCGCCGACGCACGAGGTGTCCACGCGGGTCGAGGTGGACCTGGGTGACCGGGTCGTCACGCTGCTGCACCCCGGGCGCGGCCACACCGACAACGACGTCGTGGTGCACGTGCCGGACGAGGGCGTGCTGTTCGCGGGTGACACGGTCGAACAGGGCGCCCCGCCGTCGATCGGCAAGGACGGCTACCCGCTGGAATGGCCCGCCGCGCTGGATGTGTTGCTGGACTTAGCACCCCGGGTGGTCGTGCCGGGGCACGGCGAGCCGGTGGACGCCGGGTTCGTGCGTGCGCAGCGCGCGGAACTCTCGGCCATCGCGGGACTTTTCGACGGTGTGCGTAGTGGCTCGCTGACCATAGAGGAAGCCTTGGCGCAGAGCCCTTATCCGGAAGAGGCGACCCGTCCCGCGCTAGAGCGGGGACGGGTCGCGTAGGCCACTACAGCTGGATGGACTTGACCTCCAGGAACTCCTCCAACCCGAACCGACCCAACTCGCGGCCGTTGCCCGACTGCCGGTAGCCGCCGAAAGGCGCGACCGGGTTGAAGGCACCGCCGTTGACGTCGACCTGACCGGTGCGCAAGCGCTTGGCAACCGCGACCGCCCGGTCTTGGTCGGCGCCGAACACTGCGCCCGCCAGGCCATAGATGGTGGAGTTGGCGATCGCCACAGCCTCGTCCTCGTCGGCGTAAGGCAGGATCGAGAGAACAGGGCCGAAAATCTCCTCTTGCGCGATCCGCATGTCAGCGCGGACCCCGGCGAAGATGGTCGGCGGCACATAGGCGCCGCGCTCGGGGAGGCCGTCGGTCTTGCCGCCATAGGCGAGAACGGCGCCTTCTTCGACACCCAGGCGGATGTAGTCGAGCACGCGGTCGCGTTGGGCGGCCGAGGACATAGGGCCGATCCTCGTCGCCTCGTCGAGCGGGTCCCCCACGGTGTACTTCGCCGCCGCGGCGACCGCGAGCTCAACGGCCTCGTCGTGCCTGCTGGCGGGAACCAGCATGCGGGTCCACGCGGTGCAGGTCTGGCCGCCGTTGATGTAGGTGTTCGCCAGGCCGATCTTGACCGCCCTACCCAGGTCGGCATCGTCGAGGACCACGTTGGCCGACTTACCGCCCAACTCCAACGCGACCCGCTTGACCGTCTGCGCGGCCACAGCCGACACGCGCTTGCCCGCGGCGGTAGAACCGGTGAACGACACCATGTCCACCCGCGGGTGCGCCGCGATGGCCTCCCCCACGACCGGGCCGGTGCCATGCACCAGGTTCACCACGCCCGCGGGTACACCCGCCTCGGCGAGGATCTCCATGAAGAGGTTGGCGTTGAGGGGGGCAACCTCGCTCGGTTTGAGCACGACGGTGTTGCCCGCTGCGAGCGCGGGAGCGACCTTGGCGGCGATCTGGTGCAAGGGGTAGTTCCACGGCGTGATCGCGCCCACGACACCGATCGGCTCACGAACGACCAGGGAGTTGCCGATCTCCTCGGTGAACGCGTACCCACCCTCGACCAGATCCGCGATCCCCGCGGTCGTCGCGGCGGGCAGGCTCGCCTGGACCTTCGTCGCGAACCCGATCGGCGACCCCATCTCCGCCGTGATCAACGCCGCGATCTCGGACCGCCGGGCGATGACCCCCTCGGCCACCTTGCGCACGACGGCCGCGCGATCGCGGGGATCCCTCGCGGCCCACCCCGCGAACGCCTCAGCCGCGGCGGCGACAGCGGTGTCCACATCGGCCGGGGTGCCCGCGGGGACAGCCGCGATGACCTCCTCGGTCGCCGGGTTGACCACCTCGATGCGCTCACCGGCCGACTCGACCAGCGTGCCGCCGATGACATGACCCGCGCGGATGGTGACGGGAGCAGCCATGAGTCCTCCACCTTGTGACACCTGAAGTCAATTTCGGAGCCAGAGTGTCACATCGGGGCGGGGTCGCGCACATGCGGGCGGGTGGCGCTGTGGTCGCGCCGCGCTGAGCAGCCCCCGAATCGAGGGTAATGCGAGTGGGGCGCGGGGAGCGGGGTGAAGCTGGGCCTGTGGACAGCTGGCGGGCATGGGGACAGCGGCACGGCGTGGACGGGCCAGCGTGGTGGGCGCGTCTGGCGCGGAAGCAAGATCAACACGTGCTGAGCAGCCCCCGAATCGAGGGTAGTGCGGGTGGTGGCGCGGTGGGCGCGGTGAACTCCGGCCTGTGGACAGCTGGCGGGGTTGGGGACGCACCGGGGCGGCTCGGGCAGCGCAGGTGTGCGGGATGGGCCAGCGCGCTTGGGCGCGCGGGGTGGCCGCCGCGAGCGGCAAGATCAAAGCGGAGTGAGCAGCCCCCGAATCCAGGGTAGGGCGGTGGGGGCGCAGCGGGCGGGGGTGAACTCGGGCCTGTGGACAGCTGGCGGGGATGGGGACAGACAAGGCGCGCGCCGGGGGGGGACGCGGGCTGCGCAGGGCGGGATTGGCCAGCGTGGTGGGGGGCGCGGGATGGTCGCTGCGGAAAGCAAGATCAAAGCGGAGTGAGCAAGCCCCCGAATCGAGGGTAGTGGGGGCAGCAGCGCGGTGGGGGGGATGAACGGGGCCTGTGGACAACCGGCGGGGTTGGGGGCAGGGGGCGCCGGGGTGGAGGCAGCCCTGTGGACAACCGGTTGCGTTGGGGGCAACCGGTTGTCGTGGGGGGTCTGCGGGCTAGTCGAAGTTGAGGTCGCCGGTGCGGGTGCGCTTGAGTTCGAAGAACTTGGGGTAGCGGGCCAGGGCCACCGCACCGTCGAAGACCGCCAGGGCGTCGTCGCCGCGGGGGATCTCGGACAGGACGGGGCCGAAGAAGGCGACGCCGTCGATGTGGATGGTGGGGGTGCCGACCTCCTGGCCGACCGGGTCCATGCCCTCGTGGTGGGACTTGCGCAGCGCCTCGTCGTACTCGGTGCTGGTCCCGGCCTCGATCAGCTCGGCGGGCAGGCCCACGTCCGCGAGCGCGCCCTTGATCGCCTCGGTGTAGTCCTTCTCACCCTTGTTGTGGATCCGGGTGCCCAGCGCCGTGTACAGGTCCCGCAGGACCTCCTCGCCGTGGTGCTGCGCGGCGGCGATCGCCACGCGGACCGGCGCCCAGCCCCGGTCGAGCAGCTCGCGGTACTGCTCCGGCAGGTCCGGCTTGTCGGCGTTGAGCACCGACAGGCTCATCACCCGGAAGCGCAGGTCCAGGTCACGGTGCTTCTCGACCTCCAGGATCCAGCGCGAGGTGATCCAGGCGAACGGGCAGATCGGGTCGAAGTAGAAGTCGACCTTGGTGGTCTTGTTCCCAGTGTTGCCGACCGATGGTGCAGTCATGAAAGGTCTCCAGAGTTGGATCTTCGCCGCGTGTGGTGGGCGTGAGCGAGCTCCCCCACCCCTGCAACACCCCGCCGCTGGGAAAGCTTCCCCATGGTTGGGGGCACCACGGGCCGCCGGGGCGTGATTGGATGCGATTGTCATCTACGACCCGCCAGCGCGCGGGTCAGCGGTGAGCCAGCCAGAGTCCGCAGTCCCAGCTGTTCCCCGCCCCAGTCCGACCGACGAGTTCGCCGAGGTGTTCGCCGTGGCCGCGCCCAACCTGACCCGAGACCAAGCCCAACAGCGCGCCGCGCTGCTGGAGGTGGAGTCCTACTCCATCGAGCTGGACCTCACCGACGGCGTCGGCCAGCCGGGCGAGACGACCTTCGCCTCCCGCGCCACCGTCCGGTTCACCAGCCGCGAGGCCGGTGCCAGCACGTTCATCGACATCGTCGCCGAATCGGTGGTCTCCGCCGAGCTCAACGGGGTGGCGCTCGACGTCTCCGGCTACGCGCAGGAGAACGGCATCGAGCTGACCGGCCTCGCCGAGCGCAACGAGCTCACCGTCGTGGCGACCTGCCAGTACACCAACACCGGTGAGGGCCTGCACCGCTTCGTCGACCCGGTCGACAAGGGCGTGTACCTGTACTCGCAGTTCGAGACCGCCGACGCCAAGCGGATGTTCGCCTGCTTCGACCAGCCCGACCTCAAGGCGACCTACGCGATCACGGTCACCGCCCCGCGGTCGTGGAAGGTCATCTCCAACGCCGCGGCCGAGTCGATCACCGACGTGGCCGACGTCGAGGGCACCGCACGGCACGTGTTCGAGACCACCAAACCGATGTCCACCTACCTGGTGGCACTGGTGGCCGGTCCCTACGCCGAGTGGCGCGACGAGTTCACCGACGAGCACGGCACCATCCCGCTGGGCATCTACTGCCGGGCCTCGCTCGCGGAGTTCATGGACGCCGAGCGGCTGTTCACCGAGTCCAAGCAGGGCTTCGCGTTCTTCCACGACAACTTCGGCGTCGCCTACCCGTTCGGCAAGTACGACCAGTGCTTCGTGCCGGAGTTCAACGCGGGCGCCATGGAGAACGCGGGCTGCGTGACCTTCCTGGAGGACTACGTCTTCCGCAGCCGGGTCACCCGCTACGCCTACGAGCGCCGGTGCGAGACCGTGCTGCACGAGATGGCGCACATGTGGTTCGGCGACCTGGTCACCATGCGCTGGTGGGACGACCTGTGGCTCAACGAGTCGTTCGCGACCTGGGCCAGCGTCCTGGCGCAGGCCAGCGCCACCGAGTACGAGCACGCCTGGACCAGCTTCGCCAACATCGAGAAGTCCTGGGCCTACCGGCAGGACCAGCTGCCCTCGACGCACCCGGTCGCCGCCGACATCCCGGACGTGCAGGCCGTCGAGGTCAACTTCGACGGCATCACCTACGCCAAGGGCGCCGCGGTCCTCAAGCAGCTGGTCGCCTACGTCGGCCTGGACAACTTCCTGTCCGGGCTGCGGGTGTACTTCGGCAAGCACGCCTGGGGCAACGCCACCCTCGCCGACCTGCTCGCCGCGCTCGAAGAGGCCTCCGGCCGGGACCTGTCCTGGTGGAGCGCGCAGTGGCTGGAGACCACCGGGCTCACCTCGCTGCGCGCCAAGTTCGAGGTCGACGCCGAGGGCAGGTTCACCGAGTTCGCGGTCCTGCAGGGCGGTGCCAAGCCGGGCAAGGGCGAACTGCGCACGCACCGGGTCGCCATCGGCGTGTACGACGACGCGACCGACACCGTGGGCAAGCTGGTGCGCACCCACCGGGTGGAGATCGACGTCGACGGCGAGCGCACCGACGTGCCCGAGCTGGTCGGCATCGAGAGCGGCAAGCTGGTGCTGGTCAACGACGACGACCTCACCTACTGCACGATGCGCCTCGACCCGGGTTCGCTGACCACGCTGATCGACCGCATCGGCGACATCACCGAGCCGCTGCCGCGCACGCTGTGCTGGTCGGCGGCGTGGGAGATGACCCGCGAGGCCGAGCTCAAGGCCCGCGACTTCGTCACCCTGGTCTGCCACGGCCTCGAGGCCGAGACCGAGGTCGGCGTGGTCCAGCGGCTGCTGCTGCAGGCCCAGACCGCGATCACCTCCTACGCCGACCCGGACTTCGCGCCGACCGGCTGGCAGCAGTTCACCGACCGCGTGCTGGAGCTGGCCCTGGCCGCGCAGCCGGGCTCGGACCACCAGCTGGCCCTGGTGAACGCGCTCACCGGTTCCGTGCTCGACGAGGCCAAGCTGGGCGTGCTGCGCGGCTGGCTGGACGGCACGGCGGAGCTGGAGGGCCTGCTGGTCGACACCGACCTGCGCTGGCGCCTGCTGCACGCCCTCGTCGCCCACGGCGCCGCCGGGGACGACGAGATCGACGCCGAGCTCAAGCGCGACTCCACCGCGGCCGGACAGCGGCAGGCGGAGCGGTCCCGCTCGCTGCGGCCCACCGAAGCGGGCAAGTCCGAAGCCTGGCGCCGCGCCATCCACGACGACGACCTGCCCAACGCCATCAACGAAGCCATCATCGGCGGCTTCTCGCACCCGGCCCAACGGCCCCTGCTGCAGTCCTACGCCCCGCAGTACTTCGCCGACGTGGCGGGTGTCTGGGCGCGGCGCTCCAGCGAGCGGGCGCAGTCGGTCGCCCTGGGCCTGTTCCCGGCCTGGGCGGTACGGTCGGAAACCGTGACCGCAGCCGACCAGTGGCTGGCAGGCGACCACCCACCCGCCCTCCGCAGGCTCGTGTCGGAGGGTCGCGCCGGCATCGTCCGCGCCCTCGCCGCCCGCGAGTTCGACGGCTCCTAGAGGCACACCGGCTGCGGCGCTCGCGCCGCAGCCCTCTTACGCCAAGAGGCCCCGGACCACTGTGGTCTGGGGCCTCTTGCATTGGCGCTAGGCACATCTTCAGCTTGGACGATGCCGCCGCGGCGACCGCCGCCGAACCATTGGCGGACAGGCGACCACCCCGCCCGCCGCCACCTTGGGCCTACAGGCCGCACACTCACTGCCCGCGAACTCGATGTCTCCAACGAGGGCTTTGGACCACCGGCCCGGCTTCTTGCGTTTGCCCTAAGCCCGCCCGGCCGCGTCCCATCCCCCACCGCACCTCTGGGGGGCGTCCCCGGCGCCAGTGTATCGGGGGTTGGGGGCGGGGAGGGGGGTGGCGGAAAGTTGGGGATGGTTGTGGGGGTTGTGGATAGAGGGAGTGGCAGGTCGGGGGCGAGTGGGGGTGGGGAGACCAGCCGAATGGGGGTGGCGGTGCGAGCCGGGTGGGTGGCGGGAAATGCCCTCCGCCAACTGTGTCGACTGGCGCATCGACATTGCCGAGCACTGCCTGCCCGCCAAACTCGGCGACGCTTGAGAGCGAAATGCGAAGAGGCCCCGGGCCACAGCGGTCAGGGGCCTCTTTCGTTCGCCCAAAGCCTGCCCAGTCGCGTCCCATCCCCCACCGCACCTCTGGGGGGGGCGTCCCCGGTGCCAGTGTACCGGGGAGCGAGGGCGGGGAAGGGGGTGGCGGAAAGCTGGGGATGGTTGTGGGGGGTTGTGGATAGAGGGAGTGGCAGGTCGGGGGCGAGTGGGGGTGGGGAGACCAGCCGAATGGGGGGTGGCGGTGCGACATCGGCGGTGGCCTCCGCGAGCGGGTTTGGTGATCGATATCGCCGAGCACTAAGAGCGAATGCGCAAGAGGCCCCGGACCGATGTGGTCCGGGGCCTCTCGGGCGTTTGCTCTTAGTGCTTGGGGGCGTGGCCCGCCTGGTCGGCGAGCATGCGGAGGGCGCTGACCAGGCCGCCGACCAGGTCGCCTTCCTTGAAGGAGGCGACCATGCTCATGACGGCCAGGTTGCAGCCTCGGTCGGTGAGCCTGCGGGCGGACTCGGTGCCGGTGACGATCTCGACCCTGCGCTGGCCGGGGGACACCGCCAGCAGGACCGACTCCGCCGAGTTCGCGCCGATGGCGGCGTGCAGGTCCTCGGCGCGGGCGCGGGTGTCCGCGCCCAGGTCGCCCAGGTACACGCTGAAACCGATGCCGGTCGCGCGGGAGGACAGGGTGAGGGCCTCGTCGAGGCGGGTCAGCGCGACCGTGGAGAACGGGAGGCCCGGCGGGGCCACCTCGCGCTGCTTGGCGACCGACACCCGGCCGCTGATGGTGCGGACGGCGCCGTAGCCGTGCTCGGGGTCCTCAACCAGGACGTCCGGCTCGTGCCGGACGAGGTCACCAGCCACCACGGGCTCCTCCCTTGGCCGTGTGCACCGGGGTGCCCGCCTCGGCGGTGCCCGCGTGGGCGGAACCCAGGCCGGCGGGGTTGGCCGTCCACCACACCGGCTCGTGCTCCCACTCCTGGCCGGGGCGGTACCGGGGTGCCTTGGCGAACCTCTCGCGCAGGGTCATGAGGGCGATCACGCCGTAGATGGCCAGCGGGACCGCCGCGAAGACGAGAAGGGTCTCGACGAGCGTCACAGCGGATACGGTAGCCGACAGGGCGCTGACCGGCCGAGACGGCCTCGCGATGCGATCACGGGTGCGAGCACTGCTCCAGCCGACCAGCCGGTGGTCGCGCCACGTGAGCGGTTGGTGCTCCCTTGGTAAAGCTGCTGGGCCGAGAGACGGCCGAGACGGTAGCTCTTTGGGCCTATCAACAAGGGGCGAACGGCCTCAAACGCGCACGCCAGGGCCCTTGGGGGTTGCCGACGTCTTGTCGGTTACCGATCTGAGTCATAGCTTTCACCTGTACGGCCCTTGCGAAACGACTCCTCCGCTTCTCTCGATGCGCAACCGCCCTCAGGAGGCCACCCCATGTACACCATCGCTTCCCACGACGCGGCAATGATCATCACCCAGATGGCCGACTACACGCAACCGGGTGGCGGTGCCCTGGCGGGACGGGGGACCCGGGTGACCCGCGGGACCCGGGTGACCGCCCTCCAGGGTGACACGGAGGTGACCTTGCACACCAGGGGGATTTCGGCCGGGCGCGGCACCCGGGTCACCCGCGGCACCAGGGTGACCGCGGCGGAGCGCGGCACGCGAGTCACCAGGGGAACCCGCGTGACCGGGGCGGACAGGGGCACCAGGGTCACCCGCGGAACCCGCGTCACCGCCGTGGAACGCGGCACGCGGGTCACGGGATCCGACCTGGGTATCTGGGTCACCCGCGGCACCAGGGCGACGGCGGCGGAGCGCGGGACGCGGGTCACCAGGGGAACGCGCGTCACGTCGGTGCTCGAGTGCGGCACGAGGGTCACGCGTGGGACGCGGGTGACAGCACTGCTCGAGAACGGCACCCGCGTGACGAGGGGAACCCGGGTCACCAGGGGCACTCGCGTGACGGCGGAGCTCGTCAACGGCACCCGCGTCACCCGCGGAACCCGAGTCACAGCGGAACTCATCAACGGCACCCGCGTCACCCGCGGAACCCGAGTCACCCGCGGCACCCGAGTCACAGCGGAACTCATCAACGGCACCCGCGTCACCCGCGGAACCCGAGTCACCCGCGGCACCCGAGTCACAGCGGAACTCATCAACGGCACCCGCGTCACCCGCGGAACCCGAGTCACCCGCGGCACCCGAGTCACAGCGGAACTCATCAACGGCACCCGCGTCACCCGCGGAACCCGAGTCACCCGCGGCACCCGAGTCACCCGCGGCACCCGAGTCACCCGCGGAACCCGAGTCACGGCTGAACTCATCAACGGCACCCGGGTCACGAGGGGAACCCGGGTCACCTCAGAACTCATCAACGGCACTCGGGTCACCCGGGGCACGCGCGTCACGTCGCTGCTCGAGTGCGGAACGCGGGTCACCCGCGGCACCAGGGTCACCCGGGGCACGCGGGTGACGGCGGAGCTCGTCAACGGCACCCGGGTCACTCGTGGCACGCGAGTCACGCGGGGAACCCGCGTCACCTCTCTTATGGAGTGCGGCACCAGGGTCACCCGCGGGACTCGAGTCACCCGTGGCACCCGCGTGACTTCCGCGGCCGAGCGCGGCACTCGCGTCACCAGGGGCACCCGCGTCACGCTGCAGGAGCGCGGTACCCGCGTCACGCGCGGCACCCGGGTGACCAGGGGAACCCGGGTCACCTCGGGCACGCGCGTCACCGCCGCCTAAGTACTGCCGCCTAAGTACTAACGCCTCGACTAAGCGGCGGGCTCTCCGAGGTACGGCAGCCACAGCGGGTCAGCGTCGACCACGCCTGCGAGCAGCCGCCAGTGCGGGCCGCGCGGCGCGGTGGGGACCACCCGCAGCCGCCAGCCCAGCTCCGACAGCATCTTGTCCGCCTTGCGGTGGTTGCACCTGGCGCAACACGCCACGCAGTTATGCCACGTGTGCTGCCCGCCCCGACTGCGCGGCACGACATGATCTATCGTCTCCGCCCGACCACCGCAGTACGCGCAGCGGTAGCGGTCGCGGTGCATCAACCCGGCCCGGGTCAGCGGCACCCGACCCCGGTAGGGGACGCGCACGTAGCTGCTGAGCCGGATCACCGAGGGGATCACCACGCTCGAGGTCGCGGAGTGCACGACCTTGCCTGCCGGGTCGCCGTGCACGACCTCGGCCTTGCCGCAGACGACCAGGACCACGGCGCGGCGCAGCGACAACGCGGTCAGTGGCTCGAACGTGGTGTTGAGCAGGAGCACCCGGCGCCTGCCCCACGAGGGGACGACCGGGAGCGGTACGGGGATCGGGATCGGGGCGGCCCGGGCGCGCGAAGCGACCACATCCGGCGCCGAGGCGTCCGGATCCGGGCAAAGCGTCGGCCCCGGCGCGTGCCCCGAGGGCGCGCCGGAGCGGGTCGGTTGTCGGTCTGGCACTCGACCACCTCCACCGGTGCTGGGCTAAGTCGACCACACACCGACCCCCGAACGCACGTGTGTTCTGTGACGTGTCCCGGATCACCCAGCTAAATCCCGGTGAACGCCGCTTGTGGACACCCGCCTCGACCGGGTCCGGGGGGCCGGCTATCGTCGGCGCCGATGACTGCCTCCCTCTTCTCCCAGCCGTTGTCGACCCAACTGCCGTTCACCATGGAACCGCCCAAGTGCATCACCGAGGACGGCTCGTGGTGCGCCGAGGTGTGGCGGTTGACCGGCAACGAGTGGCTGGCCGCCTCGGCCGGGTGGCTGGTGGCCAAGCCGCTCAAGATCCTGCTGATCTTCATCGTGGCGTTCGTGATCAGGCTGCTGGTGCGCAGGCTGATCGACCGGTTGACCTCCGGCGAGGGCAAGACCCCCGCGCTGCTGCGGCCGCTGAAGGAACGCGCGCCGCAGGCGCTGGGCGCGCTGGTGTCCGAGCGGCGCCAGCAGCGGGCCAAGACGATCGGCTCGGTGCTCAAGTCGCTGGTGACGTTCATCGTCTACGGGCTGGCGTTCATCATGGCGCTCGGCGAGCTCGGGGTGAACCTGGGTCCGGTGATCGCCTCGGCCGGGATCGTCGGCGTCGCGCTCGGGTTCGGCGCGCAGAACCTGGTCAAGGACTTCCTGTCCGGGATCTTCATGATGCTCGAGGACCAGTACGGGGTCGGTGACGTCGTCGACGTCGGTGAGGCCAGCGGCACCATCGAGGCGGTGGGGCTGCGGGTGACCACGCTGCGCGACGTCAACGGGACCGTGTGGTACGTGCGCAACGGCGAGATCCTGCGGGTCGGCAACTCCAGCCAGGGCTTCGCGGTGGCGGTGGTGGACCTGCCGGTCGGCTACGGCGCCGACGTGGACGTGGTGATCGCGCTGCTGGACCGGGTGTCGAAGGAGGTCGCGGGCGAGGAGCCGTTCTCCTCCGACGTGATCGAGGCGCCCGAGGTGCTCGGTGTGGAGAAGGTGACCCCGGAGAGCGTGACGGTCCGGATGACGGTCAAGGTGCGCCCCGGCAGGCAGTGGGCGGTGCAGCGGGCGCTGCGCGCGCGGGCCATGGGCGCGGTGGAGGAAGCCGGGATCCAGCCGCCGATGGGCAGGCTGTTCCCCCCGACCGCCCCGGCCTAGCGGTCGGTGCGCGAGGATGGGGCGGTGGGCACTCCGATTGAACCCGACTCCCCCACCGAGAACTTCTACGACGCGGTCGGCGGGGAGGACACCTTCCGCCGGGTCGTCGGTCGCTTCTACGAAGAGGTGGCCAGGGACCCGCTGCTGCGGCCGATGTACCCGGAAGAGGACCTCGGTCCGGCCGAGGAGCGGCTGCGGCTGTTCCTGATGCAGTACTGGGGCGGGCCGCACACCTACTCCGACCGGCGGGGCCACCCCCGGCTGCGGATGCGGCACCAGCCGTTCACCATCGGCCCGGCCGAGCGCGACGCCTGGTTGCGCTGCATGCGGGTCGCGGTGGACACCGCGGGCTTGGCCGAGGCGCACCGGGCCCGGCTGTGGCAGTACCTGGAGATGGCGGCGAACAGCTTGCTCAACAGCTGGGTCTGACAAAGTTCAAGATCACAGGCGCTGGGCGAGCCAGCGGTACCGAGGGCAGGATGGACAACCGTGCGACGATCCGCCGAGCCGGACCCCTCGGGTGAGCAGCAGCGCGAGCAGACCCCCCAGTGGTGGCGGCGGGCGGTGTTCTACCAGGTCTACGTGCGCTCCTTCGCCGACGCCAACGGCGACGGGGTCGGCGACCTGGAGGGCATCCGGTCCCGGTTGGGCTACCTGGAACTGCTGGGGGTCGAGGCGCTGTGGCTGACCCCGTTCTTCCGCTCGCCGATGGCCGACCACGGCTACGACGTGGCCGACCCGCGCGAGGTGGACCCCCTCTTCGGTGACCTCGCCGGGTTCGACCGGCTGGTGGCCGACGCGCACGCGCACGGCATCAAGGTCACCATCGACGTGGTGCCCAACCACAGCAGCGACCAGCACCGGTGGTTCCAGGACGCGCTGGCGGCCCGCCCCGGGTCGCGGGAGCGGGAGCGGTACTTCTTCCGCGACGGCCGCGGCGACGGTTCGCTGCCGCCGAACAACTGGGTGAGCGTGTTCGGCGGGCCCGCGTGGACGCGGGTGCCGGACGGGCAGTGGTACCTGCACCTGTTCGCCCCGCAGCAGCCGGACCTGAACTGGGACAACTCCGAGGTCCGCGCGGACCTGGTGACGACGCTGCGGTTCTGGCTCGACCGCGAGGTCGACGGGTTCCGCATCGATGTGGCGCACGGCATGGCCAAACCCGCCGGGCTGCCGGACATGCCGGAGTACCTGCGGTCGCTGACGGGGGCCCAGACGCACGGGGTGGACGACCCGCGCTTCGACAACGACGAGGTGCACGAGGTGCACCGGTTGATCCGCAAGGTGACCGACGAGTACCCGGGGTCGATGGCGGTCGGGGAGATCTGGGTGCGGACCGACGCCCAGTTCGCCAGGTACGTCCGGCCGGACGAGCTGCACCTGGGGTTCAACTTCGCGTTGGTGGACGCGGACTTCGACGCCGACGCGGTGCGGCGGGCGATCGACATGTCGCTGGAGGCGGTGTCGCGGTCCCCTGCGCCGCCGACGTGGACGCTGTCCAACCACGACGTGGTGCGGCACGTGACCCGCTACGGCGGGGGCGATGTGGGTGCTCGTCGGGCGCGGGCGATGGCGCTGGTGCAGTTGGCGTTGCCCGGCGTTGTGTACCTCTACAACGGCGAAGAGCTCGGCCTGCCCAATGTGGACCTGCCGGATTGGGCTCTGCAGGATCCGTTGTGGGAGCGCTCGGGGCACACAGATCGCGGTAGGGACGGTGCGCGCGTGCCGCTGCCGTGGGAGGGCTCGGAGCCGCCGTTCGCGTTCTCCGAGGGCACGTCCACCTGGCTGCCGATCCCGCAGGAATGGGCGGGGCTCACTGTCGAGTCGCAGCTTGAGGACCCGGGTTCGATGTTGTCGCTCTATAGGCAGGCGTTAGAACTGCGCAAGACGCACAGCGGGTTCGCCGGTACGGAGCTGGAGTGGTACGGCGCTCCCCCAGGCTGTTTCGCCTATAGACGCAAGGGCGGCGGATTGATCTGCGCGCTCAACACCTCCGGCGCACCGGTACCGCTCCCGCCCGGCGAGGTCCTGCTGGCCTCAGGGCCGATCGACGGCACCGATCTCCCACCGGAAACCGCTGTCTGGCTGATCTAGAGCTGTCTGACTGATCTACACCAAGAGCGGCAAGAGGGCATGCCTGCGGCGCACCACGGCGCCGTAGCGGGCGTCCAAGCGCATCCAGGCGTCGGTCGCCGTCACCCGGATCTGCTCGTCCTCGCCGTCGGCGAGGAAACCCATGCCGGACAAGGCGAACAGGCACCGCAGCGGCACCTTGATCTCCAGACCGTCACCGGAGACGGTCAGCACCGTCTGGTCCAACAGCGACGCGGGCGGGGTCCCTTGCGGACCCACGTTCTCCCGCGCCACGGCGATCCCCTTGTCGGCCAGCTCCGACACCATCGCGGCGGGCAGCAGGTCCACCACCTGCCAGTGCCGGGTGGGCGGCAGCGCCGAGCGCCACAGCATGTCGCGCGAGGGCCCCGGGTCGAGCCGGTCACCCCGCACCACGGCGAGCGCGGCGAGCAGCTCGTTGCCCGACACCGTCATGTCCGACGGGTCGAGGGTGCCGCGCGCGGTGCGGGTGGCCAGTACGTCGAACGGCGTGGCCACCCAGGCGTCGATGAAGTCGCCCCGGTCGGTGCCGTCGTCCGGGCGGGCCCGCAGCCGCACCACGGCCTGCTGGTCGAGCCGGACCGCCCTGGCCACGAACGCGCCCAGGTCGTCGCGCTCGGACGGGTCGGTGAAACGCAGGTCAGCCACCATTGCCCCCGCTGTGCCAGGCGGCGAGGAAATCCCGCTCGGTGTCGGTGATGCGGCGAGGTTTGCCGCTTTTGAGGTCGTACGGCGCCAGGGTCGTCGACGCGGTGACCGCTACCGGGTCCACTTCGCTAGGGCCGCTGCGGACGGCGTAGTCGAGCACGAAGTACGCAGCGCGGATCTCTCGAACAGACATCTCTATGCGTAAGACGCCGCCGTTGGCGTAGAGCGGGGCCCGGTAGTCCACGACGAGCTTCGCGACCACGACACCCCGCGCCAGGTCATCGGCCCCGCGCAGCGCAGCCTCGTGGAACAGCAGGTCTACCCGGGCCTCCTCCAACAACGTCACCGTGTTGGCGTGGTTGACGTGCCCGAACAGGTCCATGTCCGACCAGCGCGGCCGCACCTCGGCGACGAAGACACCCAACGACTATCCCTCCCAGCAACCGTCCACCGTTACCGGGAAACCCTAGCGGCCCCTGGTCGCGCGCCGATCCGGCCCGCGACCAGGGCTCGATGGGGCGAACTTGGTCCGCCCCATCGAGCATTGGGTGTTCAGCGCACCATGCTGCGGACCTGGCGCGCGGCCACCGACAGGGTGGCCAGGTCGAGCCTGCCGGAGGCGTGGATCTCCTCCAGCGCGGCCCGCGACCGCGCCAGCCGGGAAGCGTTGGTCCGCTCCCAGGTGGCGATCTTGGCCTCGGGGGCCTCACCCGGGTCGCCCTGCCGCAGCACGTCCAGGGTGATCGCGCGCAACGACCCGTACAGGTCGTCGCGCAGGGCGAGGCGGGCCAGCGCGTGCCAGCGGTTGCCGCGCTCCAGCGCGCTGACCGAGGTCAACATCTGGTCGATGTTGAGGTGGTCGGACAGCGCGTAGTACAGCTGCGCGGTCTCCAGCGGGCTGCGCTCGGACTCCACGCCCGCGTCCCGCTCGGCCAGCTCCGACACCTCAGTGATGTCGAGCAGGCCGTACTCGTCGAGCAGACCGGAGACCCGCTTGGCGAGCCCGTCCGGCACTCCGGCCTCGATCATCCTGGCCGCGTCGGCGTCGGCCTCCTCGCGGGCCCGGCCGCGCAGCAGGTCGTGCACCTGCGGCGCGAGCACCCCGACCACGCGGTGGAAGCGGGTGATCTCGGCGCCGACGGCCAGCGGCTGCGGCCGGTTCGACAGCAGCCACCGGGAGGCCCGGTCGAGCAGCCGCCGCGATTCCAGCACCATGGCGTCGGTGACGTCGGTGGCCACCACGTTGTCGAGCGCGTCGATCTCGGCCCACAGCGACTTCAGGTCGTAGACCCTGGTCGCCACCGCGAACGCGCGAACCGCGTCGGTCGCGCTGGCACTCATCTCCTCGGCAAGGCGGAACGCGTAGGAGATGCCCGCGCCGTCGACGACCTCGTTGACCAGCAGCGTCGTGGTGATCTGCCGGTGCAGCGGGTGCGCCCCGATGGCCTGGCCGAAGCGGTCGCACAACTTGCTCGGGAAGTACTCGCCGAGCCTGCGGGCGAACGCGTCCTGGTCGGGCAGGTCGCTGGCGAGCACGTCCTCCTTGAGCGCCAGCTTCACGTGCGCCATCAGGGTGGCCAGCTCCGGCGAGGCGAGGCCGTCGCCCGCCTTCTCCATCGCCTTGAACTGCTCGCGCGAGGGCAGCGCCTCAAGCCTGCGGTCGAAGCCCTCCTGGTCCTGCTCCAGGTGGTCGACCAGGCGGGCGTGCACCGACAGCATCGGCCCGGCGTGCGCGCGGCTGACGCCGAGCACCGCGTTCTGCCGGTAGTTGTCGGTCAGCACCAGCTCGCCGACCTGCTCGGTCATCTCCGCCAGCAGCGCGTCACGACCGGCCCGGTCCAGCTCGGCCTCGCGGACGAGGTGGTCGAGCAGGATCTTGATGTTGACCTCGTGGTCGGAGCAGTCCACGCCAGCGCTGTTGTCCAGCGCATCGGTGTTGATCTTGCCGCCGGTGTGCGCGAACTCGACCCGGCCGCGCTGGGTCAACCCCAGGTTGCCGCCCTCGCCGACCACCTTGACCCGCAGCGCCGCGCCGTCCACCCGCAGCGCGTCGTTGGCCTTGTCGCCCACGTCCGCGTGGCTCTCGGTGCTGGCCTTGACGTAGGTGCCGATGCCGCCGTTCCACAGCAGGTCGACCTCGGCGAGCAGGATCGCCCGCATCAACTCCTGCGGGGAGAGCTTCCCGGTGTCCTCCGGCAGGCTCAACGCCCGCGCCACCTGCGGCGTGATCGGGATCGCCTTGAGCGTGCGCGGGTAGACACCGCCGCCCTCGCTGATCAGCGACCGCTCGTAGTCGTCCCAAGAGGAGCGCGGCAGCGCGAACAGCCGCTTGCGCTCGTTGAAGCCGACGGCCGGGTTCGGGTTCGGGTCGAGGAAGACGTGCCGGTGGTCGAACGCGGCCACCAGCCGGATGTGCTCGGAGAGCAGCATCCCGTTGCCGAACACGTCACCGGACATGTCACCGACACCGACCACGGTGAACGCCTGCGTCTGGGTGTCGAGGCCCAATTCGCGGAAGTGCCGCTTCACGGCCTCCCACGCGCCCTTGGCGGTGATGCCCATCGCCTTGTGGTCGTAGCCGACCGACCCGCCGCTGGCGAACGCGTCCCCCAGCCAGAAGCCGCGGCTCATCGCGACCTCGTTGGCGATGTCGGAGAACGTCGCGGTGCCCTTGTCGGCCGCGACCACCAGGTAGGTGTCGTCGCCGTCGTAGCGCACCACGTCCCTGGCTGGCACGACCTGACCGGCGTCGAGGTTGTCGGTCAGGTCGAGCAGGCCGGAGATGAACATGCGGTAGCAGGCGATGCCCTCGGCCAGGTACGCCTCGCGGTCCAGGCTCGGGTCACCGGTGGCCGCGGGCGGGCGCTTGACCACGAAACCGCCCTTGGCGCCGACCGGGACGATCACCGCGTTCTTGACCGCCTGCGCCTTGACCAGGCCGAGCACCTCGGTGCGGAAGTCCTCCCTGCGGTCCGACCAGCGCAGCCCACCGCGGGCGACGGCACCGAAGCGCAGGTGCACGCCCTCGACCCGCGGCGAGCACACGAAGATCTCGAACCGCGGCCGCGGCTCGGGCAGGTCCGGCACCGCACGCGGCTCCAACTTCACCGCGAGGTACGACTTGGGCGCGCCGTCGGCGTCGCGCACGTAGTAGTTGGTGCGCAGGGTCGCCCGGATCACGGTCAGCAGGCTGCGCAGGATCCGGTCCTCGTCCAGGCTGGTGACGCCGTCGATCAGCTCCGAGATCTCCGCGACCCTGGTGCTCGCCTGCGCGGTCCTGGACTCCTCGGACAGCGTCGGGTCGAAGGTGACCTCGAACAACCGCACGAGCGCGGTCGCGATCCCCGTGTGCGCCAGGACGGCGTCCTCGATGTACTCCTGGGAGTACGGGGTGCCCGCCTGGCGCAGGTAGCGCGAGTAGGCGCGCAACACCACGGCCTGGCGCCAGGAGAGGCCGCCGCGCAGCACCAGCGCGTTGAACCGGTCCGGCTCGGCGTCATTGCGCCAGATCGCGGCGAACGCCTCCTGGAAGTCGACCTTGAGCCGGTCCAACTGGTCGGCGTCGCGGCCCTCGAGCACCGCGGGCTCGATCCGCAGGCCGAAGTCGTAGATCCACCACCGCGTGCCGTCCTCGCGGCGCAGCTCGTACGGGCGCTCGTCGACCACCTCGACGCCCATGTTCTGCAACACCGGCAGCACCTGCGACAGGGTGATCCCCTCGCCGGTCAGGTACAGCTTGAACCGCCGCTCCCCCGGCGCCGCGCCCTGCGGCACGTAGAACGACATCTTCAGGTCGGACTCGCCGCTGAGCCCGCGCAGCCGGTGCAGGTCGGCCAGCGCCTCCGTCGCGGTGAAGTCCTCCTTGTAGGCCTCCGGGAACACGCTGGCGTAGCGCTGCCCCTGCTCGGTGGCCGACTCCGGGCCCAACGACGAGCCGGACTCGGCCTGCTCGCGCTGCTCGGCGAACACCGCCTCGACCAACCGGTCGTCCCAGCCGCGCACGGCCTCGGTCAGCCGCTCCTGGATCCGCTGCGCGTCCGGGTCCACGGCCCGGGACGGCTCGGTGTGGATGATGAAGTACACCTGCGCCAGCGGCGTCTCGCCAAGGCGGGTGCTGAACTCCAGATTGGTGCCGCCGAGCTCGTCGAGCAGCACCTCCTGCATCGCGATGCGGGACGTCGTGGTGTAGCGGTCGCGGGGGAGGAAGATCAGGCAGGAGAAGAACCGGTTGTACGGGTCGCGGCGCAGGAACAACCGCAACCGGCGCCGGTCGGCGAGGGCGAGCACCCCGGTCGCCGTGGCGTAGAGGGCGTCCTCGGTGGTGGAGAACAGCTCCGCGCGCGGCCAGTTCTGGATGACCTCCAGCATCCGCTGCCCCGAGTACGACTCCAGCGGGAAACCGGCCTGGTGGATCACCTCGCGCACCCGGCGCGCCACCACGGGGATGTCGAGGACGTCCTCGTGCAGCGCGTTGCCGGTGAACACACCCAGGAAGCGGTGCTCGCCGTTGACCTTGCCGTCCTCGCCGAAGGTCTTGACGCCGACGTAGTACGGGTAGGTCGAGCGGTGCACGGTCGAAGGCGCACTGGCCTCGGTGAGCACGAGCAGGCGGGGAGCCAGCGCGTGCGCCACCGAATCGGGACCGGCGGTGAGGCTCCGCGCGGCGAGGCTGTCCTGACGCAGGACACCCAAGCCGGACGCGAGCACCGCGCGCAGGGCGTGATCACCGTCGTCGGACACCAGCTCGTTGCGCCGGTACCCCAAGAAGGTGAAGTGGCCGTCGGCCAACCAGCGCAGCAGCGCCGCGCCGTCGCTGACCTCCTCGCCGTCGACCGGCGGCGGGGACGCCTCCAGCTCGTCGGCCAGTGCCGTGGCGGTCCCGGTCATCTTGTCGGTGTCCTCGACGACCTCGCGCACGTCGTTGAGGACGCTGAGCAGGCCGTTCTCGATCTCCCGGGCCTTGTCCGGGTCGGTGATCGGGTCCACCTCGATGTACATCCACGACTCGGCGAACGCGTCGGTCGGCGGGTCCGCCACGTCGCAGGTCGGCAGCACCTGCTTGAGGGTGCCCGCGAGGTCCCGGCGCACCACCACGATCGGGTGCACCACGCGCTGGACCTGCACCCCCCGGCGCACGAGCTCGGCGCTGACCGACTCCACGAGGTAGGGCATGTCATCGGTGACGATCTGCACGACGGTGCCCGCCGCGCTCCACCCGTCGGTGGCAGCGGCCGGGTTGAGCATCCGCACCGCGGGCCTGCCCTTGACCCGCTGCTCGGCCAACCGAAGGTGCGAACGCACCGCGCCGACGAGGTCGACCGGGTCGTCGCCGATGACCTCCTCGGGCGGGATGTAGCGGAAGTACAGGCGAATCAGGTCAGCGATGTCGGGCGCCTGCTGGGCCGCCCGCTCGATGAGGTCGTCTCTGGTCTGTTCCGGGCTGGTGCTGACCGGCCGCCCCGCCGACGCCGAGCCGTCGACGCTGACGACTCCATCGGTGCGGGGCGGTGTTCCAGTCGAGGTCATGGTGTTCCTTGGCTCCACGCTTGGCGGCACGCCGCTGTGCCGCATGCACCCCCCACATTAGTGCCGCCCAACCCCACATCCGCACGTCGGGACCAGCCCCCACCCGGGGGTGCGGAGGTGTTTCCCCACGTGGGAACGCCCTGTTAGAACCCCGTCCACCTGCCGGTGACCCACTGTCGCGGAACAGCCACCGCCGACCCGCGCCAAGGTCCACTCCGTGGGACAGAACTCCCACCTCCGCCAGCCGGAGGTGAGCGGACCGGGGGACGGCAAGGGCGCCCAGCCCGGTAGCCCAGCCGCCGAAATCGGCAGCGCATCGGGCAGCCGGTGGCCGAAGACAGCGGTCGGCACCGTGGCCATCTGAGGCGGGCCTGCGCTGTGAAGCCTGCGCGGTGGACCTGTGGCGGCTGCAGGCGGCGGGAACGGGAACGGTCGATGGAGACGCCGGGCGGAGAACCGCTGTCGGAGTCAGCGGGCGGCAACCAGCCAAGTGCGGCGCTCCGCCGCGGAAGCAGCGGGGGCGCCGGAGCCGCCAGCTGCCCGGGCAGGCGGAGAACCGCTGCCAATGTCAGCGGGCAGCCAAGTCCGGCGCTCGGCGCGGTCGCGGCGGATGCGCCGGGCCCGTCGGCTGCCGGGCGAGGTGCTCTGCCAGAGCGGGCGGAGAGCTGCTGCCGAGGTCGGCGAGCGGCGCACCTGGGGCTGTGGCGGCCAAGTGCGGCTGGTGGTGGGGGTGGGTGGGTCAGCCGCTTTCGAAGTCGGCGGGGGCCCATTCGGAGGAGCGGTGGCGGCCGCGGACGGTGGGTTGGGTGCTGCGGTCCTGGCGGCGGGAGCGGGAGCGGTCGGCGGGGTCGGCGGCTCGGGCGTCGGTGGCCCAGGTGGGGGGTTCGGGTGGCGGGGTGGGCCAGGCGGGCTGGTCCGGCCAGTGGGACTCGGTGGACAGGCGCGACCACCGGGGGAGTTCGCCGGTCTGGTGGGGTTTGGCGGGGTCCTTGCGGAGCTCGCCGGAGGTGTGGACCTGGGTGCCGATCGACGGTTGCGGCTCGGGGAGCGCGGGGGGCTGGTCGTCGGCATCGGTGCGGGGATAGTCGGTGCGGGGGGAGTCGGCGCGGGGCAGGTCTTGCGGGAGTTGGGCGACCGGGTCGGGGGCGCCTGCGGTGGGGGCCTTGGGCCAGTCGTCCGACCACGAGGGGGCCTCGCCGGGGGGGCGGTCGGGTTGGGTGGCCTTGAAGGCGACGAGGGCCTCGGCGAGGAGGTCGGCCAGGCCGCTGGGGTTGGTGCGCTCGCGGCGACCGCTCGGGGAGCGCCTGCGCCGGGTCGGCAGCTCGGGCCGGTCGGCGTCGACGACATCGCCAGCCTCGGCCGCCTCGTCGGGCAGCTCGGGCGGGATCGCGACGGTTCGGGGCAACCCGCGCAGGCGGGCGGCGAAGTCGATGGCCCGCCGGTCGTCGCCTGCGGCCACCGGGTCGACGGTCACCTGCCCGGCGGCGCGCACCCCGCTGTCCTGCCCGACCAACCGCGGCGCGACCGCCTGGCTCGGCGGGGGGTCCACCTCGGGGAGCGCGGGCTCCGGCTGGGGAATCGGATCCGGCTCGGCGGGCTCGGGGATGTCGGGGGTGTCCGGGGGTGACGGGACCGGGTCCGGCTCGGGCGGCGCGGGGATCGTCGACCGGGCCCAGTCCGCGTCCGGCTCCATGGTCGCGGGCAGCATCGGCGGCGCGGGCAGATCGGTGCCCACCAGCGCGTTCGGGTCGAAGTAGGAGTCGTCGCCCTCCGGCGCCCGGCGGCGGCCACCGCCCTCCGCGGTGACCCCGAACCGGCTCAGCACCGACCGAACCCCCGCGTCCTCCACAGTGGACTTGTCCACCTCGTCCACCTTGGCGCGGCGCGCGGCGCGCCGACCCAGGTGCTGCGGGTCCGCGGCGACCACGGGTTCACCCGGCCCCGCAGCGTCCTCAGTGGACCGGCTGAGGGCATCGGCAGCGGTGCGGTGGCTGGTCGGCGCCGGGATGGTCGGCGCGTCGTCGGTCAGCGGGTCGACGTCCTCGGCCGGGGAGCGGTCGGCGGCGGTCAGCGCCTGGTCGATCAGGGCGCGGTCGATCACCGACCGATCGGCGGCCTCGGCCCGACCGGTCCTGAGTTGATCCCCGACCACTGGTGCCGCGACCGGTTGGTCGGCGGCGGCAGGACCGGCTTGGGGCTCGCGGTCAACGGTCACGGCGATGTCCGGGATGGTCGGCGTGTCGTCGGCCGGGACCTCGGGTGCGGCGCGGCGGGGCAGCGCCGCGGACTCGTGCCGCTGCTCGGCGAGCGGAACCGTCTTCGCGGTGTTCGGCGACCGGCGGAACCGGTCGGTGCGGCGCAGCACGGCGGGGGCCGGGCTCGGCGGTTCGGACACCGTCACCGCCGCGCGGGCGGCCAGCAGCAGCGCCTCGATGCCCTCGTCCGGCCCGTCCACGGTGCCGGGCAGCGCGGCGACACCGGTGCTGATCGTCAACTCCTGGCCCTGGTCGTCGATCAACCACTGCGCGTCCGCAGCGGCTTCGCGGATCGCCGAAGCCAGTGCGTCTGCCTCGGCGAGGGTGGTCGACGGGAGCAGCACCGCGAACTCACCCCGGTCCGACCGCAGCAACTCCGCGTCGGCGGGCGCGAGGTCGCGGACGTGGATGGCGAGCGCGTTGAGGGTGACCTCGCCGCCGACCGGCAGCGGCGGCTCCTCCGGGTCCACCGGCTCGGCGGTGCCCTTCGGCCACACCCGAACCAACGTCACGGCGAACATCTCCGGCTCGGCGCTGTCGGTGCTCTCCTCGACCCGCACCACCTCGACCGGGGCCTGGGCCTGGGCCTTCGCGACGGGACCCGAACCGCGCTTGCTCGCCTTGTCGCGGACCGTCTCAGCGGCCTCGGTCGCAGCAGGCGCGGCTGTCGGCCGAACGGTGGCGCGCAGCAACGACACGGCGCTCTCCGGATCGCGGACCGCTCCGACCTCGGTGAGCAGCAGCCCGCGAGCACTCGCCACGGACCGCAGGTACCGGTACTCCGCCGCTCGCGCCGACCGCAGCGCGTGCAGGGCGTCGCCGGGGTGACCGGCTTCCTCCTCGGCGTGCGCGAGGAACGTCCACGCGTCCGCCTGCAGGGAGTCGAGGCCGTGCCGTTCGGCGAGCCGGACGACGTCGACCAGCATGGCGCGGCCGTGGTCGGCCCGCCCCGACGGCAGGTGGACCCGGGTGGCCATCGCCAGCCGGAGCCTGCCGAGCGCGAGGGCCGAGGTGGCCCGGACCGGTTCACCGAGCACCGTCGCGGCGACCAGGGTGGCCTCGTCGATGTCGCCGTCGTCGAGCAGGGCGCAGACCATCTCCAGCACGAGCCTGGCCTTGGCCAACCCCCCCTCGGCGCTGGCCGCGCCGAGCCGGTTGAGCAGGGCGAGACCGTCGCGGGCCGAGTCGGTCGCCGCCTCGGTGTCGCCGTGGCGGCGGTGGTAGGAGGCGGCGCGAACGCACAGCAGCGCCCGCTCCACCTTCCGCCCGTCCTGCCCGAGCGCCTCGTCCGCGGCCAACAACCGATCGGCCTCGGCGAGGGCGTCTTCCAGGTCGTCGCGACGGCCGATGTGCGCGGCACAGGCGACGAACTGGCCCAACGCCAGCGCCCGGGTGGCCGGTGCCGCGGTCGTGGACCGCAGCACCGGCCGGAGCAGTTCGCAGCCTGCCAGCGGCTCGCCGAGCACCCGCGCGCACGCGGCCAAGGCGACCCGCACGGCCGCGGCCCGTTCCACCAAGCCGCCCGCGGTGACGGCGGGCAGCGCGGCGAGCGCGGGCTCGACCGCCTCGGCGTGCCTGCCCAGGCGCACCAGGCTGGTGCCCAGCAGCACTTGGGCCCTAGTCGTCGTGGCGACGTCGGCGACGCCGGAGCGCAACGAGCGGGCGGCGAACTGGACCGCCAGTTCCGGCGCGCTCCACCGCAACCGGTCGGCGGAGTCGACCAGTGCCGCGCACTCGGCCGCGCTCGCCGCGGGTAACTCGTTCCAGGCCGCCACGTCGCCGCTCCCCGTCTAGTCCCGGGTGAGCTTGCGGTAGGTCACCCGATGCGGGCGGGCGGCGTCAGCACCGAGCCGCTCGACCTTGTTGCGCTCGTACCCCTCGAAGTTGCCCTCGAACCAGAACCACTTGGCCGGGTTCTCCGGGGTGCCCTCCCAGGCCAGGATGTGGGTGCAGGTGCGGTCGAGGAACCACCGGTCGTGGGAGATCACCACCGCGCAGCCGGGGAACTGCTCCAGGGCGTTCTCCAGCGACCCGAGGGTCTCCACGTCCAGGTCGTTGGTCGGCTCGTCGAGCAGGATCAGGTTGCCGCCCTGCTTGAGCGTCAGGGCCAGGTTCAGCCGGTTGCGCTCACCGCCGGAGAGCACGCCCGCGGGCTTCTGCTGGTCGGGGCCCTTGAAGCCGAACGCGCTGACGTAGGCGCGCGAGGGCATCTCGACCTGGCCGACCTGGATGTAGTCGAGGCCGCCGGAGACGGTCTGGAACACCGTCTTGGTCGGGTCGATGTTGGCCCGGTTCTGGTCGACGTAGGACAGCGACACCGTCTCGCCGATCTTGACGTTGCCCTCGTCCGGCTCCTCCAGACCGACGATGGTCTTGAACAGCGTGGTCTTGCCGACGCCGTTGGGGCCGATCACGCCGATGATGCCGTTGCGCGGCAGGTCGAAGCTGAGCCCGTCGATGAGGATCCGGTCGCCGAAGCCCTTGCGGAGCTTGTCGACGTCCACGACCACGTTGCCCAGGCGCGGGCCCGGCGGGATCTGGATCTCCTCGAAGTCGAGCTTGCGGGTCTTCTCCGCCTCCGCGGCCATCTCCTCGTAGCGGTCGAGGCGGGCCCTGGACTTGGTCTGCCGCGCCTTGGCGTTGGAGCGGACCCAGGCCAGCTCCTCCTTGAGGCGCTTCTGCAGCTTCTGGTCCTTCTTGCCCTGCACCGCCAGCCGCTCGGCCTTCTTCTCCAGGTACGTGGAGTAGTTGCCCTCGTAGGGGTAGGTGCGGCCGCGGTCGATCTCCAGGATCCACTCGGCGAGGTTGTCCAGGAAGTACCGGTCGTGGGTGACGGCGAGGACGGCACCGGCGTACTGGGCGAGGTGCTGTTCGAGCCACAGCACGCTCTCGGCGTCGAGGTGGTTGGTGGGCTCGTCGAGCAGCAGCAGGTCGGGCTTGGACAGCAGCAGCTTGCACAGCGCGACCCGGCGGCGCTCACCACCGGAGAGCACGGTGACGTCGGCGTCCGGCGGCGGGCAGCGCAGCGCGTCCATCGCCTGCTCGAGCTGGGAGTCGAGGTCCCAGGCGTCGGCGTGGTCGAGCTCCTCCTGGAGCTTGCCCATCTCCTCCATCAGCTCGTCGGAGTAGTCGGTGGCCATCAGCTCGGCGATCTCGTTGAACCGGTCGAGCTTGACCTTGATCTCGCCGAAGGCCTCCTGGACGTTGCCCAGGACCGTCTTCTCCTCGTTGAGCGGCGGCTCTTGCTGCAGGATGCCGACGGAGTAGCCGGGCGAGATGAAGGCTTCGCCGTTGTTGGGCTGGTCGAGGCCTGCCATGATCTTGAGCACGCTTGACTTGCCCGCGCCGTTGGGACCGACCACCCCGATCTTCGCCCCGGGCAGGAACTGGAGGGTCACGTCATCAAGGATGACCTTGTCCCCGTGCGCCTTGCGCACCTTCTTCATGGTGTAGATGAACTCGGCCATGCTCGCGATCGTAGAGGCGTCGGCCAGCGCGCCTGAGCGCGACCGGGGGGACGGGTGGTGGTCAGTGGTTGCGGAGAGCGTGGACGAGCTCGCTCTTGGACATGCTGGAGCGCCCCTCGACGCCGAGCTCGGCGGCGCGCTTGCGCAGGTGGTCGACGGTCCAGTCGTCGTAGGAGCCCGCTTTGCCGCCCTTGGCAGCGACCTCGTCGCGGCCCCGTGCGGCGGCCGCGTTGGCGATGCGCGCGGCCTTCTCCTTCGAGTCGCCCTGCTCTCGCAGCTCCCGGTAGAGCTCCTCGTCCTTGATGCTGGGGTTGGGCACCACGGGCCTCCGTTCTCGTCGGACGGCAGACGTGCCCCCATCGCGCGCACGGCAAACCTGCTCACGCGGCCAGCTGGACAGGGGCGACCTGCTCAACGGGGCCGGTGGCGGACTCGAAGGCGTCGGTGTCCTGAACGGTGATGTCCTGGAACATCAGGTCGACCCCGATGGCGCGGGCGTCGACCCTGGCGTCGAGCTTCTGCTTGTCCTGGCCCTCGTATTGGCGCAGGTGGAGCTTGCCCTGCACGAGCACCCGGTTGCCCCCGCGCAGGGTCTTGCGCACCGCGGCGCCGAGGGCGTCCCAGCAGTGCACGGTGAAGTACATGGGGTTGACGTCGCCCCAGGTCCGTTGATCGGGGTCGTACCGGCGTTCTTTGGTGTGCAGCCGGAAGCGCACCAGGTCCTTGTTCTCCTCGTAGCGCCGGTGCGTGGGATCGCCGACGACCCGCCCGACCAACGTGATCATGGTCTCGTTCATCTCGTGCTCCTGTCGTGTGGTGGTGACAGGACCAGCTTGGGGGGCGGTGCGGGCGCGGTCGAGCGGCTTCGGGGACCTGTGGAGCGGTGCGGGGGTTGTGGACAACTCAGGGCTGGTTCTTGCCCTCGGCCAGTTGGCGCAGCATCGCGTTGTAGGCGTCGAGGTCGTCGGCGGTGCCCTCGTCGACGCGCCGGTCGGAGCGGCGGGCCTCGCGGTCGTCGGCCCGGGACCACTGCACCAGCAGCGCGATCAGCACCACGAGCAGCGGGATCTCCCCCGACGCCCACGCGATGCCACCGCCGAGGCGCTGGTCGGCGAGCAGATCGGTGTTCCACGGCAGGCCGAGGCCCTGGTAGAAGCGCTCGCCGATCACCGTTTGCGTGCTCATCAGGATCACCCCGAAGAACGCGTGGAACGGCATGGACGCGAACACCAGGCCCAGCCTGCCCAGGTGGGGCAAGCGGCGCGGTGCGGGGTCGGTTCCGATGACGGGCCAGTAGAAGATGTAGCCGACCAGGAGGAAGTGCGCGTTCATGACCAGGTGCGCCCAGTGCTCGTCCAGCGCCGAGTCGAACAGCCCGGTCAGGTAGAGCCCGTAGAAGGAGCCGACGAACAGCACGAGGGCGACGACCGGGTGGGTCAGCACCCGCGACACCGGCGAGTGCACGAACGCCAACAGCCACTCACGCGCTCCGGGCGGGGCGTCCTTGCCCGCCGCCGGAAGTGCGCGCATCGCCAGGGTCACCGGGGCGCCCAGGACGAGCAGCACGGGCGCCAGCATGGACAGCATCATGTGCGCTTCCATGTGGATGCTGAACATCGCGGGCGAGTACCGGCCGAAACCGGACGAGGTCGCGAAGAGGACCACGAAGCACCCGGCCAACCACGACACCAGCCTGCCCACCGGCCACGCGATGCCCTTGGCGCGCAGCTTGAGGAACCCGCGCAGGTAGATCAAGGCGAGAGCGATCGCGATCGTGCCGAAGACGAGGTCGAACCGCCAGGAGAAGAGCAGCCTCCCCAACGTCGGCGCCTCGCCGATGGGGTAGCCCAACGCGAGCTCTACGCGATCCGGCTCCGCCGCCCCGGTCTCCGGGGGTGGCGTCCTGGCCAGCGCGGCAGCGATGCCGATCGTGAGCAGCATGATGAGAACTTCGACCGCTGCCAGCCGCGCAAGGGCACGGCCACTACCGGTCTCGGCCACCTCGCGAACCCCGCGTTCTCGCTGCAGGTAACCAAAGACACCAAGAACAAGCAACGCAGCTGTCTTAGCCAGGACCAGCCCGCCGTACCAACTGGTGAAGAGATCGCCTATAGGAAGGCGAACCCAAGCGTTCACCACTCCGGAGATCGCCATGACGATCCAGCACACCAAGGCGACCTGCGAGAACCGCTTCGCAGCGAGCCCGAGGTGGTCCGCGCGACGACGCCCGTGGGCGAGGAGCGCTACGAGGCCACCGACCCATAGAGCCGCCGCGACGAGGTGGAACAAGAGACTGTTGGTCGCCATGTCGTGCTGGCCGCCACTAGAGGAGTGCCCGGTCACCGCGACCGGCACGATGCCCACTACGGCGATCACGAAGAGCGCGACCGTCCAACCCCACGTAAGGACAAACCGCGTGGCGACAAGGACAACAAGCGCGATCGCGGCCGTCAGCAACCATGCCTGCGCTTGGGACAGCGTGCCCACCAACTGGAGCAGCACGTCCGCGCGCAAGACCGTGGTGATGTCCCTGCCCACCGCATCCGCCGCGGTGAACGGCGCAGACGCCAGCGCGCCTACGAACCAGACAACGGCCCCCCACGTCGCCATGCGCACAGCGGCGTACCCGCCGACATCGAGCACCCCGGACTTCTGGGGCGGCACAAGGAACGCGGCGAAGAGCAAGCTACCGACCGTGATGACACAGCCGATCTCGGTCAGCACGCGCACCACGGTCAACGCGTGCTCGGTGAACGCGTCCGGTGTGGGAAGCCCCTGGATCAGGTAGCGGTCACTACCCGAGGCAGCCACCAGAGCCGCACCGATGAGGGCCGCGAGCAGACCACCGACGACGAGCAGCGGGGCCAGGCCCGATCGGGGACGCCGGGTCTCGGTAGGGCTGTCAACAGGCACGGGACGAGGGTAGTAGCCCGCTGTTGAGGCCCGTGAGAAGCAATGATTCACAACCCCGCGTGCTTGGGTAATCACACACAGGCGCCCAGGCACTACCGTAGGAGCGTGAGGCGGACTCTTGCCGCGGTGGTCGGCATAGGGCTGCTGGCGGCCTGCGGCGCCCCGGTAGCCGGCCGCCCAGTGCCCGCGGCGGGCTTCGGCCCCGCGACCACGGTCACCACCACTCCGTCACCACTTTCCCTCGACGGCGTGAACCTGTGTGGGCTACTGACCGCCGAAGACCTCAGCGAGGCAGGCGGCCTCGCGGGCGAGCCCCACAAACGCACCGCCGCCTTCCCCGAAGCCTGCGGCTACCCCCTCGGCAACGGCGCTGCCAGTGACATAGCCCTGGTAGCGCTGCACAAACCACTCAGCCAGGTACGCCAAGACCAGCCCGGGGGCCACGCGGAGTCCACCCTCGGCTACCCCACCTGGTTGCATTGCGCGGTCACAGACGGTTACCGCACGTGCACCGCCACGGTAGAAGTCCGCCCCGACAGATCCCTCCTGGTCGCGGTCGACAAAAGAGACATCTCCGAGGCAGCGCTCGTGCGCATCCTGCAACCACTCACGGAACACGCAGTGACGAGACTCTCGCGCGCGTAGAGCAACGCCCTTCCCCCGAACGGACGTACCATAGCGGCGTTCGTCACCCGATCAGTTCCAAGCGGAAACGATGAGACCGCCTAGGACGATCAGTCCCGTGAGCGGACTACTGTGCAGCCTCGGCCGCACAGCCCAAGCCCCCGTAGCTCAGCGGATAGAGCAGGAGCCTTCTAAGCTCTTGGCCGCAGGTTCAAGTCCTGCCGGGGGCACTCCCTCCAGGCGACCTGTGTTCGCGGAATGCGCGAACCGGGTCGCTCGTCATTTTCTCTGGGGTGCGACCCCAGACCCGCCCGGCGGGCTACGCCCCCGGACCCCCGACCGGTGGCCGTGTGGACGCTGTACGAGCATGCCCGGGGGCTTCGCTCCAGGCGACCTGTGTTCGCGGAATGCGCGAACCGGGTCGCTCGTCATTTTCTCTGGGGTGCGACCCCAGACCCGCCCGGCGGGCTACGCCCCCGGACCCCCGCCCCGTGCATGTGCGTCGTTGGCGGGGAAAGCTGGGGGCATGGGCAAAGGGAAGCGGTATCCGCGTGAGGTGTACGAGAGCGAGCTCTTGCGGCTGCAGGGCGAGCTCGTGCGGATGCAGGAGTGGGTGCGGGTCTCCGGCGCGCGGGTGGTGGTCCTCTTCGAAGGTCGCGACGCCGCTGGGAAGGGTGGGGCGATCAAGCGGGTCACGGAGTACTTGAACCCGCGCAGCTGTCGCGTAGTGGCGCTGCCCACGCCTACTGAGCGGGAGCGGACGCAGTGGTACTTCCAGCGGTATGTGGACCACTTGCCCGCAGCGGGCGAGATCGTGTTGTTCGACCGGAGTTGGTACAACCGGGCCGGGGTTGAGCGGGTGATGGGGTTCTGCACGGACGCGGAGTACGAGCGGTTCGTGGTGCAGTGCCCGATCTTCGAGGACCTGCTGATCGGCGACGGGATCCTGCTGCGGAAGTACTGGTTCTCGGTGAGCGCGGCCGAGCAGTCGCGGCGGTTCCGGGAGCGGCTGGACAACCCGCTGAAGCGGTGGAAGCTCAGCCCGATGGACCTGGAGTCGATCACCCGCTGGGACGACTACTCGCGGGCCCGCGACGACATGCTGGCGGCCACCGACACCGCCACCGCGCCGTGGCTGGTCGTCGAGGCGGAGGACAAGCGGCGGGCCAGGCTGAATATGATCGCCCACCTGCTCGCGAGTGTGCCGTGGGAGCCCGTGGAGCCGCGCACGCTGGACCTGCCGGACCGACCCCGCGGCGACGGGTACACCCGCCCGCCGCGGGAGCTTGAGCACGCGGTGCCCGACCACGCGGGCACGCTGCTCGAAGGGCTCTAGGTGTGAGCGAAGAGTTGCTGCGGTTGCGCTGCCGAGGGCACGCCGAGATTCGGGCGACCCACGGCAAGACCCTGGAGTTCACCTCGGATGGCGCTATCACTGGCCGGGCTACATGTGTGGTGGGGGTGGCAGGTGAGGTTGTTGGGCAGGCACCTGGTGCCGTCGCGGGGCCTATAGAGATCACTGTCAGCGCAGGCGGGATTACGGCGACCGTGCAGGCGTTGGCGAACTCGCGGTGGCGACCGGGGGCTAGCGCAGTGGTGCGCCGCAGTGGGCAGCGGCTGTCGAACACGCTGGCTACCGACGCTGATCTGTCCTCGGCGGACCTTCCGCGCGAACTCGTGGTGGCGTTGGCCGACCCGGGCGCCGTAGTGGACGTTGTGGTGCGTCGAGGAGAGACATCGGGAACGCATCTTGTTCGGTACCGCGCGTCTGGCCCTGAGGATCGGCTTGTCGCGGAATGCGCGGCGGCGGACGTGATTCTGGCCGAGGACGCCGGAGCTCGGGTGTTGTTGTCCGAGTTGGGTTTCACCGCCTCGCGGGACGCCACCGGGCCGGGACGGGTGCTCGCGGTGTCCACCCTAGACGGGACGAGCTCGGTGGTGCGGCAACTGTTGGCAGAGCAGCCGCGGGTGGAGGTGTTGGGGGTACCCCCCGAACTCGCGGTGACCGGAGCGGCACCTACGCCTGCGCCGGTGCTCTTGGCGACCGGGCTCTCGCGTAAGGACGTCGCGAAGCTGGCTGCGACCAGTCGGAGCGCGCGGGTCGTGTTCCGGTGCCCGGCCGCTGAGGTGTCGCGGTGGGTTGCTGGCGCTAGGAACGTGAGTGTGATGGCACTCGACGAACGGCCCGTGTGGGGGGCCGTTGAGGAGTTCGCGCAGCTGAGCGGGTCCACGGACGTGTGGTGCGCATTGGACCCCACGTCCAGCACAGACCTGGGCATCGACGTGGACGTGGCCGAGTTGGTGACGGCGCTACTAGGGCACGACGTGTCCGCATCGACCGTCGCGCGAGCGTTGGCGGCGCAGCCGGGGTGGTCGCGCAAGCAGGCCTACGACTTCGTGCTCGAGCGGACTAAACCGGCGTAATGCGACCGCGCAGCGCCAGGACGTCGAGCTGGTCACGCGACGAGTTGAGACGCCGCGTCCACGACGTCGCCAAGGCCGCGATCTCGTCAGCGTCGAGATAGGCGGCGGAGTCCAATTGCCAACCCGCGGCCTTGAGCGCGGGACCGAGGTCCTTCTCCGCTGACTCGGGGGTCGGCTCAGGGTGGTCACCAACCTCTGGCACCGGGGGGCGCCAAGCGTGAAGGTTCAGGGAGATGAGAAAAGTGGCGTTAGGCGCGCAGATGGCTGCTAGGCCAGCCAGCATGGAGGGGTCCGAACCGAGCACTCCGCGCAAGAGGCTGCCCCAGGGCATGAGCACGTGAAGCTCGTTTATGTCGCCTAGGCCTGCCGGGAGTTGTTCAGCGGCGGCCCATAGATAGAGCAGATTGGGCAGGCCGCCCTTCTTAGGGGAGGCGGCTGCCTTGGTGGCGGCCTTACGCATGTTGTCCTTGGCCGCGTCTAGACCGATCACCAGCAGGTCGGGGTGGGTCTTGGCGAGGTGCAGCGCGTGCTTGCCGTCACCGGTACCGACATCCAAGAGGGCGCCCTTGTAGGCGGCTCGCAGTGCGGCGAACTCCCCCTCATCGACCTCCACGACCTGCTTCCCGGTGACACGACGCATGCCGGGGAGCCTAGGACAGCACCGAGCCCCGGTGGCCTTGTGGGCCGCCGGGGCTCGACACTCACACAACCCACCCGAGTACGGGCGGAAGCATCAGTCGTGGTGGTGGTCCAACTCGGGGAAGCCGGGCAGGCTCGGCAGGCTGCCCAGCGCCGGGAGCGAGTCCAGGGGCAGATCGGGCAACAGCGGCAAGGAATCGGTATCCGGGGTCGTGGCGTCCAGCGGCGGATCGCTGACGGCAGCGGGCAGCAGAGTCAGCTCGTCGGCGACCGGCGGAACCAGGTCCGACAACGGCGGCAGCACACCGGGAACGATGCCGTCCTCGGCGGGGAGGACGTCGGTCACGCTGGGGACGGTGCCGTCTTCGGCGGGCAGGACATCGGTCAGGTTGGGCACGATGCCGTCCTCAGCGGGCAGCACATCGGTGACGTTGGGGACGGTGCCGTCTTCGGCGGGCAGGACGTCAGTCAGGTTGGGGACGGTGCCGTTGAGATCGGGCTGGACATCCGGGATGGGCAACCCGTCGGGGGTGGGCAGGGTGTCCGGGATCGGCACCGTGCCGGGGATGGGGAGGCCGCCGGGAGTGGGCAGAGTGCCTGGAATGGGAAGTCCGCCGGGGATCGGCAGAGCACCCGGCGTCGGCAAGGTGCCGGGGTTGGGGAGGCCTCCCGGAGTCGGCAACGTGCCGGGAATCGGGAGACCGCCAGGGGCGGGCAGAGTGCCGGGAGTCGGCAAACCACCAGGAATGGGCAAGGTGCCCGGGATCGGCAGGCCGCCCGGGATCGGCAGAGTGCCGGGGATCGGCAGGCCACTCGTGATCGGCAACGCGTCGGGAACTGGGAGGCCACCGGGAATGGGCAGAGTGCCCGGGATCGGCAGCCCACCCGGAGTCGGCAACGTGCCAGGAATCGGGAGACCGCCAGGGACGGGCAGAGTGCCGGGAGTCGGCAAACCACCAGGAATGGGCAAGGTGCCCGGGATCGGGAGGCCGCCCGGGATCGGCAGAGTGCCGGGGATCGGCAAGCCACCGGGAGTGGGCAACGTGCCCGGGATCGGGAGACCACCTGGGATGGGCAAGCCACCGGGGACCGGGAGACCGCCCGGGATCGGCAAGGTGCCGGGAGTGGGGAGAGTGCCCGGGATCGGGAGACCACCTGGGATGGGCAAGCCACCGGGGATCGGGAGACCGCCCGGGATCGGCAAGGTGCCGGGGGTGGGCAGGGTTCCGGGCAGGGGGAGGCCGCCGGTGAGGGTGTTGAGGAGGGTGTGGACGAGGTCCAGCAGGCCTGCCAGGAGGAGGGGGTTGATCGGGCCTGGGATCGGCAAGATTCGGGCGACCTCGGCGGCCTTGGTGTCGGCGGCGTCGGCGGCGGTGGTTTCGCCGCAGCCGCGGATGTGGTTGAGGGCCAGGCGCAGGTCGGCTACGGCGGGGAGCCTGGCCTCGTCGGTCGTGGCGGTGGCGAGGTCGGTGTAGGCGGCGGCGAGTTCGCGGACGTGCCCGGCTGTTGGGGAGTGGTCGGCGGGGTCGGCGGCGGCCAGGCCCGCTCCGGTCGCGGTCAGCACACTCGCGGTCGCGACGGCGGTCGCGAACCGCGCGAGGTGGCGATTCATCGGGAGTCCTCTCCGGCTGGGGCTTGCCCTGTCCCCCAACGGCTACCAGGTGCGACCGGGCTCGACCGGATGATCAGCGGGCGACGACCGGACCGGGACACCCGCTGTGCGACCGGGGTGCTCGTCGGTGCTCCCCCTCCGGGTGATCAGCACCCGCGCGGTCGGCCGCGCGCCGGACGAAAAGCAACATCATCTCACCCGTTCGAGCCAATCTTGGCCTGGGAGCGCGAATACCGGTAACGCGGGCGCGGCTATCTCGGTTCGATCACCACGGTGAGCGGACGGCCGGTTCCAGCGCGGCGTTGAGGGTCGGGTAAACGGCGACCAGGTCGCGCACGCCGGTGACGTGCATCGTGTGCAGCGCGGGCCCGATGGGGGCGGCGACGCGCAGGAGTTTGCCGCGGTGCAGGCAGTGGTAGTGCGCGCGCACGATGATCGGCGCGGCGCCGACGCTGAGGTAGGTGACCTGGCAGAGGTCGAGAACGACGAAGCGCTTGACGGTGTTCTCGGCGCAGGCGTCCTCGACGAGTTCGCGCCACGGGCGCTCGGTGGTCATGTCGATGCGGCCGACGGCGCTGACGACCACGGCGGACCGGGTGCCCCGGATGGTGACCGCCACTGGGTCGCGCGGGTTCAACGGGACCTCCCTCGCGGCGCGGGCGGACGGAAACGATCACCGACGCGGAGCACCGCTCGAGTTCGCCGGACTATAACCCGATTGTTGCCGGCAAACCGCGCACGACGCGAGCCCGTGCGCAAGACCACAGGAAAAATGCGTCTGATTCAGTGAATTATGCGTTGTTTCCGTTGTCGCTTTCCCGCTCTGTCAACCGAGAGCGGGTCAACACCGGGTGACCACGGCGCTCAGTGCTGGTCGCGGACGCGCTCGACCCTGGGCGCGCGCACCGCGCGCATCCGCCGCACCGGCTCCCCCGTGCCCCGCTCCCCCGCCGTCGCACCCCGACCGGCGGTGGACTCCTCGACGGCCTTCGCCCAGACCAGGTCCCTCAGTTCCACCGACATACCCGGTCGATCGGCCGAATGGAGCACTTCGTTACCGACCGCGATCGCCTATCACCCGATGGTATGAGTAATTGGGTGATCAGTGGAGTGAGCCGGAGAACACGGACCTGCACTAAAACGCGATGCCCGGCGGAAATCCGCCGGTGGCGATGGGTCCCCACGTGCCGATCGTCACCCGGATGAGGCACTTCCCCTGCCGCACCATGGCCGCGCGGTACTCGGCCCAGTCCGGGTGCTCACCGGAAATCGACCGGTAGTACTCGACGAGCGGGTCCAGCGCCTCCGGCAGGTCGAGCACCTCAGCCTGACCGTCGACCTGCGCGTAAGGCCCGTTCCAGTCCTCGGAGAGAACACAAGCCGACACAGTGGGGTCGCGGCGCAGGTTAAGAGCCTTGGCACGGCTGGGGTACGTGGAGACCACCAACCGGCCTTCATGGTCAACGCCGTAGCTCACGGGCGACATCTGAGGTGCCCCAGAAGCCCGGCGCGTCACGAGGACGCACCGGTTCCTGGCGCGGAGGAACTCGATCAGACCAGCGCGGTCCGGCACATCCGCGGTCGCAGTGCGCGGCACCTACTTGGCCGCCAACTTCGCCAAGCGCTCTTGCGTCGGCCAGCGGACCTCGGTGACCCACCCGAACTTCTCGAAGAACCAGATCACGCGAGCGGAGATGTCGACCTGGCCGCGCCGCACACCGTGGCGGGCGGAGGTCGGGTCGGCGTGGTGCAGGTTGTGCCACGCCTCACCCATCGACAGCACGGCCAGCGGCCAGAAGTTGGTGGCCTTGTCCCGCGAGCGGAACGGGCGCTCGCCGATCATGTGGCAGATCGAGTTGACCGACCAGGTGACGTGGTGCAGCAGCGACACGCGGACCAGCCCGGCCCAGAAGAACGCGGTCACCGCACCCCACCACGACCAGGTGAGGAGGCCGCCGAGCAGCGCGGGCGCGAGCAGCGTGACCGCGGTCCACAGGCCGAACTGGCGGTGCACCCGGCGCATGTCGTCGTCGGCGAGCATGTCCGGGGCGAACCGCTCGGCGTTGGTCAGCTGGCGGTCGAACACCCAGCCCATGTGCGCGTGCCAGAAGCCCTTGGCCAGTGCGGCTGGCGAGGTGCCGAACAGCCACGGGGAGTGGGGGTCGCCCTCGCGGTCGGCGAAGGCGTGGTGGCGGCGGTGGTCGGCGACCCAGTGCAGGATCGGCCCCTGCAGCGCCATGCTGCCCACGATGGCCAGCCCGACCCGCACCGCGCGCTTGGCCTTGAAGGCGCCGTGGGTGAAGTAGCGGTGGAAGCCGACGGTGACGCCTAGGCAGGTGAAGGTGTAGAAGAACGCGGCGAGCGCGACGTCGACCCAGCCGAGCCCCCAGCCCCACGCCAGCGGCACGGCGGCGACGAGCGCGGCGAGCGGGACCAGGATGAACAGGTAGGTACCGACCTGCGGCCAGTGCGCCCGGGGCGCACCGAACATCGGTTTCGGCCCCGCGCTGCCCTCGACGGTCGCGGTCATCTTCTCGTGCCTCCAAGCCTGGACGCCGGTACCCGCTCGGGCACCGCTCGGCGGTAAGCAAACCAGGCACCGGTAGGGGACACCAAGGCTTGCTTGTGGGATGCCTTGTCCGGTATGTCGGCTCATCCGGGCAGTGAGGGGTGCGTCACAGCAGGTGGGGCGGGCGGGCACCGGCGCACGGGCGGGCGGGCCCGCCACAGGGTTTCACCCCGGCGTCGCCGATCGGACGAACGGGCGTCAGGCCAATGCCGTGATCGCTGCGGAAATGGCGGGCAGGAAAGTGGCGATCTCGGTGTAGACACCGGGGAACTGCGGGCGCGCGCAGCCGATACCCCAACTGACGATCCCCACCTGTCGGAATACACCTGTGGCGTCCTTCGCGACCATTGGCCCGCCGGAATCGCCTTGGCACGTGTCGACCCCACCAACGCCTACGACCCCCGCGCAGAGCATCGCTGCCGCGGAGAACGGGTAGCCGTAGCGGGTATAGAGGCCACCGCATGTGGCGTCGTCGACGAACGGGACGTCAGCGTGCAGCAGGTACCTCTGCTGTTCTCCGCCCTCTTGGGCCGCACCCCACCCCATCACGCGGAACGGGCCGGACGTCGCGACGGCCGGTTGTAGGCGCACCGTGGGCACCGGGAGCTTGCGCGACAGCTTCACCAACGCCCAGTCGGAGCCGCGGCCCGCGGTCGAGTAGTCCGGCGATCGGTAGACGTACACGGAGTCGACGACGATCGCCTTGGGGCTCTCCAGGTCGACAACGCCGAACAAGGCTTGGACGCGGGTGTCCGGCCCGGTCGCGCCGACGCAGTGCGCCGCGGTCAAGACCACGTTGGGCGTGATGAGCGAGCCGCCGCAGCCCATGGACAGCCGTGCCAGCCAGGGGTAGGCCCCCAGCGGGGCGGGCACGCCGCCAACCACTTTGTTGGGCGAGTCGGACTTGTCGGGCGAGTCGGCGTGTGCGGGCGCGGCGAGTGCGGCGACGAGGGCGAAGCCGAGCACGGCGGCTCGCAGGAGCTTGCGCATGGGGTCTCCCCAACTCAAGGGTTCACGGAACGCGACACGGCGGTAGCACTGTGTCGATCGTGCCGCGCGGGTCGCGAGGTGTGGGAGTTGCCACCGGTGTGGGGGAACCCGTGCCCCCGAACGGGCTCAGCGGGGCAGGTCGAACCAGGCGATGGCGCGTTCCTCGAGGCTGCCCAGGTAGACCCGGCCGTGGTGTTCCCGGACGCCGGTGACCATGTGGAAGTCGGGGACCACGCCGTGGAAGTCGTGCACCGCGGCACCGGTCGCGAAGTCGAGCGCCCGCGTCCACACGGTCCGCTTCTCCTTGGGCTGCAACCGCTCCGGGACCCGCCACAGCAGCTTGCGCAGCACCGGCGGGGTGCGCAGCAGCAGGTCGACCAGCGCGTCGCGCGGGCTGGCCATGGCGATCCAGACCAGGCCGTCGGACCCGGTGGAGATGTTGTCCGGGAACGCGGGCAGGTTCTCGGCGAGCACGTCCGAGTGCCCCTGCCGCGCGCCGGTGAGCCACACCCGGCGCAGCCGGTACTCCCACACGTCGGCGACCACCACGCTGGACCCGTCCGGTGCGAGGGCGACCCCGTTGGCGAACTGCAGCCCGGTCAGCAGCGTGTGCACCGACCCGTCCGGGTCGCGGCGCAGCAGCCGCCCGGTCCCGGAGTGCTCCAGCAGGTCCGCCTTCCAGAACTCCAGGTCGAACCGGTCGGTCGAGTTGGTGAAGTAGACGGTGCCGTCGGCGGCCACCGCGGCGTTGTTGCACACCCGCAGGTTCGGTCCGGCCGGGATCAGCACCTCCACGTCGCCGGTTGACCCGTCGACCAGCAGCAGCCCACGGTCGGCGTCGCAAACCAGCAGCCGCCCGTCGGGGTAGAACTCCAGGCCGAGCGGGCGGCCGCCGGTGTCGGCGACGACCTCGGCCGCGCCGTCGGCGATCCGCAGGATGCGGCCGTCCTCGACGCCGGTGAGCACCCGGCCCTCGGCGTCGACCAGCACGTCCTCGGTGCCCTTGCCCGCGACCGGGAGCACGGTCAGCGGCGGCAGCGTCGAGCCGCGCGGCGGCTTAATCGCCCGGGGGGCGCGCCAGACGACGGGATCGATCTTCGGCCGGGCCATGGGTGCTCCTTCACCGAGGGGCGGCGATCACCTCGCGGCAGCGCCGGTCGAGGTAGCCGATGTGCGTCCAGAAGTCCCGGAATGCCGGGTTCCCGGTGTGCCCGTGGTGGTAGCGGTAGTAGATCTGCTGCATGATCACCGCCAGTCGGAACAGTCCGAAGACCTCGTAGAAGGCCCAGTCGGCCGGGCGGAGACCGGTCCGCTCGACGTAGTGGGCGACCACCTCGGCGCGGGTGAGCATGCCAGGCAGGTGGGTCGGTTGTCTGCGGGCGCGCCGGAATTCGGGCTCGTCGTCGGCCTGCACCCAGTAGGCGAGGGCGCCGCCGAGGTCCATCAGCGGGTCGCCGAGGGTCGCCATCTCCCAGTCGAGCACGCCGACGACCGCACCGCCGCGCAGCACCGCGTTGTCGAAGCGCCAGTCGTTGTGGATCACCACCGAGGCCACGTCACCGGGTTGGGTCGCGGCGAGCCACGTGGTGACGGCGGCGAAGTCGGGGACGTTGTCGGTTCGGGCGGCGGCGAACCGCTCGGTCCAGCCGCGCACCTGCCGAGCCACGTAGCCCGCGCCCTTGCCCAGGTCGGTGAGCCCGGCGGCGGCCGGGTCGACCCGGTGCAGGTCGACGAGCCGGTCCACCAGCGCGGTGGACAACTCCGTCGCCTGCCGCGGGGTCAGGGACATGTCCGGCGGCAGGTCACCGCGCAGGATCGTGCCGTGGAGGCGTTCCATGAGGTAGAAGTCGCTGCCGAGGACGCCGTGGTCGGTGCACAGGGCCAGCACGGACGGCACGTACGGGTAAACCGGCTTGAGGGCGCGTTGCACCCGGAACTCCCGCCGCATGTCGTGCGCGGACGCGGCCTTGCGGCCCGCGGGCGGTCGGCGCAGGACCAGTTCGCGATCGGGGTAGCTCAGCAGGTACGTCAGGTTCGAGGCCCCGCCGGGGAATTGCCCGACTTCCGGCTCGGCATCCGGTATGTCCATTGTGGAGCGGATCCAGGTGTGCACGGCGGCGGTGTCGAAGGCGTCCTCGGCGCGCACCGGCCCGGTCACGACAGCCTCGCCACGACCCGCAGCGGCAGGTGCCGCATGGCGAACCCGACCAAGGCCCACGGCCACGCGGGCACGCACGCGGTGGCGACCTCGCGTTCGATCGCGCGGACCATCGCGCGCACCCCGGTCGCGGTGTCCACCAGCAGCGGGGTCTTACGGACCCGCTCGTTCATCTCCGAGCGGATGTACCCGGGGAACAGCGTGGTCACCTTGATCGGCGTGCGCAGCGTGTCCGCCCGGATCCCCTCGGCCAGCGCGGCGACCCCCGCTTTGCTGGCGGCGTAGGTGGACAGGTTGCGCGGCATCCCCCGCATCGCGCTCATCGACGACACGACCACCAGGTGCCCGGCGCCCTGCTCCCTGAACGCGGTCATCGCGGCCTCGCATTGAGCGAGCGCGGCGACGAAGTTGGTCTCCGCGGTCTGCTTGTTCGCGTGGAAGTAGCCGGTGCCCAGCGGCTGCCCCTTGCCGAGCCCGGCGTTGACGACCACCCGGTCGAGCGAGCCCAGCTCCGACCGCGCCTCGGCGAACACCCGGAACACCGCGTCGTGGTCGGTGACGTCGAGCGCCTTGACCAGGACGGTGGCGCCGGGGTTGGCGGTGAGCAGCTCCTGCCGCAGCGCGGCCAACCGGTCGGTGCGCCTGGCGGCGAGCACCAGGGTGCGACCCATGGCCGCGAACTGCCGCGCCATCTCGGCGCCGAGGCCGGAGCTGGCACCCGTGATGAAGATGTTCTCGCGGGTCAACGGCTTTCCCTCCGGTACTTCGCCAGCTCGACACGGGCGACGACGCCCCGGTGCACCTCGTCCGGGCCGTCGGCCAGGCGCAGTGACCTGGCGGAGGCGTAGGCGGCGGCGAGCGGGAAGTCGTCGGTCATGCCCGCGGCGCCGTGCAGCTGGATGGCGAGGTCGATGACCGACAGGGCCATCGACGGGACGGCGACCTTGATCTGCGACACCTCGGAGCGGGCACCCTCGATGCCCACCGTGTCGAGCTTCCAGGCGGCGTTGAGCACGAGCAACCTGGCCTGGTCGATGGCGATGCGGGCGTCGGCGATGCGTTCGCGGTTGCCGCCGAGGTCGGCCAGCGGCTTGCCGAAGGCGACCCGGCCGGTGGCGCGCAGGCAGGCCAGTTCCAGGGCCTTCTCGGCGAGCCCCACCAGCCGCATGCAGTGGTGGACGCGGCCGGGCCCCAGCCTGCCCTGGGCGATCTCGAAGCCGCGGCCGACACCGGCGATGACCGAGTCCAGCGGCAGCCGCACGTCGGTGAAGCCGACCTGGCCGTGGCCGTGCGGCTCGTCGTGGCGGCCGAACACCGGCAGCATCCGCTGCACCTCGACCCCCGGGGTGTCCAGCGGGACCAGCAGCATCGTGTGCTGGGCGTGCCGGGGCGCCGCGGGGTCGGTGCGGCCCATGAAGATCGCCACGGCGCAGTTCGGGTGGCCGATGCCGGTGGAGAACCACTTGGTGCCGTTGAGGACGATCTCGTCGCCGTCGGGGACCGCGGTCGCGGCCATGGTGGTCGCGTCGGAGGAGGCGACGTCCGGTTCGGTCATGCAGAACGCGGAGCGGATGGCCCCGTCGAGCAGCGGCCGCAGCCACCGGTCCCGCTGGGCGGGGCTGCCGTAGCGGTGCAGGACTTCCATGTTGCCGGTGTCGGGGGCGTTGCAGTTGAACACCTCCGGCGCGAGCAACGAGCGGCCCATCGCCTCGGCCAGCGGCGCGTACTCCACTGTGGACAGACCGGATTCCTCGGGCAGAAAGAGGTTCCACAGGCCCTGCGCGCGGGCCTTCGCCTTGAGCTCCTCGACGAGCGGGAGCACGACCCAGGGGTTGTCCAGCCGGGCGAGCTCGCGGAGGTGCTCGGCCTCGACCGGCTCGACCTCGTCGCGGACGAAACCGGTCACCCGCGCCAGCAGGTCCGCCGCCCTGGCCGAATGCGCGAAGTCCACGCCGTGCCTCCTCACCGCGAAGTTACCCGTGGGTTAACTTAGCCGGAAAGGGCGATCGCCCGCACCCCCTGCGAGGTGCGGGCGATCGGCGGAAACGTCAGGAACCCACGTGCAGCAACTTGTTCGGGGTCCCTGAACTCGGGTTGGAGATCTTGTCGGCCGAAGCGGCCTCGACCAGGGCGGCGGCGACATCGGCCGGGCTGGCGGACGGGTTGCCCGCCAGGTACAGCGCGGCGGCGCCGGTCACGTGCGGGGTGGCCATCGAGGTGCCGCTGATCCGGTTGGTGGCGGTGGTGCTGCCGATCCACGACGAGGTGATGTTCACGCCGGGCGCGTAGATGTCGACGATCGAGCCGTGGCTGGAGAACTGCGCCTGCTTGTCGGCGTCGTCCGACGCGGCGACGGTGATCGCCTCCTGGACCCTGGCGGGCGAGTAGCCGCTGGCGTTGTCACCGGAGTTGCCCGCGGCGACGGCGAAGGTGACCCCGGCCGAGATGGCGCCCTTGACCGCCTGGTCGAGCGCGGAGTCGGCCGGACCGCCGAGGCTCATGTTGGCCACCGACGCGCCGCTGTGGTTCTCCGCGACCCACTCGATGCCCGCCACGACGCCGTCGGTGCTGCCGCTGCCGTTGTCGTCGAGCACCCGGACCGGGACGATCTTCACGCCCTTGGCGACCCCGTACTCCTTTCCGCCGATGGTGCCCGCCACGTGCGTGCCGTGGCCGTTGCCGTCATCGGGGTCGTCGTCGTTGTCCACCGCGTCGAACCCGCCGGAGGCACGGCCGCCGAAGGTGGTGTGCGCGGCGTTGACCCCGGTGTCGATGACGTAGGCGGTGACGTCGGCCGCCTCGCTCGGGTAGGTGTAGCTGTCGTCGAGCGGCAGGTCGGCCTGGTCGATGCGGTCCAGGCCCCACGACGGCGGGTTCTCCTGGGTGCCGGTCGCGTGGAAGCGCTGGTTGGCCTGGACGTAGGCGACGGCCGGGTCCGCGGCGAGTTCGGCGGCCCGCTCGGCGGACATCGTCGCGGAGAAACCGGTGATCGCGGTGTCGAACTGGCGGTTGACCGTGGCGTCGTAGCGATCGGCCAAAGCGGCGGACTGCGCGCCGATGGCGGCCCTGGTGTCTTTGAGGACAACGATGTAGCTGTCCGCGATGGCGTCCGGGGACCCGGCGAACCGGACCTGCCCCTCGGCCGCCTGGGCGGTGGGAGTAATGGCGACCGCGGCGATAGCGGCGGCACCGACGAGCGCGAAACCGACAGCGAGTCGGCCCCGACGACCTTCGCGCTTCGAAGTCATGGAAGACCTTTCGTTTGCCCCGATGGATCACTTGCGTGAGAGATATGCAACGCCGGATCCGAAAGCGCCTCAACAGTTGCCACTTGCCACAAGTGCGCCGAACAGCGCAGTGTCACTACGCCGGTCGCGCCATGATCGTATTCGATGAATACCGGCGAGTAGCCCCTGCTGACGTGGGCATACACCCAGTTCAGCGCCCCTTTCGCCCGGGTAGTGCAAGATTGCACAACAGCGGCGCCATCTGGGAACGAAAGACTTCAAATCACTACTGGATCGACGGTCGAACACGCAATTCCGCGGCCAGTTTCCCCACGGCCGAGGGTTGTGCCGCTCGATTTGACCGTGATATCAGGCGAGCTGATTGCGCAGCAGTTTGCCGGTGGCGTTGCGCGGCAACTCGTCGAGGAAAACGACTTCCCTGGGCACTTTGAACCGGGCCAGGTTGGTCCGCACGTGCTCGCGCAGCCGCTCCTCGGTGACCGCGGCGCCGGGCTCCAAGACCACGAAGGCCTTGAGCCGCTGGCCGAACTCGGCGTCGGGTACCCCGAGCACCGCGGCCTCAACCACCCCGGGGAAGGCGACGAGCAGGTTCTCGATCTCGCCGGGGAACACGTTCTCGCCACCGGAGACGATCATGTCGTCGTCGCGGCCGTCGATGAACAACCGCCCCTCGGCGTCGAAGTGCCCGACGTCCCCCGTGGACAGCAGGCCACCGATGACCTCCTTGTGCCGCCCGTCGGTGTACCCGCCGAAAGCCAGCCCGCTGCCCGCGAACACCCGCCCGGTGACACCGGGCTCGGTCACCGGCGCCCCGTCCGCGTCGTAGAGCACGACCTGGCAGCCGACCGGGGGCTTGCCGACGGTGCCGGGAGCCGCGCGCCAGTCCCGCGGGGTGGCCACCGAGGCCACCGACACCTCGGTGGACCCGTAGAGGTTGTGGATCACGTCGCCGAACACCCGGCTGGCCCGGTTGCCCAGTTCCGGCGACAGGGCGGACCCGGCGGTGAACACGATCCGCAGGCTGCCGGTGTCGTAGCGGGCCAGCACGTCCTCGCCCAGGTCCAGGATGCGCTGCAGCATCGTCGGCACCAGCACGAGCGCGGTGGCCCGGTTGTCGGCGATCGCGGCGAGGGTGGCCTCTGGGTCGAACCGGCGCCGCACGACGACCCGCGAGCCGAGCGCGAACGAGATGATGAACTGCGAGAACCCGGTCGCGTGGAACAGCGGCGCGGCCAGCACGGTCGCCTCACCGGTGCGCAGCGGGATGCGGTCGAGGAACTGGGCGGCGGCCAGCGGGGACCGCACCTGGCGGGGCGCGCCCTTCGGCGTGCCGGTGGTGCCGCTGGTGAGCAGGACCATCCCGCCCGGCTGGCGCGGCATCGGCACCGCGCGGTCGTCGGTCCCGGCGATCAGGTCCTCCAGGGTCACCGCCCCCTCGGGCGCGTCGTCGACCCAGGCGAGGTAGCTGGGCAGCGACCGGGGCAGCGCCTCGACCAGCGGGGTGAACTCCTGGTCGTAGACGAACACCGTGACGCCCTCGCGCTCGGCGACGTCGACCAGCTGCGGGCGGGCGAACCCGGTGTTCATCAGCAGCAGCCGCGCGCCGAGCTTGGAGGCGGCCAGCATGGTCTCCACGGCGCCGCGGTGGTCGCGGGCCAGCAGCGCCACCACCGAGTCCGGGGTGACCCCGCGCTCGGCGAACGCCCTGGCCAGCGCGTTGGACCTGCGGTCGAGCTCGGCGAAGGTCAGCGGTCCCAGCTCGTCGACCAGCCCCACGGCGGCCCGGTCACGGGTGGCGGCGATGCGGGCGGCCCCCGCGATCGGGCCCAGCCTGCGCATCGCGACCATCGACCCGAGCACGTGGTCGGGCCTGCTCAGCGGCACCAGACCGGCCCGGCGCATGACGTCCACGCTGCGGATCGCGGTGGGCACCTTCGCGGCCAGCTCGCGAACGCGGCTCAGGTACTCGCTCACCGACGCCTCCCAACAGGTGTTACCCAGGGGTAACACCGTGCCGCAGAACCTACTGGCGAGTCAACCACCAGCGACTGTCAGGGTCATGCCCCAGAATGCCGAACGTGCGCGTCGTGGCGGTACCGGGAGCCGAGGGAGCGGGCCGGGTGCTCGTGCCCGACCAGGCCCCCTTCGACGTGCCCGACCTCGCCGCGTGGATGGCCGACCTCGAGCGCGAGCACGCGCCGCGATGGGTGCTGCCCGCACTCGACGAGGCGTACCCGGCGCTGCTGCGCGCGGGTGTCCGGCTGGGCCGCTGCCACGACCTGGCCCTGGTCGAGGGGATCCTGCTCGCCTTCGAGCAACGACCGGGCCAACCGCGCAACCTCGCCGCGGCGTGGGCCAGGCCGCGCGGACTGGCCGAACCCGCCGACCCACCGCCGCTGGAGCGCGACAGTCCACCCGCGCTGTTCGAGACCGACCGCGGGACCACCCCGCCGGGCGTCGACCCGGTGCTCGCGGCGGCCGACGTGCTCGCCGACCAGGAACGCCGACTCGCCTCGACCGCCCACCCCGACCGGCTGCGACTGCTGGCGGCGGCCGAATCGGCAGGCGGGTTGGCCGCGGCGGAGATGACCCACCACGGGTTGCCGTGGCGCCCGGAAGTCCACATCGGACTGCTGACCGAGACGCTGGGTCCGCGCACGGCACCGGGGGTGCGGCCCGCCAAGCTCGCGGCCCTGGCGGAACGGATCAGCGCGGCCTTCTCGGGTCGGCCGATCAACCCGGACCACCCGCCGAGCATCGTGAAGGCGTTCGCGCGCGAGGGGATCGAGGTGTCCTCGGCGCGCGCCTGGGTTCTGCGCGAGATCGAGCACCCGGCGGTCGCGCCGCTGCTGGAGTACAAGGAGCTAGCGCGGTTGTGGGTCGTGCACGGCTGGTCGTGGCTGGACTCCTGGGTCACCGCCGGGCGGTTCCGACCGGAGTACGTCGTGGGCGGGGTCGTCTCTGGCCGGTGGGCGACCAGGGGCGGAGCGGCGTTGCAACTGCCGAAGACGCTGCGGACCGCGGTGCGGGCCGACCCCGGGTGGTCACTCGTGGTCGCCGACGCCTCCCAACTCGAACCCCGAGTGCTCGGCGCACTGTCCGGCGACCAACGCTTCGCCGAGGTCTCCGCGACCGACGACCTCTACACCAGCCTCGCCGCAGACGCGTTCGACGGGGACCGCGGCCGAGCCAAGATCGCGATGCTCTCAGCGATGTACGGCGGCACCAGCGGGGAAGCGGGCCCACTGCTCGCCGTGCTGCGCAAACGCTTCCCGGTCGCGGTCGACTACGTGGAACACGCCGCGCGGGCAGGCGAGGAAGGCCGGATCGTGCGGTCCCGACTGGGGCGAACCAGTCCCCCACCCAGCGAGGCCTGGCGGGAGCGGACCGGTGCGGCTGAGACCGAGACCGAGGAACGCGCGGGTCGGCAAGCGGCCCGCGAATGGGGTCGGTTCACCCGAAACTTCGTGGTGCAGGCCAGCGCCGCGGACTGGGCCCTGACCATGCTGGCAACCCTGCGAAGGCGGCTGTTCGAGGTGGCGCCGAACGCCCAGATCGTGTTCTTCCAGCACGACGAGGTACTGGTCCACTGCCCGAGCGAGGTGGCGGATGTCGTCGTCGCGGAAATCGGAGCCGCGGCGGAAGAGGCCAGCCGACTGGTCTTCCCGGGGACGGCGGTCCTGTTCCCGCTCGTGGCACAGGTGGCCCAGAGCTACGCGGACGCGAAGTAGGCCGAGACGGCTCTTGGCCCCTCGTTGTCCACAATGGCCTCACCTGTCCACAGCTCCGGCCGAGCCCCCTTGACAGCGCTCGAAACCCGATACGCTGGAAGTGGGTGGCCCCCCCTGGGTGGGCGGGGTCTGCCGTGCGGGCGGGGTCTGCCGTGCGGGCGGGGTCTGCCGTGCGGGCGGGGTCTGCCGTGCGGGCGGGGTCTGCCGTGCGGGCGGGGTCTGCCGTGCGAGGGGCTGCCGTGCGAGGGGCTGCCGTCCGGGGGTGTGGGGCCCGCCGCCTAGGAGCGCGAGGCTTGCCGCCCAAGAGCGCGGGATCTGCCGCCTAGGGGTGGCGGGCCTGCCGAAGGCGCGAGGTCTGCCCTGCGGGTTGACGTTGCGGTGATGGTGGGGTTGTGGGGGCTGCGCTGCGAGTGGGGACATGGGCGAGCGGCCGACCCGGGTGGGGTCGGCCGCTCGGCGGGTGGGGTTATGGCCGGGAGGCGCGCAGGGTGTAGCTGCCGGAGCCGCTGTAGGCGTGGATCTGCCAGCGGTAGTAGCCGGCTGTTCCGGTGTAGGACACGGACTCCGCGTTGGACGGTGTGGTGCCGCTGGCCACGTTCGCCCAGCTGCTGCCGTTCCACTTCTGCAGGTACAGGTCGTAGTCCGAACCCGACGGGCCGCTGAGGCAGCCGCGGTGCGCGCCGGTGGCGCTGGTCTGGTAGTAGCTGTTGTTGGGCTGGATGGCCTGCCCGCCGCTGGCGAGGCTGCCGGTGTAGGTGGTGCCGGTGCAGGTGCCCGGCGGGGTCGTCGGCGGGGTGGTGGTCGGCGGAGTACCGCCGTTGGTGATCAGGCTCAGGCCGTAGACCTGCAGGATCTCGTTGACCGGCTGGAAGTAGGTCGTCCCGCCGGAGGAGCAGTTGCCGGAGCCGCCGGAGGTGACACCCTGGGCTTGGCCGCCCGAGATCGCCGAACCGCCCGAGTCGCCCGGCTCGGCGCAGACGCTGGTGCGGATCAGGCCGGTGATGGTGCCCTCGGGGTAGGTGACCGAGGAGTTGCGGGCCTGGATGGTGCCGCAGTGCCAGCCCGTGGTGGAGCCGGACCGGCAGATCGAGGACCCGACCGGGGCCTCGGTGCTGCCCGCGACGGCCACCCGGCCGCCGGAGTAGTTGTTGACGGCGCCGATCATCGTGTTGCCGGAGTTGACCCTGACGAAGGCGTAGTCGTTGCCGGGGAAGCTGGATCCGGCGAAGGTGCCGCTCGGGGTCGTCGTGGTGGCGCCGGTGCGGCCGCAGTGGCCCGCGGTGATGAAACCGCCGTTGACCGAGAAGCCGACCGAGCAGCGGGTGCCGCTGCCGATGTAGTACGCGTTGCCGCCGACCACGTCGATCAGCTTGCGCGGGGCCTCGTCCGACGCCTCGACGGCGACCGCGTCGGCGGGGACACCGCTGGCCGCCACGAACGCACGGGCCGCGGCCAAGGCCGAGCCGCGCGACTTGACCACGATCTTGTTGCTCGTGACGTCGACGTACCAGGCGGGGACGGTCTTCGGGCTGCGCGCCAGGTTGGCGTCCAACTTGGCCTTGAGGTCGTCGAGTTGCGCCTCGGTGCGCGAGACGACGACCGCGTCGGCACCGGCCGACCTGGCGGCCGCGGCGGCCCCCGAGTCGGTGACCGCGACGACGAGCTTGCCCCGGCCCGCGTCGTACCAGGAGCCGCCGTGCCGGTTGGCCAACTGCTTGCGCAGCGCCCGGTCGGCCTTGGTGGCCCGGTCCTCGTTGGCGATGCGGCTGGTGGCCTGGTTGGCGGACAGGCCCAGGTCGCGCTGCATCGCCGCGTGCATTCCGTCGGCGGCGGCCGGGGCGGGCGCAGCCTCGGCCGATAAGGACACCGCGACGACGGCACCGGCCGTCGCCACGGTGGCTGAGAGCAGGGCTGTGATGCGTCTTGCCATGCCGTTCTCCTCGTGCAGGGGAAGGTGTACGGGATGGCTGCGTACCGGCGCGGCGAAGCGGGCCGGGTGGCTGGTCCGGCCGAGCGCACTTCGGTCGCGGGGAGTCCGGCTGACGGAGATCAACCGGACGAAACGGTCAGCAGGTGCCTGGCACAGTAATGCGGATCACAGACCTTCGGTCCATATGATTTGGCCATAGCACCCGCGCTATGCGGCCTAGATGGCCTCCGGGCGCTCGACGCCGAACCCGGGGTGGTCGCGCAGGAACTCGGTGTAGCGGGCGCTGCGGGCGATGACGTCGGCGTAGGCGGTGCTGGCCATCTTCACCAGCTGGTCGGAGAACGCCGCCGCGGAGCCGTCGGGGTGCCAGCCGATCAGGTTGCGCCAGCGCAGCGGGTTGCCCGCGATCGGCACCGGCACCACACCGGGCATCTTGCGGAACATCGGCTGGCACAGCACCACGGCGTCGCCGGACTCGACCAGGTCGATGCAGCTGTTGACGTCGGTCTCGTAGAGGGTGCGCGGGGTGAACCCGGCCCGCGCGCAGGCCGCGGCGAAGCAGTCGGCGAAGCAGCCGTCGCCGGGGGTCGCGCCCCACTGCGACCCGGCCAGGTCCGACAGCTCCACCTCGGGCAGGCTGGCCAGCGGGTGCTTGTCCGACAGCAGCACGAACACCGGGTCGGTGGCCAGCGTCCGCCAGATCAACCCCGGTTGCGACGGCGGCGGCGCGTCACCGCAGACCCCGACCAGGGTGTAGTCCACCCGCCCGTCGGCCACCATCGACGCCAGCTCCTCCGACGACCAGGACACGTGCGTGGTGACGTGCAGGTCGGGGTAGGCGGCGTTGAGCTGGTGGACCAGACCGCCGAGCACCGGGCCGGTCGCCGAGCCCAACCGCAGCCGGGCCGGGGTGTCGCCGGGCAGCGCGGCGTTGTTGGCGAAACGGGCCGCCTCCTCGCGCAGCCCGGACACCGCGGGCAGCAGCAGGCGGGCCCGCGAGAGCACCAGCTCACCGAGCGCGGTCGGTCTGGCGCCCTTGCGGTCGCGTTCGAAGAGGGGTCCACCGAGCGCGCGCTCGATCCGGTGGAGCTGTGCGGTCAGCGCGGGTTGGGCGAGCCCAAGGGTGGACGCGGCCTTGGTGATGCTGCCCGCCTCGGCGACCGCAACGATGATTTTGAAGTGGCGCAGCTCCAGCTCCATGGGACAAAGCTAGGCCGAAGGATCACCAACGCCAAGCCCTAGGACCACGGTGCACGAGTTCTGCCTGTTGTTGCGCGGACACTACCCGTTAGCGACAACTTCACTCACGGAGCGTGCAATCACGGTTCAGGGGTGCGCGCGTGCGGCCACGTGCGTAGACGTCGATCTGCAAGTTGCACGCTAATCGACGCGGGTCGGCGTTGCCAGCGGGCGCGGGCACTCCGCCGGACCTGGGAGCGCTCCACGCCGAGCCCCGGTTGACCTCTGTGGACAGTCCAGCACGGACTGGGCGGTCTAGTCCACTGGTCCGGCTGTGCGCTGCCTCGCACGTTGGAGCACGCCCACCACCATCAGCGCGACGAACGCGCCGGTCACCACGCAGATCGCGATCCTGGCCGTCCCGGCCGCGACCTGGGCGCCGCTCGGGGCGACCCCGGCCGCCAGCGTCCTGGCGAACCCGACCACCGACTGGTCGTCCATCCAGGCCATGACCGTCACCGCCCGCACCGCAGCCAATCCGGCGCCCGCCGCCAGCACAGCGGCGATCACCAGGCCCGGCCGCCGCGGCGGGCTGTAGAGCGGCGCCACCGCCCTCGGCTCCCGACGACGCAGCGTCATGACCGCCCACCAGATGAGCACGACCCCGCCGACGACGCTGCTGAACAGCTGCAGGAAGTGGTAGCGCGGCATCCCGACCCACAGCCACTCGCGGAACAACTTCGGGTACTGCAGCACCACCCACCCGTTGTGGTGCGTGAAGGCGTCCCACACCAGGTGCGTCACCCCGCCGAGCAGCACCGACACCACGATCCACCCGACCGCCGCGACCCCCAGCCGCGGCGGTCGGGGATGAACCCGCTCCCGAACCCACCGCGGCGCCAAGGCGACCAGCGCCGGGGCGACCAGCGCGTGGAACACCGCGAGCACGGCGAGGGCCACGGGCAAATCGATCAGCACAAGACCGAGCCAGGTGTGCGTCCGCTGGTCCACCCCCGGCTCGAGCGCCACGAAGTACAACAAATCCGGCGACATCGACCCCACCACCAACGCCGACCCCACCAGCGGTGTCCGCCGAACAAACGGCAACACGGCAGCTGCGTGGGACAACGTGTAGGGCATGGCGCCACAATGCCGGCGCCCTGTGTCGGCCACGCGGCCGAGTGGTGCACATCCTGTGGAGAACCCGCACCACAGCGGGCCCCACCAGGCTTGGGGCGTGGTCTTGGGGAGAAGGCACGGCGGGCCACCCCCCGTCCGGGGTGGCCCGCCTGTCCGGGTCGGGGGGTTTAGGCCGCGACCAGGTTCACATGGGGGTTAGGCGATGCCCGCGAGCTTCCAGATGGCGTAGGCCATGGCGTCGCTGTGCCGGTCCAGGGAGGTGGCGTTGATGTTGGTGGTGCGGTCGCAGGAGCGGTGGTAGCAGGGGTCGTAGGCGGCGTTCGCCGTGCCGCCCCACTTCTGGGCTTGGGCGGCGGTCTTGCGGCCCTCGGCACCGCTGAAGAGGCCGCCGACGGGGATGCCGGAGCGGGCGAAGGCGGCGTGGTCGGAGCGGCCGCCGACCGAGGTGGTTTCGGTGGGGACGCCGATGTTGCGGAAGTGCTCCTCCAGGGCCGACTGCAGGGCCGACGAGCCGGTGGGCTGGCCGCTGGAGGAGTAGACGAAGTACGCCGGGTTCGGGGAGCCGGTCATGTCGAAGTTCAGGTAGCCCTTGATCTTCGCCCGCTCGGTCGTCGACAGCGAGTTGACGTAGGCGGTCGAGCCGACCAGGCCGAGCTCCTCGGCGCCCCACCAGCCGAACCGCAGGTGCTTGGTCGGCCTGGCCTGCGTGCGCGACACCGCCAGGGCGACCTCGAGCAGACCGGCCGAGCCGCTGCCGTTGTCGTTGATGCCCGGGCCCGCGCTCACGCTGTCGAGGTGCGCGCCCGCCATCAGGACGTTGTTGGCGTCGCCGCCGGGCCAGTCCGCGATCAGGTTGTAGCCGGTCGCCCCGCTCGAAGTGAACGTCCGCACCGACGTCGTCCAGCCCGCCGCGTCGAGCTTGGCCTTCACCCAGTCCACGGACGCCTTGTAGCCGGGCCGGCCGTGCGCCCGGTTGCCGCCGTTGTTGGTGGCGATGGTCTGGAACTGGTTGAGGTGTGCCTGCACGTTCGCGACCGAGATGTCGGGCGCCGCGAGCGCCTGACCCGCGTTGGCGGTCGGGATCGTCAGCACGGCGCCGACGAGGGCCAGGCCCGCCGCGAGCGGCAGAACGGCTTTCCTTGGCATGGTTGGTGCCTCCTGCAGGGGTGTCGGGGACAACCACACCGATACTGATCCACTGCCCGGTTCGTCCGGAAGGCCCAACCATTCCCTTTATTGCCAGATGCGCATATGTGCAGGTCAGGGCTCCGCACGCAAGCGCCCACCGGTGCGGCCATCAGCATTGGCACACTGTTAACGCCGAAATCCACAGGGGACAAAAGGAGAAGGCCCGTCCATTGTGGACGGGCCTTCTCTTTGCGTGCGCCGCCAGGGACTCGAACCCCGAACCCGCTGGTTAAGAGCCAGCTGCTCTGCCAGTTGAGCTAGCGGCGCTCTCAGGATCGCTCCTGCTGACGGGTGAAAAGTTAGCACAGGGTGTCGCACCGACAGAAATCAGGGGGTGACTAGTGCGGATGTACCGGTCTCACTCGATCGTGTCGGTGCGGTCGGGCACACTGTTCACACAGGTCGGGGCTTGGTGTGAAGCGTGAACGGGCGGAACGGGTATGGCCAGGGGTTGGGCGTGGGTCGGGGTGGTGGCGGCGGTGGCCGCGGTGGCGGGGTGCACCGCGGCGGAGTCCGCCCAACCGGGTGGTACGAGCGTGCCGGGGTCGGCACCCACAGCGACCAGCACCTCGTCGACCAAACCCCCCGCGCCGCTCGCGCTGGCGCTGACCCCCGCCGACAAGGCCGCCGACGTCGCCCCGGGTGAACCGGTGACGGTCGCGGCGACCGGGGGCAAGCTCACCGCGGTGGCGGTGACCGGGCAGGACGGCCGGGCGGTGACCGGTGCGCTCGCCGCGGACGGCGGGTCGTGGCAGAGCGCGGAACCGCTGGGGTACGGCAAGACCTACACGACCACCGCGACCGCCCAGGACGGGCAGGGCAAGCAGGCGTCGGCCACTTCGACCTTCACGACCGCGAAACCCAAGCGGCAGACCGCGTTGTCGATGAACCCGCTGGACGGCCAGAAGGTCGGCGTCGGGCAGACCTTCGCGTTCTACTTCGACACCGCGATCACCGACAAGGCCGCCGCCGAGAAGGCCATCCAGGTCACCGCGACGCCCGCGACCGAGGGCGCCTACTACTGGTTCAACGACAAGGAAGTGCACTGGCGGCCCAAGGAGTACTGGAAGTCCGGTACGACCGTCACCGTCAACGCCGCGATCTACGGCAAGAACCTCGGCAACGGCGTCTTCGGCCGTGAGGACCGCAAGGCGACCGTGACCATCGGCGACTCGGTGGTCGCCGTCGCCGACGGCACCACCCACCAGATGACCGTGACCGTCAACGGCGTCCTCGCCCGCACGATCCCGGTGTCGCTGGGCAAGAAGGCCCACGAGACGCCGGTGGGCACCTACACGGTCATGAGCGAGCACACCAACTACGTGATGGACTCCTCGACCTACGGCGTCCCCGCCGACTCGGCCGCCGGGTACCGCACGAAGGTGGCCGTGGCGTCGCGGATGTCCAACAGCGGCATCTTCTTCCACTCGGCGCCGTGGTCGGTGCGCGACCAGGGCGTGCGCAACGTCAGCCACGGCTGCATCAACATGTCGACCGAGAACGCCGCCTGGCTGCAGGGCATCTCCAACAAGGGCGACGTGATCGTGGTGCAGAACTCCGGCGGGCCCGTGCTGGAGGCGTGGGACGGCTTGAGCGTGTGGCAGGTGCCGTGGGACACCTGGAAGGCGGGCGGCAAGAAGTAGTCAGGCGCCGGTCACCCTGATCTCCTCGCGGCCCACGGTCACGTGGTCGCCCGGGTGGACCTGCCTGCCCCGCCGGAACTCCTGCTCGCCGTTGACGGCCACGTCACCGGCGTCCAAGAGGTCCTTGGCGTGGGTCCCGTCTTCGGCGATACCGGACAGCTTGAGCAGCTGTCCCAGCCGGATCATCTCGTCGCGGATGTGCACGTCACGCATGGGACGACCCTAGAGCGCAAAGGTGCCCCCACCCGGGACAGGGTGGGGGCACCGTGGTGTTGCTAACGCCTATAGGCGCTTAGAGCGCACCGGTGTAGCCGGTGATCCAGCTCTTGTGCGCGACCACGTCGGTGTAGATGGACGGGGCCTGGGCGCACTGCGAGCCACCACCGGAGCGGCTGGTGGCGCCGGTCAGCTGCCACACGCCGCTGACGGAGATGACCTGCGGGCCACCGGAGTCGCCGTAGCAGGCACCGGCGCGGCCGCCGGGGTTGTTGGTGCAGATCTCGATCGAGCCCGAGATGCCGGAGCACCGGGAGTCGGCCACGACCGAGGTGTCGAGCTGCTGCAGGGTGACGGGGGCACCGCAACCGCCGGGGGCCGGGCAGGTCTGGCCCCAGCCGATGATGCGGCTGGCCTGGTTGGTGGCGCCCGAGCTCGCGGCGATCTTCACCGGCGCCTGGGTGACGCTGGTGCTGAGCTGGATCAGCGCGATGTCGTAGCTGCTGCGGTAGCTCGGGTGGATGATGATCCGCGACGCGCGGGCGACGGTGCCGCCGCTGGTCCGGTTGGTGGTGCCGATGCGGGCCTGCACGCTCGACGCCGACTTGCCCTGCACGCAGTGCGCGGCGGTGACGATCCAGTTGGCCTTGATCAGCGAGCCGCCGCAGAAGTGGCTGCCCGAGGTGCTCTGCAGGGAAGCCATGAAGCTGTAGGTCTGGGTGGCGTTGGTGCCGCCCACGATCGCCGGGGTCATGACCGGGTCACCCTCGGGGGCCGCGGTGGCCGCCGCGGGGGCGGCGATCGCGGTCGCCGCCGCGGCCAGCAGGCCCAGCAGCAGGGAACGAACCTTCATTCGGCACTCTCCTTCCGCACCGGGGCCCTCGTCCCGGTGACGAAAGAAAAGTAGGTAGCGCTGCGTGCCGGTCGCCAGGGGCTAACCAGCGTCCCCAGTTACCAATTGTGGTGTACCACTGACCGGGAGGGGTTGCCCGAATCATCTTCATCTGTCGGGTTGCAACCCGACACACACAGGTCAACCTGCACTTTTCGCCGCCAACTGGTCTGGTGGCCCAGCTCACTCAGCGACCCGGCACCCGCTCCGCTCTCCGAACAAACTTTTCCGCACCCCGGACACCCCCACTCCCCCGAACGGTCCAACCCGCGCTCGCCCACCGCACCGTGGGGGTCTGGGGGGTCGCCCCCCAGAAATGACGAAAGGCGACCCGGTCCGCGCTATCCGCGGACACGAGTCGCCTGTCGCCTGGGGTGAGTGACGGGACTTGAACCCGCGACTTCCTGGACCACAACCAGGTGCTCTACCAACTGAGCTACACCCACCACGCGCACCCCCGCCGGTCTTGGACCTGCGGTGCCGCAACAGCATAGCGTGCGGCTCTCGGGGGGTTGAAACCGGTTATGCCAAGGGGGTCGAGACAGCTTCCGCGACGGCCCTGGCTTCCTCGGTGGAGGGGCCTGGCTGGGGCACGAACGCCGTGCCCCGGTAGTACCTGAGCTCGCGGATCGACTCTCGGATGTCGGCCAGTGCGCGGTGGGCGAGGCCCTTGTCCGGCTGCGCGTAGTACACCCGCGGGTACCAGCGGCGGCACAGTTCCTTGATGGAGGACACGTCGACCATGCGGTAGTGCAGGTGGGCGTCCAGGGCGGGCATGTCGCGGGAGATGAAGCCGCGGTCGGTCGCGATGGAGTTCCCGCAGAGGGGGGCGACCCTGGCTTCGGGGACCCAGCCGCGGATGTAGTCCAGGACCTGGCGCTCGGCCTCGGCGACGGTCAGGGTGGAGGCGCGGACCTCGTCGGTGAGCCCGGAGCGGGCGTGCATGTCGCGCACCACGTCGGGCATCGCGGCCAGGCTGGGCTCGTCGGCGTGGATGACCAGATCGATCCCCTCGCCCAGGATGGTGAGCTCGGAGTCGGTCACCAGGGCGGCGATCTCGATCAGGGCGTCGCGGCCCAGGTCGAGTCCGGTCATCTCGCAGTCGATCCACACCAGCCGGTCGGTCACCTGCGGGAGCTTAGCCCGCGCCGCCCCGGCCGCCCGCGCGCCCGCCGCCGGTGGCGGTGATCGGGTCCGGTTGGGCCGGTTGGAGTACGCCCTGTGGCGGGTTGACCGGCGATGGATCACCCTTGGTGGCATGGGCAAGGACGTCGAGTCCACCGAGTTCACCAGGGCCGACCGGGCGCGGTTCCGGCAGAAGGTGCGCCGCTGCCTCGACGTGTTCGCGCAGATGCTGGCCGAGTCGCGGTTCGAGCACGGGCGGCCGATGGCGGGCCTGGAGATCGAGCTGAACCTCATCGACGAGCACGGCGACCCGGCGATGCGCAACGACCAGGTGCTGGCGGCGATCGCGGACCCGGCGTTCCAGACCGAGCTCGGCCGGTTCAACATCGAGATCAACCTGCCGCCGCAGCGCTTGGGACCCGGCGGGCTCGGCGCGTTCGAGCGGCTGGTGCGCGCGGACCTCAACGAGGCGGAGGCCAAGGCGTCGCGGGTGGGCGCGCACATCGTGATGGTGGGGATCCTGCCGACGCTGCGGGTCGGGCACGTGGGAACCGGGGTGCTCTCGGCCAACCCGCGCTACCGGCTGCTCAACGAGCAGGTGCTGGCCGCCCGCGGCGAGGACCTGGAGATCAACATCGGCGGGGTGGAGCGGCTGGCGGCCACCGCCGACTCGATCGCCCCGGAGAGCGCGTGCACCAGCGTGCAGTACCACCTGCAGGTCGCGCCGGAGGACTTCGCCCGGTTCTGGAACGCCAGCCAGGTGGTGGCCGGGGTGCAGGTGGCGCTGGGGGCCAACGCGCCGTACCTGTTCGGCAAGCACCTGTGGGCCGAGACCAGGGTCGCGCTGTTCGAGCAGGCCACCGACACCCGCCCGGACGAGCTCAAGGCCCAGGGGGTGCGGCCGAGGGTGTGGTTCGGCGACCGCTGGATCACCTCGATCTTCGACCTGTTCGAGGAGAACGCCCAGTACTTCTCCGCGCTGCTGCCGCTGACCGACGCCGAGGACCCGGCCGAGGTGCTGGCCAGGGGCGACATCCCCGAACTGCACGAGCTGCGGCTGCACAACGGCACCATCTACCGGTGGAACCGGCCGATCTACGACGTGGTCAACGGGCGCCCGCACCTGCGGGTGGAGAACCGGGTGCTGCCCGCGGGGCCGTCGGTGGTCGACACCATGGCCAACGGGGCGCTGTACTTCGGGCTGGTGCGCGCGCTGGCCGACCAGGACCGGCCACTGTGGACCCAGATGAGCTTCGCCGCCGCCGAGGACAACTTCCACACCGCCTCGCGCAACGGCATCGACTCGCGCGTGTACTGGCCGGGGGTGGGCGAGGTCCCGGTGACCGAACTGGTCCTGCGCCGCCTGCTGCCGCTGGCGCACGAGGGCCTCGACGCCTGGGGCGTGGACCCGGCCGACCGGGATCGGCTGCTCGGGGTGATCGAGCAGCGCTGCATCACCGGCCGCAACGGCGCGACCTGGCAGGTGGACACGGTGCGGTCGCTGGAGGCCGCGACCTCGGTGGACCGCTGGGGCGCGCTGCGCGAGATGGTCGGGCTCTACCGCGAGCACATGCACAGCAACGAGCCCGTGCACACCTGGCCCATCCCCTGACCGCTAGTCCTCGACCAAGAATTGACCGATCAGGCCGGGGATCGCTTGTTCCGCGAGGTCTAGGCCCTGGTCGTCGCCGATGTCGAGGACCGGGTAGCCGCCTGACCCGGCCGCGGTGACAGCGGTGAGGGTGAAGACGCGGGCGCGGCGTTGGAAGAGAGTGCGGGTGATCTTCCAACCGATGATGCCGTCGCGGCGTAGGGCGACTGTGCGGCGGTCTAGAGAGCCTGAGCGGGCTACTAGGTAGTCATCGGTGAGGGTGTGGCCGAGTGCTCTATAGCGGTCTAGGCCCACTAGGACGGTGATCGGGATAAGAACCGCTGCGGTGATCCAGAGCCAAGCGGGCCAAGCCGCGGTTTCTGCCAACGCGAATAGAGCGGCAGCGATCACCACCATCGGTACGACCGCTCTGACGATGCGCCGGGTCTTAGCTCGAGTTGGGTGTTGGGTGAGCGGGCTGGCAGTAGGCGCGTCGGCGACCGATAGGACGTCAGCAGTGACGTGGTCGGCTTCGGCGCGGGGCGCTGGAGGGAGAAGCAAGCTACTGCCGCCCACCTTGTTTAGACCCGTCGTCACCGCGGTCACCCTGCCGCCGCCTCCAGCGCGTAGGAGAAGCGGCTCGTGCAGCACCGCTCCCCGGAGGCGCTTCTCCTCTATGGAGACGGAACGCGTAGTGAGCAACCCCCGGCGGACGCGGACCGTGCCGTCTGGTTGACGGGTGAGCCGGTAGTTGTGGTTCTGCAGGAGGTACCCGGCGAGGGACGCCAGGACCGACAGGACGATCGCGAACCCGGCCACGACCGGGATGACCGTCGAGAACTCCGCCTCGCTGAGCCAACGCAGTGCCCTGCGGAAGGCGCCGACGTCGGAGAACCGCAGGTCGAGCTCGTTCACCAGGTTCATCAGGAACCCGATGACGATGCCGATCGTGATGAACCCGGACAACGTCAGGGGCGCGTACCGGTACCACCGCGTGTCCAGCGACGCGATGGGCACACCGTCGTCGTCCGCGTGTTCCTCGACGTGTTCGGCCCTTCGCAGCAGGGCCTGCCTTAGGCGCTCGGCCTCAACGGCAGTGACGGCATCGAGGGTGACGGTGCCCTCGCCGGGGGTGCGCTCCTGCTGCCCGGTGCCGACGCGGACGGCGGACAGGCCGAACAGGCGGTGCCCGAGCTTCGCGGTCAGGTCGACGGTGCGGATGCGGTCACGCGGGATCGAGCGGCGCTGCCGGAACAGCACCCCCTTGTGCAACTCGACCTGGCTGTCGGTGATCCGGTACTTAGTGTTCACCCACGACAGCAACCCGTACACGATGACCAGCCCGACCACCCCGGCGCTGGTGACCACCCGCCACGTGTCGAAGTTGCCGAAGAACACCAACGCGGCCAGCGGCGGCAACAACCCGATCAACTCGTTGAGCGGCCGCACCACGATCATCCTCGGGTCCAGCCGCCCCCACTCCGACCCACTCACGTCGCATCCCCCGGAGTCACCTGCGTCGTGGCCGCCAACTCCCCCACCACCCGCGCCGCCACCCCGGCGTCGAGCCCCTCGACCTTGAGCGGCCCCTGCGCCGAAGCGGTGGTGACGGTGATCGTGGACAGGCCCAACAACTGCTCCAACGGCCCCCTCGCGGTGTCCACGGTCTGGATCCGGGAGATCGGCGCCAACCGCCACTCCTGGCTCACCCACCCACTCCTGGTGAACACGGCGTCGGCGGTCGTCTCCCAGCGGTGCACCCGGTACCGCCACCGGGGCATCACCAGGGTGTGCACCACCCCCACCACCCCAGCCCCGACCGCCGTCCCCCGAACCCACCCCGGCACCCCGTCGACGACGAGCAGCACCACCCCCTGAGCCCCGACGACCACCACCCAGAAGATCACCGCCCGCAGTGTCCACAGCAGAACAGCCTTCTTGCTGACCAGGTTCGCAGGCGCCCGCAACCGCCACTCCACATCACTCACCCCCCAAGTGTCCCCCGCCCCCACCCCCCACGACGTCCACCTCCAGTACCACCCCCGACTCATCCACCCCGATCCCAGAGAACACCCCCGAGCCGTCCCACCCACCCCAGCCCTGAGCCAGCCCACCCAACCTGCCCACCGCTCCCGGAAGCCGCTGGTGCAAACCCAGCCCACCGAGCCAACCCACCCAATCTCAACCCCCCGAGTCGGCCCCGCCAGCCCGACCACCGCTCCCAGAAGCCGCAGGCACCAAATGCTCGATGGGGCGGACTTGGTTTGTGTGGGGTGGCGGTGCCCGTAGCGTTGTGCGCGGACAGGGCCATGCTTTTCGGCCCCAGCTTTGCGGTCCTGCCACGGGTAGCGCAGGGGCCCCGCGCAAACCAAGTTCGCCCCATCGAGCACACCGGACCGCCACGAACCGGCCCCGCCAACCCAGCCCACCGAGCCAGCCCCGCCAGCCCGACCACCGCTCCCAGGAAGCCGCCCACCCAATGCTCGATGGGGCGGACTTGGTTTGTGTGGGGTGGCGGTGCCCGTAGCCTTGCCTCGCTGCAGGGCCATGCTTTTCGGCCCCGGCTTTTGCGGTCCTGCCACGGGTAGCGCAGGGGCCCCGCGCAAACCAAGTCCGCCCCATCGAGCACCCCGCACCACCACGGATCCAGCGCAATGCCGAAGGCGAGCCGACCCCGAAGCCGCTGGTGCCACCCCCGCCCACCGCTCCCAGAAGCCGTCCACCCGAACTGCTCGATGGGGCGGACTTGTTTTGCGTGGGGTGGCGGCAGTCGTAGCGTTTCAGCGCGGACAGGGCCACGCTTTTCGGCCCCAGCTTTGCGGTCCTGCCACGGCTGGCGCAGGGGCCCCGCGCAAACCAAGTCCGCCCCATCGAGCACACCCCACCCACCACGGACCCGGCCGCAATGCCGCAGGCGAGCCGACCCCCGAATCCCTTGTCACGCACCAGAAACCACAGCATGCGCAAGATCAACAGATCCAAAAGCCCCCGAATGCACATCCTACGAAGCCAACCCGACAGAACAGGCACAGCGAAGAGAGCCTGTGGACAACCAGCACCGTTGTGGACAACTCGCAACCACCAGAAGCCGCCACCGCGACCGCGCTCCGTTGACAAGCAACCGGCCCCCGCGCCAGTCCGGGAAATCTTGAGATCGCGTCACTTTCGTCGTCACGGGTCGTTACCGTGCCCGTCACCACGGTGTCGGGTCGTGCGACCCGGTGGATCGGGGGTGGAGGGGTAGGTGCGGGTGAACAGCCACAGGGAGTGGTCGGTCAGCTGTCGCGACATCGCGGGGCGGAGGCGGGATGTGACGGTGTTCGTGCGCGGGGGGCGGGTGGTGCTGGTGGCCCCGCCGGGGGAAACGGCGATCTTCTCGCCGTTGGACATCGGGCGGTTGCGGGCGGCGCTGCGGGACGCGGTGGTGGACGCCACGGTCGACGGGGAGGAGCTGGGGTAGCTACTCTGGAGTAGGTACCGTCATGGGAGGCAGCGTGGCAACCTACTTCGTCACCGGGGCTACTGGGTTCCTCGGCCGCAGGCTGGTCGAACGGCTCGTCGCGCGGGCGGGCACGAGCGCGGTGTACGTGCTCGTGCGGCAGCGCTCGATGGACCGCTTCGCCGAAGCCTCGACGCGGTGGGGGCGGTCGGACCTGGTCGTGCCGGTCGTCGGTGATCTCGCTGAGGCCGGTCTCGGGGTGGATCTCCCGCACGCGGTCGACCAGGTCGTGCACTTGGGCGCGGTGTACGACTTCACCGCGCCCGCCGAGGACAACGAGCGCGCCAACGTGGCGGGTACGCGGCACGCGCTGGAGTTCGCGGCGGCGGTCGGTGCTGGGGTGTTCCACCACGTGTCGTCGATCGCGGTGGCGGGTGACCACCGGGGGCGCTTCACCGAACGCGACTTCGACCTCGGACAACGGCACCACTCGCCCTACCACGCGACGAAGTTCGCAGCCGAGCGTCTAGTGCGCGAGCAGGACCGGGTGCCATACCGCGTCTACCGGCCTGCAGCCGTGGTCGGCGACTCTCGCACAGGTGAGATGGACAAGGTCGACGGCCTCTATTACTTCCTTCCCGCCTTGACACGCCTCGCCCGGCTGCCTAGGGCGTTGCCGTTGGTACTACCGGATCTGGGCGGTACTAACGTCGTCCCGGTCGACTACGTCGTGGACGCCATGGTGCACCTCATGCATGCGGACGCGCCTTCGGGCTCGACCTATCACCTCACGCACAACGGTAAGCAGCCTGTCGCCGATGTCTTCAACGCGCTCGCGAAAGCCATTGGCGCGCCACAGATCCGGGCAACCCTGCCCATCACACTGCCCAAGGTTCGCGCAGTGCGCCCTGTCCCCGCCGCCGTCTTGAACGAGCTAGGCGTGCCGGGAGAGGTCTTGCCGCACATGGATCTGCCAACGGTGTTCGACTCCACGGCGACCGTCGAGGCCCTTGACGGGATCACGCTCCCGGACTTCGCCACCTACGCCGACGTCCTGGTGAGCTACTGGTCGAAGCACCTGGATCCGGAGCGGCACCAGGCTAGCTCCTTGCGCGGCAGGCGGATCGTCGTCACCGGGGCCTCCAGCGGTATCGGCCGGGAAACCGCGCTGATGCTCGGCGACCGTGGAGCAACGGTCCTCCTCGTCGCCCGCAGACAAGCTGAGCTCGAAGAGGTACGTGAAGAGATCGAACGAGCAGGGGGCACGGCGTCCACGCACCCGTGCGACCTGACCGACTCCGACGCCGTCGACGCGTTGGTCAAGGAACTCGGCGTTGTCGACATGCTGGTCAACAACGCGGGTAGGTCCATCCGCCGCGCGGTCCACCTGTCCGTCGACCGGCTTCATGACTACGAACGCACCATGGCCCTGAACTACTTCGCGCCACTACGCCTCACGCTGGGCCTCCTCCCCGGAATGCGCGCAAGAGGCTTCGGCCGGATCGTCAACGTCACCACGATGGGCCTACAGACAGACACTCCACGCTTCTCCGCATACCTGGCGTCAAAGGCAGCCCTTGAAGCCTTCGGCCGCGCGGCAGGTCGCGAGCTGCTCACGGACGGCGTGACCGTATGCGCCGTCCGGATGCCATTGGTCCGCACGCCGATGATTGGTGCCACTGACGCCTATAAGGGCGTCCCCGCCACTTCGCCCAAGACCGCCGCGAAACTCGTAGTGCGAGCCTTGACCAACGAGGCAGAGGTCGTCCAACGGCCCGAGGGGCTGGCGATGGAGCTACTTCGGGTGGTCGCACCCGGCCTGGCGCGCCAAGTCCTCAACATCGCCTACCGGCTCACCGGCGAGTCCGCCCCCGAGGCCAGGACCCGGCCCGAGCGCCCCCTCCCCGTCCTCGCCACTGCCCTCGTCCGCCCGCTCTGGCGCGGGCTGCGGCGCTGACGGCCGCATCAGCGCGAACGTCGCGATCCCGCCGACCGACAGCACGGCGATCACGATGGCCATCGGCAGCGCGGTGTGCCCGCCGCCCAGCCCGACCAGCGGCGAGGCGACGCCGCCGATCACGAACTGCAGGACCCCGATCAGCGCCGACGCCGCCCCCGCGTCGCGCCCGTGCTCGGCCAGCGCCAGCGCCGTCGAGTTCGGACTGATCATGCCCACGCTGGCCACCGACACGAACAGGGTCACCAGCAGCCACCACAGCCCGAGGTCCGCGGCGACCGCGACCAGCACCCCGAGCCCGCCGACCGCGCCGACGACCAGCCCGGCCACCAGCAGCGCGCGCGGCTGGACCCAGCGCAGCAGCAGGGAGTTCAACTGGGAGACGAGCATGATCCCCAGCGCGTTCGCCGCGAACACCAGGCTGTACTGGCGCGGGTCGAGCCCGTGGATGTCCTGCAGCACGAACGACGACCCGGCGATGTAGGCGAACATCGACGCGAGCACGCACCCGGCCGACACGGCGTAGGCCACGAACGTGCGGTCGGACCCGATCCGGACGAAGGTGCGCAGCGTGCGCCCCAGCCGCGCCGGGCCGCGGTGGTCCCTCGGCAGCGTCTCCGGCAGCCACAGCGGGGTCGCGACCAGCAGCACCGCGCCGAAGCAGGCGAGCACCACGAAGATCCCCGACCACGACGTCCAGCGCAGCACCTGCCCGCCGATGACCGGTGCCAGCAGCGGGCCCAGCCCGTTGACCAGCATCAACGCCGAGAAGAAGCGGGCCATCGCGGCGCCGGAGAACACGTCGCGCACCGCGGCCCTGGCGATCACCACGCCCGCCGCCGCGGCGACACCCTGCGCGAACCGCAACGCCACCAGGGCGTACACCGAAGGGGCGACGGCGCACACCAGGGAGCTGACCACGTACAGGCCGAGGCCGACCAGCAGCGGCCCGCGCCTGCCCAGCGAGTCCGACAGCGGCCCGGCCACCACCTGGCCGACCGCGAGACCGATCATGAACGTGGTCAGGGTCAGCTGCACCTGCGCCGCACCGGTGCCCAGGCTGGTCGCGAGCTCGGGGAAGGCGGGCAGGTACATGTCGATCGAGAGCGGGCCGAACGCCGACAGACCGCCCAGGATGAGCGCGAGGCGGACCCGGGAGATCGGCGGCTGGGCGGACACCACCCGAGTCTAGGAACCCGCATGGCCGATCCGGGAGCGAAAGGTGGGCCGATAGGACGAACACCACGTGGCGGTGCGTAGTCACGCGTGCGGGTGAGCGGATGCGGCCACTCGGGTGTGGTTGGCGGTAAACGGGTGAATTAGTCACCTGGGCGGAGGACACTGGTGTCGCCATTCGTGACCGGTCCGCGCGCGTCGCCGCTGATCCGACCGGTGGCTTGACACACTGGAGGCCCCAGGATCGGGAGGGTGCCATGGCCGAGTCGATCGACGCGGTGCTCGTCGACGCCGCGCGGCTGACCGCCGCCGGACGCCCCGAGGCGGCCGTCGAGCTGCTGCGACCGCTGCTGGTGACCCACCCGGACCACTCCGAGGCGTGGTGCAGGCTGGCCGCCGCGCTGCTGGACGCGGGCGACTACCAACTGTGCCTCGACGCCGCCAAGCGCGCCATCACGCTGGGCGAACGGTCCTGGGCGCACCGGCTGGCCAGCCTGTCGCTGGCCGAGATGGGCCGCCACGACGAGGCCGTGGTGTCCGCGCGCGAGGCCGCGCGGCGCGACCCGGGCGATTGGCGCTCGCTGGTCACCCTCTCGGAGGTACTCGGCCCGTCCGAGCCGGAGGAGTCGCTGCGGATCGCGCTGCGCGCGGTGGACGCCGCACCGGAGGTGCCCAGGGTGCACGAGGTGCTGGGCATCGCGGCCGCGCGCGCCAACGACACCGAACTCGCCCGCCGCGCCTACACCGACGCGCTGCTGCTCGACCCCGGCAACGCCGAGGTCATCACCAAGCTCGACGAGCTGCCCCAGATCCCGACCCGGCGGACCGTCTCGGCCACCGGCGGGTTCGCCCGCAGGCTCGCCAACGGCACCGGGGACTACGTGGAACCCCCCGCGCGACCGACCGCCGAGCCGGTTGTCGTCGAGCCCGTCATCGTGGAGTCCATCGTCGTCGAGCCACCGGCGGTCGAGCCGCACCCGGCGGAGTCCGCCGTGGACGACCTGCGGCCGGAGGCGCTGGAGCCGCCGCCGTGGACGGTCGAGTCCGAGTGGCGGCAGCGGATGTCGGCGGTGTGGCCGGTGCCCGCCAAGCCGGACGACGCGGAGATCGAGCCGATCATCCAGGTCGTCGCCGAGCCGGAGCCCGTCCCGGTGCGACCCGACCCGCTCGCCGCTCCGGTCACGCTGGTGAAGCCGGTCAACGGCACCCGCCGCCCGCGCAAGCGCACCAGGGAACTCCCGATCTCCGACGACTCCGCGGTAGCCACCCCGCCGCACCAGGGCCACCCGGTGCCTCCCGGCGCGACCGCCACCGCGGAGCAGGTCGCGTTCACCCGCTCCCGCCGGGTGTCGCTGTGGCTGATCCTGCGCCGGGCCGCGGGCTGGCTGACCATTGGGGGATTTGTCCTATTGGTGGCGGGAATGCCGCTGCCGAGCCCGCTGCTGGTGTGGTTCGCGCTCGCGTTATTGCTGTTCGTCACCGGAACCACCGCTTTTGGTTACCGCGCCATTCCGGCCGCCGAGCGGCCCACCCCGCGCGAGCTCGCCAACCGGGTCCCGCTCATCGCCGCTGGCGCCGTCCTGCTGCTGTCCGGCCTGCTCATGCTGGGTGTGTGGACGCTCACGCTGGCGTTCGGCCTGCTCGACACCGACCTGCTGGTCCCCGCGCTGGTGCTCGGTCTCGCCGCGTCCGCGGTGTCGTGGTTTGGCCTCTGGCGAATACGGATCGCCTCCCGATAAGGTGCGCGGGTCAGTTTTCGATGGGGAACCGCGTGCGGGGGTCGCAGCGGATTTCCCCGGCGTCACTAGGGGAATGTCGTGCGTGGTTTAGCCGCTCTGCTCATGGTCTACGGTTTCGGTTCGGCGTTGCTCAGCTTCACCGACATCCAGTTCCGCATCGTCTCCTGGGCCGACTCGTACCAGCCGGGCGCGGGCCTGGGCATCGGTGCGCTCGGCCTGCTGTTGCTGCTGCTGGCGACCCTGTTCAGCAGGGACAAGTCCGACGAGCAGCAGCCCCAGGTCCTCCCGCCGCCGCCAGGCCACTCCTACGCCCCGCAGCAGCAGGGCTTCCAGCAGCAGCCGGGTTACCCCGCGCAGCAGCAGGTCCAGGGTGGCTACCCGGCCCAGCCCGGCTTCCCCGCCCAGCAGCAGCCCGGCTACCAGGCCCAGCCCGGTTACCCCGCCCAGCCGGGTTTCCCGCCCGCGCAGCCCGGCTTCCCGCCGCCCGCGCAGGGTCAGCCGCCGCAGGGTTTCGGGCCGCCGCGCTAGCGCCTGGCCGAGCGCGGTGCCAGACTCACCGCGCTCGGACGACCCCGGACGGTGAGGGTGGCGATGGCAGGGCACGCGCAGTACCAGAACGAGATCTACCTCCAGGGCCTCGCCGACCAGGTGCCGCCGTTCACCACCGACGCGACCAGGGTCGAAGCCCTTGCCGAGGCCGAGATGGCCCCTGGCCCGTTTGGCTACGTGGCGGGCGGCGCGGGGTCCGGGGACACCGTGCGGGCCAACCGGGAGGCGTTCTCCCGGTGGCGGATCGTGCCCCGGATGCTGACCGACGCCACCACCCGCGACCTGTCCACCACGGTCCTGGGCACCGCGGTGCCCGCGCCGGTGCTGCTGGCCCCGGTCGGCGTCCAGTCGATCGTGCACCCCGAGGGTGAGCTGGCGACCGCCCGCGCGGCGGCCGCGCTGGACGTGCCGATCGTGCTCTCGACGGCGTCGTCGTACCCGCTGGAAGAGGTCGCCGCCGCGGGCGGCCCGCGCTGGTTCCAGCTCTACTGGCCCAACGACCCCGAGGTCTGCGCCAGCCTCCTGCGCCGCGCGAAGGCCGCCGGGTACACCGCGCTCGTGGTCACCCTCGACACGTGGACCCTGGCTTGGCGGCCCCGCGACCTCGACCAGGCGTACCTGCCGTTCCTGCGCGCCTCGGGCGTCGCCAACGCCTTCACCGACCCGGTGTTCCTCGCGGGGCTCGAGAAGTCCCCCGAGGAAGACCAGCCCATGGCGATCCTGCGCTGGGTGTCGCTGTTCACCGGCACCGACAAGCGGTGGGACCAACTGCCGTTCCTGCGCGAGCACTGGGACGGCCCCATCGCGCTCAAGGGCATCCAGCACGTCGACGACGCCCGCCGAGCCGCGGACGCGGGGATGGACGCGGTCATCGTGTCCAACCACGGCGGCAGGCAGGTCGACGGTGCGTTGGCCGCGCTGGACGCGCTGCCCGAGATCGCCCAAGCCGTCGGCGACCGCCTGGAGGTGCTCTTCGACTCGGGCATCCGCACCGGCGCCGATGTCCTCAAGGCACTGGCCCTCGGCGCCAAGGCCGTCCTCTTGGGCCGCCCGTACGTCTACGGCCTGGCGCTGGCGGGGGAAGCGGGTGTCCGGCACGCGGTGCGCGGTCTGCTCGCCGACCTCGACCTCACCCTGGGCTTGTCCGGGTACCGCACCCCGGCCGAGCTGACCCCGAGCGCACTGCGCCGGATCTGAGCCGGGTCTGACCACTGGGTGGACTAGGCGGGCAGCTCGGATGTGAGATCGGCCACTCGGACCTGGTTGCGGCCGCCGTGCTTGGCCTCGTAGACGGCGGCGTCGGCGTGCCGCAGCAGCGTGTCGAGGTCCTGGCCGGTCGCCGCGGTGACCCCGATCGAGGTGGTGCGGCCGCTGATGACGACCGGCTGACCGCGCTTGTCGGTCGCGGCCACCTGCATGGCGGCCACGCCGCGGCGGATGCGCTCGGCGACCTGGGCGGCGCCCTCGAGGTCGGTGTCGGGCAGCAGGAGCACGAACTCCTCACCGCCGAAGCGGCCGACGACATCGCCTTGGCGGGTGGTTTCCCGCAGGACCCGACCGACCGCGCGCAGCACCGCGTCGCCAGCCGGGTGGCCCCAGGTGTCGTTGACGAGCTTGAAGTGGTCCAGGTCGAGCACCGCGACGGCCAGGGTGGTGCGCAGCCGCCGTGACCTGGCCAGCTCGCGGCCCGCCTGCTCGTGCCAGCCCCGGCTGTTGAGCAGCTGGGTCTTGTGGTCGGTGCGGGCGTCGCCGCGGAGGTTCTCGATCTGCAGGGCGCCCCAGTCCAGCGCGCACAGCAGCGGGACGACGAACAGCGGCGCCAGCCAGGCGTGCGCGATGGCGAGCGCGGCCAGGGCACCCAGGCAGACGGTCAGCGCGGCCATGGCGTTGTCGCGGCGGGTGCCGACGACGACCGTCCACGTCGGTTGCGGTGTGGACAGCGCGATGACCCCGCCGATGGCGATGGCGTTGATCACGAAGTAGGTGAGCCCGGCGAGGGCAAGCACCAGGGCTTCCCTGGCGCCGAACGCGCTGGTCACGTCCACACCGGCCAGCCGGACCACGGCGAAGGAGCCCAGCGCGGCCACCAGGATGCCCGCGGTGCCGAAGGTGTAGCGGTAGAGGGGCCGACGGGCGACCGGGTACAGCTGGACGCGCAGCAGCAGCATCGACAGCACGGCCATCCAGGCGGGCAGCAGCACCATCGCGGGCAGGATCCACACGACGCTGGTGTCCATGTGCGGGCCGGTGCCGCTGTCGCGGCGGGTCTCCTCGGTGCGCCGGGTCAGCCACAGGTGGACCGCGCCCGCGCCGACGAGGACCGCGAACGAGCGCCAGTTCCCCGTGGTCGGTGCCACGTCGGTGACGCAGGCGAACACGACCGCGATGACGGCGAGGAGTTCGAAGATGATCACATAGCGCAGGGCGGGCCCGGGCAGCGTCCACAGTCCCCACGACCGCGTCCACCGCCGAGACGAAGGGTGTTCAGTGCGCAGCGAGTCGGTCACACTGAGCCGTGAACGGATCCGGAGCTTGCCCGGTCGCCGCGTCCACGCGCGGCGGGAGCGGGCCCGCCCGGCCGCACGGGGCCAACCCCCGCGCGGAGCCGACTCAGGCGCGCCTGCACCGGCGGCGCCACGGTTGCGATCAGCCGCCGCGGCGTCACCTTCCGACCTGTCGAGCGTTTCGTCCAGCGTGGATCCCCTTGGAGGTGTGTCCGATGCGGTCGCGTGATTGGTGAGCCCAGCGTCCCCGGGTGGGACGGACCCGCTGTCCAACCTATCGGCAGGGACACCCGCCGAGTCCAGCCCGACCGAGTCCACTTCGACCAGAGGAGCCGTGGCAGATGCGTTCCCGCGACTGGTGACCCAGGCACTCGATGCGTCCACAGCATCCCCCATCGACCCGACAACCACCCCCGAAGGAGCCTCCCGTGCGTTCTCGCGACTGGTGACCGCCGATCCGTTCTCCACTACCCCGCCAGCCCCCGAAGGAGCCGCAGATGTCCCGCGACTGGTGAACCCGAGCGCTTCGTGACCGTCCACATCGACCACCGAGTGATCAACAGAAGGAGTACGGGATGCGTTCTCGCGACTGGTGAGCCCAGCGGCACCAAGACCGTCCACAACGGAAGAAGAAGGAGCCCCGGATGTCCCGCGACTGGTGACCCCGAGTTCGTCCCCCGAATGCCCAGCGAGCCCAAGACCCGCAGGAGAACCCGATGCGCAGCCGTGACTGGTAGACCCGCCAGAACCCCCGACTCCCCCAGCGTCCCCACCGGAATACTCCGCGGCGGACAGCGGTGGCACGCCGGAGTGCGGCGCGTCCCGCGCGTCGCCGCGATCGGTGAACCCCAACGCCCGCCCTCCTCTCCACCGTCCACTGAGACGTCCGCGCGCCCGGGGGGTTGTCCGTCCACCCGGGCCACTGGCTCCCGGCGCGGTCGAGGACCGCTCGTCCGTAACATCGCCCACCGGTCACGCGGTGTGTCACGCCAGCCGTGCCGAGCCCGCGTGACCGTCCCGCGCGTCACTGTCCCCACGGTACGTCCTGCGCCGACAGTAGCGACCCCGCTACGCCAAGCAGCGCCCGAATGGAGCACGACACTACTCGGACGTGTCGACTACCCGACTACGGCATTCGCCACATCAGCGGGGCCGCCGATCGAGGGAAGCGGCCCATCGCCCACCCGGGGCGACGACTACGCGCTGCGCACGGGCTTGAGCCACTTGCGCAGCCGCGGCGGCAACCGCCGCTCCAGCCCGTAGGGCTCGAGGTGGCCGCCGAGGACCTCGGTGAACGCGGTGGCCACGCTGTCGAGGGTCCAGGCGTCCCGGTGCAGGATCGGCGCCTTGAAGGCCGGTTGGCCGACGATGTGCAGCTCCGGACCGGTGCAACGCACGATCTGTCCGGTTATTCCGGCCGACCGCTCGTCGAGCAGGAAGTGCACCAGCGGCGCGATGAGGCCAGGGGCGCGTTCGGGCGGAGTGTGCCGCGATGCCCGTTCCGAGGTCCACACCATCCTCGTGTACGCCTTCGGGCAGACTGCGTTCACCCGGATGCCGCAGTCCTCCAGGTCCAGCGCCCAGGAGCAGGTGAGCGAGGACACAGCGCCCTTGCTGGCCGCGTAGCTGGCGATGGTGCGCTGGCCGAGCGCGGCGCCGGAGGAGATGTTGACGATCGCCCCGCCGCCCGCGGCCCGCATCCGGCGGATGGCGGCGAGTCCGGTGTAGATCACCCCGAGCACGTTCACCTCGACCACCGCGCGGGCCCGCGCCGGGTCGTCCTCCCACGGCAGCGCCTCGTAGGTGAGGCCCGCGTTGTTGACCAGGCCGTCGACCGCGCCGAACTCCGCGGCGCACAGGGCGACGATCGCCTCGGCCTGCTCGGGGTCGGCGACGCTGTGCGCGCTGGCCACCGCCGCCCCGCCGTCGCGGCGGATCCGCTCGGCGACCCGCGTGGCCGCCGCCCCGTCCACGTCGTTGACCACCACCGCCGCGCCCGCCCTGGCCAGGTGCGCCGCGAACGCCTCACCCAGCCCCCGTCCGGCCCCGGTCACCACGACAGCCTTGCCGTCCATGCCGCTCTCCCCGCACCCCTGTAGCCGGCCCCGATCCCGCGGCGAACCCGCCGCGGTGGCGGTGCAGCTCCCCGCCACCGGCTCAGGCCAGTGTTGGGCACCGGGAGCCCCCGCCGCCCGCCCCCGCGGCGAGTGGCGACGGGGCTGCGCCGAGCGCGGTGGGCCATTCAGCCCGACGGGTAGCCGCGCACCGATCGCACCGGTTGCGCCGGACGGGCGCATCAGCGGGTTTTCCGGGCACGGGATGCTTCACCTGCACCGATCCGGCGCCGATACTGCCGGTACTCTGTGCGACGCCGCGATGACCGAGCGGCGGCAGCTGCACCGGGTTCACCGCCCCCAGACCCCGGGGCGCGGAGGATGGAGTACAGCCAGCGGGCCACGAACCCGCCGGACGGGAGCACACGTGGGCCGAGCAGCGCCGGGCATGCGGACGGTTCTGGCGAACCGGGAGTTCCGCGCGCTTTGGATCTCCGAGGCGGTGTCCGTCGCCGGTGACCAGCTCACCCGCGTGGCGCTGGCCATCCTGGTCTACCAACGCACCGGGTCCGCCTTCTACGCGGCGGGCATCTACGCGCTGACCTTCCTGCCCGCCCTCGCCGGTGGGCTCGGGCTCTCGCAGCTGGCCGACCGGTACCGCCGCCGCACCCTGATGGTGGTGTGCTCGGTCATCCAGGCCGTGGTGGTCGCGACGATGGCGATCCCCGGCGTGCCGCTGTGGGTGCTGTTCGTGCTGGTCATCATCGTGCCGATGGTGCAGTCGCCCGCGCTCGCGGCGCAGAACGCGACGACCCGCGAGGTCTTCGCCGACGACGACGCCCAGTACCTGCGCAGCCAGGACCTGCGGGGCATCTCCACCAACACGATGATGCTGCTCGGTCTCGGCGGCGGTGGCGTGCTGATCGGCGCCATCGGTGTCACCTGGACCCTGCTGATCGACGCGGGGACGTTCACCATCGCCGCGATCTTGGTGCAGCGCGACGTGCGCAACCGCCCGCCCGCGGGGTCGAAGGACGACGGGTGGTTCGACGGGGCGAAGTGGGTGTTCGGCGACCGCAGGCTGCGGGTGCTGTTGTCGCTGTCGTGGCTCGTAGGTCTCGCGGTGATCCCAGAGGGCCTCGCGGCGCCCTTGGCGCAAGAGGCGGGGGCACCGCCTGAGTCGGTTGGCTGGTTATTAGCCGCCGATCCACTCGGCTTCATCGTGGGGACGTTCCTCATCTCGCACTTCGTGCCGGACCGGCACCGGATCAAGCTGATCGGCGCGCTGGCGACCGCGTCGGTGGGGGTGCTGATCCTGTTCGCCTTGAAGCCGAGCCTCATCGCCGCGCTGGTGTTGTTGGCGTTGGCGGGCGCGGTGGGCGCGTACCAGATCACGGTCATGGCGGTGTTCAACTCGATCGTGCCCAACGAGATCCGCGGTGGCGCGTTCGGCGCTGCCAGGACGGGGTTGCGGGTCTCGCAGGGCCTGGGGGTCGCCGCGGGCGGTCTGGTGGCGGAGCTGATCGGGTCGGCGATGAACACGGTGGCGCTCGCGGGCGCGCTGGGGGTCGCGCTGGCGATCCCGTTGGCGGTCGCCTGGTCGCGGCTGCACGAGGCTCCCGCGCCCGCCAAACCGAGCACCCCGGACAACGACACTCCAGGGCGCCAAGAAGCCGCCTAGTCGGCGCTGAAGGCCGCCAGCAGTGCGCGGACGTGGGCTCCCTCGGGGACGCCTAGGCGCTCAAACACCGGCAACGCCTCCCGCCAGTCCGCGACCGCGCCGAGGCGGTCGCCGTTCAACTGCCGGACGAGGGCCCTGACGTGGCGGGCTCGGGCCTCGGCGAGCTTCTGACCGGTCCGGTCGGCGATCTGCAGCCCCCGCTCGATGTGGTGCACGGCCTGACCGGCGTCGCCGCTGTCGAGGTAGGCGTGGGCGAGCTCGGTGAGGGCGCGGGCCTCGAGCAGGCGCATGCCGGTGTCGCGCATCAGGGCCAGCGCGCCGGTGCCGTGCTCGATGGCCGACCTCGGGTCGCCGGTGCGGCGGAACAGGGCGCACAGTCCGGTCAGCACGGAGGCCTCGCCGAAGCCGAAGCGGATCTCCCTCGCGAGGCTCAGCGCCCGGGTGTAGTGGGTGGCCGCCGATGACCACTCCCCCGTGCGCTGCTGGATGGTCGCCAGGATGTCCAAGCCGCTGACCTCGTGCCTGCGCTCGCCGAGCTGCCTGCCCGCGTCCATGGCCTTGCGGACCTGCGCGGCGGAGGTGGCGTAGTCGCCCGCGTCGCAGCCTGTCTCCGCGAGGCAGATGAGCATGCTGACTTCGCCGTGCCGGTAGCCGTACCGGCGGCAGATCGCCATTCCCTCGCGGTAGCGCTGAGCGGCCCGCGGTAGGTCGCCCATCGCCCATAGAGCCAAGCCCAGGCCTTGGCACGCGGCGGCCTGCACGTGCCGGTTACCGATGCGGGTGCTGAGCCCCAGCGCTTCGGTGTGCCGCTCTATGGCCTCTTGCGGTCGCCCCAGCGATAGAGCTGTCCCGCCGAGGTAGTTCAAGGCACCTGCTTCACCGAAGCGGTTGCCGATGACCCTGTTCAAGTCCAGTGCCTGCTCGTAGAAGGCAGACGCCTGCGCGGGCTGCCCCAGCTGGGAGTGCGCACGGCCGAGGTTGTGCAGGGCCGCGGCTTCGACGATCCGGTTGCCGGTGGACTGGCTCAACTCCAGCGCCCACCGGTGGCTCTCGATCGCTGCCACGTAGTCACTGAGGTTCGTGTGGATCAGACCAAGCAGGTCGTGGACAGACGCCTCGGCGTCGAGGTTCTTAGCGCCTCTTGCGGCTGCGAGCGCCGCTTGTCCTACTGCGAGCCCGTCAGCGCCGTGACCGCGGTTCCAGAAGTACGGCCTTAGTGCCTCGGCGAACCGCCAGGCGTACCTGTGCAGGCCGAGGCCGGAGGCCGCTGTGGACGCTGCGACGAGATTCCCGCGCTCGGCATCGAGCCACGCTATGGCCTTCTCTTCCGACCCCTGCTCGGGCATCGAGCCGACCCGCCACAGGACAGCGCTGTTGGCCTCGATCTCGCGCAGGTAGTGGTCGAACAGCGCGATCACCGCAGTTGCCCTGTCGGCGTCCGAGTCCTCGGTGTCAGCCCGGCCGGAGGCGTACTCGCGAAGGAGGTCGTGGAAGGTGTACCGGCCCCTGGCGTGTTCGCGGATCAGGTTGCCGTGGTCGAGCACGCGCAAGAGCCGAGTGGCGTCGTTGAGCGCGAGCCCACTCAGCTCGGCAGCGGCCTCAGCGTCGACATCCGCGCCGGGCACCACGCCGAGCAGGCGGAACAACCTGCGCGCAGCGGGAACCAGCTTCTCGTAGGACAGGTCGAAGGCCGCGCGGACCGCGCCGGACTCGTCACCCGCGACCGTAAGCCCGGTCATCCGGCCTCGTTCGCGCAGCTCGCGGGTGTAGTCGGCGATGCTGATCAAAGGTCGGATCGCCAGGTTCGCACCCGCGATGCGCAGCGCCAACGGGAGGTGCCCGCAGATGGCCGCCATCTCGGCGGCGGCATCCGGTTCGCGGCGCATCCGGCCGACACCCACGAGCCTGCCGAGCAGATCGACGGCCTCGGCCGGGTCGAGCACGTCCAACGGCACCTGGTGGGCGCCGTCCTGCGCGGTGAGCCCGGTCAGCCTGTCGCGGCTGGTCACCAGCACCAGGCATCCCGAGGACCCCGGCAGCAGCGGACGAACCTGCTCCGCGGTGGCGGCGTTGTCCAGCAGCACCAGGACCCGCTTGCCGGTGAGCAACGTCCGGTACAGCCCAGCGGCCTCATCGGGGTCGATGGGCACCCGCTCAGGAGCCACCCCGAGTGCGTGCAGGAACCGGACCAGGACCTCCTGCGTGGTCAACGGGGTACCAGAGGCGTAGCCGTGCAGGTTGACGCTCAGCTGACCGTCCGGGAACCGATCCCGCGCTCGATGGGCCCACCGCAGCGCCAACGCCGTCTTGCCCACGCCAGCGGTGCCCGAGAGCGCGACGATCGCCACGCCAGGGCTGCCTTCGACGTGGTCGAGCAGGTCGTCGAGGTCGGCAAGCGGCTGGGACCGGCCGACGAACCCGGGGGTCTCGGCGGGCAGTTGCGCGGGAGGGCGCTGGGCGGCTGGCTCGGGCAGGGTCGGCGGCGGTGGCCGGTCGCGCAGCACCCGCAGGTGCGCGTCCTGGATCTCCAGCCCCGGCTCCACACCAAGCTCGTCGTCCAAGCGGGTGCGGATGTCGGCGAACACGCGCAACGCCTCCGCCTGCTCACCAGTACCGGCGAGCCCCAACATGAGTCGGGCGTGCAGGCCCTCGTGCAGCGGCTCTTCATGTGCCAACGACCGGATGCCCGCGACCACCCTGGCGTGCCTGCCCAGTGCCAAGGCGACATCGGCGTGGGTCAGCGCGACCTCCCTGCGGCGAGCCGCGAGCGCCACGGCCGCCGGGTGCTTGCGCAGCCGGGCAGGCAGATCGGCCAAGGCCGGGCCGCGCCAACAGGCCAGCGCCTCGTCGAGCAGGTCCGCCGCCTCGTCCGGGTCGCTGCCGCGCACCAGCCGGGCCCGGCGCACGAGGTCCTCGAAGCGCAGGATGTCGAGCTGCTCGGGGCGCACGGTGATCCGGTAGCCCGCCGGGGTCGCGGTGATCACGCCGCTGTTGCGCTTCCCGGCCGCGACCAGGGCGCGGCGCAGGCGGGACACGTAGGTGTGGATCAGCCCGAGGCAGCTCTCCGGCGGGTCGTCGCCCCACAGGACGTCGACGATCTCCTCGCGGCTGACCGGCCGGTTCGGGTGCAGCGCGAGCAGGGCAAGCAGGCAACGCTGCTTGAGCGCGCCGACGGTGATCTCCCGCTCCCCCTGCGACACGGTGAACGAACCCAGGACGCCGAGCGACAACTGCACCTGCCGCGCGGGCCGGGACTGCCGTGCCCGGGCGCTGACACCGTCGGTCAGGGCCTCCGGCGTGACACCGAGCGCGTCGGCGAGCCTGCGCAACGAGTCCGCGCGCGGCATACCCACCTCGCCGCGCTCGATGTAGCGCAGGGCCCGCACGCTCACGCCAGAGCGCTCGGCGAGCTGCTGCTGGGTGAGCCCCACCCGGGTCCGGTGGGAGCGGAGCACCTCACCGAACGCGCCGGGCGGCTCGACCATTCTGCCCCCTTCGCCTACCGCCGCTGTCTACTGTGCTGTAGCGAGCTGCTGAGCAACCCGGCCGGAGCCGCTGTACCACCGCACCGGCCAAGTGCACCGGTGGCGATCCTGGCAGGTCTGTCGCCGGAGTTGCCGCCGAGTGGGCAAAGACTTGCCGGTTGCCCATCGTAGTGCATCAGCTACCGCCATTGGCGCTGGTCGACGGGCCTGTTGCCGGTCAGGGCGGCAACAGTGCGCGGTACAGGCAGGATGCCAGGGCAGGCCGTAGCGTGTGGAGTCGGGGGACCGGGGGTCCGCGGGGGGACCAACGTGGCGCGGCGTCCTGGGGGTGCGCCGTGCCACGGCCCCGGTTCACCTCCCCTAGCGCATTTCCGCCCTCCCGGCCCGCGGTCCGGCGGTAGCCTCCCCCAGGTGGGAGACCAGCGCTCGTGACCGCGACCGTCGAGGCACCGCCGGAGGCGGATCCGCCGCTTCGCAGGCTGCGCGGCCGGGTCGGCTGGCTCGTCCTCGTCGTCCTCGTCGCCGCCGGGTACGGGGTGATCGCCTCCCGGTCGCCGAGTGAGCCGACCACCCCGCCGACCGGCGACATCGCCAAAGCCGCGGCGGCCATCGACGCCTTGCTCGACCCGGAGTCCGGTCGCGACCCGATCGCGTTGCTGCCCGCCGACTTCACCCGCGTGACCGGGGTCGTCCCCGGGCGGTTGACCGCCCCCGACGGAACCCGGCGCGCGGTGCACGTGGACGGCGGCTGCTCCGCACCGTGGGGTGAGGACAACTCGCGTTGGGACTTCTCCGCGGGCTGCAAGGCGCACGACCTCGGCTACGACCTACTCCGCTACGCCTCGGCCAAGGGCACGCCATTGGGCCAACAGCCGAGGCGGGCGCTCGACGACCGCCTAGCGCACGACATGCACGCCCAGTGCGAGATCAACCCGCGCGGATCGGCGGGCACCTGCCAACTGGTGGCTTCGCTGTACGCGGCAGGGCTCGTCGCCAACTCGTGGCACCAGCGGTGGGGGCCGCCGCGCGCGGAACCGATCGGCACCTGGGTCGTGGCCCTACTCGTGGTCGTGCTGCTGCTGGCAGTGCGGGTCCCGGCGTTCGCCCGACGCCGAACCGGGGTACCGCGCGGTGTGGTTCCGGTGGGTGAGCGGGCGCGGGACCGGGCCGGGTACCTGGGGTTGCTGCGGGTGGTGAGCCTGGCAGGCGTTGTGCTGGCAGAGTCGGTACTGGCGTTCGCACCGCTGCTGGGCCTGCGGCCGGGCGTGCTGTGGCCGATGACCTGGGTACTGCAACTGGTGCCGCTGTTCTTCTTCGCCGGCGGCGACTCGAACCTGCTGGCGTGGCGGGCCGCGCTCGCCGAGGGGTCCGGCTACGGCGGCTACCTGGCGGCCCGGGTGTGCTGGCTGATCCGACCGGTGCTGGCGTTCGTCACCGCGTGGCTGATCGTCCCGCTGTCGCTGGACCTGCTCAACGCCTCAGATGCCTCTGTTGACGCCTTCACCCGGCTCATCGCCCAGCCGCTGTGGCTCCTTGGGCTGTACCTGCTGGTGGTCGGGGCGACACCGGCGATGTACTGGCTACACCGCAAGGCACCTATAGGCACACCGGTCACGCAGGCGTTGGTGGTCGTCGCGTTGGGCTTGTTCGGCACTGGCACGGTTGCGGCGTACGCGGGCGGGATCGTGCTGGCTGCCTTGTTCGGGCAGCTCGTCATGCACTACGCCGACGGGTCCTTCGACCACCTACCGCGTCGAGCCCTGCCCGCGGTGGCCGCGGGTGCACTGCTGTGCCTAGTGGTGTTGACGACCATCGGCGGGCACACAAAGGGATTGATCGCCGAACCGGCGGGCACAGCCAGTTTCGTGCCGTCCGCCTTGGGGGTGCTGCTGATCGGCCTGGTCCAGGTGTGCGTGGTGGTGGCACCCGGCCGGGCACGGGTCCGGACGATCGCGCACGGCGCCGTGGCCAGGGCCGTTCACCAGGTGCGCCACGCGCCGATGACGATCTACTTGGTGTACCTGTGCGCGATGTTGCTGCTGGCCGGGATCATCGGCGCGGCCTCCACGACCGAGTGGCCCGGCGCCGTCCTCGACTGGGTGGCGCGACCGCGCACCCTGATGGCCCTCGTGCTGCTCGCCGTGCCCGCTGTGCTGGCGTTCCTGCTGTTCGAGCGGCGCGGCCGGGGCGGCCCCGGCGTCATACGACCGGGTGATCGGCCGGTGAGCCGCTGGGACCCGGTCGCCGCGGCGCTGGGCACCGGGTACGGGGCGCTGGGCATCGTCGGGTTCGCGGTGAGCGGCCTCACCGGCACCCACCACGGCCCGGTGCTGCTCGGGCTGCCGGTCGACCCGATGGCCAGCGTGATCCACCTGCTCCTGGGCTGGTACCTGCTGCACGCGGTGCGCATCGGCACCGCGGGCACGCTGTGGCCGTGGCTGGTGACCGCGGTGGCCTGCCTGCCACCGCTCGGTTCGGCCACCGGCCCCGCGGTCGGGCTCTACGGGGCCACGATGGCCATCGCCGTGTTCGTGGCGGGCACCCGGCTCGTCACCTGGTCCACCCGCAGGTCACGCGCGCGGGCGTGACCCGATCGGGGCGCACCGGGCGCGGTGCGAAGCGTGCCGTTCCGACCGGGCCCGGCGGATGTGCCACGCTACGGGACAACCCGGGGCACCTCGCGCACGTCTTAAGGCGTAGCTGCGGTCGAGCGCGCCCAGAGGCCAGCGGCAGCAGCCGACAGGGAGGAGCGGGGCGTGGAGTACCGGCCACCGAGGCCAGGAGATCGTGCGGGATCTGGTGGCCGACCTGTGCCGCCGCGCTCCCCGGCCCAGGGCAGGCGCGTACCGCCACCCGGCGGCCAACGCTCCGACGGTGACCGAAACCCGCCACCCGCCCGCGCCCAACGCGGCGACCGCGAGGCCCCCAGGGCGAGGCCGGAGCGGCCGCGCCAGGACGCACCGCGCGAGCGGTCCAGGGGTGAGGCCCCCGTGCGCCGACCCCGCCCCGAGGCCGACCGCGGCCAGCGGCCGTCCCGCGCGGAGGGATCGGTCGGGACCCGGGAACCCGGGCGCCGACCGGAGCGGCAGGCGCCCGGTACCAGCTCGGAACCGAGGCGGAAGGTGTCCGGGGTCGCGGCGACCGAGCGGATCCGCCCCAAGACCAGCCGCACCACCACGACCCGCGCCCGCGGCCCCCGCTCTGGCATGGTCGCGGGCCGGACGCTGGTCGCGCTGCTGTCGGCCGTCGTGCTGCTGGCGACCGGCTACTACTGGCGGGTCACCGACTCGTTCTCCGACGACCTGACCAAGGCCAACGTCGTGGAGGACACCGGCGAGAAGCCCGCCGACGGCGCGGTCGACATCCTGATGGTCGGCATGGACAGCCGCACCGACGCCCAGGGCAACCCGCTGTCGAAGGAGCAGCTGGCGATGCTCAACGGCGGCAAGTCCGAGGGCGAGATCAACACCGACACGCTGATCATGATCAGGATCCCGAACGACGGCGGCAAGGCGGTCGGCGTCTCGATCCCGCGCGACTCCTACGTCGACATCCCCGGCTTCGGCAAGCACAAGGTCAACTCCGCCTACGGCAGGGGCAAGCTCGCCGCCCGCGCCGACCTGCAGAAGCAGGGCGTGACCGACCAGAAGGAACTCGAGCGCCGCTCCAACGAGGCTGGCGCCAAGAGCCTGATCGCCACCCTGACCAAGCTCACCGGCGCCACCATCGACCACTACGCCGAGGTCAACCTGCTCGGCTTCTACGACATCACCAACGCCATCGGCGGCGTCGAGGTGTGCCTGAACAAGGCCACCAAGGACACGCTGTCCGGGGCGAACTTCCCGGCCGGGGTGCAGACCCTGCAGGGCGTGCAGGCGCTGCAGTTCGTCCGGCAGCGGCACGGCCTGCCCAACGGCGACATCGACCGGATCACCCGCCAGCAGGTGTTCATGGGCGCGATGGCCAAGAAGATGGTCTCCGGCGACGTGCTCGCCCCCGGCTCGCAGGTGCTCGACGCGCTCAAGGCCGCGATCGCCAAGTCGGTGGTGCTGGACAAGAACTGGGACATCATGCGGTTCGCCCAGCAGATGATCACCGTGACCGGCGGCGACGTCGACTTCGAGACCATCCCGCACGGCACCATCGACCTGGACACCCCCGGCGACGGCAAGGCCGTGCAGGTCGACCCGACCGACGTCAAGAAGTTCGTCACCGGCCTGCTCACCGGCGGCGCCGCGCCGCCGAGCACCAGCGGCGACCAGGCCCCGACCACGGCGCCGGACAAGCCCACGGTGACCGTGCTCAACGGGTCCGGCCGCACCGGCCTGGCCGCCGAGGTCGCCGACACCCTGCAGAACCAGGGCTTCACGACCGGCGAGACCGGCAACGCCGCCTCCCGCGCCAAAACCGTGGTCCGCTACGCCAAGGGCGAGGACGACAACGGCACCTCCGTGGTCGACGCGCTCGGCGGCAAGGTGGGCGCGGAGCCCGACACCAACCTCGGCAAGGGGAAGGTGACGGTCATCCTCGGCAAGGACTTCACGACCACCGGGACCAGTACCGGGGAGCCGCTCGCGGGCGCGCCGTTGCTCGACCTGGGTGCCAGGACCGCGGTCCAGGCCGGACCTCCGTGTGTGAACTGAGGATTTCGCCCTCACCCGATCGGAGCAACTTCGCCGAACCCGCGTCAGGGTGCGCCGGTTGATCGCTTCCTGTGGTGGAGGCGCCGGGTCGGATCGGGCGCCGGTCTTCAGGAGGGGCGGACGTTGCGCATCGATGCGGCTACCTACCAGCGGGTTCTCGGTGACGAGATCCGCAGGCTGCGCAAGCAGCGCGGCTGGACGCGCAAAGACCTCAACGGCAGGCTGCAGAGCGAGATCTCGCTGCAGACCCTGGCCACCTACGAGCTCGGTACCCGGCAGTGCTCGGTCGTGCGGTTCGTGGAGATCTGCGTGGCGCTCGACGCGCTGCCGCACGACCTCATGGCCCGCGTCCACGACCGGGTCTTCGCCGACACCCCCCTCGGCCGCGTCCGGGTCGACCTGCACGCCGCGGCCGCCGACGAACGCCCCCAGCTGATGCCGCTGCGCCGCTGGGCCGCGGAACTGCTGGCCGAACACGACGAGGTCCACCTCGACGTCGCCGCCCTCGACCGCCTCGCCGAGCTGTGCGGCATGGACACGATCGAACTCATCGCCCACATCCGCGGCCTCTCGGAGTGATCAACCTCCGTACACTGGACCGGTGACCCAAGCAGCCCTCACCGGCACCGACGACGACCTCCGCGACCTCGCCACCTGGCTGCGCGACGAGGACGACCTGCGCGGCCGCGTACAGGTCCGCAACGCCCCCGTCGCCCCCGGCGAAATGGGCGGGGTCATCGAAGCCCTCACCCTCCTCCTCGGCGGCGGCGGCGCGGGAGTCCTGATCCGATCGGTGTTCACCTACCTGACCACCCGGCGCAAAGCCGTCGTGTTCGACCTGGAGCTCAAGGACGGGGACAAGGAGCTCAAGGTCAAGCTCACGAACGAGTCGCGCGTGGAAGACGTGCTCGCTCAGGCGGAGTCCTTCTTCGAGAAGTAGGTTGTCGGTGCTCGCGCCACCAAGCTGCGCGTCGAGTGCTCTTGGTCCGTTGGCAACCAGGCGCGACCCTTGAGCGCATCCGCCTTGCCGCACGACTTTGACCAGCAGATATTCTGGCACCGGAATACAACATTCCAAGATTGACATAGACAGTTCAAGCGTGCGGCGTCACGGTTGGCGGGCTCCGCCGACACCTGGGTCGGCCTACCACCGCATAGCAGGGATCACCTTGGAGTCACTAAGCAGCCAACTGCTGCGCACCGATGTCGATGCCGACTGCCCATCGTGCGGCGCATGGCTTTGGCTTCGCTATTCAGAAGTCGTAGCACAATGCGTCATCCTGTGCATTGTGTGCCGCTCGCCGATCAGCCTGGTCGACGACCATGGAGGCGCGCGGACCGCAGGAGAAGACATCGAGAAGATGATCAGCAATTCCTGGGGGAGGTTGTCGCGATGAGGTACCGACAGGACCTTCAGGTCGCACTGCGCGAGCGGCTGCGACGGTTGCTGGCCGCGCACTATAGGGACTTCGGCCGCGCGTTGGACATGACTACCGCGTGGCTGAGCAAACAGCAGGCTCTCGTCGCAATCCTGACCGAAGTACGTCCCACCATAGCCGAAATCGATTTCGACGCCTGGTACAAGAACCTCACCCACCGCAACCCAACGTGGCCGGTTCAGACAGAGGACGCCCAAGCAGCCCTCATCTGGCGTTTGATGAACCACCTCGCCGACGACGAGAACATCGGAGACAACGACTGGCACATGATCCTCATGTGCTTCTCCTCAAGCATGTCGGATGCACCAAGGCAAACGACCGAGAGGCTCCTGGAGCCACTGTTCAACTTCATGGGCGATCGCCTTGCGGCCGACAGCAACCTGCTCTACATGCTTGAACGTTACGTTCGGCGGGTCGAGTGGTTTGAGCGAGATTCCCTATACGAGCAGTACCGTGCCAATACTCGACAGGGCGAGGAGATCTACGACCGCCACCTCCGTTTGACGCTCTTCAATGAGGGTGTCAACATGCCGTTCTCTCAAGCCAAGTCCCCTTCCGGTCTGTCCGATGTCCTCGTGGACCTCGACGGCGACGAACCGCTGGTGTGCGAGGTCAAAATTTTCGATGGGACCAGCCACCCGAAGCGAAACATCGCCGCTGGTCTCAATCAGACAATCCACTACGCTCACGACCACAACGTGACTTCCGCCCACCTTGTCATCATCAACCTGTCGGGACGCCCTGTGGAACTCCCGTCAGACGGCAGCGCCGCCGAGTGGCCCCGGCACCTGGAGATCGGGGGCGTGCGAGTCAACCTCGTCCCCGTTCGCGCTCTGCCACGCGCGGACCCCGCGAGCAAGCTCGGGAAGCCGACGCCGATCGTGATGACCCGGCAGGAGCTGGTTGACCCAGACGTGGCCTGACCAGCCGCACAACCGGACCCTACCCACCGCCCGCCTGGCCAGATAACAGATAGGTAACCATCGACGCTGCCGGTCGAGTGCCCGGGAGGACCTCACCAGACATCCGCGTTACCGAGCCAGCCCACGTCCACGAGGTCGTGGACATGGGCTGGCTGTGCGTGGGGCCGGAGAGACTCGAACTCTCACTGGCACGGACCTAAACCGTGTGCCTCTGCCAATTGGGCTACGGCCCCGGGTAGCGTTGACAGCCTAACGGCGTGGCCCGTGCGCGAGTCGGGTGGTCGGTGATCTAACGTTGTGGCGGCGATGGCTGGGGTTGCGAGGAGGATGTAGTGGCGCGGGATCCCGACACCATCCAGCGTGAGATCGAGCAGGCGCGGGACGCCTTGGCGGCGACGTTGGACCAGCTCAGTGTCAAGGCCAGTCCTAAGCGGCTGGTGGACAACGCGAAGTCCAGTGCGCGCTCGACCCTGGATGACCCGAAGGTGCGCTATGCCCTGATCGGGGTGGGTGTGCTGGTCGGGTTGTTCGTGGTGCGCAGGCTGTTCCGCTAGGCCATCGCGGCGGGGGGCGGCGCCGGGGCCGGGGTCTTGTCGACGCGGGTTTGGGTGGGGATGGACCTGGTGGGGTCTTCCAGCCCGAGGCGCGCGGTGAGGTAGGCGGCGGTGAAGCTGACCGCGTCCCCGTCGAGGGTGTGCACGACGGTGCGCTTCTTGTCGCCGTCGAGGAGTTCTTCGACGAGCTCGTCGGCGCGTTCGCGGGCGGTGACCAGGTCGGCGGCGGTGGCGCTCTTGCTCTGGTCCTTGACCTTGACCTCGACCGTCCAGTCCGAGCCCTGCGCGGTGTAGTTGGCCACGATCGGTTCGTACATGGTTCGGCCCTCCCGCTCTGCGGTGCGTGAGGAGGCGAGGCGTGCGTCCTCACACCCCAGAGCTTGCTCGCAGCGGCCGGATCCCGCTCGCCGGCGGCGCCGGGGTGGACCACCCGTGTGGGCGATTACCCGGCGGTCGGGGGTGTGACGAGGGCGGCGAGGCCGGTCCAGAGCACCCGCATCAGGTGGTCGGCCGCCTGTTCGGCGGTGACGTCGTCGCGGCCGACGTACCAGAGGGACAGTCGCTCGCAGGCGCCGACGACGATCTGGGCGGCCGCCTCCAGGTCGGTGCGGGGGGCGTCGGGCACGAAGGTCGACAGGAGGGCGATGTCGATGTCCACCTGCTCCTGCCGGACGGCTTCGACCTCGGCGGCCGCGGCGGCCCCGGCGACGGCGGCCTCGTTGCGCAGGACGAGCGACCAGGCGCGGCGGTGGGCGTCGGTGAAGCGGAAGAAGGCGACCAGGCCGCGGCGCAGGGCGTCGCGGGGGCCGGTGGCGCCGATGACGGCCTCGGTGGTGGCGGCGGCGAGCTGGGCGCGGGCCTGCCGGATGCAGGCGACGAGCAGGCCCTCCTTGGAGCCGAAGTACTCGTAGATCATCGGCTTGGACACCCCGCACCGCTCGGCGATCTCGTCCATGCCCGCGGCCTGGTAGCCGCGTTCGGCGAAGATCTCCTCGGCGACGGCCAGCATCTGCCGCTCGCGTTCGGCGCGGGGCATGCGGCGCTTGGGTGCGGTCTCCGCCGGGGTGCTCACGAGCCAACTCTACCGCAAGTAACCTACTTCGAGTAAGGTTGACCGCGAGTAACACCTGACCGAGTCGTGGAGGGTCGCCATGGGCAAGCTCGTCAACACCGGTGTCGTGGTCATCGGCACCGGGTTCTCCGGGATGGGGATGGCGATCCAGCTGCGCAAGGAGGGCCGCGACGACTTCGTGGTGCTGGAGAAGGCGGGCGACTTCGGCGGCACCTGGCGCGACAACACCTACCCCGGCTGCGCCTGCGACATCCAGTCGCACATGTACTCGTTCTCCTTCGAGCAGAAGCCGGACTGGACCCGCTCCTACGCCCCGCAGCCGGAGATCCACCAGTACCTGCGCGACGTGGCCGCCAAGTGGGACCTGGCGCGCAACACCCGCTTCGGCGTCGAGGTCACCGGCGCCCGCTGGGACGCCGAGGAGAGCCGCTGGCACGTCTCGACCAGAACCGGCGACACCTACGTGACCCGGTTCCTGGTGGCGGGCGTCGGCGCGCTGCACCTGCCGTCCATCCCGCACCTGCCCGGCATCGAGAACTTCACCGGCAAAACCTTCCACTCGGCGCAGTGGGACCACGACTACGACCTCACCGGCAGGCGCGTCGCGGTGATCGGCACCGGGGCCAGCGCGATCCAGTTCGTGCCCCAGATCGCGCCCCAGGTCGCCGAGTTGACGCTGTTCCAGCGGACCGCGCCCTGGGTGATGCCCAAGCCGGACCACACCATGCCCGCCTGGTCGCGCGGCCTGTTCGCCAAGGTCCCCGGCGCCCAGCGCGCCTACCGGCACCTGCTGTACTGGATCAACGAGTTGCGCGCGGTCGGCTTCAACGGCCACCAGGGCATCCTGAAGTACGCCTCGAAGCTCGCCTCCTACAACATCCGCCGCTCGGTGAAGGACCCCGCGCTGGCGCGCGAGCTCACCCCGGACTACGTCATGGGCTGCAAGCGGGTGCTGATCTCCAACGACTACTACCCGACCTTCAACCGGGCCAACGTGCACCTGGACACCGCCGGGGTGGCCGAGGTGCGGGCGGGCAGCGTGCTCGGCAAGGACGGCCGCGAGCACCCGGTCGACGCGATCATCTACGGCACCGGGTTCCACGTCACCGATTCCTTCGACTACCTGCGGATCACCGGCCGCGACGGTGTCGACCTGGCGAAGCTGTGGCGCGACCGGGGGATCGGCACCCACCTCGGGATCACCGTCTCCGGCTTCCCGAACCTGTTCTTCCTGCTCGGCCCGAACACCGGCCTCGGCCACAACTCGGTGGTCTTCATGATCGAGTCGCAGATCCGCTACGTCGCCGAGGCGCTGCGGCTGGCCGACCGGGAGGGCGCCGAGGCGCTGGACGTGCGGCGCTCGGCGCAGGAGGCGTTCAACACCGAGGTGCAGCGCAAGCTCGCCGACGGTGTGTGGACCCGGGGCGGCTGCACCAGCTGGTACCTGGACTCCCAGGGCGTCAACCGCACCATCTGGCCCGGCTTCACCTGGCGCTACTGGCTGCGCACCCGGCACGTCGACGCGAGCGACTTCGAGCTGGTCATCCGGTCGAGGAGCACGGTCGCGACCGGAAAATAGCCGTGATCGGGACCGGGCGCGTCCGCTAGCGTCGGAGTATGGCCAAGGACCCCAACAGCGCGACGATCGCCACGAACCGGCGGGCCCGGCACCACTACGCGGTGCTGGACACGGTCGAGGCGGGCGTGGTGCTGGTGGGCACCGAGGTCAAGGCACTGCGCGACGGGCGGGCGTCCCTGGTCGACTCGTTCGCCACCGTCGACGACGGCGAGATCTGGCTGCGCGGCCTGCACATCGGCGAGTACTCGCTCGGCACGTGGACCAACCACGCGCCGCTGCGGGTGCGCAAGCTGCTGCTGCACCGCCGCGAGATCGACAAGCTCGCGCTGAAGATCACCGACCCCGGCCTGTCACTGGTACCGCTGTCGATGTACTTCTCCGACGGCCGGGTGAAGGTCGAGCTGGCGCTGGTGCGCGGCAAGAAGACCTGGGACAAGCGCCAAGACCTGGCCACCCGCGACGCCAACCGGGAGATCGAGCGCGCTTTCGCCAGGCACATCAAGGGCCGCAAGCACGCCGGTCGGCGCGCGTGACACCATCGTCGACGTGCGCGCACCCAGGGTGATCGGCGCGCTCCTGGGACTGGTCGACAAGTTCGAGGAGCGAGGCGTCCACGTGCCAGGCGCCGACGACGGCAAGATCTCCCCCTGGCGCGACTTCGGCTGGCTCATCGCCGCCTGGCTGGTCGCGATCGGCTTCTTCATCCTGTTCTTCGCCCTGGCCGCCTGACCCGACCCGCGCACGGGGCGCAGTGGCGCTTGTCACGCTGGGTGCCACGGTGATCACGGCTCGGCCACAGTGCGGAACCAGGTACGACTCAACGGCCTATTCGGCTCGGCGGGGTGGCGGCTTGGGGTGTCAAGGTGGAGGAGTACACCTCCGAGTCCCCCCGCTAGGAAGAGGCACGCCCCGTGAAGACCGTCGCTGTCGTGGCCGCTGCTTGCGCGCTCCTCGCGGCGACCACCGGGTGCGGCAGCGCCACCGCGTACTCGGCGACCGCGGTGGCGGTCCCGTCGAGCAGTGCGACGCCCGGTGAGCTCGCCAGGGTGAGTCCGACGCGCAGTGGTGAGCAGATCGCGCTGGGCAACGGGCTGACCATCACCGTGTCGGCGCCGAAGGCGTTCGTGCCGACCGGGGCGGCGTTCCCCTCGGTGCCCAGGGCGGTCGGCTTCGAGATGACCGTGCACAACGACGGCAGCAGCCCGTACTCGCCGACCCTGCTGTCGCTCTCGGCGGTGGCGGGCGGCGCGGCCAGCAGGCAGGTGATCGACTCCGCCCAGGGGTACGCGGGCGCGGTCGGCACCGAGGATGTGGCGCCCGGGCGCAGCACCCGGTTCTCGGTGGCGTTCGCGCTGCCGACGGAGAAGGTCCCCGTGGTGGTCACCGCGCAGCCGGACCCGGCGGGTGGCGCCGTGGTGACGGTGTTCGACGGGCAGGCATAGCGGCCCGTCCGGCACCCGCTAGCGTCGTCGCATGACCGAACAGTTGCGCCTGTCCGCCGGGGACGCGGCACCCGGGTTCACCCTTCCCGACAGCGAGGGCACCGAGGTGTCCCTGTCGGACTACCGCGGCAAGTCCGTGGTCGTGTACTTCTACCCGGCCGCGTCGACGCCGGGCTGCACCAAGCAGGCGTGCGACTTCCGGGACAACCTCGCCGAGCTCAACGACGCCGGGTTCGCGGTGCTGGGGATCTCGCCGGACAAGCCCGCGAAGTTGGCGAAGTTCGTCGCCGAGGAAGGGCTGACCTTCCCGCTGCTGTCGGACCCGGACAAGGCGGTGCTGGGCGCCTACGGGGCGTACGGGGAGAAGCAGTTGTACGGCAAGACGGTGACCGGGGTGATCCGCTCCACGTTCATCATCGACCCGGAGGGCGTCGTGACGCACGCGCTCTACAACGTGCGGGCCACCGGGCACGTCGCCAAGCTGCGCAAAGACCTGAAGGTCTGACCTCTCGGGCAACCGAACCGGGGCTCGCCCCGTACGGCCTGCTGACCGGGGAAGTTGCCGCCCGACCGGGTCAACTTCCCCGGCCGGGACCGGCGTACCACGGTCGTGCGCCACCGATTCCTGGGACTCCTCGCCGTCTTCTCGCTCACCGCGTGCGCGGCGGCCCCGACCGCTTCCCCGGGCCTGCAACTGATCGATGTACCCACATCGACGACCGGGCCCGCACCGCTGGCCGCGCCGGACCCGACGGTGCCCGACCCGCCGCCGACGGTCGCGCCACCGCAGCTGCCGACCGAGCTGACCACCGCGGTGCGGTCGGTGCAGAAGTCGGCGAAGGTCGGGGCACTGGTGATCGACCGGGACACCCGCACCGAGGTCGCCGCGGTGCAACCCGACCGCCAGTTCCGGTCCGCGTCACTGGTCAAACTCCTGATCGCGATCGACGTCCTGGCCTCGGGGGCGGACGCGGCCACCCGCAAGCGGATCACCACCATGCTCAGCCGCTCCGACGACGACATCGCCTCCGCGCTGTGGGTCCGGCAGGGCGGCGCCGAACTGGTGACCCGGACCGCCCGGCGGCTGGGGCTGCGGGCGACCGAACCACCGGGCATCGTCGGCCGCTGGGGTGACGTGCTGCTGACGGCGCGGGACGTGGCCTTGGTCTACGAGTACGTCCTCACCCTCGAAGACCCCCTGATCGTCGACGCCCTCGCCGCCGCGTCACCCAAAGCCGCCGACGGCTTCGACCAGTACTTCGGCATCCCGGACGGGCTGTCGGCCGAGTGGGCGGTCAAACAGGGCTGGTCCAACAGCACCAACGACATCGTCCTGCACAGCACCGGCCTGGTCGGCCCCCACTGGCGCTACATCGTCGTGCTGTTGACCGAGCACCCACTACGCACCCGCTGGACCACCGCCGCCAACTCGGTCACAGCGGCAGCCAGGGTCTTGGACCCGTACCTGCACTAGCCCGCCAGGGCGACCAGGTGTGGGAGGAGGAGCCGCAGGGCTTGGCCCCGGTGGGAGATCGCGTCCTTCTCCTCTGCCGTCAACTCGGCTGAGGTCCGGTCGTGGCCGTCCGGGCGGAAGATGGGGTCGTAGCCGAAGCCGTTGGTGCCGGTGGGTTCTCTGGTGATGGTGCCCCGCCAGTCGGCGCGGAGGACGGTTTCGGTGCCGTCCGGGTGGACCAGGGCTATGGCGCAGACGAACCCCCCGCCGCGGCGGGGGTCGGGGGTGTCGTGGAGTTGGGACAGGACCAGGGCGACGTTGGCGGTGTCGCCCTGGCCGGACCAGCGGGCGGACAGGACGCCGGGCATGCCGTTGAGGGCGTCGACGGCGATGCCGGAGTCGTCGGCTATCGAGGGCAAGCCGGTGGCCGCGGCGGCGTCGCGGGCTTTGGCCAGGGCGTTGTCCTCGAAGGTGGCGCCGGTCTCGGGGGCCTCGGGGTACTCGGGGACGTCAGCCAGACCCACGACCTCGATTCCCTCGACGTGTTCTGCGGCGAGGATGCGGCGCAGTTCCGCCAGCTTCTTCGCGTTGCGGCTGGCCAGCAGGACGCGCGTCACCGGGACCCTTTCGGCTCGGGCAGCTTCCCCGGGTACGGCAGGGCGAGCGCCTCGGCCTGCACCCGGTTGAGCTCGGCGCACCCGGCCATCGCCAGGTCCAGCATCGCGTCGAGGGTGGAGCGGGCGAATGTGGCGCCCTCGCCGGTGCCCTGGACCTCGATGAGCGTCCCGGCGTCGGTGGCCACGACGTTCATGTCGACCTCGGCGCGGGCGTCCTCCTCGTACGGCAGGTCGAGCCGGACGCGACCGCCGACCACGCCGACGCTGACCGCCGACACCGCGCACGACAGCGGCTGCGGGTCGGCGAGCTTGCCAGCCGCGCCCAGGTAGGTGATCGCGTCGGCCAGGGCGACGTAGGCGCCGGTGATGGCCGCGGTCCTGGTGCCGCCGTCGGCCTGGATCACGTCGCAGTCGAGGTGGATGGTGTTCTCGCCGAGCGCGGACAGGTCGATGCAGGCGCGCAACGACCGGCCGATGAGCCTGCTGATCTCGTGCGTCCGGCCGCCGACGCGGCCCTTCACCGACTCGCGCTCGCCGCGGGTGTTGGTCGCCGAGGGCAGCATCGCGTACTCGGCGGTGACCCAGCCGAGCCCGGAGCCCTTGCGCCACCGGGGCACGCCCTCGGACACGCTGGCCGCGCACAGCACCCTGGTCCGGCCGAAGGACACCAGCACCGATCCGGCTGGCCAGTCCTGGTAGCCGCGGGTGATCGTGATGTCCCGGAGCTGGTTGTCGTTCCTGCCGTCGCTTCTCACCACCCGGTCAGCCTAGTTGGCCGGGCTAGAGGGCGTATGCCGCGCCCTGCTCGACGGCGGTGACTTCACCCGGGAAGGCGGCTGCGGCTTCGGCGAGGACGCCCGCGCGGTCGGTCCACGGCGGAATATGGGTCACCAGCAGCCGGGTCGCGCCCGCCGCCGCGGCCAGCTCCCCCGCCTCGCGACCGGACAGGTGCAGGTCCGGGATCGGGCCGTCGCCGTGGGCCCAGGACGCCTCGGCGAGCACCACGTCGGCGCCCGCCGCCAGCTCCACGACCGCGGCGCTCATCCCGGTGTCACCGGTGTAGACCAGGGACCTGCCGCCGTGGCTGACCCGGAAGCTGTAGGCGTCGCAGGGGTGCGCGGCGGTCACCGCGGTCACTTCGAACGGTCCGATGTGGAACGTCCCGACCGATAAGGGGCGGAAGTCGAACACATCGGACAGATCCGTGACGGCCAACTCCTCGGCGTCGGTGGCGTAGGCACCGGCGAACCGCTGCGGCGCGGCGGCAGGCGCGTGCACGGGTAACCGGTGTGCCCTGGGGTCGCGGGTGGGTCTCGGGTGGTAACGCCGGTAGACGGTCAGCGACGCGAAGTCCGCGCAGTGGTCGGCGTGCAGGTGCGAGAACAGCAACGCGTCGAGGGCGAACGGGTCACGCACCGCCTGCAGCGCGGCGAGGGTGCCGCTGCCGAGTTCGACACCGAGGAGGAACCCGTCGGCCTCGAGCAGGTACCCGGACGAGGCGGCGTTGGGTCCTGGAACGCTTCCGGAGCACCCGAGCACGGTCAGCAGCACGTCGGACAGCCTGTCACAGCGGGGATCGGCGCACGATCACCATCGAGCCAATGGAGCAAAGCCCGCGCCGCCGAGGCCGAGGAAGCGGCGGGCCAGCCGGTCGAAGGGCTCGGCCGGGCCGGTGGCGCCGAACTCGTGCACCGGGTCGCCCTCGTCCTCGGTGAGCAGCCCGGTCTCGGTGAGCACGCGGAAGACGTCCTTGGCGCACTCCTCCGCGCTCGACACCAGCGTGACGTCGGGTCCCATCACGACCTGCAGCACGCCGGTGAGCAGCGGGTAGTGCGTGCAGCCGAGCACGACGGTGTCCACAGCGGCCTGTTGCAGCGGTTCCAGGTAGGTCTGCGCCAGGCCGAGCACTTGGCGCCCCGAGGTGATTCCCCGTTCGACGAAGTCGACGAAGCGCGGGCAGGCCGCGCCGGTGACCGCGATCCCCGGCGCGGCCGCGAAAGCGTCGTCGTAGGCGCGGGAGCGGATGGTGCCGGTGGTGCCGATCACGCCGACCCGACCGGACTTCGTCACCGCGGCGGCGCGGCGCACGGCGGGGACGACCACCTCGACCACCGGGATGTCGTAGCGCTCCCTGGCGTCGCGCAGGCAGGCGGCCGAGGCGGTGTTGCAGGCGAGCACCAGCATCTTGACGCCGCTGGCCACCAGCTCGTCGGTGAGCTTGAGGGTGATCTCGCGGACGTCGGCGATGGGGCGCGGGCCGTACGGGTTGTTGGCGGTGTCGCCGATGTAGCGCAGCCGCTCGTGCGGGAGCTGGTCGATGATCGAGCGGGCGACGGTGAGACCGCCGACCCCGGAGTCGAAGATGCCGATCGGCGCGTCGGTGCTCACCCGGACTTGGCCACCGACCGGTTGCCCATCGACACCAGCCAGGCGGCCAGGATCCCGCCGAGCGCGCCGAAGAGGTGCCCCTGCCAGGAGATCCCGGGGTTGCCGGGCAGCACGCCGAACAGCATCGTGCCCCAGTAGCCCAGCAGCACCACGGCGAGCGCGATGTGCAGGAAGCTGCGGGTGAACAGGCCGCGCACCAGCAGGTACAGCAGCCAGCCGAAGCACAGGCCCGAGGCGCCGACGGTGACGGTGCCGCTGTCTGCGGTGAGCCAGACGCCCAGGCCGCTGACCGCCCAGATGGTGGCGGTGACCGCGACCCACTGGGCCAGGCCGTTGGCCATCGCCAGGAAGGCCAGCACCACCAGCGGCAGCGTGTTGGCGAACAGGTGGCCCCAGCCGGAGTGCAGCAGCGGCGACCACAGGATCCCGTCGAGGCCGGATGCCTCGCGCGGGACGATGCCGAACTGGTCGAGGTCGGCGGGCAGCACCGAGTCCAGCACCTCGAGCACGTACAGCAGGGCGGTGAACCCGCCGACGACGATCGCCGCCTGGGTCAGGTTCGGCGGCAGGACCCGGGCGGTCGGCTTGCTCGGTTGGGCTGGCAGGGTGCTCACACCACGAGGGTACGTGCTCGCCGAACCGGCCGGATCCGGTGAAACCCCGAGGTCACCCGGAGACCGGTCACCCCGAGACGACAGCGCGGGCGAGCCTGGCCAGCGACTCGTCCATCCGCCGCTTGATCTCCTTGGTGCCCACCAGCCGCATCAGCACACCGCGCACCAGGTTGGTGGGTTCCTGCACGGTCCGCAGGCTCACGGTGGTGTGCTCGCCGTCGGCCGCCAGCTCGATGCGGAACCGGGTCGACTTCGCGTAGGTCGGCGAGTCCCGGCCGTCGATGCGCTCCTTGGTGTGCTTCCAGGCGATCAGCGTCGGCGGCTCGAAGGCGGTGACCTCCTGGTCGATCTCCGAGCGGAACCGGCCCCAGCGGCCGAACTGCCTGCGCCGCTGCCCCACGCCCTCGCCGGAGAGCACCTCGGTCCGGTCCGCGAAGCTGAACCAGTCCGGTGCGCGCTCCGGGTCGGAGACAACGGCCCACACCTGATCGATCGGCGCGGGCACCTGAGCACTGCGAACGACCTCAACCACCATGGCCGGAGAATCTAGCGTCAGGCCCAGAGGTGCCCGTCCAACCGGTCGGACGCTTCGTCGATGGTGCCGCTATAGGCGCCGGTGGACAGGTACTTCCACCCGGCGTCCGCGACGATGAAGACGACATCAGCCTCTTCGCCGGTCCCGGCGGCTTTCTCCGCGGCGGCAAGAGCGGCGTGCAGGATGGCGCCGGTGGAGATGCCCGCGAAGATGCCCTCGGTCTCCAGCAACTGGCGCGTGCGGCGCAGGGCGTCGTAAGAGCCCACGGAGTAGCGGCCCGTCAGCACCGACGGGTCGTAGAGCTCGGGGACGAAACCCTCGTCGAGGTTGCGCAGCCCGTAGACCAGCTCCCCGTACCGCGGTTCGGCGGCGATGATCTGGATGTCCGGCTTCTGCTCGCGCAGGTACCGCCCGACGCCGACGAGGGTGCCGGTGGTGCCGAGGCCCGCGACGAAGTGGGTGATCGAGGGCAGGTCGCGCAGGATCTCCGGGCCGGTGCCGGTGTAGTGCGCCGCGGCGTTGTCCGGGTTGCCGTACTGGTAGAGCATGACCCAGTCCGGGTGCTGCTCGGCCAGTTCCTTCGCCCGGCGGACGGCCTCGTTGGAACCGCCCGCCGCTGGCGAGAAGACGATGCGGGCGCCGTAGGCCTGCAGGAGCAGCTTGCGCTCCTCCGAGGTGTTCTCCGGCATCACGCAGACCAGGCCGTAGCCCTTGAGCTTGGCGGCCATGGCCAGCGAGATGCCGGTGTTGCCCGAGGTCGGCTCAAGGATGGTCGCCCCGGGGGCCAACCGGCCGTCGCGCTCGGCCGCGGAGATCATGGCCAGCGCGGGGCGGTCCTTGATCGACCCGGTCGGGTTGCGGTCCTCGAGCTTGGCCCACAGCCGCACCGACGGGCTGGGGGACAGCCGGGGCAGCCCGACCAGCGGTGTGTCGCCGAGCGCGTCGAGCAGCGAGTCGTAGCGGGCCACGGATCCCCCTCCAGCAACCGGTGCGGTACTAGCGCGCGCCGCCCGCCACCGCGGGCAGGATGGTCACGTTGTCGCCGTCGGCGACCTTGGCCTCCAGGCCACCGGCGAAGCGGACGTCCTCGTCGTTGACGTAGACGTTGACGAACCGGTGCAGGCTGCCGTCCTTGACCAGGCGGGCCTTGAGGCCGCCGTGGTTGGCGTCGAGGTCGTCGATGACCTCGGCCAGGGTCGCGCCCGCGGCCGGGACGGTCTTCTCGCCGCCGGTGTGGGTGCGCAGGATGGTCGGGATCGAGACGGTGACGGCCATGGGTCAACCTCCGGGTGTGCCTCTGGTCATGGGGAAAGGACGCGCGCCCGTGCCACCGGTATTCCGGGGCGTGGGGGAACTCACTGCTCTGGGACGTCGTCCGGTCCGGTGTGGGCGAACAGGTATGACTCGACGACCTCGACCGGTTCCTCGGTGATCACGCCGTCGACGATGCGGAACGAGCGCAGCTCGTGCTCGCGCGGGTCGCGGGTGGAGATCAGCACGTAGTGCGCGAACGGTTCGGCGGCGATCTTGGCGTCGGTGCGCGACGGGTAGGCCTCGGTGGCCGTGTGCGAGTGGTAGATGACCACCGGCACCTCGTCGTTGGCGTCCATCTCGCGGTAGAGGCGCAGCAGGTCCGCGGAGTCGAACTCGTAGAACGTCGGCGAGCGGGCCGCGTTGAGCATCGGGATGAAGCGCTCCGGCCGGTCGGACCCGTCCGGGCCCGCGATGACGCCACACGCCTCGTCCGGGTGGTCGCGACGGGCGTGCGCCACCATCGCGTCCACTAGGTCTCGGCGGATCGTCAGCACGGCCCCATCCTACGGGGTGAGTGCGCCCCTCCCAGTGTGTGGGAGACCGCAGTTCACGGCCAGACCTGCCTATAGGCGCGCAGGTCACCGACCGTGGTGGCGTTGAGCGTGCCATTGGCGACAGCGGTGGCGAAGACCTCTGCGGCGGCCGTGAAGAGCGTGTCCCGCTCGACCGGTCCGCTGACCGGGATAGCACCGGTGGCGGCGGCGAAGATGGTGTCACCGTCGAAGAGGGTGTGCGAGGGGCGGACCGCGCGGGCCAGGCCGTGTTGGGCGGACATCGCCAGCCGGGAGCAGGCCGCCTTGTCCAACGCGGCATCGGTGACGACGACGCCGATTGTGGTGTTGAGGTCAGAGGCGCTCGGGCTGACCTCGCCCGGTCGCCCTGGGTTCGGGAAGTCGCCGTCGGCCCAGAAGCGGCCGGTGGACAGGTCGACCGCCTCACCGCGGGCGTTGACCACGGCCAGCGCGGCCACTGTGAACTGACCCACACGTGTGCTCGCGGTGCCGATGCCGCCCTTGAGCGAGCCGACCCGGGCTCCGGCGCCCGCACCGACACTGCCCTGCCCGACCGGGCCGTCGGTCGCCGCGGCGCAGGCCGCGTACCCGAAGTCGGCGGTCGGCCAGTTGCCCCAGTCACCGCGGGGCAGGTCGAAGATCACCGCGGCGGGCACGATCGGCACCACCTCGTGCGGCTGTTGCCCCACGGGGAAACCGACACCGCGCTCCCCCAGCCACCGCATGACCCCGTCGGCCGCGGCCAAGCCGTACGCACTGCCACCGGACAGGCACACGGCGTCAACGCGCTCCACCAGGTTCTGCGGCGCGAGCAGATCTGTCTCCCTGGTGCCGGGCGCGCCGCCCCGGGAGTCGACACCGCCGACGGTGCCCCCGGGGAACAGGACCACGGTGGTGCCGGTGGCCCACCCGCCGCCGATCCGGTGGTGGTGCCCGACGCGGACGCCGGGCACATCGGTGATCACCGGGGCGCTGTCACGGCGTCGACAGCGCCTGGACCAGCGACTCCTGCACCCAGGTCAGCCAGTGGTAGACCGACAGGTGCGGGCTGCGCGGGTCGTCGTCGGGCAGCTCGTCGGGCATGTCCTCGGTGACCTCGATCGCGGTGCCCAGGGCCAGCCGCACGTCGTTGAGCGCCGACAGCCAGGCGTCGGCCTGCTCCAGCGACAGCCGGATGCCGCCGCCGTACATCGGGCAGGTCTCCAGGACCACCGCGGCGACACCGGTCTTGAGGTCGAGCAGCGTCGGCTCGTGCAGCGAGCGCAGCACCGCGGCCGAGTCGAGGTCGGCCTTGCTCGGGTTGTCGTCGTCGAGCCGGTGGAAGTCCGGCAGCAGCCGCGACAGGATCGGGTCGTCCGGCGAGGTCGACGGGCCGGTGCGGATGCCGGTCAGCTCGGCGAGCTCGTCCTGCGGGGTCTCTTCGATGCGCGCCCGCAGCATGTCGTCGATCTGCGACACCAGACCGCGCAGCACCGCGGCCTCCTGCCGATCGATGTCGGCGTGCACGAGCTCGCCCTTGCGCTTCCACGGTTTCACGAGGTGTGTTCCATCGTCGCCCAGAGGCCCGCCGCGTGCAGCTTCGCCACGTCGGCCTCGACCTTGTCCTTGCTGCCCGATGACACGATCGCCTTGCCCTCGTGGTGCACGTCGAGCATCAGCTTCGTGGCCTGGTCCCGGCTGTAGCCGAAGAGCTTCTGGAAGACGTAGGTCACGTACGACATCAGGTTGACCGGATCGTTCCACACGACGGTCTGCCACGGCCGGTCCTCGGCTACCACCTCCGAGCCCGACGGCGTCGCCTGCGTCTGCTCCATGTCGACGGCTGCGGTCATGGGTCAATGGTGGCATGACCGGTTTCCTCCACACCGGCGGATCTTCATTCGATCGGAGTATCCGATCACCGATCGTGGTGTGGCGGCCGGTCAGGGCGGTCGTCGGGCCGGTTGGGCGAGGTGGGGGCGGGGGTGGGAGGAAACACGACATAGGCTCTGACCATGGGTGAGCGCGCGGGTGCCAGTGGAGTGGGTCCGGTCAGCACCGGGCTGTTGACCGACCATTACGAGCTGACCATGCTGGCGGCGGCGCTGGCCGACGGCACCGCGGCTCGCGGGTGCGTGTTCGAGGTGTTCACCCGCAGGCTGCCCGACGGCCGCCGCTACGGGGTGGTCGGCGGGACCGCCCGCGTCGTCGAGGCGATCACCGCGTTCCGGTTCGGCGAGGCCGAACTGGCGCACCTGCGGGACAACTCGGTCGTGGACGACACCACCCTCGCGTGGCTGGCCGACTACCGCTTCAGCGGCGACGTCGACGGCTACCCCGAGGGCGAGTTGTTCTTCCCCGGCTCCCCCGTGCTGACCGTGACCGGCAGCTTCGCCGATGCCGTGATCCTCGAGACGGTGGTCCTGTCGATCCTCAACCACGACAGCGCGATCGTGTCCGCGGCGGCGCGGATGGCCGGGGCGGCGAACGGGCGACCCATCATCGAGATGGGCTCTAGGCGCACGCACGAGGTCGCCGCGATCTCGTCTGCCAGGGCCTCTTACATCGCCGGGTTCTCCACGACGTCCAACCTGGCCGCGGGCAGCGCCTACAGCATCCCGACGTCGGGCACCTGTGCGCACGCGTTCACGCTGCTGCACGACGACGAGCGCGCCGCGTTCGCCGCGCAGGTCTCCGCGCTGGGGGTCAGCACGACCCTGCTCGTGGACACCTACGACATCACGCAGGGCATCGCGACCGCGGTGGAGGTCGCCGGGACCGGTCTCGGCGCGATCCGCATCGACTCCGGTGACGTGGGCGTGCTCGCAAGGCAGGCCCGCGAACAACTCGACGGTCTAGGCGCCACCGAGACCAGGATCGTGGTGTCCGGTGATCTGGACGAGTACGCGATCGCGTCGCTGCGGGCCGAGCCGGTGGACGCCTACGGGGTGGGCACCTCGGTGGTGACCGGCTCCGGCGCCCCGACCGCGGGGATGGTCTACAAGCTGGTCGAGGTGGAGGGGCGGCCGGTGGCCAAGCGCAGCTCGCACAAGGAGTCGCGCGGCGGCCGGAAGTCGGCGCTGCGCAGGCACAAGCCGACCGGCACCGCGCTGGAAGAGGTCGTCTACTCGGCCAACGGGCCCGCCCCCGAACTCGGCGAGCACGACCGGCTCCTGCAGATCCCCCTGATGCGCGGTGGACAACAGGTGGCCGAACTGCCCACGCTGGAGGACAGCCGGAACCGGGTGCGCAAGGGACTGGTCAGCCTCCCCTGGGAGGGCCTGAAGCTGTCCGCGGGCGAACCCGCCATCCCCACCGTGTACCTGGAGCAGTGATGAGCGACTTGGGCAAGTCCGCGTTGATCGTCGTCGACGTGCAGAACGACTTCTGCGAGGGCGGGTCGCTGGCCGTGACCGGCGGCGCCGCGGTAGCCGCGGCGATCTCCGCGCACGTCGCGTCGTCGAACTACGACCACGTGGTCGCCACCCGGGACTTCCACATCGACCCGGGCGCGCACTTCAGCGATTCCCCGGACTACGTCGACAGCTGGCCGGTGCACTGCGTCGTCGACACGTCGGGTGCCTCGTTCCACCCCGCGCTGGATGTCGCGCCGATCGAGGCGGTGTTCTCCAAGGGCGCCTACGCCGCGGCCTACTCGGGGTTCGAGGGCGTAGGGCCCGCAGAGGTGTCGCTAGCCGATTGGCTCCGGGAGCGCGGGGTCGACCGGGTGGACGTCGTGGGGATCGCGACCGATCACTGCGTGCGCGCGACCGCCATCGACGCGGCGACGGCCGGGTTCGCCACCACCGTCCTGCTCGAGCTGACCGCCGGGGTCGCGGCGGCCACCGTCGAGAAAGCACTCGTGGGTTTGCGTGCCGCCAACGTCACCCTCGTCGGGACGCCGACGGTCGGCTGACCGGCGAGCAGTCTGCTCAACGCCGCGCAGACCCGTCCGGCGGCGCGCCCGTCGCCGAACGGGTTGGCGGTGTCGGGCACGCGCTGCCCGGTGACGAGGATCCGCTCGGCCTCCCCGAGCAGCGTGCCGCGGTCGGTGCCGACCAGGCGCGCGCAGCCCGCGCGGACGGCCTCCATGCGTTCGGTGACGTCGCGGGTGACCAAGACCGGGACGCCGAAGCTGGGGGCTTCCTCCTGGATACCACCGGAATCGGTGATCACCAGGGCCGCCCGGCGCAGCGCGCGCACGAGGTCGGGGTAGTCGAGCGGATCGGTGACCACGATGCCGGGGTGACCGCCGAGCGCGGAAGCGACCTGGGCGCGCACCTCCGGGTTGGGGTGGGCGGGCAGGAGGACCCGGACATCGCTGTGCCGGTCGGCCAGGGTGCGGACCGCGCCGAGGATCCCGGCCAGCGGCGCACCCCAGGATTCCCTGCGGTGCACGGTCACCAGGACCAGCCTGCCGCCGGTGCCGTCGAGGTCGCGCTCCAGCCGAGCGAGGGGCGCGCTCGCGGCCGGGAGGTCGACCGCGGCGATGTGGTGCACGGCGTCGACGACGGTGTTGCCGGTGACCTCGATCGCGGTGGCGGGGATGGCTTCGGCCCGCAGAGCGGCGGCGGCGTCCTCGGTGGGGGCCAGGTGCAGCGCGGCAATCCTGGCGACCATCTGCCGGTTGGCCTCTTCGGGGAAGGGTGCCGCGAGGTCACCGGTGCGCAAACCCGCTTCCAAGTGCACCACGGGAATGCCGCGCCAGAACGCGGCTAGAGCGCCCGCGAGAGTCGTAGTGGTGTCGCCCTGCACCAAGAGGACACCGGGGTCGCGGCGAGCCAGGATCGCGTCGAGCCGGGGCAGGAGTCCGCCGAGCAGCTCGGCCTGACCACCCGCGGGGCGGTCGACGACCATCACCTCGTCCGGGCCGAGGCCGAACGGGGCGAGGGCCTGTTCGACCATGCCGGGGTGCTGTCCACTGTGGACGACATAGGGGGCGAGGTCGGGATCGGCGGCGGCGGCGGCGAGCGCGACCGGCGCGGCCTTGACCGCCTCCGGTCTGGTGCCGACCAGGATCAGGACTTCGTTGCGCATGCTGGGTTCCTCGGGGTGGGAGAAGTGGATCCCGGGACCGGTGGGGAGGGTGGGCGCGCCCGGGATCCACTTCGGATCAGTCCGCCACGCGTCTGGCGCGGCGGCGGTTGACGTGCAGCAGCAGGAAGCCGGTGATCAGCAGGGCGACGCCAAGCGCGATCCACCAGCCGACGTCGGCGCCGGTCATCGCCAGACCCGCGCTGCCGCCAACGGCACCTCCGGTGGGTGCTCGGTACATGGTGGCCCCCCGCTCACGCCGTGTCGACGCGACGGCGCCGGATTGCCGTGACACCAACGGGTACAGCCACCAGCGCGAGGAGGGCGAGGCCCGCCCAGAGCCCCGCGCCGGAGGCCATCGGCATCGGCGGGGCGGCGACACCGCAGGTGGCGCTGCCCAGGACGAGGTCGCCTTCACCGACCAGCGCGTTGAGTCGCAGGTGGATCCCGTTGACGGTGAGGCTGCCGTCGGCGTGGCGGATCTGCTCGTTGAGCACCAGGGTCGCGACCCCCGGCACGCCGATGGTCGTGTTGGGAGCGGGCTCCACCGGCACGTCCGCCACGCTGAGCTCCACCCCGGCCAGCGTGGTGGAACCGGTGACGCCCGCCTGCGTGGCATCGCACGCGACGTTGATCGCCCCGACGTCGCCGAGTTCGGAGAGCAGCACGGAGACGTCGGCCAGGCTGGCCTCCGCGTGCACGACACCGGTGTGGTCATCGCGGCTCGCAGCGCTGGTCACCAGCCCCGCGGTCGCCACGCCGTCCACGTCCAGGCTCGCCAGCTGGGCGGAGGTGACGCCCTCGGTGCTGCTGGGAGCCAGCGGACCGACCTTCGCCGTGGTCTGGCCGAGCAGCGCGAGCTCGGAGCTCGCCACGTACGCGGACCCGTCGCCGGGGGCGGCGGCGGCCGGGGTGGCGCCCGCCAACACCGCCACCGCGGCGATCACGCCCGTGGCACAGGCGCGGCGAAGCCAACGCTGATACATCCGTTTCCTCCAAAGGGATTCGAGAGTCGCCGCCCACGAGATCCGCACGGGAGTGCGGTGGGGACCGGGGCTTGCGGTGGGCGTATCGCCGGCACCGGGGGCAAAGAGCACACATCTGGCCGGAAGCAACCCGATCGTGTGGATCACGACCCGGTTTCGGATTTCCGCTGACGCTGGGTGCATCCATTCCCGGTGCGACATCACCCGGATCGCGGATGCAGCCCTGGTGGTGGGGTGGCCGATGGAATTCCACGAGCGTCGGGTGAACGACGCACGGGCAAGGAAGGAGCAGCGGTGGCGCAGGCCCACTCGCTGCCGGTGCCCCGATCCACGACCAAGCTCATCGCGGTGCCGCTGCTGGCGCTCGCGGTGGCGCTGGTGATCGGCAACCGGCTGTACCGGACCGCGGAGATGGCGCTGGCGAGCGGGATCCTGCGGATCACCACCTCGTCCGGGGTCCTCCTGGTCCCCGAGCGACAGACCGTCTACTTCGGACTCGGGTCCGACACCGCGTTCGGGCTGCGGATGAGTCCGGAGTGCACCTCGGCGTTCCTGGTGCTGCCGCTGCTGGTGATCGCGGCGGTGATGATCGCGTTGCGCGGTCGCATCGCGGGCCGGGTCCTCGGCGCGCTGGCCGTGGCGACCGCCGTGGTCATCGCGGTCAACCAGCTGCGCGTGCTGACCCTGGTCGGCCTGATCGACTGGCTCGGCACCGACCAGGGCTACTACTGGGGGCACACGTTCCTGGGCTCGATGGTCAGCGTGATCGGCGGCGCGGCCGCCCTCGTGCTGTTCGTCTGGCAGGCCACGCGGTGAACCTCGCGCTGCTGCTCGGCTTCACCCAGGCGCTGGCGCTGACGATGAGCGTCGCGTTCATGACCTACGTGTGCCTGATCGTGGTCCCGTACCTGCGGCACCGGCGCGCGGCCCCCGGTGACCCGCACCGGTTGGAGTGGCACTTCTTCGTCCCCTGCCGCGACGAGCAAGCCGTCATCGGGGCCACCGTGCGCTACCTGCGCGGCACCTTCCCGCACGCCCACGTCTGGGTGATCGACGACGACTCCGGCGACGACACCGTCGGCGTGGTGCGGGCGCTCCAAGGCCCCCGCCACGGCGGTGACCGGCTGCTGCACCTGGTCTGCCGCAGGCTGCCCAACGCCCGCACCGGCAAGGGCGCGGCCCTCAACTCCGCGTACCGGGCGCTCAAGAGCTGGATGGGCAAGCACGCCGACACCGACCGCGCCGTCATCATCGTGGTGGACGCCGACGGCCGCCCCGCCGCCAACTGCCTGTCCGTCTGCGCCGCCGACCACCTCTTCGGCGACCCGAAGGTGGGGGCCGTCCAGGTCGACGTCCGGATGAGCAACCGGGGAACCGCCCCGCCGGAGGGGTCCTACTGGTCCCGCAAGTTCGGCCAGGCCATGGTGCGCATGCAGGACCTGGAGTTCCGCAGCGCCATCGCCGCCATCCAGATGTCGCGCGGCAAGACCGGCACCATCGCCATGGGCGGCAACGGCCAGTTCACCCGCCTGTCCGCGCTCGACTCGATCACCCACGCGCTGGGGCCGTGGCGGGGCGCGCTGCTCGAGGACTTCGAACTCGGGGTGCACCTGCTGACCGCGGGCTGGAAGACCGGGTTCACCATGGACACGCACGTGGACCAGGAAGCCCTCTACAGCCTGCGCCGGTTCCTGGCCCAACGCACCCGCTGGGGCCAGGGCACGATGCAGTGCGGCCGCTACGTCCGCCGGATCTTCGACTCCACCCACCTGTCCACGCTCGGCGCGGCGGAGATGCTCTACTACCTGGCGCAGCCCTGGATGCAGCTGCTGGGAACGCTGATCTACCCGATCCCGTTCCTGCTGCTCGGCGCGCGAGCCGCCACCGACTTCGACGCCGTGTGGTCGTGGTTCACCGGCGGCGCGTGGCTGCTGTTCCTGACCTACGGGGCGTTCGGCCTGCTGCCCTTCGTGATCTGGGGCCCGATCTACCGGCGGCGGTGCGAACCGGGCAAGGGCCTGCTGCGATCACTGGGGTACGGCCTGGCCTACGCCGTGTACATCTACACCTTCTACATCACGTCCTGGCGCGCGGTGACCCGCCTGGTCCGCGGCCAGAACGGCTGGAGCAAAACCCGCCGCAACGAAGAAGCCCGCGGCGGCGTCGTGTCCTTGGACCACTAACACTACTGTCCACATTGGCCCTTCACCAGACAGAACTCCGCTAGGCTGAGTCGTGCGCTGATCGCGCGGGACACGGGCCCGTGCGAGAAGATGGGTGCTCGCGGAGCGGATTGGGGTAGCCGGGGTGGATCGTTGAACGCTTACTCCGCGCTGTCGCACCTGGAACCAACCCTCCTGCCCGCTTGGGCCAGGCCGGGGTTGACCTGGGTACGAGCCCGGGTTTTCGACACCAGCGCCTGGTTCGCCTGCCAGGTAGACGACCACGAGCGCGGACGCAGGGCCGCCCACGGGCTGTCCGGACTCCATGATCTGAACCTCATCGACACGCTCATGACACTTCCGGCCGGTCTGCCGGTCCCGATGGGGTCGCTGGACGCGACCACCCGGGCGGCGCTGCGCCGGATGCCACCTGGTGTGGTCGACATCGGCGACGGGCAGGTCGTGCGAGCGGCAGTCCCAGTCCTCAACCCGCTGCTGGCGATCGTCCGGACCGACCACTGGCGCACTGGCCTCCTGCGCGCGTCCAGGTTCGCGGCCTACTGCTCGCGCCTCACGCTTCTGCGGTCGGCGCCGGAGGACATCGGCCCAGCGGTGGCGCTCGCACGTCGGGGTGGGGTCGGGCTCGCTGTGAGCTTCGGCCGAGAGGCCGAGGTCATCGTCGAACCGGAGGCCGTGGCCGATTGGCAACCGACCGCGGCAGCATGGTGGTTCAGCGAGGCAATCTTCCACGAGCTGGCCGGTTGACCGCTACCGCACGGCTGCGGTGTCGCTTGGCCACAACGGGAGTTCGGCCCAGTGCCGCAATGCTTTCTGCGGTTCGAGCGGCTCAAGCCTACCGAGCTGGGTAGCGATCATCTCGTGGTGGTGCACCGCTCCCGCGCACACGTTTCGCCAGTACTGCGCCCGGCCGTTCATGGAGGTGGCGGCGAGCATGTCGTCCGCCCAGCCGGACCACACCGCGACGGCGTGTGCCAGCGCCTCGTTCTGGTGCGCCTGTCCGGTGAACCGGGTCAGCCTGCGCTGCCCGCACACCGCACAGGGGCAGCGAGCGGCGATGTTCGGGCGGGCACCGTAGAGTGTGGCGATCTTGCTACCCCGCCACCAGCACGCCAGTTCGGGAAAGAGCACGCTCGGCGACCTGTCCTTGCCGCCACCGAAGGACTTGGGCTTCTCGGCTGGGCTCACGGTGTGGCGAACTGACCCACCCGTGCCGATCGCTGCCGCGAACGCGCCGTGCGCCATCAGGTCGAACGCGTTGAAATCCGTGCGCAACGGGAGCAGGGGGACCGCAGCCGCGAGCTCGCGCAAGTTCGGGATGACCCGCTTCGGATCATGGCCGATGGGGTCGAACTGCCCGCCCAAGATCGGCGCGATCGGACATCCGGCCGCCGCGAGGATGGCTTTGGTCTGGGCGAAGAACGCACGACCGAGCAACGAGATGTCCATCGGGACGACGAAGATGACGTCGTCGCGTCCCAGTGCCCGCACTTGGCGAACCGCGGCGCGGAGAGTGTCGACCTCACCCGCCGCGATGTATCCGGTGGGAGTCAGCACGGCTGTAGCGCCTGCCAAGCGTTGACGGTCAAGCAATTCAGACAAGGGGGGTACCAGAAGGCAGCCGGTAGGTCCGACGAACGGCTGCCCGGGCGTGGCAAAAGTCGTCTCGTACTCAGCCGGATCAATCAGCAACGGACCGACGAACCCGCCATCCCGCAGCTTCCGAGCACGGCGATACACGTTGGCACCCGCGAGAACCAAACCGCCACGAGCAGCACTCAAGTGCGGAAGGACGGCCGAAACCTGCTGGGGTCGGGTGTAGACGAGCATGCGGTCGTACAGGTCGTCGTGGGGTCCACCGGGCCGGATCGGGCCAGTCCTCGTGGCCAGACTCACCGCAAGAGCATCCGCATCGGTCACGTCCCACTCCCTTCCGAAGGCTCCCCGTCAACCAAGCCAACACCGAAAGCTCCTCGCAGCACCTCGAGCGGAGCACCTGCGACGCCTGCCGCCGCTCGTGGCCCACCGAGGTCGGCCACCGAAGACGCCAGCAGGGCGGGGACGACCCGAGTTCGCTCCCGCGGCAGTGGGTCCGGTTCGGTCGACCGCCACCCCAACGCGGACATCTGCGCGCTCACCGTGCGGTACCGCGAGTCGGTGACCACCGCGAGATCAACGGCGCGCCGCAACAAGGCGGCGGCCGAGACCCGCCACACCGATTTCAACTGGAGCAGTCGGGCGGGCGTGATCGGGGCAGCGGCCAGGTCGACTCGCACCTCTCGGGCGGGCGCGAGCAGTTCGGCGGCGAAGGCCTGCGCCATCTCCTCCACATCGAGGTCCACCTCGGGTGCGCAGACGAGGTGGCCGAGTTCGTGCGCGAGGGTGAACCGCTGGCGGTCCGTGGGCGCATCGGTGTTGACCACGAAAATCGGCGCCTCACCCGGCGGGTGGAGGCTTGTCGCGTCGACTTCCCGGCCCCCCAACGACATCGGGACGACCAGCACGCCGAGCCGTTCTGCGACGCCAGTGACCGACTCAACGGCGCCCTTGCCCAGCCCCAACGACTCCCGCACCGCCCTGGCCGCGTCGCTGGGCCCGTAAAGACCACCGACCGGCATCGGGGTCATGTCGAACACGGGGAGTTCAACCCCGACCGCGGCCGCGAGCCGGTGCAGAGCGAGCCGCACCAGGTTCACCTGGGCGTGCAGCCTGCGCAAAGTTGATGACTTCGTCGAAGTGCGATTGCGGTGGTAGAGGCACCCATCACCCAGCGACCACAGCTTCGCTTCGCTGACGAGGAGGTCTACCGTGCACCCCAGCGCCGCTGCGAACAACTCGGCCCGGTCCGCCTGCGCGGACAAGACCCCCTTCTCGACGCGGGACACGTACCCCTGGCTGATCTTCGGCCGCGCCCCGGACAGCTCACTCAGCCGATCGGCCAACTGCCCTTGCGTCCACCCGAGCGCTTCTCGGGCCGCGACCAGCACCTGAGGGTTCACCCCCGGCTCGTCCGGCCACAGCGAGTCACTCACCTCGCCGATAATACACGAGATTATTCCGAGGTTCATGCGACCAGGAGTGTCCGGGGGAGCTCAACCCGCGGGTTGTGCGACCCGCCGGATGAAGGCGGCCAGGTCGGTGACCGCCGGGTGGCTCGGCGGGTCGTTCCAGGCCAGGTGGAGGGGGAGGGCGGGGGCGTCGGTGAGGGGTTTGTAGGTGACGCCGGGGAAGGGGTGGATGGTGGCGGTGGCGGCGGAGCTGACACCGACTCCTTGGGTGGCGGCGATGGCCGCGAGCCAGTCGTCGGTGTTGTCGACCTCCAGGACCGTGGTGGGGCGGTGGGTCGCGCCCCACAGGCCGACGGTGGTGGTGCCGGTGGCGGGGTTGACGATGACGGGGTGGGTGGCCAGGTCGGCGAGGGTGAGGGTGTCGCGGTCGGCCAGGGGGCTGTCGGCGGAGACGGCGGCTACTCGGGGTTCGTCGTAGAGGTGGGTGCTGCGGACGCCGGGGCTTCGCAAGGGGGCCCGGACCAGGGCGGCGTCGACCCGACCGGACGCCAGCCCTGCCGACCGGTCGTCCATGCGCAACAGCTCCAGCGGCATCTTGGGGTGGGCTCGGTGCCACAGCCGCAGGACCGTCGCCGTGTGTTGACCCAAGGCGGACCAGGAATGGCCTAGGCGCAGCGGCCAGGTCCCCGCTCTGGCCGGGTCGAGTGCCGCGTCGACCGCCGCGACCGCTGTGGCGGCCCGAGCGCGGAAGTCCCGGCCCGCGTCGGTCAGTCGCAAGTGGTGGGTGGAGCGGTCGACCAGCCGCACGCCCAGGTGCGACTCCAGGGCCTGCAGCGTGCGCGACAACGCGGGTTGACCCGTGTGCAGCCGGGCCGCCGCGCGGGTGATGTTGCCTTCCTCGGCGATCACCAGGAAGGCCCGCAGGTGCCGCAACTCCACGGTCATGTCTGTAGAGCATAACCGCTGCTGGAATAGCATTTCACCTGCGGATTTCGCGTCCGTAGCGTCGGTGCCGTGAGCAATGAGCGAGGCGGGGACGCCGTGGGTGTTGGCCTGGTGTTGGGCGCGCTGGTGTCGCAGATGGTCGGTGCCGCGTTGGCCGCGCGGGTGTTCCCGCAGGCCGGGGCGGCGGGCATGGTCGGGCTGCGGCTCGGCCTGGGCGCCGTGCTGATGTGCTTGATCTGCAGGCCGAAAGTACGCGGCTACCGCCGAGCGGACTGGCAGGTCATCTTGGGCTTCGGCGCCGTGCTCGCGTGCATGAACCTGTGCTTCTACCAAGCCATCGCCCGCATCCCTCTTGGCGCGGCTGTCGCTCTAGAGGTGCTCGGCCCTCTTACGCTGTCTGTGGTTGCGTCGAAGCGGGCGAGTAGCTGGATGTGGGCCGCGCTGGCCGCTGGTGGCGTTGCCCTGCTCGGTCGCGGCGGGTTCGACGAACTCGACCCGATCGGGGTCGGGTTCGTGCTCGTCGCGGGTGCGCTGTGGGCCTGCTACATCCTGCTCGCCGCCCGCTCCGGCTCCCGGTTCCCGAAGACCGACGGAATCGCCCTGGCCCTCGCCGTCTCCGCCGCGATCAGCCTGCCCGTCGGGATCGCCGACGCCGGAACCCGGCTGCTCAACCCGGTCGTCCTGGTCATCGGTACGGCAGTCGCCGTGCTGGCGTCCGCGCTGCCCTACACGCTGGAACTCTTGGCACTGCGCAAACTCACCCCCGCGACCTTCGCCGTCCTCACCAGCCTGGCGCCCGCTCTCGCTGCCGCAGCGGGGTTCTTCCTGCTGGACCAGACCCTCGCCCTCACCGACATCGCCGCAATCGGCCTCGTGGTCGCCGCCTGCGCGGGCGCGGTCAGCACCCCGTCGCCGAAGCCGGTTGTCCACAGGCCCCGCGCCGCGACCCCCGTCCCGGTCGGTGTTCCCGAGTAGGCTGGCCGCACAATGACCATCCTGGATCCCCTCGCCGCCCGCTACGCCACGTGGCTGCGCCTGCCCGCCGAAGCCACCAACGACACCGGCGACGAGGACCCCGCCCTGGTCCGCGCCATGCCCATAGTCCTGCGCGTCGAGCGCGACCCCCAGCCAGCCCGCACCCCGCTCCTGGAAGCCGCCGCCGCAGCCGCCCTCGCCGTCTGCCTGGACGACCGCGCCGCTACACCAGAAGCCCCCTGGCACAACGAAGTCGACATCTGGGTCCGCAGCCGCATCCGCAAAGTCGCCCGCCGAGCCCGTGGCGCTCATTGGGAAGCCGTCCAAGACCTCCCCGGCATCACCATCTCCGTGGACGGCGCTGAAGCCCGCGCCCTGGTCCCCGGCCTAGTGGCCGAATCCCCAAAAGTGTTGTCCCGCCTACAAATCTCCGGCAGCGAACTCCCCGAGGACACCCCCGGCCCAGTCCCGCCCGAAACCCCCATCCTCTGGCTCAACCCCGACGTCCCCATGACCGTCGGCAAAGCCGCCGCCCAGGTCGGCCACGCCACCATGCTGCTGGCCGCCCTGCTCCACGCCACCAACCGCGCCGACGACCTGAAGTCCTGGTCCACCACCAACTTCCACTGCGCGGTCCGCACCCCCACCACCGCCCACTGGCACCAACTCCACCCCGGCCCAGACCCCGACAAAGCCTGGCAAACCCAACGCACCACAGCCGTCCGCGACGCCGGCTTCACCGAAGTAGCCCCAGGAACAGTCACCGTCATAGCCCAATGGCGCCCTTGACTCCACGAAGTACAGAGCCCCTACCCCGACGCCAGTAGCAACCACTGGACACTCGGAAGCCGCCCACCCGAAATGCTCGATGGGGCGGACTTGTTTTGTGTGGGGTGGCGGCAGTCGTAGCCTTGCCTCGCTGCAGGGCCATGCTCTTCGGCCCCGGCTTTTGCGGTCCTGCCACGGCTGGTGCAGGGGCCCCGCGCAAAACAAGTTCGCCCCATCGAGCACCCCGGACCACCGCGGATCCAGCGCAAAGCCGACCGCGCCCCATCGAGCACACTGGACCACCACGGGTCCGGTCGCAATGCCGAAGGTGAGCCGAAGATCACCGCTGCCAGATCACAAACAGCCCATCCTCAGTAGTCGTCATAGCCTCAACAAACGCGTCATTGTCAAAGTTCGGCAGCGACTGCAACCGCGCCATCAGGTCATCCGCCGACGGATGCCCAGCAGGAACCGCACACCCGCCCCCACCAGCCCGCATCAGCAGGAAGAACACATCTTCCTTCCACGGCCCCTCAGGCGTCGTCCGAATCGCGACCTCCGCGAGGTCGGTCCAGCTCACCGCCTCTTCGGTGCCGTCGGCCAGCGTTCTGCGCACGCCGGTGTCGTCCACGGTGATGCCGCGGTCGGGCATGGCAGAGCCGTCGCCGGGAATGACAGACACGCGTCCTCCGCTAGGGATCTCGAACTGCATTCAGCTCGCCGCCGCCAGTCGGCGCAGCGCGGCCCGCACGACCTCGGGATCGGTCGTCGGCCAGAAGGGGGGCAGGGACGCGCGCAGGAACCCGCCGTAGCGGGCGGTGGCCAGGCGCGGGTCGAGCACCGCGACCACCCCCTTGTCGTCCATCGACCGCAGCAGCCTGCCCGCGCCCTGGGCGAGCAGCAGCGCGGCGTGCGTGGCGGCGACCGTCAGGAACCCGTTGCCGCCCCTGGACTCCACGGCGCGTTGCCTGGCTGAGGCCAGCGGGTCGTCCGGGCGGGGGAACGGGATCCGGTCCATCACGACCAGCGTCAGCGACGGTCCCGGCACGTCCACCCCCTGCCACAGCGACAGCGTGCCGAACAGGCAGGTGGGCGGGTTCTCGGCGAATTTCTTGACCAGCAGGGCCGTGGAGTCGTCGCCCTGGCACAAGATGTCGACGTCGACCTTGTTGCGCAACTCGGCGGTGGCCTGCTTGGCGGCGCGCATCGAGGAGAACAGGCCCAGTGTGCGGCCACCGGCCGCGGTGACCAGTTCGCGCAGCTCTTCCAGGTACGCGGGTGGGAGCCCGTCGCGCCCTGGTGGGGGGAGGTGCCGCGCGGTGTAGAGGATGCCGGACTTGGGGTGGTCGAACGGGGAGCCGACGTCCATGCCGCTCCACCGGATGTCGTCGGTGGGTTCCTTGTCCGTCGCCGTTCCCTCGGCCTTGACGCCCACCCGCTGCTTGCCCGGCAGGCCCCACTGCTTGGCCAGGGCGTCGAAGGTGCCGCCGAGGGTCAGGGTCGCCGAGGTCAGCACTGTGGTGTTCTCGCCGAAGAGCTTCTCCCGCAGGAGCCCGGCCACGCCGAGCGGCGCGACCCGCAGCGACACCGGTCGAGGTCCGGCGGCGTTGATGTCCCCGCTCACCCACACGACGTCGCGCAGCTTGCCGTCCTCGGCGCCGAACGCCTCCAGGATCCGCACGGCGGTGTCGTGGACCTCTTCAAGCGCTGAGAGTGCCAGCTTGCGCGAGGTCGCCGCTTCGGGGTCGTCCTTGCGGTCCGGTCCGATCGCGGTGACGCACCCGTGCGCGGCGTCGCGGATCGCCTGCAGCGTGACGGCCACCGGCTCCGGCAGGTCGTCGACCCGGCCCGCGGGCGCCTCCGAGAGCAGCATCGCGAGGCCTTCACCAGCCTCGATGAGCCGGTCGGCGACCTCGTCGGTCACCAGCTTCCCCGACCGCCGCGCGGCGATCGACACCGCCGTCGCCGACAGCTCCCCGGTGGCCACCGAGGTGACCCGGTCGACCAGGTCGTGCGCCTCGTCGATGATCACCACGTCGTGCTCGGGCAGCACCTGGGCCGTGCCCAGGGCGTCGATGGCCAGCAGCGCGTGGTTGGTGACCACCACATCGGCCTTGCCCGCCTCGGCCCGCGCCCGCTCGGCGAAGCAGTCGGTGCCGATCGGGCAGCGCGACGCGCCGAGGCACTCGCGCGCCGACACCGACACCTGCCGCCACGCCTGGTCGGACACGCCGGGCACGAGTTCGTCGCGGTCGCCGAGTTCGGTGTCGCTGGCCCACTCGCGCAGCCTGCCGACCTCGCGCCCGAGCCGCGACACCGCGAACGGGTCGAACAGCACCTGGTCGTCCGGCTCGTCGGCGGGCCCGTCCAGGCGGTGCAGGCACAGGTAGTTGCGCCTGCCCTTGAGGATGGCGAAGGTCGGGGTGCGCTTGAGGGGCTTGGCCAGGGCCTTGGCGAGCCGGGGCAGGTCGCGGTCGACCAGTTGGCGCTGCAGCGCGATGGTGGCCGTGGAGATCACGACGGACTTGCCGTTGGCGACCGCGTGCCGGATCGCGGGCACCAGGTAGGCCAGCGACTTGCCGGTGCCGGTGCCCGCCTGGACCGCGAGGTGGTCGCCGGTGCGGATGCTGGCGTGCACCGCCTCGGCCATCTCGACCTGACCGGTGCGCTCCGCCCCGCCGACCGACTCGACCGCGGTCGCGAGCAGCTCGCGCAGCGGGGGCAGGGAGTCGGGCATGGCGGAGACGGTACCCGTGGGGCCCGTCAGTCCCGTTCCCAGTCCCACCCGGCCGCCGGTGTCCCCTGTCCGGGTGGCGGTCCGGTTCTCCAGGGTGACTCTCGCCCCCCACCTGGCACCTGGCCCGCGCACGCGATCCACTCGGAACGAGAGGATCGTTCACTTCGCGGAGGGAGTTCGACATGTCACCGGTCAGGGCACTGCGCACTGGCGTGTTGGCGGCGGCGACCAGCCTGCTCGCGCTCGCGGCACCAGCCGCGGCCAGCGTCGCCGCCGACAGCGTTCCCGCCGACAGCAGCGGCACGGTCGGCGGGGCGATGGCGCTGGTCGGCACCGAGGCGATCGACATCGGCCCGCTCGCGCCGTGCGCCGCCGGTGGCCCGGGCATCGGCACCACCACCGGCCAGACCTCCGACAAGGGCCTGGTCAGCTACGGCATGGGCAGCAGCACCTGCTCCTACGACCCGGCCACCGGCTCGGCGTCGGCCACCGTCAACGGCCGCCAGTTCCAGCTCAACCGGGAGAACGTCGCGGGCATCCCGGCGCTCAAGATCGCCACCTTCTCCGTCTCGTGCGCCACCAACGACGAGGGCGGCGTCACCAGTTCGGTGACCCTCGGCGGCATCACCGGCCTGCAGGTCCCGGAGGAGATCCCGCCGAACCTCACCATCCTCGTCCCGGGCTTCTTCCCCGAGGACCCGCCGATCGCCAAGGTCGTGCTCAACGACGTCGTCGAGGCCGAGGCCCCGGACCGCTCGGTCACCGTGCACGCCGCCAAGATCTGGCTCTACCCGGACGCCGACCCCGCGGGACCCCCGGCCCCCGGCAGCGGCTCGATCACGCTGGGATCGGTGACCTGCAACCCGGCCCATGACTAACAGGCCCGTGTGCTGCTAGCATTTTCGCCATGACTGCCGGGTCCGACATTCGTCGCGCACAGAACGGTCGCCCGGCGACCGCTTGATCACCCGGCGGGCCCGCGGCCCGCCCCTCCGCCACAGGTTCTCGATGGATCCCTTGTGGCGGAAGGAGGTGAGAAACAATGAAGTGGTCAGATTTCACATCCCAGCACAAGCCGGGTGACGTCATCGATGGCGTCGTCACCGGCACCGTCGACTTCGGTTCGTGGGTCGAGTACGCGGGGTTCACCGGTTTGGTGCACGGGCAGACCCTGCCCGTCGGCGCCGCCGTGGCGGTCCGGATCCTGGCGATCGATCCCGAGCGGGAGCGGTTCAGCCTGGAGCAGGTGTGAGGTAGGCGCTGGTCCGGGGAAGGTGAGATTCCCCGGACCAGCGCTGCTGATTACAGCACGCTTCCCAGCGGCGGACCCGGTGGCCCTAAAGGCGTTCCGGGTCCAGCCCGTCGGCGAGGTCGGCGGCTTCGATCTCGTCTCGGGTGACGCCCAGGACGAAGAGGACGGCGTCGAGGTAGGGGTGGGAGAGGGCGGTGTCGGCCACTTCGCGGAGGGCGGGTTTGGCGTTGAAGGCGATGCCGAGGCCCGCGGTGGCGAGCATGTCGATGTCGTTGGCGCCGTCGCCGACGGCTACGCATTGGGTGAGGGGGATGTGGAAGGCCTCGGCGAAGTGGCGCAGGGCCACGGACTTGCCCTCGCGGTCGACGACCTCGCCGATGACGCGGCCGGTGAGGGTGCCGTCGACGACCTCGAGTTCGTTGGCGGCTTGGAAGTCGAGGCCGAGGTCGGCGCCGATGCGGTCGATGATGGCGGTGAAGCCGCCGGAGACGACGCCGCAGCGGTAGCCGAGGCGCTTGAGGGTGCGGATGGTGGTGCGGGCGCCGGGGGTCAGCTGGACCTCGGCGGCCACCTCGTCGAGGACCGCGGCGGGCAGGCCAGCCAGGGTGGCCACGCGGCGGTGCAGGCTCTCGGTGAAGTCGATCTCGCCGCGCATGGCGGCCTCGGTGATCTCGCGGACCTCGGCCTCGCACCCGGCCTTGGCGGCCAGCATCTCGATGACCTCGCCCTGGATCAGGGTGGAGTCGACGTCGAAGACGATCAGGCGCTTGGCGCGGCGGGCGAGCAGGTCGCGCTCCACGGCGATGTCGAGGCCCACCTTGACCGACAGCCTGGCCAGCACCGACCGCAGCGCCGCGTCGGCCTCGTCGGTGTCCTGCGGGACCGACACGCGCAGTTCCAGGCCGGTGACCGGGTAGTCGGCGACCCGGCGGATGGAGTCGATGTTGACCTCGAGCTGGGCCAGCTTGCGGGCCACCTCGCCCAGGGCGCGGGCGCTGACCGGGCGGCCGAGCACGACCAGCACGTGGGTGGACCCGCCGCGCGGCTGCGGGTCGACGCCGATCTCCACGTCGACCCGCATGGCGACGGTGGCCATGGCCTGCTCGACGGACTCCTGCAGGCCCTCGGGGTCGTGGTCGGTGCTGACCAGCGCGCCGAGCACCAGTTGGCCGCGGATGACGACCTGCTCGACGTCGAGGATGTCGACGCCGTGCCTGGTCAGCGCGGCGAACAGCACGGAGGAGACCCCCGGCTTGTCCGGTCCGGTGACCGTGATCAGGACAGGGGTCTGGCGGGGACCAGCTGAGGTGGACACGATCCGGTGACTCCCATGACGACTGGCCGTCCGCCGCCCCGGCGTCCGGCTGATGGGTGACTGCGCGTGGTGCGGACGGCGGCCCGTCCCCCGGTCGGGTCACGGCGGGGGTGGTGCCCGCGGTCCCCGGCGGGGCTGGTGCGCCCCCGGCAGGCGTCGTCGGCTGCCGTCAGGGCAGGGACCGCGTGGAGTTGCCCTGATCGGCGCCCGTGGCAGACACCTTCGGCTGCCGCCGACCGGGCCGGGAAGTCCACAGTGGATCTTCCGGAAACGCGAAGACGGGTGGAGCGAAGGCAGCTCGCGCGCCTGGGCTCCACCCGTCTCAGTCCTTCCACCGGCTCCGCTCGGTCAGCGCCGAGCGGCCGGGTTCGCTCAATTGGGCAACGTGGGGTCGCCCTTCGAGATCTCGTCGGGGTTCATCTTCTCGGCAATGACCTCGGAAGGGGCCGGTTTGTGGCCGTGGCCACCGAGCAGACCCACGTACTTGTCCGCCTCGGTCGCCTCCCGCATGTGCGGGTAGTGCAGGTCGAACGCGGGCCGCTCGGAGCGGATCCTGGGCAGCTCGGTGAAGTTGTGCCGCGGCGGCGGGGAGCTGGTGGCCCACTCCAGGGAGTTGCCGTAGCCCCACGGGTCGTCGGCGGTGGTGATCTCGCCGTAGCGGTAGCTCTTGAACACGTTGTAGATGAACGGCAGCGTCGAGGCGCCCAGGATGTACGCGCCGATGGTGGAGATCGTGTTCAGCGTGGTGAAGCCGTCGCTGGGCAGGTAGTCGGCGTAGCGGCGCGGCATGCCCTCGTTGCCCAGCCAGTGCTGGACCAGGAACGTGCCGTGGAAGCCGATGAACGTGGTCCAGAAGTGCAGCTTGCCCAGCGGTTCGTCGAGGAACCGGCCGGTGATCTTCGGGAACCAGAAGTAGATGCCCGCGAAGGTGGCGAACACGATCGTGCCGTAGAGCACGTAGTGGAAGTGGGCGACGACGAAGTACGTGTCGGAGACGTGGAAGTCGATCGCCGGGGCGGCCAGCAGCACGCCGGTGAGGCCGCCGAAGAGGAAGGTGACCAGGAAGCCGACGCTGAACAGCATCGGGGTCTCGAAGGTCAACTGCCCCTTCCACATGGTGCCGATCCAGTTGAAGAACTTCACGCCGGTCGGCACCGCGATGAGGAAGGTCATGAAGGAGAAGAACGGCAGCAGCACCGCGCCGGTGGCGTACATGTGGTGCGCCCACACGGTCACCGACAGCGCCGCGATGCCCAGGGTCGCGTAGACCAGGCCGCGGTAGCCGAAGAGCGGCTTGCGGCTGAAGACCGGGAAGATCTCCGAGACGATGCCGAAGAACGGCAACGCGACGATGTACACCTCGGGATGGCCGAAGAACCAGAACAGGTGCTGCCAGAGGATGACGCCGCCGTTGGCCGGGTCGAACACGTGCGCCCCGAGTTGGCGGTCGGCCAAGAGCCCGAACAGCGCCGCGGTGAGGATCGGGAACGCGAGCAGCACCAGCACGCTGGTGATCAGGATGTTCCAGGTGAAGATCGGCATCCGGAACATGGTCATGCCGGGCGCGCGCAGGCAGACGATGGTGGTCAGCATGTTGACCGCGCCGAGGATGGTGCCCAGACCACCGACCGCCAGACCGGTGATCCACAGGTCCGCGCCGACGCCGGGCGAGTGGATCTTGTCCGACAGCGGCGTGTAGGCGAACCAACCGAAGTCAGCGGCACCGCCGGGGGTGAGGAACCCGAACATCACGATGATGCCGCCGAACAGGTACAGCCAGTACGAGAACGCGTTCAACCGGGGGAACGCCACGTCGGGCGAGCCGATCTGCAGCGGCAGCACGAAGTTGGCGAACCCGAACAGGATCGGCGTCGCGTACAGCAGCAGCATGATCGTGCCGTGCATGGTGAACAGCTGGTTGTACTGCTCCTGCGACAGGAACTGCTGGCCTGGCACGGCCAGCTCGGACCGGATCAGCATGGCCATCGCGCCGCCCACCATGAAGAAGGCGAACGAGGTGACCAGGTACATGATCCCGATCTGCTTGTGGTCCGTGGTGCGGAACAGCCGCAGCAGGTACGAACCCTTGGCCGTCTCGCGCGCCGGGTAGGGCCGCGTGGCGATCGGCTGCGGGGCTACTGCCGTCACTCCTGCCTCCTGCTGCTGGTGGTGGGCGTCCTCGTCCGGACCGGCAGAACGGCCCGTTGGGGGGATCGTAGCCCCGGCGGTGGGCCCGGGCTCGGGTGGGGACGGTGTGCTGTGGACAACTGTGGATCAGCAGTTGCCCAGCTCACACCGGCAGGACGGCGTACTGGCGCAGGGTCAGGTCGGTGAAGGTGACCGGGCCGCGCGGGCCGGGCACGCGGTCGATGTTGATCCCCGTCTCCGGCACGCCGAGCAGCTTGAACCCGTCCAGCAGCCGGGTGGGGGCGTTCCAGAAGACACCCGTTCCGGTGTACGCGGCGATGAACTCGTCGGCCCGCGCGCGGTCGGTGGTGACGATGCCCGCGGCCAGGCCGGAGGTCTCGGTGTTGGCGATGGCGGCCGCGTGCTTGAGGTCGTCGACCTGGGCGATGGTGACGGTGGCCTCGCGGTCGGAGTCCAGCGCCCACTCGTAGCCGATGGCGTGCTCGTGCGGCGCCAGTGAGGCGGTGACGCCCGCCGCGGCCAGGGCGGACTGGATGCCGGGCAGCGCGGAGTCGTAGACGTCGCGGTGGACCAGCAGGAGGTTGAGCCGGTTGCAGACGCCGAGGCGGTCGAGGCTGCGGGTGATGAGGTCCTCGGCGACCGCCGGGTCGGCCTTGGTGTCGTAGTAGAGGACTCCCCCGCCGTCGGCGTGCGCGAGGGTGCGCACCCCGGAGGCGGCGGCGCGGCGGCCCAGTTCGCGGGTGCTCTCGCCGCTGCCGCGCAGGATCACGAGGGGGACGAGGTGCGGCAGGTCCACCAGCGCACCGGCGGCTTCGCGGTCCGGGCTGGGGACGAGCTGGATCGCGTCGGGGTCCAGGCCCGCGTCGGACAGGGCGGGGGCCACGACGTGCTCGATGAGGGTGGTCGCGGAGCGCAGGGCGGCGGAACCGGTGCGCAGGACGCCCCCGTTGCGGGACTTCACCAGCTGGGAGGCGACGTCCACGGTGACGTTGGGTCGGGCCTCGTAGTTGGCGCCGATGACGCCGACGGGCCTGCGCAGCTCGACGAGCTTGAGTCCGCCGTCGAGGGTGCCGATCTGGCGGGACCGCTGCGGGTGGGCCACGGAGGCGAGCAGGCGCAACTGCTCGGCCATGTCGGTGAGCCGCTGGTCGGTGATGCGCAGCCGGTCGAGCAGACCACCGCTCATCCCCGACGCCTCAGCGGCGGCGACGTCCTCGGCGTTGGCGGCCAGCACCTTGGCCCGCGCCGAGGACAGCCGGGCCGCCATCTCGGCGATGGCGTTGTCGATCGTCTCGTCGTCCGCCCCCGCCAACGACGGCGCCGCGGCGAACGCCCTGGTCGCGCACGCGGAAACGAGTTCGCCGATGGTGGTCTGGTCGGTCACGGTCGATCCTTTCGCCTAGGTCGCGCTAGGCGTGCAGTCTGCCCTAGTGGTGCGGTTGGACCGTCGAGGCGTAGAAGGCGGCGACGAGCTGGAGCCGCTTCTCGTCGAGGTCCGGCCTCGGGTAGACGGCGTTGACGAAGGTCTCGCCGTCGAACATGTGCAGGCCGGTGAACACCGCGACCTGCCGGATCTCGTCCGGCTGGGCGGCGATCGCCGGGATGCGCAGCGCGGTCAGGTAGATGTCCTTGGAGTAGGACTCGATGGTCGGCGCGAGCCGGGTCCGCAGCTCTTCGTCGGTGCGGGCGGCCAGCAGCAGCTCGAACCAGACGATGTTGAGCGGGGAGCGGGACGCCTCGCGGATGGCGCGCAGGACCTCGAGGAAGTCGCTGCCCTCGGCTTCGAAGAAGGGGTGCACGCGGGCCAGGAAGTTCTCGATCTGCCGCCGCCCCACCTCCTCGGCCACGGTGACGATGAGGTCCAGGCGGGTCTCGAAGTGCCGGAAGAGCCCACCGTGGGAGACCCCCGCGCGACCGCAGATCTCCTGGACGGAGGCCCTGGCGTAGCCCACCTCGGAGATCGCGGTGATCGTCGCGTCGACAAGCTTGCCGACAGTGGCCTCGCGGCGCTCGCGTTGGGTGCGTCGCTGGGGCCGCCCTTGTGCCTCGGTCATGGTGCCGACCTTTCGGGTGGGGGTCTCAGTGAGCACAACGGGTCGGGGGGTGGGCAGGACACGGGTGGATCCCGGTCTAGAGCAGGAGCCAGCCCGCCGCCAGCAGGACCGAGCCGAAGTTGACCATGGCGAAGGTGCCCACCCAGAAGAACGCGGGAGCGCCGGTGAGGCGGGCCAGCTGGTCGGCGTCGGAGTCCTGGGCCTGGCCCTGGCGGCGTTTGCCCTGGAGTTCGAACACGGGGCGCAGGCCGCCGAGCAGGAGGAACCAGGCGATCAGGTACGCGAAGGCGCCCTGGACCTCGTCGGTGGCCAGCCAGGACACGGCGAAGAGGACCGCGCCGGTGGCGACCACGGTGAACACGCCGTAGGCGTTGCGGATCATGACCAGGACGGCGAAGAGGAGGACGGCGCAGATCACCAGCACGGCGGTCACGCGGTCGGTGCCCAGCAGCGCGGCGAAGGCCAGCCCCAGCAGGGATGGCGCGACGTAGCCCGCCAGGGCGGTGCAGATCATCCCGGGGCCCTCCGGCTTGCCCCGGGAGACCGTGACACCCGAGGTGTCGGAGTGCAGGCGGATCCCGGCCAGGCGGCGACCGGCCAGGACGGCGATGAGGGCGTGGCCCGCCTCGTGCACGATGGTGATCACGTTGCGCGCGGGGCGCCAGAACGCGTTGACCGCTACCAGGACCAGGGCGATACCGGCGGTGACCAGCACCATCGTGTTCGGCGGCTCCCACTGGTCGCCGAAGATCTGTTGCCAGAGGTCGTTGGTCGCGGCTGGGTGCACCCCCCGATCTTCCCCTACCCGAGCGGCGTGACCGGCGGGTACCAGTCGAGTGTCCGCTCGACGGCGCGGTTGAGCAGGCCGGTCGGGAGCAGGCGGACCAGGGTGTTGCGCCACGGCGCCCCGCTGTGGACGAGCTTGCCGGTGGTGAGGGAGCGGCGGGCTATGGCTTGCGAGCGTGGCCTACGCACCGCGTCGTACTGCGCCAGGTCGTCGGCTAGAGCCGCCAAGGTGACCGCGTCCTCCAACGCCTGACAGCCGCCCTGGCCCATGTTGGGGGTCATTGCATGCGCCGCGTCGCCTACTAGAGCGACGGGACCACGTACATATGTGGGCAATTCGGGCAGGTAGTAGAGGTCATGCCTTAAGACGGTCTCGGCGCGGTTGACCAAGTCCGGGATGGGGTCGTGCCAGTCGCCGAAACGGCGCCGGAGTTCGGCCAGGTCGCCGTCGGGGAAGGCGGTGTTCGGCGGGACTACGGCGGCCGCGTAGGCATAGACCCGGTCGTCGCTCATGGGGAAGATCCCGAAGACCTGGCGGTCACCCCAGGTCTCGCTGGCAGATACGTCTCGCGCTGGTAGGACCATGCGCCACGCGGTGTGCCCCGTGGGGCGCGGTGGTTGCGCGTCTGGCCAGAAGGCGGCACGAACGGTGCTGCGGAGGCCGTCGGCGCCAACGAGCAGGTCGAACCGCGAGCCGTTGACCACAGGCTTGCCGTCGACGACGGCCAGGTCGTCCACCGGCGTCCCAGGGCGCAGGACATCCGGCGGGACCGCGCTGAGCAGCACCTCCAGCAGGTCCGCGCGGTGGACCATCGCGAGGTCCGCGGCCGAACTCCGCGCCAACCAGCGGCCGTTCTTGTCCCGCAGTCCGCCGTTGCCCGGGTTGGACCCCCTGGCCCGCACCTGGTCGCCGACACCGATCGCGTCCAGCGCCCGCAGCGCGTTGCGCCACAGCGAGATCCCGGCCCCGACCTCGCCGAACTCCGCCGCCCGCTCGAACACTGTCGGCCGCCAACCCCGCCCGGCGAGCCCGATCGCCGTCGCCAGGCCCGCGATCCCGCCGCCCACCACCGCCGCTGTCCGCATATCCCCTCCCCGTGCTCTACATCTGTAGAGCACTCTACACTTGTAGAGTGCGACGAACCGAGCTCACCGATGCGGCGATCGCCACACTCGCCCGCGAAGGCCTCCGAGGACTGACCCACCGCGCCGTGGACCGGGCGGCGGGCCTGCCCGAGGGTTCCTGCTCGTACTACTTCCGCACCCGCCACGCCCTGTTGGCCGCGACCGTCCAGCGACTGGCCGACCTGGACGCCGACGAACTCGCCCCGGTCACCCCGGTACCCGCCCGGATCACCGCCGAACACCTGGCCGCCCTGATGGCAGGCATGGCGGAGAGATCTGCGACGGTGAACCGAGACCGCATGGTCGCCAGGTACGAGCTGTCCATAGAGGCAACCCGCCGCCCAGAACTGCGCGAGGCCCTGGTGGCGGTCGGCGAGCGCTACCGGGTCTTGGCCGCGGACCTACTCGCGGCCGCAGGCGCCAAGGACCCACAACGCCAGGGCCGAGCCCTGGTCGCCTTCCTCGACGGAATGATCTTCGACCGCATCGCCGGAGCAGGCGCGATGCCGCTGGACGCCGAGGGGTTCCGAGAGTCCTTCACCGAGGCCCTGCACGGCATCCTCGAGCGGTGATCGGCGGCCGCTGCGGAGAGGCCGCCTGCGCGGGCGCCATGTCGCTGGGCACCGAAGGCGTCCAACTCAGAGGCGCTGCGGGAGTTCGCGGGCGGTGCCCACTTTGGGAAGGCTCGCCGCCACCTACGCAGTGCCCTAGCCGCACGCCTTGACAGGATCACCCTTAGCCGCATCGCCGCAGCGGTGCCCACCACTCGACGCCTGGGCCGTCCCGGGAATCCTTCGCCGAGACCTTGCACGGCACTCTCGGGCGGTGATCGGCAGCCGCCACAGGAAGGCTCGCCGCCACAACGGCCGCGTCCCGACGGGGCAACTTCGACGCATCGCCGCGCAGGCGCCCCTGCACGCAGAGGCCTACCAGGCGGCTGGCGCTGGGCCTGCCGCGTTCTCGGGCGGTGATCGGGGGCCACCGTGGGTAGCCTCGCCGCCATGGTGAAGTTGAGTTGGGTGCCGCGGGTGCTGGGGATCGCGACCGCGCTGTACGGGGCCGCGGTGGCGGTGCGGCCCGCCCTGATGGCGCGGCCGACGGGGTTGGTGACTTCTACTGGGGAGCCCGCGCGTGGGGTGGCGGTGCTGACCAGGAGCATCGGGGTGCGGGATGTGGCCACGGGGCTGGCGATGGCGGTCGCCCCGGCTGGCAAACCGCTTCGTACGGCGATCGCGGTGCGGGTGGCCGCGGACGTGGCGGATGCGGTGGGGTTCGGGACCGGGTTGCCCGACGCCGAGGCTCGGCGGAAGTCGGCGGTGGTGGCCGGGGTGTGGGCGGGGCTGTGCGCGCTCTCGGCGCTGACCGCGGGAGCACCGGACCGGGGTAGATGAGCCGCTCCCCGTTGTCGGTCCGTTGTGGTTGACTGGCTGTGGTCGCCCGCATCGCGCCGGTGACGCTCCGGTGGGCCCACCGGGGTGTCCGGGGTCGTCACCGCGGCGGTGGTGGCGCGGCCGGGATGTCCGCACCAGCGGTCACCCTCCAGCAGGACGGCTAGGAGATCAGCATGGCCCAGGGCACCGTCAAGTGGTTCAACTCGGAGAAGGGGTACGGATTCATCGCCCCCGACGACGGCGGCGCCGACGTGTTCGTGCACTACTCGGAGATTCAGACGACCGGTTTCCGGACGCTGGAGGAGAACCAGAAGGTGCGCTACGAGGTCGGTCAGGGCTCCAAGGGCCCGCAAGCCACCGGCGTGACCGCGGTCTGAGCGATCACGACCGAACGGGCCCCGCTCCGGAGATCCGGAGCGGGGCCCGCGCACGTCAGGCCGCGCAGGGGTTGCCGGTGCTGTTGAGCGTCGTGCCCTTCACCCCGACCTTCGCCTCACCGAGCACGACCGTGCCCAGCGTGGTGTCCAGGGCGAACGCCTGGCGGGTGTACTCGCCGTTGACGGTCGTGGTCGCGTTGATCCGCAGCTGACCGACGACCAGCGGGATCACCAGGGTGCCGCTGCCGACGGCCACGGTGAGCCCGTTGACCCGCAGCGACGCCACGTTCGACGAGGCGCTGAACACCGGGGTGAGCACCCCGCCCGCACCGGCGGTGCAGGTGAAGCCCGCGGTGGCGGTCACCGCGCCGACCTGGATGTTGGCCAGGCCGAGCAGGCTGATCGTGGTGCTGCTGACGTTGGCCGTCGACCGCGCCCCGTCACCCGCGGCCGGCACGGAGGCCTGGTTGTCCGGGATGAGGTCGGTGGTGGCGTCCACGTCACCGGTGATCACGGTCAGGATGCCGTTGGGCAGGCTGGCGTTGATCAGCGTCTTCGTGTCCTCCGCGCACGGGTCGTTGGCCGAGTTGGCCACCGCCGCCGACGCGCCGATGGCGTTGAGGATGATCAGCTTGGCCGCGGTCGCCTGGCAGGTGTAGCTGCCGTTGCGGTTGCCGTCGGCGATGGTCGCGGTGCCGGTGGCCCTGACGATCCCGGCCCCGGTCGCGGCGGAGAGCACGACTTGGAAGGTCTCGGTCGGTTCGTCGAGCAGGTCCGGCAAGACCGGCACCGCGATGGTCTTGGTCGTCTCCCCCGGCGCGAAGGTGAGCGTGCCGGAGACCGGGGTGAAGTCGGCGAGGGTGGCGGTGCCCGCGACGGTCGCGTAGTTGACGGTGACCGGCGAGGTGGACGCCGCGTTCAGCGTCACCGTGAACACCGCGGAGCCGACGGTGAGCAGGGTCGGTTCCTGCACCGTGACGTCGTTGATGGACAGGCCGAGCACCCGGATGGTGCTGGTCTGCACGTAGCCGAGCGAGACGCCGTCGACGAGGTAGTCGACAACGCAGGTGTAGTTGCCGGGGGCCGCGCTCGGGCTGACCGTGATGGTCTCGGTGAAGGTGGCCGCCTGCCCGCCCGCGACCGAGGCGCTGCCGACCGGGGTGGTGCTGACCGACAGCTCCGGCGCGCAGGAGGTGACGGTCGGGCTGACGGTCGCCTTGATCCCGCGCAGGCCGTCGACCAGGGCCTGCGGCACGCCCGCCGAGGAGACGTTGTTGATCAGGCTGCCGCCGGTGGCGTTGACCAGGGCGGTGGCCTGTTTCTTGCTGTCGAGGCCCGCGGCGTTCACCGCGATCACCCGGACCCTGGCGGCCTGCAGCACGGCGATGGCGTCGTCGAGGGTGTAGCCGCCGCTGGGGTCGTGCGAGGGCGCGTCACCGAACATGGCGATCACCCGGGTGCTGCCCGCGCGGAAGTTCACCGCCCCGTTGGCCAGTTGGTAGAGGGCGTTGATCTGGTCCTCGGGGAAGTCGTAGCCGCCACCGGCCACCCACTGGGTGGTGGCGGTCTGCACGAGGCCGACGTCCGCGGTGAGCTGCTGGTTGACCCGGAACGGGACGGCGTCCTTCATGTCCTTGAACTCCGCGACGCCGAAGCGCGCGGTCGGCTGTTCGCTGAGCACGGAGCCGGTGATGCTGCCGATGTTGGCCCGCACGTTGGCGATGGCCGCGCCCATGCTGCCGGTGGTGTCGGCGAGGAACACCACGTCCGGGTTGTTGGGGATGGTCGGGGTGGTCACGACCTTGGTGATGGTCGTCGACGCGCCCGGGGTGAGCACGACGTCCACCGTGGAGGGCACGACACCCGGTGGCGCCGCTGTCGCCGGGGTGGGGGCCAAGCCGACTGTCGCAAGGGAAACGGCGAGAGCGAGAGCGAGCGGCGTCCCGGCCGGATTTCGCAGTAGGCGCACAGGTCCTCCTATCGGATGGCGGTTCCCCCCATCCGATCGTGGGCGCGGCGCAGCCAACTCGCCAATGGGTCGACGGGCAGACCACTAATCCGGGTATCACCCCGCATACCAACGGGTGACGCGGTGGCCACTGTGGACCACAGCCCGTGCTGTCCGGCGCGACAGTGTCGAGAGTGGACCACACCGATCGGGCGCGCGGGCTGCACCACTGTGGACACTGCGACGCGCAGTCACGTCAGTGGCTCACGAACCCACGATGAGCACCAGCAGGGTGCGCGGCCCGTGCACCCCTTCCACCCGGTGGAGTTCGATGTCGCTGGTGGCCGACGGCCCGCTGACCCAGGTGACCGGCGGCGGCACCGAGAGGACCTGGGGCACGGTGCCGACGACCCGCTCGGCCCGCACGACGCAGATGTGCCGGTCGGGGATGAGCGTCAACGCCCGCCGCCCCTGGTCGCGGCCGAGCACCAACGACCCGGTCTCCGCCACCGCCGCGGCGCACTCGGTGATCACGGCATCGCAGTCGTCGAGCTCAGCGGTGGTCAACGGCGGGCTGTCACCCCGGAACTCGACGTCCACCCCGGACAGGTACTCCCCCGGTAACCCCGGCGGCACGACCAGCGACCGGATCCCCCACTCCCGGACCACCCGCCCCACCTCCCCGGCGACATCAGCGCCACCGGGGACCCGGCGGACATCAGCCCGGTAGTCCGCCACCCGCCCCGCGAACAACCCCACGACGTCGGTTCCCTCGGGCAACTCGCGGCGGTAGTCGCGCGGGACATCGACCCGCTCACGGCGCGGACCCAGCGCGGACCGGATCCGCGCCAGGACCTCCTCACGAGCGTCCACAACACACCTCCTTGCTCCCGAAACCCGCCCAGCCACACTGCCCCGCACCGACGGCGGCCTGCTTGGTCACCACCGCCACCGCATCGACGCCCACGACCCAACCGGCGCGAACCCAGCGCCGCCCGAGCCCGGGCCTCTTCACGGGCGCCCATTGGCCGCCCAGGCAGCGAGCCCGACCCGTGGGCCAAGGGCCCAGCGCGGACCAGGCCCGCGCCAAGATCCCCTCACGAGCCTCCACAGCCTCCCTGCTATCGAAACCCGCCCAGCATCAAAATCCACGCTCCGGCCGACCTCCGCCCGGCGCGATCCCAGCGCCGACCGAGCCTGGGCCTCCTCACGGGCGCCCGTTGGCCGCCCCAGGCGGCTCGTCGCTTCGCGCCTTGCGACCGGGTCTGCGGTGGTGCGGTGGGCTCGATGGGGCGAACCTGTTTTGCGCGGGGCCCCTGCGCCGCCCGTGGCAGGACCGCAAAGCTGGGGCCGAAAAGCATGGCCCTGCAGCGCACAACGCTACGGACGCCGCCACCCCACGCAAAACAGGTCCGCCCCATCGAGCAGTGGGTGGGCGGCTTCCGAGTGTCCAGTGGTTGGGCTGGCGGGGCTGGCTCGGTGCGGAAACGGAGCCGCGCCAAGAACTCCTCACGAGCATCCGCAGCACGCCTCCTCCCGACTCGTTCACGCCGCGCAGGTGCCCACAGCACGCCCCTCCCGATACGGTCACCGTCGCCCAAGGCGCCGTACGGAGGACCGCGAGCGATTCGGCGGCGAACCGAGATCGCCCGATGTGGGTCTGGCGCGGGCCGGGGCCGAGCCAGCACTTCCTCATGGGCTGCCCTCCCTTCTCCGCCACCACTCACGGAACGACTCGCCCTCCGGCGCGGGCAGGTCGCGGGTGTGGGTCCACTTGCGCCAGGGGCCGGGGAGCCGGGCGAAGCGGGTGGCCAACGGGACGAGGCGGCGGGCTAGGGCGAATCTTCGGGGGGTGGTCAGGGTCCAGGCGGCGGCGCGCATGGTGGATTGTTCGGTGGCGGGGTGGGCGACCTTGGTCCGCAGGTGCACCAGGGCGCGGGGGATGTCGATCTTCACGGGGCAGGCGTCGAAGCAGGCGCCGCACAAGGTGGAGGCGTAGGGGAGGCTGTCGGCCACCGGGTCGGGGCCTCGGAGTTGGGGGGTGAGGATAGCGCCGATCGGTCCGGGGTACACCGAGCCGTAGGCGTGGCCGCCGGTGCGTTCGTAGACGGGGCAGACGTTGAGGCAGGCGGAGCAGCGGATGCAGCGCAGGGCGTCTCGGCCGATCTCGTCGGCGAGGGCGGTGGTGCGGCCGTTGTCGAGCAGCACCAGGTGGAACTCGCGGGGACCGTCGCCGGGGGTGGTGCCGCGCCAGATGGACGTGTACGGGTTCATGCGTTCGCCGGTGGCCGAGCGCGGCAGCAACTGCAGCATGACCTCCAGGTCCGCCTCGGTGGGGATGACCTTCTCGATGCCGACCACGCTGATCAGGACCTCCGGCAGGGTCAGGCACATCCGCCCGTTGCCCTCGGACTCCACGACCACCAGCGACCCGGTCTCGGCGACGGCGAAGTTCGCGCCGGAGACCGCGACCCGGGCGGTGAGGAACTCGCGGCGCAGGTGCGCGCGGGCGGCCGAGGCGAGCGCGACCGGGTCGTCGGTCAGGTCTTCGCCCGCGCCGGGCATCTCGCGGCGGAACAGGTCGCGGATCTGGGCGCGGTTGCGGTGGATGGCGGGCACCAGGATGTGCGACGGCCTGTCGTGTCCCAGTTGGACGATCAACTCGGCGAGATCGGTTTCCACGGCGGTGATCCCGGCGGCGGCGAGCGCCTCGTTGAGCTCGATCTCCTGGGTCGCCATGGACTTGACCTTGACGACCCCGTCTGCCCCCGCCGCGCGCACCAGTCCGATGACGATCCGGTTCGCCTCCGCCGCGTCGCGCGCCCAGTGCACGGTGCCGCCCGCCGCCGTCACCCGCTCCTCCAGTTGGAGCAGGTACGTGTCGAGGTCGCGCAGCGCCCGGTCCTTGATCGCCCGACCGGCCTCGCGCAGCTGTTCCCAGTCCGACCGCTCGGCCACGACCGCGGCCCGTTTCGCCCGGATCGTCGCTGTCGCGGCCCGCAGGTTCGCCCGCAACTGCGTGTCCGCCAACGCTTCGCGCGCCGCTTCGGGGAACGGCGGCATCCCCAGCCAGACGCTCATGGGGCGCTCGCAAGGATCTCGGCGACGTGCATGACGCGGGTGCCCGAGCGCCACCGCGAGAGCAGGCCGCCCACGTGCATGAGGCAGGAGTTGTCCACCGCTGCCACGACCTCGGCCCCGGTGGCCAGCACGTTCCTGGCCTTGTCCGTGCCCATGGCCACCGAGGTGTCCGCGTTCTTCACCGCGAACGTGCCGCCGAACCCGCAGCAGTGCGTGGCGTCCGGGAGGTCGATCAGCCGCAGGCCCCGGACCGCGCGCAGCAGGGCCGTCGGCCGGTCGCCCAGGTCGAGCAGGCGCAGGCCGTGGCAGGTGGGGTGGTAGGTGACGCGGTGCGGGAAGGCGGCGCCGACATCGGTCACGCCGAGGACGTCGACCAGGAACTCGGTCAGCTCGAACACCGGCGGTGACTGGCCGACCAACTCCGGGTAGTTCTCCCGGACCATGGCGACGCAGGAGGCAGACGGGGACACCACGTGGTCCAGACCGGCGAAGTCGCCGAGGAACTTGCGCGCCAGGGGGACGCACTCGCGGCGGTACCCGGTGTTGAAGTGCGCCTGGCCGCAACAGGTCTGCCCGGCCGGGAACACGACCTCGTGCCCGAGCCGCTCCAACACCCGCACCACGGCCTTGCCCGCGGCCGGGAACAGCGCGTCGTTGAGGCAGGTGAGGAACAACCCGACCCGCATACCTCCTCCTCTCGTCGGGACCTTTATCCCACGACCGGGCCGCGGCCGCGCCGAGTTGTCCACAGGGCGCGCCCCTGCCACCCGCGCCCGGTGCCGGTCCGCAAGAATGGGTACGGGCAGTGACCGGCAACACGTGGGAGCGAGACGCGATGACCGCACCAATCCACCAGCGCATCGCCGAGGAACTCGGGGTGCGCGACCGGCAGGTGACCGCCGCCGTCGAGCTGCTCGACGGGGGCGCGACGGTGCCGTTCATCGCCCGCTACCGCAAGGAGGTCACCGGCGCGCTCGACGACACGCAGCTGCGCACCCTGGAGGAGCGGCTGCGGTACCTGCGCGAGCTGGAGGAGCGGCGGACCGCGGTCCTGGACTCGATCCGCGAGCAGGGCAAGCTCGACGACGCGCTGACCGCGCAGATCATGGCGGCCGACTCCAAGGCGCGGCTGGAGGACATCTACCTGCCGTACAAGCCGAAGCGGCGCACCAAGGCGCAGATCGCCCGCGAGGCGGGCCTCGAGCCGCTGGCCGACCAGCTGCTCGGCGACCCGGCGCACGACCCGCGCGAGGTGGCGGCCGGGTTCGTGGACGCGGACAAGGGTGTGGCCGATGTGGCGGCGGCGCTGGAGGGGGCGCGGTCGATCCTGGTCGAGCGCTTCGCCGAGGACGCGGACCTGATCGGCGAGCTGCGCGAGCGGATGTGGCAGCGGGGCGTGCTGGCGTCGAAGGTCCGCGAGGGCAAGGAAGAGGAGGGCGCGAAGTTCTCCGACTACTTCGAGTTCTCCGAGCCGTTCGAGCGGCTGCCCTCGCACCGGATCCTGGCGATGCTGCGCGGTGAGAAGGAAGAGGTGCTCGACCTCAACCTGGAGCCGGACCCCGACGCGGACCCGTCGCCGCTGGTGCGCAGCGACTACGAGATCGCCATCGCCGCCCGGTTCCGGGTGTCGGACCAGGGCCGCCCCGGTGACAAGTGGCTCTCGGACGCGGTGCGCTGGGCCTGGCGCACGCGGATCCTGGTGCACCTGGGCATCGACCTGCGCTCGCGGTTGCGGCAGAACGCCGAGGACGAGGCGGTGCGGGTGTTCGCGATGAACCTGCGCGACCTGCTGCTCGCCGCGCCGGCCGGTACCCGGGCGACCATGGGGCTCGACCCCGGTTTCCGCACCGGCGTGAAGGTCGCGGTCGTCGACGCGACGGGCAAGGTCGTGGCCACGGACGTGATCTACCCGCACGTGCCGCAGCAGCGCTGGGACGAGTCGCTGGCGAAGCTGGCCCGGTTGGCCGCCGAGCACCGGGTCGAGCTGGTCGCGATCGGCAACGGCACCGCCTCGCGCGAGACCGACAAGCTGGCGGGCGAGCTGATCAAGAAGCACGCCGAGCTGCGGCTGACCAAGGTCGTGGTGTCGGAGGCGGGCGCGTCGGTGTACTCGGCGTCGGCGTACGCGGCGCAGGAGCTGCCCGGGATGGACGTGTCGCTGCGCGGCGCGGTGTCCATCGCGCGGCGGCTGCAGGACCCGCTGGCCGAGCTGGTGAAGATCGACCCCAAGTCGATCGGCGTCGGGCAGTACCAGCACGACCTGTCCGAGGTGAAGCTGTCGCGCTCGCTGGACGCGGTGGTCGAGGACTGCGTGAACGGCGTCGGTGTCGACGTCAACACCGCGTCCGCGCCGCTGCTGACCCGGGTGTCGGGCATCGGGGCGACGCTGGCGGAGAACATCGTGTCCCACCGCGACGCCAACGGTCCGTTCCGCAGCCGCAAGGGGCTCAAGGACGTGGCCCGGTTGGGGGCGAAGGCGTTCGAGCAGTGCGCGGGCTTCCTGCGGATCCCCTCCGGCGACGACCCGCTGGACTCCTCGAGCGTGCACCCCGAGGCGTACCCGGTGGTCCGCCGCATCCTGGCCAGCACCGGTGGCGACCTGACCGCGCTGATCGGCAACTCGCCGAAGCTGCGGGCATTGCGCGCGCAGGACTTCATCGACGACACCTTCGGCCTGCCGACGGTCACCGACATCATCGCGGAGCTGGACAAGCCGGGCCGCGACCCGCGCCCGGAGTTCAAGACCGCGACCTTCGCCGACGGGGTGGAGAAGCTCGGCGACCTGCGCCCCGGCATGACCCTGGAGGGCGTGGTCACCAACGTCGCCGCCTTCGGTGCCTTCGTCGACATCGGCGTGCACCAGGACGGCTTGGTGCACGTCTCGGCGCTGTCCAAGAACTTCGTCAAGGACCCCCGCGAGGTGGTCAAGTCCGGTGACGTGGTCCGGGTGAAGGTCTTGGAGGTCGACATCCCGCGCAAGCGGATCTCCCTGACCCTGCGCCTCGACGACGAACTACCCACGCCGGGTGATCCCGGTCAGCGCCGCGACAAGCCGCGCCCCAACCGCGCCCAGGGCGACCGGTCCCAGGGCGGGCGCCCCAAGCCCGCCGCCGCCCCGGCCAGCGGTTCCCTGGCGGACGCCCTGCGCCGCGCGGGGTACAAGGGCTAGCGGTCGACTGAGATCGAGTGCGGGCCGTCGCCGCCGACCAGCGGGTCCACCGCGATCGAGCCCTTGGGCGCGGTGGTGGTCGGGGTGGCGGACCCGGAGGTGGTGACGGCCGGGAGTTCGATGGTCGTGGCGGGAACCGCTGATTCGGGCGGGATGGCGTCGTGCGGGACCAGCGACAGGACCGCGGTGAGACCGAGGGTGAGCGCCAGGGTCATGGCGGTCTTGAGGAGCAGGTGGCGGCGCGGGTCCACCGGCGCCCAGGCGGGGTCGTCGGTGGAGGGCTGCGGGTCGGAGAGCAGCACCGCGAGCACGGCCAGCGGCGCGGTGAGGCGGCTGGACAGTTCGCGGCAGTGCGGGCAGCGGCGGAAGTGGCGGTCGACCGCGGTGGGCGCTGTGGTCGACAGGCCGGGGCAGTAGGCGTGGGCGACCAGGTGCGTGTGGACGGCGTCGGTGAAGGTGGTGCGGGCGCGGCGGGCCAGGCGGGCGGCTTGGACGGGGCTGACGTCCAAGGCGTGGGCCAGGTCCCGGGTGGTGAGGCCATCGCGCAGGGTCAGTTCGAGGATGGCCAGGGTGCGCGGGTCCATGGTCGCCGCGGCGTCCCAGACGAGCTGGGTGGCTTGGACGGCGGTGGTGTGGTCGGCCTGGTGGTCGTCGGCGAACAGGTCGGGCAACTCGACCATGGGGACATCGCGGCGGATGTGATTCAGCGCACTGCGGAAGCCCGCGCTGAACACCCGGGCCCTGGTGCGCCCGGAGCCCGCGCGCCCGGCCAGCCGCTCGGCCAGGTCCCGGTCGCCGACGAACCGCTCCAGGAAGGCCGCGAGCTGGGCGGACACCGCCGGATCACCAGCGCTCGCGCGCACGCCGGGGGGTGCGTCGGTGGGGTCGGTCGGGCGCACGGCTGGCCTCCGCGGAAGGGTTTTCGCGTTGGGGTCGGGCTCAGACCGTAGTCCCTAGCGCAACCCCTCCGGCCGATCGGCGGATACCGGGACCACCCGAAGGGGCTACCGAGGGTGAAACCGCGACTCAGGGTGATCGAGTTCGAACCCTCGGTCAACCATCCACAGAGGACGCGAGCAGCTCGGCCACCGCCGTGTGCCCGTGGTGCCTGGCCACCTCGACCGGCGAGCGGCCGCCGTGGATCGGGTGCCCCTCGATCCCCGGATCGGCCTCGACCCCGTGCTCGAGCAGCAGCGCCACCCGGTCCCGCTGCCCGGTGGACGCCGCCCACAGCAGCACGTCGTGCAGCATCCGCCGGGTCGACGGCGCCATGGTCCACGGCGGCTCGCCCCGCCCGAGGCCGAACTCGAACAGCAGCCGCAGGTGCGCGTCGTCGGAGCGGAACTGGCAGTTGTAGAGCGCCTGGCTGTCGTTGGGGCTGGCGCCTGCGGCCAGCAGCAGGCGCGCCAGCGCCAGACCGGCCGGGTGCGGTGGCTGATCCCCTTCGCCACGGCCGAAGCAGCCGGTCACCGCGGTGAACGGCGACGAGAGCCCCTCCCACAGGTACCCGGAGTTCGGGTCCGCCCCCGCGTTGAGCAACTGCTGCGCCACCCCGACCGGATCACCCACCCCGAGACGGCCGTAGGTCAGGTACAGCAACGGTTCCCAGTCGAAAGGACCGGTCTGCGCGACCGCCACCGCCGGGTCCGCGGCCAGCCACTCCCGCACCCGCTCCGGGTCGCCCAGCACCACCGGGACCGCGAACGAGGCGTCGACGATCGACGGGTGGTCGACCAGCAGCCGCGACGCGTGCGCGATCCGCTCCGGACCATCGGCGCCGTAGGTCAGGCAGGCGTGCGCGAGGAACTCGGCGGCGGGGTCGGCGAAAGCCGTGATCCGGTGCGGGGAACGGGATCCGGGATCGGCTGCGGTCGGCACGGTCAGGCTCCGGAGGTGGTGACTTTGAGGTGGGTGTTCATGCCGTTGGCGTCGAGCACGCGCGACACCGCGGCGGAGACGTCGACCAAGCGCAGCCAGCCGCCCGTGCGCTCGAGCCTGCGCTGGGCGGCCAGCAGGGCGTTGAGGCCCGCGCAGCCGAAGAACTGCGCGTCCGACAGGTCGACGATCAGGCCCGGTTTGCTGCTGCGCTGCTCGGCGACCGCACCGAGCAGGAACCGCTCCAGGATGCCCGCCGCGACCAGGTCCACCTCGCCGCCGATCGCGACCAGCACCACCCCGGGGGCCGGAGCCGGGTCCAACCGAAGATCCACCACACCCCCACCGCGAACCGTGCCGGACACCCACGCTACCCGCGCCGACCGGCCCGCGACGACCCCACGATCGGGTTGATCAGCCGAACCGGCCGTTGACGTAGTCGGAGGTGCGCTGGTCGTTGGGCGAGGTGAAGATCTGCTGCGTCGGCCCTGCCTCGACGATCACACCCGGGGTGCCCTGCTCGGCGAGGAAGAACGCGCACTGCTGCGAAACCCGGGCCGCCTGCTGCATGTTGTGCGTCACGATGATGATCGTCACCTCGTGGCCGAGCTCGGCGATCGTCTGCTCGATGCGCCTGGTCGAGGTCGGGTCCAGCGCCGAGCACGGCTCGTCCATGAGCAGCACCTTGGGCCGCACCGCGAGCGAGCGGGCGATGCACAGCCGCTGCTGCTGCCCGCCGGAGAGCGCGCCACCCGGCTGGCGGAGCCGGTCGCGGACCTCGACCCACAGGCCCGCCTTGGTCAGGCACTGCTCGACCAGGTCGTCGCGCTCGGAGCGGGCGACCTTGAGCCCGGTCAGCTTCAGGCCCGCGATCACGTTGTCGTAGATGGACATCGCCGGGAACGGGTTGGGCTTCTGGAACACCATCCCGATCTGCTTGCGGGCGTCGGTGAGCTTGCGGCCCGGGTCGTAGATGTCGACCCCGGAGAGCAGGACCTCGCCCGCCAGCGAGGCGCCGGGGATCAGCTCGTGCATCCGGTTGAGGGTGCGCAGGAACGTCGACTTGCCGCAGCCGGAGGGGCCGATCAGCGCGGTCACCGACCCGCCGGGCATCAGCAGCGACACCCGGTCGAGGACCTTGCGGTCGCCGAACCAGGCGGACACCTCGCGCGCGTCGATGCTGGCCCGCTCGGCGCCGGGCACGGGCAGGGGGCTGGTCATCACGCTGGTCATTCGGGGGTCCTCTCCGGTCACATCAGGTTGGGCAGCAGGGCGGCGGTGTGGTCGGCGAGGGTGAGCGCGACGGCGCCGACCACCGGCACCCCGATCACCCAGGCCTGCCACCGGCCGACCCGCTGGCGCACGTACACCGCGCCGACCCCCGCGGCGGCGAGGATCAGCGTCCACAGCGCGACCGGTACCAGCGCGGAGCGGTCGCCGACCATGGCGCGCTCGTTGTCGGGCACCGCGAACGCGGGCAGCTGCCTGGTCTTGGCCTGCACCTCCGACACCAGCTTGGCGTCGACCCGGATGACGTCGGTCGGCAGGAAGTAGGACCCGTCCGCGGTGGCCAGGGTCAGCCGCCCCTCGCCAGCGGGGGCGACCCGCTCCTTGTCGTTGACGCGGCGCACGCCCTGCACCATGTAGCGGTGCTCGCCCTGGCCGGTGGTGACCACGATCTCGTCGCCCTGGCGCAGCTTGTCGATCTGGGCGAACGGTCCGCCGTATGCCGCCTTGCGGCCGTAGATCAGGCTCGTGCCGGACTGGCCGGGCAGCGGCGTGTTGCGCACGTGCCCCGGCCCGGACTTCAGGGTGCGCGCGGAGGTGCCCTCGAGGACGACCTCCTGCAGCCGCAGCCGCGGGATCTCGATGATCGCGACCGGGGTGCCGCTGTCGAGCAGCCTGCCGTCCTCGGTCAGCCCGGACACCGGCGCGGTCGCCTTGGCCAGGTCGGTGCGCAGGGCGTTGTAGGCGGAGTTCTGGTCGCGCTCGTGCTTGAGCGCGCCGAGGAAGACGAGCTGGGCGACGAAGCACAGCAGCACCGCGCCGAGGATGGCCACCATCTGCCCGGCCAGCAGCAGTGCGGGCCGTTCCGGCCGGTACTTCCCTTCCAGCAGGCCCAGCTCCGGCAGGCCCGATGGCGGCAGGCCCGGTGGCGGCGGGGCAGGCGGGGGTGTGTCGAGCATGGTCACCCTGGTGTCCTCTCTCGGGCGGCCGGTGCGCGCCGCGGGTCACCCCGCGGCGCGCACCGGTCGGCGGTCATCAGCTCTCGGTCGGCCACTCGCTGGGCGCACCGGCGGCGCGACGACGACGGGCGGCGACGAGCGCGAGGGCGCCGAACCCGATCAGCGCGGTACCGGCAAGCAGGCTGAGGCCCACGGACGCACCGGTGCTGGCGAGGCCACCGGTGCCGCTGGTGCCGGAGCTGCCCTGCGGGGCGGGGTCGGTGGTCGTGGTGGTGCCGCCACCGGGCGCGGTCGTGGTGGTGGTGCCACCGCCGGGCAGGGTGGTCGTGGTGGACGACGGGTTGGTGGTCGTCGTGCCGGTGCCCGGCGCGAGCTTCCAGCGCACCCCGTCCGCCGCGGCGAAGAACTCCAGCTTGACGTCGTACCAGCCGAGGTCGAGCTGGCCGAAGGCGTCGACGCAGCGCAGTTCGACGGTGTAGGTGCCCGGCGCGATGGTGACGTTGTTGTCCTTGGCGATGTCGGCGAAGCCCCAGGTCTGGGTGCCGGTGAAGGGGTCGCTCATGGACATGTCGGTCTCGGTGGCGACCGCGCCGGGGAAGCCCTTGAGCCAGTCACCCGGGCCCTTGACGTTGATCAGGTATTCCTTGGTCGACTTCGGGCACGGGCCGTCGGTGAAGTAGGTCGGCGGGGTCTCGTTGGCGGCTCCGCTGGTCTTGCTGGGGGTCAGCGCGCCGAGCCGGACCGGGCCGGACGGGGTCGTGGTGGTCGCCCCACCCGTGGTCGTGGTGGTCGTCGGCTTGACCGTCGTGGTCGTGGTGGTGGTCGTCGTCGGCTTGACCGTGGTGGTGGTGGTCGTCGTCGGCTGCACCGTGGTGGTCGTCGTCGTGGGCGCGACGGTCGTCGTGGTGGTCGTCGGCTCGACGGTCGTGGTCGTGGTGGTGGTGGTGGTGGTGGGCTCGACCGTGGTCGTGGTGGTGGTCGGCTCGACGGTCGTGGTCGTCGTCGTGGGCTCGACCGTGGTCGTCGTCGTGGTCGGCTCGACCGTGGTGGTCGTCGTGGTCGGCTCGACCGTCGTGGTCGTGGTCGTCGGCACCACGGTGGTGGTCGACGTGGTGGTCGGCGGGATGGTCGTGGTGGTGGTGGTGGTCGACGACGTGGTGGTGGGGTCCGCCGGGTTGCGCACCTGCCAGTGCGTCGGGTCGACGAAGTAGAACTTCTTGGTGAACGTGCCGGTGTCGACGCCGCCGAAGCCGTCGCGGCAGAACACGACCGCAGTGAACTCGCCCGCCTGGATCGTGGTGCTGTTCTCCAGCGCGATGTCCTTGAAGGTCAGGCCCTGGGTGACGCTGATCGGGTCGGTGGTGGAGAAGCCGACGTCCGAGATCGGGGAACCGACCAGGCCCTTGGCGAACCCGCCCGGCCCGTAGATCCACAGCGTGTAGCCGTCGGAGTCCGGGGTGCACGGGCCCTCGGTCGTCCAGGTCGGCGCGTCGGTGTCCAGACCGAGCTGCTTGCTGACGGTCAGCGTCCCTAAGGTCGCCGCGGGCGGTTCGGCCTGGCTGGTGCCCGCGGCGAGCACGATGCCCACCGCGGCCGTGGTGAGGACCGCCGCGCCTGCCGCGATCAGTTGGCGCTTACGCATGAGTTCACTGCCTCCAGTTCGTGAGCTGCGGCCGGGTTCGGCGTCACTCGGTTTCGGACTCGGTGGTGGTCGCGGGTCCCCGCCTGCGGATTCGGGCGCCGATGGCCGCTGCCACGACCAGCACCGCCACGCCACCACCCAGGTAGAGGAAGGTGTTGGAGCTCGACCCGGAGCGGTCGGGCTCGGCGACGTCGGCAGGGGCGGCCCCCGGCTGCGCGACGTCGGAGGGCTGCTGCCCCGGGTCACCGGCCTGCGGCGCGGGTGCGGCGCCGGGCTCCTCGGCACCCAGCCCGAGCTCCGGCGGGACGATCGGGTCGGTGTTGCGCGCCGGGCCCTTGGCCGCGCCGACGGCCGCGTAGCGCCCGGCGGCCGGGATGTCGATCGAGGCGGTGAAGTCGCCGAAGTTCTGCTGGGAGAACGCGTCGACGCAGCTGAGCGTGATCTCGTAGCGGCCCTGCAGCGTGGTGTTGTTGTCCTTGGCGTAGTCGCTGAAGGTGTTGGCGACCGGGACCATGAACTCCTTGTCGTGCGACATCAGCACGTCCGAGGTCGGCACCACGACGACGTTGTCCAGGCCGTGGCCCTTCATGGTCGCGATGTAGCCGGTGGCGCCCTGCGGGCAGCCCTTCTCGGTCTTGAGCCGCACGGGGACCTGGTCGACGCTCTCGCCGGGGGTGACCAGCAGCCCGCCGATGCGCTCCGCCGACGCCGTGCCCGGCAGGAACAACCCGAGTACCACCGCGACGAGCGCGGCGAACAGGACGCGACTAGACCGCATGTTCCACCTCCGGCAGCGGTTCCGGCTCGACCACGGGCCGCGCGCGGCGTTGGCGCCTGCGCCACAACAGGAACAGCACCAGTGCGACGACCAGGAGCACGAGGATGAGCAGCAGCCACGGAACGGCGACGGCGGTGACGCTCGCGTCGACCGCCTGCGCCTGGGGCTGCGGGCCTGGCGGCGCGACCGGATCGATGTGCACCAGCGCGTCGAGCCAGCCCGCGGGCAGCACGCCGGACACGACGGTGCGCACGCGGAAGGTGTTGCCGGGCAGCAGTTCCGGCAGGTCCGCCAGGTTCTGCGCGGCGGTCCCGGAGCCCCAGGGGGTCTCGACGGTGACCGTCTGCTTGCCGCCGAGGCGGACGTTGCCGGAGTTGCGCACGGTGTACTCGACGACGGTGTCGCCGCGGCCGAACAGCGAGTGCTCGTAGTCGGCGGAGAGGTCCTCGATGCTCAGCTTGGGCATGAGGTCACCGGAGACGCGCAGGTACACCCGGGCGCCCACGCGCTGCTCGACGGCGACCCGCTGCCCCTCGGCGTTGGTGGCCTCCGTGACCAGCGCGGCCACGATGCCGCCGACGTGGTCGCCGGGGGTGGCGTTCTGCGGGATGCTCAGCCGGAACGGCACGATCTTGGTGGTGCGACCGGGGACCTCGACCTGGCCGGAGTCCACGGTGACCCAGGCGCCGACGTCGACCGACTTGGCATTGGAAGCCAGCAGGTCGAATCCGCCGTCGGGGGTGTTGAACGCGTCGTTGGGGTAGAGCTTGAGCGAGAGCGGGTCGTTGGACACGTTCGACACCGCGACGTGGTCGACCACGACCGCGCCGGGTGTCGCGCTGTAGCTGAAGTTCGGGCGGTTGTCCGGCGCCTGGGCGGTCGCCGGGCGCACGCCGAAGGTGGCGGGTGCTGCCGCGGCGGCGGTGGTGGCGTGCGCCGGGACCAGTCCGGTCAGCCCGGTGCCCAGCAGCGCCAGCAGACCGGAGAGCACCGCACGGCGCCAGATCCGCTTCATGGTCAGTCCTTAGTAGAGGGTCAAGGGGTGTGGGGCGGACCGGGTACCTGGCCCGGTCCGCCCCACTGGCTCGATCGAGGTCGATCAGCCGGTCTCGGGCTTACCTCAGATGGCGGTGAGGGTCAGCAGCGCCGAGTAGGTGCCCGCCACGGTGGAGGTGGGGACGTTGAGGGCGAGGTCGGCCGACAGGTTCGCGGTGCCGTTGCCGCCGAGGGCGGCGGCGGTGGCGAGAACGCGGGCGGCGGCCAGGCCGAGGCCGTTGGGCGCGGTGGCACCCGGGGCGATGGCGTTGGCCGGGTTGACCTGCGCACCGACGGCGATCACCTGGGGGGCGGACTTGTCGACGAGCTTCGGGGTCCAGCCCAGGTTCGCGCCGTTGATGGAGTTGGCGCCGTTGACGAAGTCGGACACCTGGCCGGAGACGTTCCAGCCCGGGTTGCCCGCGCGGGTGTCGGTGACCTTGATCGGGTTGAGCGAGCCAGCGGTGGTCAGCAGCGAACCGTCGGCGGCCATGACCGGGGAGGGCAGGACCACGTTCTGGTTGGCGACGCTGATGAGCAGCTCACCGGCGAGCACGGTGGTGGTGATGTTCTGCGACGCGGTCACACCGGCGAACGGGGTGACCTCGAGGGCGACGCCCAGCGAGACCGAGGGCTCGTAGGCGGCGGCGTTGGTGGGGACGAAGCGCGCGGTGAAGTTGTGCGCGCCCACCGCGAGGGTGGAGGTGGTCAGCGAGGCCGCACCGGCGGACACGGCGACCGGGTTGCCCAGGGCGTTGGCACCGTCGAAGAACTGCACCGCACCGGCGGCCGCACCCGGGTTCACGGTGGCGGAGAGGGTGACGGGCGAGTACGCGGCGGCGGTACCGCTCGGGGTGACCGCGAGGGCGGTCGTGGTGGAGACGGCCGCGGGGGCGTTGACCTGGTAGGTCACGGCCGACGAGGTGGAGGTGACGTAGCCCGCGCCCGAGAAGGAGGCGGTCAGCGAACGCGCACCGGTGGGCAGCGCGGTGGTGGAGAGGGTCGCGACACCGCCGACCACGGTCACCGGGGCACCGAGGTCGCCTGCGCCGTCCTTGAACTGGACGGTGCCCGCGGCGGTGGCCGGGGTGACGTTGGCGGTCAGGGTCACGTTGGTGCCCGAGACGACCGGGGCGGCCGGGGTGACCGAGAGCGCGGTGGTGCTGGGGTTCTGCACGGCCGGGTCGCTGTCGCGCCACGCGGTGGCGGAGGTGAACCAGATGTCGCGGGTGAACGCGCCCTTGTTCTCGGCGGCGAACTGGTCGACGCAGTAGGCGGCGACGGTGTACTTGCCCGGGACGATCGTGGTGGCGTTGTCCACCGCGATGTCCTTGAAGGACAGGCCCTGGACGATCGGGAAGCCGCCGCTCTGCGAGAAGCCGACGTCGGTGACGGGGGTCGCGGTGAAGCCCGCGTCCCACGCACCCGGCCCGTAGACGAACAGGCTGTAGCCGTCGGAGTCCGGGGTGCAGCCCGCGGACGTGGTGAAGGTGGGGGCGTCGGTGTCAAGACCGGAGGTCTTGTTGATGCTCAGGGTGCCCAGGTTTCCGGGGGGCGCCGCCGCGGCGGCGATGCCCGCCGCGCCGAGGGTGGCAGCGGTCGCTGCCGCGAAGGCGATGGCCCCGCCGACCAGCCTGCGGGTGAAGACGTTCGTACGCACTGTTGTGCAAACCTTCCGTGATCAGGTAGCGCGAAGAAGAGGGGGAGGACTACTGGACCGGGACGCCGCAGTTGGGCGCGACACCGAAGCCGTAGCGGGTGATGACGTCGCCGCGGGTGCAGATCGCCGAGTTGGCGCCGACGAACACGGTGTTGTACGGGGCGACCTCGAGCTTGTTGGCCGGGATCACGTTGTAGACGTCGCGCTTGAACACCGAGGAGGTGTTCAGGTTGGTCGGCTGGATGTTGTCGACGGTGCCGAGAACAGCCTTGCCCTGGGCGGCCGGGGCGTTGCCGTAGACCTGCGAGTTGTAGACCGCGATCGAGTAGGGCAGCAGGTGGCGGGTGTCGGTCAGGTAGGTGCCGACGTGCTCCTGGATCGGCTCGTTGGCCGCGTCCTTGTCGTTGACGCAGGAGTACTGGCCGTTGGTGCCGAACAGGTTCGTCGAGTCGACGGTGCCGGTCGGCATGACCGAGCGGATGAAGAACGCGCGGGTGCCGGAACCGAACTGCGGGGCCAGCGGCTTGAACGCGGTGTTGGTGCAGGTGTAGATCGCGGTCAGCTGGGCCTTGGTCAGCTTCTTGGGCACCGCGCTGTCGCTGCGGACCGCGTAGGTCAGCGCGTCGATCGCGAACGGGATGAACTTCATGTCCGCGTTGGCGGCCGCCGAGTTCGAGGAGGAGCGCGCGAACTGGACGCAACCGTCACCGGTGGTCATGCTGTTCTTCAGGGCGGCCACGCCACCGCCGGAGTTCTCCGGGCGGTTGAAGGTGCAGGCGGGGATGCCGTCCTTCGTCGTGATCTGGGCGGTGCCGCGGGCGTCGTACGAACCGAGCACCTTGGTGCCGTTGATGGTGATGGCGTCGGCGAGGCCGTTCATCACCGTCTGGGTGGTGTCGGAGCCGGTACCGGCCAGCTCGCGGTAGGTCGGCGCACCGGTCGGGTCCGCCTGGGCGGTACCGGCGAACACGCCCGCCAGGGCGAGCGCGGCGGAGGCCACAACGATCAAACGCTGCTTCTTGCTCACTACCTGTATCCTTTTCTTCGCAGTGGTGCGCGGACTGGTTGTCCGAGCACGCCCCCGGTGGGCTGGTCCACGCCGTGACCACCGGGCCACGCATCTGTCCGTCCGGTCTGTGGCGGGGAGTGGCGACTCCCCCTCACAGGCCGGTCGGGCGCATCACCCCCTCGTCCGACCCGTCGCGCGGGCGTCCCAGCGGCTCGGACCCGCCGCCGGAAGTACCGCTCACCGGGTGTATCGCGGCGAAGTTGTCGGTCCCGGCACCGGTACATGACCGGACGGCGAACAGGGCGTTCGCAACAGACTGTCCTGTCTGGACAGTGACGGTCGGACTACACACCGCGCGGACAACGGGGCCTTCGGCAGCGCCGCCCCGGTGGGGCATACCTGCGGCGCCGTGCGTGCGGGCAGGGGTCATCGAATCCTCGCCCGCGTGCCGAGCCGGGTCAGCACGGGGCCCGCGGCGGTGGCGAGACCACCGGCGACGAGCAGTCCGGCCAGCAGGTAGCGCAACACCCATGCGACCGGGGTGGCCTGGGTCGTCTTGCTCTGGGCGACCGGGGTGCTCTGCACCGGAGCCGGGGTGGTGGCCGGGGCGGGCGCGGGGGCGGGCTGCGGAGCGGGCTCGGGCGCGGGGACCTCCGCCGGGGTCTCGTCCTCGGTGGCGCTGTCCTGCGGCTCGACCGGCTCGGCAACGACGGGGGGCTTGATGCCCGCGTCGCGCTCGATCACCTTCGCGTTGGCCTCGGTCTGCTCGCGCATCGACTGCGGCAGCGGGACGTACCCGGCCGGGAGCTTGCCGACGCCCTCGCCGCTGGCCTGGCCCAGGGTGCTGACGTAGCGCAGGAAACTCGCGTAGTCCTTGCCCGAGTCCTTGGTCAGCATCGACGGCGCGGTGGCCGCGTAGGTGAGCGCGGGCAGCGGGTAGGCGTTGGCGGCGGTCGCCTTGGGGTTGGTGACCTTCACCCCGGGGGTGTCGGTCGCGGTCATCTCGGCGACGCCCGCGAGGACCGTCTCGTCGGTGGGGGCGACGAACTGCCCGGCCGCGTTGCGCAGCTTGGCCGTGGTGAGGCCGTAGCGCTTGGCGGTCGCGGTGTCGACCACGGCCAGCATCGCGCGCTTGCCGACCACCGAGCGGCCGACCCTGGAGAAGGCGGGCTTGTTCTGGTCGAGCGGGTCGCGCTGGCCGTTGGGCTCGCGGCCGAGGCTGTCGCCGCGGTTGACCGCGCGGCCCGCCTCGTGCAGGTCGGTGGCCAGCGGCCGCCTGGTGCCCGCGCACAGCTCGGCGATCATGTTCAGGATCTTCTGCTGGATGCAGGTCAGGTCGGCCTTGGGGAAGTTCTGCGCGGGCATCGGCAGCCCGATGAAGTTCTTGTTGACCTTCATCCCGTACTGGTCGGGGGTGCCGCCCAGCCAGGCCTTCGCCTCGGCGTCGGCGAGGATCCACTCCCACAGCGACTCGGTCGCGTCCATGTCCACGGAGGACGCCAACGCGTCCACGGTGAGCATGCTCAGCGAGGCGTGGTCGCGGAACTCGGGGTTGAGCTGGAGGAACTCCTCGTCCTGGCTGAGCCGGGTCGGGTTGTCCTTGAGGTAGTCCGGCAGCCCGGGGACCGCGGCCGAGTAGGACTGGGTGAGCAGCTTGGCCACCAGCCGGGGGGTGAGCTTGAGCTCGTCGATCGGCTGGCCGTCCTTGACCCTGATGCTGTCCGGGGCGTCGATCTTCGGTTGGCGCTCCATGATGAACGCCACCGTGTAGGCCGAGACCGACACCGGCGCGTACACCAGCGCCCGGTCGTCGATCATCGATCCCTTGGCGGCGGGCTTGGCCAGGAAGACCATGCCGGGGTCCTCGCCGCCGAGCAGGTCGCGGGCCTGGCGGTCGGGCACCTGGACGAACCCGAACACCGGGCCGTTGTTGGCGCACAGCGCGGGCTGCCAGCGCTGCACCGCGTCGGCGACGAACTCGTTGCCGCTGAGCGCGCGCTCGGCCTTGCCCAGCGGGCAGGCGTCGCCGACGGGCTCGAAGTCGAGGCGGATCGGCGGCAGCCGCTTGTCCCAGTTGCTCTGGCTCAGCGGGGACGAGTCGAGGTAGCCGTGGATGTGCCCGCCCTGGTCGGTCGGCACGACGACGCTCTTGCCGTTGACCTCCTTGGTGCCGCGCGGCACCACGACCAGCCAGCAGTTGCGCGCCTTGCCCGCGTCGGCGCCGCTGGTGCGGACCCGGCCGCAGTCCAGGCCCGGCGCCTCCAGGGTGGTCTGGACCTCGAAGTCGAGGTCGCCCTTGCCGTCCTCGCGGGTGACCCCGACCTGCACCTCGTTGGTGGTGCTGGCGTCGAAGTACAGGCCGTAGCCCGGCTCGCTGGAGGTGGTTGGCGGGCCGGAGGCAGGCACCGGGACGAACGGCAGGTAGGTCGCCGCGCCGGGCTTCTCGGTCTGTATCGGCGTGGTCTCGAGCGGGTCGATGAGCCTGCCGTCGGGCGCGGGGTCCTCGCCGTTGGGCAGCTTGGCTGGCTTCACCGGCAGCGAGCGCGACCACAGCGCGTCGGAGTTGTAGGAGCCCTGCAGCGGCGTGCCGTACTGGCACTGCTCGCGCCGCGGTCCGGTCGCGTCGTCGCCCCAGCACTGCATGATCTGCAGGTAGTTGTAGCCGCGGCCGGAGTCGGTCGGGGCGGCACCCGACCAGCTCAGGTGGACGGTCTGGTTGATCAGCCCCCTGGTCTGGGCGACGGTGAACTGCGTGCTCGCGAACTCGCCAGCGCCGCGCACCGTCACCGCCGAGGTCTCGGGCACCGCCGCGGTGGCCGCGCTCGGTACCAGCAGCACCCCGCCGGTGGCCAGCAGCAGGACCACCAGCAGCAGGCCCCGCACCCGATCGTTGATCATGATCCCCCCTTGCCCCGCATCAGCCGGGCCACCAGCGGCGGACCCGCGACGAGCACGACCATCAGCACGGCGGCGACCACGACGAGCAACGTGCCGTCGTCCTGCGGCAGGTCCACCGAGACCGGGACGGCGGACAGGCCGCCCTCGGTGCTCTCCCCCTCGCCGGTGTCCCCCGTCGCGGCCCCGTCGCCCTCGGTGCCGGTCGCACCCGGGTCGGTCCCCGGGGTTTCCCCGGCGCCGGGGGCGGTCTCACCGGGCTTGGCGGCGCCGGTGGTCTTGGTGGTGGTGCCCTTCTTCGACGTCGCCTTGCCGGTGGCGTCGCACTGGACCGTCGAGCCCTTCTTGTCGCACTCCTGCGGGTGCGGCGCGGTCTGGGCGAGGGTGTTGGTGCCGTTGGTGGAGAAGGTCGGGTTGTTGCACTTGCTGATGTCGGTCGGCTTCTTTGTCGAGCCGGGGATCCGCTCCACCTGCTTGAGCCCGGCCTGCACCAGGTTGATCGGCAGCGGCGAGAACCCCAGCCGCTCGGCCTGCTGCTGGCCCTCGCACAGGAAGTAGTACGAGAAGTCCGAGAGCGTCTTGCCCTTGAGCTCGTTGAAGGTGCCCTTGATGGCGGTGGGCAGGATCATGTAGCTGTAGCTCGACATCGGGTAGGTGCGGTCGTCGGTCGAGTTGTAGACGCCCTGCAGCTTCTGGGTCAGGTCGTTGGGGTCGATCTCGGCCTTGAGCAACCCGACGGCGACGGCCTGGGCGGTCGGACCGATGTAGAAGCCGCTCTTGTTGAGCAGCTTGGCGACCGGGAACCCGGCGTTCTTGGCGTAGGAGTACTCGACGTAGGTGATGGCGCCGTCGCTCTGCGCCTGCCGCACGTAGTTGGCCACGCCGATCGAGCCGACCTGGCCGACGATCCCCTGGTAGGAGGGGAAGGCGGAGGTGAAACCGCACGGGGTCTGGACGCGGCCCGCCTTGTGGCAGAACTCGTCCCAGTCCGCGCCGTGCTGGTCGGCGAGGTAGCTGGTGAACTGCGCGGTCGAGCCGGAGCCGTCGCTGCGCACCACCGGCACGATCTGGCGGGCGGGCAGGGTCAGCGCCGGGTTGTCGGCCGCGATCGCCGCGTCGTTCCACATGGTGATCTTGCGGGTGAAGATCTTGGTGACCGTGTCGCCGGAGAGCCGCAGGTTGGTCACCCGCTTGCCCGCGATGTTGAGGTTGTACATCAGCGAGGTGCCACCGGCGACGATCGGCATGTAGGCGAACTTGCCGTCCGGCGGCGGCACGTCGCGGACCCCGGCGTCGGTCAGGCCGTAGGGGATCTCCGACACCGCGAAGTCCACCTGACCGGCCTTGAACTGGTTGCGGCCGTCGGTGGAGCCGGTGCCGGAGAAGTTGACCCGGATGCCGAACTGCTGGACGTTCTTGCGCCACTGGTCGAGCGCGTTGAAGCTCCAGGTCGACCCCGATCCGCTGATCGGCACGTAGCCCTGGGCGGCGGCGGTCGGGGCGAACCCGACCACGGCGGCGGCGAGCACGACGAGGGCGGCCAGCAGGCCGACCCCGCGCGCGCGTCCCTGGGGGGTCATGACTGAGCTCCTTGCTGCGGGTCGGGGAGGGGGGAACCGGAACCGGGGCGGTGGTTGGCCGCGGCGATGAACCGCTCGCGGTCGCGCACCGACGCCTTGGCCCTGCGGCGCTGCTGACCGGCCGACAGGGCGCCCGCCTCGCGCCCGCCGAGCACCCGGGCGAGGACGAACAGGATGAGCACCAGCAGGATCAGCACCGAGGCGGCGCCGAACGCGCGGGTCTGCATGGTCTCCTCGGACGAGGCCACCATCTGGTAGGTGGCCAGCGGCAGGGAGACCTGCGCGTCGACGAACGGGTTGGCGTTGAGGTACGGGGTGAAGCCCGCGGCGATGAGCACCGGCGAGGTCTCGCCGACACCGCGCGCGGTGGCCAGCAGGACGCTGGTGGTCAGACCGGAGCGCGCGGTCGGCAGCACCACGTGCCACACCGTGCGCAACTGGCCCGCGCCCAGGGCCAGCGAGGCCTCGCGCAGCGAACTGGGCACCAACCGCAGCACCACGTCGGCGGCGCGGATCATGATCGGCAGCATCATGATGCTGATCGCGCAGCCCGCGGCGAACCCGGAGCGCTGGAAGCCCAGCAGCAGGATCAGCGAGGCGTAGATGAACAGACCGGCCACGATCGAGGGCAGCGCGGTCATCGCCTCGACGACGGTGCGCACCAGCCGGGTGAACACGCCCCTGGTCTCGTTGAGGAACACCGCGGTGGCCAGTCCGAGCGGGACGGTGACCACCAGCGCGATGCTGATCTGCTCGAGCGTGCCGACGATGGCGTGCAGGATCCCGCCGAACTCCAGCGGGTCCAGGGTGCCCGCGTCGGCCATGTCCTCGGTGAAGAAGTTGAGGTGGGTCAGCGCGGGCCAGCCCTTGACCACGGGGTATGCGATGATCACGATCAGCGCCGCGACGGCCAGCACGGCGATGCTGTGCACCAGCGCGGAGACCAGCTTGTCGCGCACCGTCAGCGCGCTCTCCTCCAGCGACACCAGCAGCGCGTAGATCCCCAGGAACAGCGGGTAGGCGATGGCGACGAAGCCGACCACGCCGGAGAACGGGGCGATCTGGTCGAAGAGCACCCCGGTCAGCGCCACCGCGGCCACCAGCGCGCCGATCAGCGCGACGATGTCGGCGCGGCGGATGGAGCGGGTGTCGCGGCGGACCTCGGGCGCCAGGGGCGCGCGGTGGCGACCGGGGACGGGCTGCGGCACCCGCTGGGTCGGTTGCGGGTACGCGGGCACGGGCTGGGCTTCCACAGTGGACATCAGGCGTCACTCCCCTGGCCGGATCGACTGCGGGCGATCACCGCGGAGGCGGCGAAGTTGACCACCAGGGTGAGCGTGAACAGGGCCAGGCCCGCCGCCATCAGCGCGCCGAGGCCGAAGGGGCTCGCCGAGCCCCACTGCTGGGCGATCAGCGCGGACACCGAGTTGGCGCCGGAGCCGAGGATGTGCGGCTGGATGACGAAGACCGGCGAGATGATCATCGCGACGGCGATCGTCTCGCCGAGCGCCCGGCCGAGGCCGAGCATGGTGCCGCCGATCATGCCGGAGCGGCCGAAGGGCAGCACGACGCTGCGGATCATGCCCCAGCGGGTGGATCCCAGCGCGTAGGCGCCCTCGCGCTCGCCCTGCGGCGCCTGGGTGAACGACTCGCGCATCACCGAGCAGATGAACGGCATGATCATGAACCCGACGACGAGACCGGCCCAGAAGGTCGAGGTCATGTAGACCCCGTTGGGCGAGAGCGGGTTGTCCGGATCGGCCTCGGGCACCGACAGGAACGGGATCCAGCCGAACTGGATGGACAACCAGCGCGGGATGTCGGTGCCCTCCCACTGCAGCAGGGTCGACCCGAACAGGCCGTAGACCACGCTGGGCACCGCGGCCATCAGGTCGATCATGCTGGTGAGCGCCCGCTTGAGCCGCCGCGGCGCGTACTCGGAGATGTAGAGCGACATGCCCAGCGCCAGCGGGAAGGCGACCACCAGGGCGACCGAGGCGATCAGCAGCGTGCCCACCAGCACCGCGGCGATGCCGAAGTTCTTGGAGTCCGGCTGCCAGGTCTCGGTGGTGAAGAAGCCGAACCCGGCGACGGAGAAGGCGCTGAGCCCGCGGATGAGCAGGAAGACGCCGACGGTCACCATCAGCGCCAGCACGGTGAGCCCCGCGCCGCGCAGCACCGCCCGGAAGACCCGGTCCATCCCGCCCGGCGGGGACACCCGCCTGCGCGGCACGTCCGGTCGACCGGCGGCGACCGGGTCGGGCGCGCTCATCAACTGGGTCATCTGGGGTTGCTCCGGATCCACGGTTGCGTTACGCGCGCAAGCCAAGCCGGACCAGTTGACCGAGGCCGGATGCCGGTGTGAACAACGAACGAACGGGTTTGCTTTCCGCTGCAGGCATGGGCCGAATGGCTGCGCCTGGAATAGGCGGATGGAAGCATCAGAAATGCACCACTCGCGGGAGGTCCGCGACCGTGGAGTTGGCGACCAAGCCGAGAAAACTGCGGCACGCGTACTGGGCCTGCACCCGGCGGTGGTACTTGCGGCTGGACACCGCGAGATCGGTTCCCGCCAGGCGAACCCGCCACGACCACAACTGCGAAGGGGTCTCCCGCGCCGTTGTGGCGGACATCTCGGTGAGCCGGGTGCGCAGTTCCAGCAGTGCGCGGGAACAGGCGTCGGCGTCGACGAAGCGGTCAGCCGCCTGACCGAGGCTGCGGTTGTTGGCGGAGAGGAACCGCCACGTCACCGCGTCGTCGGCGGATCTGTAGATCTGGAAGCGGGCGATCGCCATCGGGTTTCTCCCATCAAACTGGTACACCCCGACGTGTAGTGCGAATCGTCTGGTTCACGGGTGTACGGGAGAAAAATCCAGCGCGACGGCCCGGTTGCGATCACGCTCACGCCGGACGACGGGCAACGAATTGTCACAACTCGGAAACCACGCGTAACGCTTTAGCCGCTATAGATCACGGTAGTTGGCGGAAAATCACCACCTCGGGCCCCGGTAAAGGCCGTAAACCGGAACGCTGCGTGCCGATCCGGTCACGGTCGCGGACCGCAGGCAACGTTTCCGCTTGGACCTGGGTCCGCATTTGCCTCGAAGTACCCGCTCAGCCCGTCGGCCAACCGGGGCACCTCGGCGAGCGCGCCCCCGGCACGCAGCGAATCCGTTGCGGCACAGGCGGTGGCCACGGCGTTGCGGGCGGCGACGGGCGAGGTGGCGGTTGGTCCACCGGCGTGGGCGAAGCGGACGAATTCGGCGACAATCGCCGGGTCCGCGCCGCCGTGGCCCGCTTCCCGGGCGTCGGATTCGACGATCGGGCGCACCAGGTCGCCCTCGGCGGCGTATCCGCGGTGGCGCCGGTTCCACACCCGCACGAGCGCCCCGGGACCGTCGCCGAAGTTCTCCACCCTGCCTTCTGTACCGATCACGGTGTAGTTCCGCCAGTAGTCCGGCGTGTAATGGCACTGCTGATAAGTGGCGAAGACGCCGTTGTCGAGCGCCATGGTGACCATGGACAGGTCTTCGACGTCCACCACCGGGTTGAGCCCGGTGTGCGCGGCGGGCGGCCAGGTGTCGTAGTCGAAGGCCGCCTTGTAGTCGGACTCCGTTCGCCTGTCGGCAATGTCGCCGTAGACGGTCAGCGCGCCCATGGCGGAGACGGTGCGCGAGTACCCGCCCGCCAGCCAGTGGATGACGTCGATGTCGTGGGCGCCCTTCTGCAGCAGCAGGCCGGTGCCCTTGGCGCGTTCGGCGTGCCAGTCCTTGAAGTAGTAGTCCCCGCCGTGCCCGACGAAGTGCCTGCACCAGATCGCCGTGACCCGCCCGACGGCCCCCTCGGCGATCAGATCGCGCATGGCGGTGACAACGGGCATGTGCCGCATGTTGTGGCCGACGTAGAGCCTGCTGCCGGTGCGCACGGCCGCAGCCAGGATCCGGTCGCAGTCCTCGACGGTGGTGGCCAGCGGCTTCTCCACGTACGCCGCCCGCCCGGACTCCAGCACGGCGACGGCGTGTTCGGCGTGCAGGTGGTCGGGGGAGAGCACGAACACGGCATCGAGCTCGTGCCGCAGCAGTTCCGCCGCGGTGGCGCAGGTGGCGGCCCCGTACCGCCTCGCGGCCTCGGACCGGCGCGCCGGTCGGGGGTCGCACACGGCGACCACCCGGCTTCCGCCGCCCGGCCGGTGGGCGTAGTCGATCAACGTCGACCGCAGTCCGAACCCGATGACCCCGATGCGCAGTTCCACGGGGCCCAGTCTGCTACTGGACCTGCTCCTGCTCGACCTTGCCGCCGGAGCGCAGCATCCTGACGAGCTCGACTGTGGACAGTCCACACAGGGCGGCCAGCGACTCGAGGGCGCCGATGTCGAGGTCGCGGGTGCTGGCCGCGTGTCTGGCGACCTCGGTGGCCGCCCACCGCCGGGCCGGGGCGAGCTCGGGCCGGGGGTCGGTGGCCAACTCGGTCAGGTCGACCTTCAGCGACGCCGGGTACTCCTCGTGGCTGACCTGGTCGTGCACCCGCTCCAGCAGGTCGTGCGGCGAGGCTTCCAGCGCGGTGCACAACTGGACGAACCGGACAACGGTGCAGGACCGGGTGCCGGTCTCGTAGGAGGCCAGCGCCTGCGCGGAGAGTTCGTTGGGCAGTCGTTGCACCAACTGGGCGCGCGTCCACCTGCGTCGCATGCGCAGCTGCTGCAACTCGCGACCGAGTGCGCGCTGGTAGGCGACACCGTCCATGCCGTTCCCCCGTCCCGTGTGGAGGCCCTGTCGGTGACAGCGCGCTGACCTGGGGTTTCCCCGATTGCTGTCACGTTACGCACATTTGGTTTCGGCGCACCCCGCGCGAGCGGACTGTGCCACCATCGAGTGAGCCCACACCGGGTGAACTACACCGTGCGTGCCCGCGCTGCGCCGTTCGACTACCGACCGGTAGGGCTGGACCGCCCGCCGGGCAGCGGCGGATACTGCCCCGAGCACCAGGCTCACGGATCCGCGTCGAGGCCCTCCGCCCCCCTCCTGCGGTGGGGCGGGTCCGAGCGAGTGCGAACCCGGGGCCGGTGGTGCCGCACCGGCCCCGGGTCACCTCAGCACGAGCGCGACCGCGGCCACCAAACCCGGGGTGACGGCCAGTACCCCCACCCACCAGGGCAGATCCTGGACCCCGCCGTAGCGGCGCGCTCCACACAGGACCATCGCCACCGCGCACAGCAAGGTCACCGCTCCCGCGGCCAGCCCCACCGCTCCCTCGGCTCCGTGCAGCAACAAGGCCCCGACCGCAGCACAGGCCAACGCGGTCCGCCCCCAGGCCAACCGCGTCCGCTCGGACTGCAGCCCCCGGTCCTGAGTGGTCACCGACCGACCACAACCAACACGAGCACCGCGACGGCCACTGCGGTGACCCCGACCGCCACAAGTGGCACCTGCGGCCCCGCGGGCAACGGCAGCCCCAGTCGCATGGCCCGCTGCGTGATCCGCCAGCGGTGATGACTAAGACCCGCCAAGACCGTGCCAAGGACGACCAAGCCGATGCCTATAGCCGATCGCAGCACCGGTAGGCCCATGTCGGGGAGGTACTGCCAGACAGCCACCCCACCGGCGACCAACGCGAGTGCGGTACGGACCCAGGCGAGGAAAGTGCGCTCGTTGGCGAGGGTGAACCGGTAGTCGGGCTCGTCTCCGGGAGCGTCGGACATGGAGGCCACCGCCTTTCGTGCGCATGCTAGTGGTGCGACCCAGAATGTTGGCCGTGTATCGGCCCGTCCACGGCGTGGCTGGCAAGGCGCCGGAACGGCCTCGTACTGGGCGTACTCGGTCGTTTCGGCAACGCCGCCAGGCGCGTCGTGGGCGGGTCGAGACATGGTCGACATTCTGGGTCGTGCCACTAGGGTGAGGGGCTCTCACCGGGCGCCAGCCAGCCAGTCCGTTCTGTCGTACCTCGTCTCTAGGCTGTGAATCGGGGGCGCTTGATCCAGTTGATCTAGAGCGCGGCGACGGTCACCTGGTCGAACAACTCCGCCAGCACGTCGTGGTCAACGCTGCCCGCCACCGGGGCCGCCACCGCCGCGCCCGCCCAGGTGACCGCCAGCCGGAGCCGGTCGGGCCACGGGAGGTCGCGGCGAAGACCGTCGGCCAGGGCGGCCACAGCGGCGTCTCCCGCGCCCGTGGGGTTGCCCACGACGGGATCGGGCAGGGTCGCGCGCCACTCACCCTCGGAGGTAACCGCGAGGAGACCGTCAGCGCCAAGAGACACGACCACTGCTCTTGCGCCAAGAGAATGAAGCGACCGCGCTCCAATAAGAGGATCGCCCTCCCCCACCGCCGCAGCCAGTTCCTCCGCGTTCGGCTTGACTATGGCCACGCCCGCCTCCGCAGCGGCGCGAAGAGGAGCCCCGCCTACATCAACGACAGTAGGAACCCCGTGCGAGGCGGCCAAGGTAACGAAGTCCGCGTAAGAGGACTCGGGAGCGTCAAGAGGCAAACTCCCAGAACAGACAAGGACCTCGGTGCGAGGCAGGTAGGAATCGACGAGGTCCTGAAGCCGTGACCAGTCGAATGCCGACAAGGGCCCGCCGGGCTCGTTGAACATCGTGGCCTCGTCCGCGAGGACCGCGATGGTCATGCGCGTGGCGGCGGCGACCGGGAGCAGGTCGTGCGGGAGACCCGCGTCCAAAAGATCGGCGCGCAGCGAATCGCCCAAGATGCCGCCGACCGGGCCTAGAGCGCGAGTTGAGATGCCTTGGTCGTGCAGAACCCGGCTGACGTTGAAGCCCTTGCCGCCCGCGCGTTCGAAGACCGCGCCGATGCGGTGGGTCTGGCCGGGGCGCAGCCGGTCGACGCTGTAGCTGACGTCGAGCGCGGGGTTGGCGGTGACGGTGAGGATCATGCCGGTGTCCCGATCTTCCACGCCGGGATCGCGCGCAGCACGCCCAGCAGCCTGGCCACCTCGACGGCGACCGCGGCGCGGGCCGGTCCGAGGTACTTCCTGGTGTCCACGAGGGACGCGTCGACCAACCCGGCCCGCACCGCCGCGGTGAACACGGCGTTGAGGTGGGTGGCGATGTTGACCTTGGTGATGCCCGCGCGCACGGCGGCGGCGAGCGAGTCGTCCGGGACGCCAGAGGACCCGTGCAGCACCAGCGGGACCGGGACCGCGGCGCGGATGGCGGCGATCAGGTCGAGGTCCAGGCGCGCGTCCCTGGTCAGCATGGCGTGCGAGGTCCCGACCGCGACGGCCAGCGCGTCGACCCCGGTCGCCGCGACGAAGTCGGCCGCCTCGCCGGGGTCCGTGCGCGCGCCGGGGGCGTGGACGCCGTCCTTGCCGCCGATCTCCCCCAGTTCAGCCTCCACCAGGACGCCCGCGTCGTGGCAGCGGCGGACCACGGCCGCGGTCCGCTCCACGTTCGAGTCGTACGGCAGCGCGGACGCGTCGAACATGATCGAGCCGACGCCCAGGCGGAGGCCCTCGTCGACCAACTCGGCGGTCTCGATGTGGTCCAGGTGGACGGCCACCGGAACGGCCGCCCTGCGCGCCACAGCGAGCGTCGCGGCGGTGATCGGTTCGAGGTCGCCGTGGTAGCGGACGCAGTTCTCGCTGATCTGCAGCACCACCGCGGCTCCGGCTGCCTCGGCACCCGCGACGGCGGCTTGGGCGTGCTCGATCTGGATCACGTTGAACGCGCCGACGCCGTGCCCGGCGGCTGCGTCGAGGATGGCGGCGGTGGGGACCAGGGGCATGTCAGGCGCCGAGGATGACGGAACGGGTGAGGTTGCGCGGCTGGTCCGGGTCGAGCCCGCGCCGCAGCGCTGCCGCGACGGCGACGCGTTGAGCGAGCACTAAGTGCGCCATGGGGTCGAGTGTGCCGCTGTCGAGGTACTGCGCGCCGGTGCTTTCCACATCTTTTCGCAGCCCGTGGGGCGCTTGGCCTAAGACCCACGTGACGCGCCCGGGTTGAGCGATGCTGATCGGGCCGTGCCGGTACTCCATGGCGGGGTAAGACTCGGTCCACAGGCCAGCCGCTTCGCGCAGCTTAAGAGCGGCCTCGTGAGCCAGCCCGACCGTCCACCCCTGACCGAGGAAGGTGAACTGCTCAGCGGAAGCGAGGTCGCCCAGGTCTTGGTCCAAGACAGTGCGCGCATCGGCGATCGCTTGAGTGAGATCTTCGCCTAGAGAGGTCCGCAGGTAGGCCAGAGCCGTAGTGGCGAACTGGGTCTGCACTACGGAACGTTCGTCTGCGTAGGCGAGCAGCACAGTCTCAGTAGCGTGCTGGGTCGCCGGTGACCCAGCCACGCCTGTGATCACAGTGGTCGGTACCGCTGCTCGCGCTAAGAGGTCGATCACCTCGGTCGTGGTGCCGGAACGCGTGATGGCGACAACCCGGTCATAGCCGCGGTCGACAAGAGCCTCGGACGCGGGGAACGCGTCGGTCCATTGGCCGGTGGCCTGACGCAACGCCGCGTAGGCCATAGCGATGAACCAGGACGTGCCGCAGCCGACGACCGCGACCCGCTCCCCCGGCGCGATCGGCTGGCCGACCGCCCGTTCCCAACACGCGGGCTGGCCCGCGATCTCCGCGGTGACGAACGACATGGACCAACCTCCTGCTCACACCTGCGCGCTAACAGCATCCATGATGCAGCTGTGCGCAAGAGTAGCAGTCGGCCCACCAAGTGGTCTCTACCAATTTAGAGGCTGGCGGCCGCCAGCGCGAGCCGCTCGACGCCCGCCAGGTCGGTCGGGTCGGCGGTGAGCCAGCTGCCGCCGACGCAGCCGACGTTGGGCAGCGCGAGGTAGCCGGGGGCGGTGGCGGCGCTGATGCCGCCGGTCGGGCAGAAGCGCAGGCCGGGCAGCGGACCCGCGATCGACTTGAGGAACCCGATGCCTCCGGAGGCCTCGGCGGGGAAGAACTTCAGCTCCGTGTAGCCCGCCTCGGCCAGCCGCATGGCCTCGGAGACGGTCGCGGCGCCGGGGAGGACGGGCAGGCCGGTGTCCGCGGCGGCGGACAGGACGCGGTCGGTGGTGCCGGGGGTGACGAGGAACTGAGCACCCGCGGCCTGGGCGGCTACGGCGTGTTCCGGGGCGGTCACCGTTCCCGCGCCCACGACGGCGTCCGGCACCTCCGCCGCGATCCGCTTGATCGACTCCAGCGCGGCCGGGGTGCGCAGGGTGACCTCGATGATCCGCACCCCGCCCCGCACCAGTGCCAGCGCGAGCGGCACGGCGTCCGCCGCGTCGTCGAGGACGACGACCGGCACCACCGGCGACAGGTCAAGCAAGCTCATGTCGAACTCCACATCCGTTCCGGCCCACCGAAGTTATCCACAACCCCTGTGACCATCCACAGCCGACAAGTGCCCGCTTTGACCCGCCTGGATCGGTCGTACCTTTGCTGTGCGCGGACAAATGGCGGAACGAACGGTAGTGGTCCCGCCCCACGGCGCGCGGTGGGGCGCAGCCGCGGGCAGGACCGGAAAGGGGACAACCAGGAACGAGACAACCTACGAAGCGGGCACCAGGTCGGGGAAGGCCGGGCCGAAAACGCTCGCACCGTGGTCGGCGGGGCCCACCGACCTGCGGAGCGCGGCGAAGAGGTCACGGCCGGTGCCGGTCCACTCGGAGTCCAGCGGTGGCGCGTCAACCGGGAGGCGCGCGGCCAGGACATCGGCGTCGACCAGCACGTCGACCCGTCCCGCTTCGGCATCCAGGCGGACCAGATCGCCGTCGTGGATGAGCGCGATGGGGCCGCCCGCGGCGGCCTCGGGGGTGCAGTGGATGGCGGCCGGGATCTTGCCGGAGGCGCCTGACATCCGGCCGTCGGTGACCAGGGCGACGCGGTACCCCCGACTCATCACCGCGCTCAGCGACGGGGTGAGGCCGTGCAGCTCCGGCATGCCGTTCGCCCGCGGCCCCTGCTGGCGCAGCACGATCACCACATCGCGGTCCAGTTCGCCTGCGCGGAACGCCTCGACGACGGCCTCCTGGGTGGTGAACACCCTGGCGGGCGCCTCGACGACGCGGTGTTCCGCAGCCACGGCCGACACCTTGACCACCGCGCGGCCGAGGTTGCCCGTGAGCATCCGCAGCCCACCATCGGGGGCGAACGGGTCGGCGAACGGCCTGAGCACGTCCAGGTCACCGGACTGGCTCAGGCCGTCCCGCCAGCGCAGGACGCCGTTGTCGAGCACCGGCTCCTGCCGGTACCGGTCCAATCCCGGTCCGGCCACAGTGGACACATCGGCGTGCAGCAGGCCCGCGTCGAGCAGCTCGGAGATGAGCAGCTGGACGCCGCCTGCGGCGACGAAGTGGTTGATGTCGGCTGTGCCGTTGGGGTAGACCCTGGTCAGCAGCGGCACCGCGGCCGACAGGTCGGAGAAGTCGTCCCAGGTGAGCTGGATGCCCGCAGCGGCGGCGATGGCGACCAGGTGCAGCGTGTGGTTGGTCGACCCGCCGGTGGCCAGCAGCGCGATCACGCCGTTGACCACCGACTTCTCGTCGACGACCTGGGCGATCGGGGTGTACTGGTCACCCTGGGCGGTGATCTCCACGACCCGGCGGGCGGCCGCCTCGGTGACCGCGCGGCGCAGTGGGGTGCCCGGGGGGATGAAGCTCGCCCCCGGCAGGTGCAGGCCCATGACCTCGACGACGAGCTGGTTGGAGTTCGCGGTGCCGTAGAAGGTGCAGGTGCCCGGCGAGTGGTAGGAGGCCGACTCGGCGGCGAGCAGGTCGTCGCGGGAGGCCTTGCCCTCGGCGAAGGCCTGGCGGACCCTGGCCTTCTCGGCGTTGGGCAGACCGGAGGCCATCGGGCCCGCTGGCACCAGGATCGTGGGCAGGTGGCCGAAGGCCAGCGCGCCGATCAGCAGGCCGGGGACGATCTTGTCGCAGACGCCGAGCAGCAGGGCGCCGTCGAACATGTCGTGGGCCAGGGCGACGCCGGTCGCCATGGCGATGACCTCGCGGCTGAACAGCGACAGCTCCATGCCCGGCCTGCCCTGGGTGATGCCGTCGCACATGGCGGGCACGCCGCCCGCGAACTGGGCGACCCCGCCCGCCTGGCGGGTGGCGTCCTTGATCCAGGCGGGGAACTCGAGGAACGGCTGGTGCGCCGAGAGCATGTCGTTGTAGGCGGACACGATGGCCACGCCGGGGACGCTGGCGCCCTTGACGGCCAAGCGGTCCGGGCCCGCGCAGGCGGCGAAGCCGTGCGCGAGGTTGCTGCAGCCGAGACCGGCGCGCATCGGCCGCGGGGTCGCCGCGGCGGCCATGCGGCTGAGGTAGGCGGAGCGGGTCGCGGCGCTGCGGGTGGCGATCCTGGCGGTCACCTCGGCCACGACCGGGTTCAACGGCACGCTCATGGTCACTCTCTCCGGCATCGTCGATGATCTTCCCCAGGGCGAACGACGACACTGGCGCGCACCGTGGTTCCGACGCTACAGACCGGCCGGAGCGGGTGTCAAAATCGATTCAGCACCGGCCACCCGCCGGTCACGCCCCGGCCAACCGGGGGCCACCGGCGGTGGGCCTGCCACCGCCCGGCGACCGTGGGGCGGGCGCACCGCCGATCGTGAGAGGGTGTCGCAGTCGAGGGAAGGGGTTGCCGGAGTTGGTGTCCAACGAACGGGTCGGCCGGTCGCTGCTGCGCGAGGAGGTCAGCGAGCGCATCAAGCGCTACATCCTCGACAACCGCCTGCGCCCGGGTGCCCCGCTGCCCACGGAGAACGAGCTGTGCGCGGCGCTGGGCGCCTCCCGCTCCAGCGTCCGCGAGGCGATCAAGACCCTGGACGCGCTCGACATCGTCGAGGTCCGGCACGGGCACGGCACCTACGTCGGCGAGCTCAGCCTGTCCGCCCTGGTGGAGGGGCTGACCTTCCGCGGGCTGCTGAGCCCGGACGACGAGTTCGCGGTGCTCTCGGAGCTGGTCGAGGTCCGGGAGCTGTTCGAGCGGGGCAACGCCGAGCGCATCCTGGACGCGTTGGACGGCGAGCACCTCGCGTGCCTCGACGAGCTCGTGGACCGGATGGACCGGGGCGAGGACACCGTGGGCGCCGATCGGGCGTTCCACGCACTGCTGGTGCACCCGCTGGGCAACGAACTGGTGCGCCAGTTCACCGACGCCTTCTGGGACGTCTACACCACCCTCGCGCCGCACCTCGGGCTGCCGACCGACGAGCACGACACCGTCGCGCTGCACCGGGGGATCGTCGACGCGGCGCGCGCGGAAGACCTGCCTGGTTTCACCAAGGCGGTGGCGGCGCACTACGCGCCGATCCGGCACCGGATCGCGGCGGCGCGGGGCTAGTCGCTAGTCCCAGTCCCAGCCGATGCGGTAGATCCCCGGCGGCGGGTCGGTCGCGGCGTACTGGGCGGTGCGGGTCGTGCCGAGTCGGACGTCGACCTCCGCGGAGCCGGTCTCGCTCACGGAGGACTGGAAGCGGCGGTACACGCGGACGGGCAATGCTTCCGCGTGGAACTGGACCTGCACCCCGAACACCCGGGTCGAGGCGCCGAGCCGCTGCGAGTGGTAGACCTCGGGTGAGCCCGGCGTGATCGTGTACCGCAGGGTGACCAGCTCACCGGCCGCCAGGCCGCGGTCGAGCAGCAACTCGAAGGTGGAGAACCCGGTTTCCCGGTCGCCGCGGCGGCGTCCCGGTCGGCAGCCCATGGTCTCGGTGATCTCGGGCGGTCCGAGGTCGCTGCGGTAGGCGACGGTGTAGCGGTCGACGCCCTCGTGTTCGGCGCGCAGGACGACGAGGTGTTCGATGCGGCGCAGCACCCGGTCGGGTCCGACGTCGCCGGTGATCTGCAAGGCCACCTTGGACAAGCGGTCGACGGCGGACAACGTCGTGCCGAGGCTGTCGAGGGTGCGCAGGAGACCGTCGGGTCGGGCCCAGGCCTGGTCGGCCCGCATGTCGTTCGGCGCCCTGGTCAACCACCGGCCCCGGGGGCGCGGCGGGCCGAGCAACGCCGACAGCGCGGCCTCCGGCAGACCGAGGACGTCCTCCAGGACTGCCAAGGCGCGCAACGACTCCGGGCGCTCGGGACGGGTGCGGCCGCTCTGCCAGTTGCTCAACGCGGTCTTGCTGATCGGGACGTCGCGCTCGCGCAGCCGGTACTGCACCCGGTCCAGGCTGAGCCCGCTGGCCCGCAACGCCAAGCGCAAAGCGAGGCTGAACGGCCCCGTCGCCAGGGCCTCCCGCAGTCGGGCTTGGTCGGTCATCTCAGTCGAAGAGGGACGGTTGACCGCCGGGGGCGGCGCCCTCGATGCCCAGGATGCGCAGCTTGGTCACCGCGCCGTCGCCCGCCGAGAAACCGCCGACCCTGCCGTTCGCGCCCAGCACCCGGTGGCAGGGGACGACGATCGGGTACGGGTTCCTGCCCAGGGCTTGGCCGACCGCTTGGGCCGAACCGGGGAGGCCGAGGCGGGTGGCGACCTCGCCGTAGGTGAGGGTCTCGCCCGGCGGGATCGCGCGGGCGATCGCGTAGACCCGGCCGTCGAACTCGGGGATGCCCTCGGGGTCGACGGCGATGTCGGTGAGGTCGTCGTGGTCGCCGCGCAGCAGGGCGGTCATCCGGGTGATCGCGGCGGTCACGGCGGCGGGTGGTTCGGCGGCGCTGCCGTAGCGGCCAAGGCGGGCGACGGTCGCGGCCTCGGTGCGCTCGGGGAGTTGGACCGCGGTGATCCCGTTGTCGCCCCAGGCGACGCCGCAGCGGCCGATCGCCGTGTCGAACAGTGCGTACCCGCCCAAACCGAACGCCTCCGTCCACCTCCGGGGACGCCGAAATCCCCGCGACCAGCAAGTGTGCCGGACGCGGGGACCTCGGAACAGCTCAGGTGTGCAGCAGTTGGTTGAAGAACGACCGGTAGCGGCGCAGCGCCTGGCGCAGGTCTTCGGTCTGCGCGTCCTCGCCGTGCTGCCACTGCTCCTCGAGGCCGCGCTTGTGCTCGGTGAAGGTCGCCGCCAGCACCTGCATCACCTCGGCCACCAGGTGGTCGGCACCGCGCACGGCGTCGCGCGGGTCGTCGACGAAGGTGCCCTGGATCGCCTGCCACTGCTCGCGGAAGCGCTCGACCTCCGCCTCGGTGAACAGCTGCGCGGCGGGCTCCTCGGCGTCGGTCGCGACCGGGACACCGGACTCGCGGACGACCTGCTGCTCCGGGATCGCCTCGGTCGGCGCGTTCTCGGTGTAGTCGGGGTCGGCGCCTCTGGGCTCCTGGTCCGCGGGTTCCTGGTCCACCGGCTGCCGGTCCACGTCGCGGTCCTGGTCGAACGGCTCGTCGGCGGCGGGCGCGGTGTCCTGGTCGGTCCGGGCGGTGCCGCTGTCGTGGTAGCCCGAGTCGTGGGTGGTGTCGTGGTAGGGCGAGTTGGTGGCGGGGTCGTTGTCGGGGGCGACGAGCAGGTCCTCGGTCTGCAGCCTGCGGTCGTCTTGCGGCTTGGTCACGACTGGGCCTTCCGTGGGGACTGGGGGTTGGCTCGCTCGGGTCACTGGGTGGCCGGGCGGGTGGCGGTGTCGCGCCGGGGTGCGTGGTGCGCCCGCCCGTCGGCCTGACCGTCTACACGGGACTCATCGGCGCCGTCGGCGAGCAGCTCGTCGAACAGCGCGCGGTAGCGCACGATCGCCTCGCGCAGCTCCTCGGTCGAGGCGTCACCGTCGCCGGTGTGCTTGCCGCGCACCGAACGGGCCAGCCGGTAGTGCTCCACAGTGGACGAGTGGCGGACCGACAGGTCGGCGACGCGCTGGTCCTGGTCGCCGTCGACGGGGTAGCCGCGCTTGGCCATCACGGCGCTGACCAGCTGGTCGGCCTCCTCGACGGCGGCACCCGGCTGGTCGACGAACTTGGCCTGCACCAACGACCAGCGCGCCGTGTAGCTCTCCCGCTCGGCCGCTGACAGCGGCTGGATGTCGAGCTCGGCGTGGCGGCGTTCGCGCTGCAGCAGCTCGCGCTCGGCTTCGCGCTTGGAGCTGGCGTGCACCGCGCGCTCGTACTCCCCGCCGAACCGCTCCCGCAGGTGCTTGCTGCGCGCTTGGGCGCGCAGTGCCACCGCTACCAGGGCAACTACAACGACGACCGCGACGACGATGCCGATGATCGCGCCTGTTGACATCGGGTTCTCCTTCCCGGACATCGCGTGATGCCGGGTAGATACCCTGGCCGTCGGGGCGTGAAACGGTTTCCGGTGCGCGTTGGGCCATTGGGCCCAACGCGTCCACTGTGGAGTGTCAGCAGCCGCAGCCGCCGGTGACCACCGTGGTGAGCGGGTCGACCGGCACCGAGCGGCCCTCGACCGGGAACCCCTCGCGGGCCCAGTACTCGAAGCCGCCGAGCATCTCGCGCACCGAGTAGCCGAGCTTGGCGAACTCCAGGGCGGCCTTGGTCGCCCCGTTACACCCAGGACCCCAGCAGTAGGTGACGACCGCGGCGCCCTCGGGCACGACCTCGGCCGCGCGGGCGGCGATGTCGCGGGTCGGCAGGTGGATCGCGCCGAGCACGTGGCCCTGCGCCCACGCCTCGGTGGAGCGGGTGTCGACCAGGGTCAGCGCCCCGGTGCCCATGGCGGCGTGCACGTCGCTGGCGTCGGTCTCGAAGGTGAGGCGGGTGCTGAAGTGGGTGATGGCGTCCATGGCTGTGATCCTGCGGCCAGGCCGGACGTCGAGGAAGTGGCGCCAACGCCGCCATGCGCTAATATCTCGCCATCCACACCGTGAGCGTCTTGGCCTACGACGGCATGTCACCGTTCGAACTCGGCATCGTGACCGAGGTCTTCGGCCTGCACCGGCCCGAACTCGACATCGACTGGTACCGGCTGCTGATCTGCGCGGACGGCCCGGTGCGGGTGGTCGGCGGCGCGACGATGCACGCGGAGAACGACCTGACGGCCCTCGCGGCGGCCGACACGGTGATCGTCCCCGGTGTCTCCGACGTGCGCGCCCCGGTGCCGGAGCCGGTGGTCGCGGCGCTGCGATCGGCCCACTCCCGCGGCGCGCGCCTGGTCTCCATCTGCAGCGGCGCGTTCGCGCTCGCCGCCGCGGGCCTGCTGGACGGTCGGCGCGCGGCGACGCACTGGCGCTACGCACCGCTGCTCGCCGAACGCCACCCGCGGGTGGAGGTGGACGCCGAAGTGCTCTACGTCGATGACGGCGACATCCTCACCAGCGCGGGGAGCGCGGCGGGCATCGACCTGTGCGTGCACCTGGTGCGCACCGACCACGGCGCCACCGTCGCCAACGCCGTCGCCCGCCGACTGGTGGTCGCCCCGCACCGCGACGGCGGGCAGGCGCAGTTCATCGAGGCACCGGTGCCCGCGGTGTCGGTGGACGCGGTGGCCGACAGCATGACCTGGGCGCTGGCGAACCTGGCCGAACCGATCACCGTCGAGTCGCTGGCCCGCCGGTCGCACCTGTCGCCGCGCACCTACCTGCGCCGGTTCAAGCAGGCCACCGGCACCAGCCCGATCCGCTGGTTGATCACCCAGCGGGTGCAGGCCAGCCTGGCGCTGCTGGAGACCGGCGGACACCCGATCCCGGAGATCGCCGCCGCCGTCGGGTTCGAGTCGCCGGTGACCTACCGGCACCACTTCACCAGGGCGATGCGCACCTCCCCTTCGGCCTACCGCCGCGCTTTCCACGAACGTGGTTAGCATCGGGGCCACGCACCCCGGGAGGATCGCCAGATGAACCAGCCGCTCGACGCCCGCTTCATGGTCAACCTGCCCCCGGAGCAGGAGGTCGGCCACTACGCCTCGTTCGCCGTGGTCTGGCACGACAAGGAGTCCTTCGTGCTGGACTTCGCCACCGTCGTCGGCCCCAACCACCCCAGCCAGGACGACAACGGCGCCGCCTTCATCGCCACCCCGGCCCGGATCGTCTCGCGCGTGCGGATCCCGCCGTCGCAGGTCTTCGAGATCATGAAGGCGCTGGAGCAGCAGCTGTCGAAGTGGGAAGAGGAGACCGGGCGCAAGCAGGGCCAGTAGCGGACTAACCGCGCTCCACCGCGACGAGCCCGGCGTCGGCGAACTGGTAGCCGACGCCGCGCACGGTCCGGATCAGGTCCTCGCCCAAGCCGATCTTCCCGCGCAGCCGCCGCACGTGGACGTCGACGGTGCGTTCGCTGACGTAGGTCGTCCGCCAGACCTGGGTCATCAGCGCCCGCCGGCGGTGCACCCGGCTCGGGTGGGTCGCCAGGTAGAGCAGCAGGTCGAACTCCAGCCGGGTGAGGACCACCTCGCGGCCCTGCCACAGGACGCGCCTGGCGTCGGCCTGCACGACCAGCGGGGCGCTGCGGCGGGGCAGCGAGACCACCGGGGCGACCGGCCCGTCGACCGTCACGGCGAGCTCGTCGCGGCCCAGCGTGGTGAGCGCGTTGACCAGGCCCGCGGTCAGTTCCGGGATGCGGTCGGCCTCGGCGGTCACGTGGACGGTGAGGGTGACGCGGGCCGGTTCGGTACCCGCGGTGACCGGTGAGGGACGCACGGCGATCAGTCGACCAGCCGGGGGGTGGCTGGTCAACGGCGTCCGGAGGGTGGGACTACTCGGCGTGACTGGCCGAGGGCTCCGCCGCCAGGTAGGGGTGCAGCACGTCGGTGCCCTTGGGCAGGAACCACTCGTCGATGTCGAGGCCGGGGGTGCCCAGGAGGTCGATCTCGTCCTCGCCGGTCTCCTCGTCGAGGTCGTAGAGGCGCTCGTGGTCGTGGTCGGCGAAGGCGTGCTCGTCGAAGGCGGCGAAGATCTGCTTGACCGGCAGTTCGTCGAGCAGACCGGCCAGGTCGAGCTGGACGCCCGCCTCGGCCTTGAGCACGTGCAGGGCCAGCGCCTCGGCGGTGCACAGCGGCGGGGTCCAGCCCGGCTGGGCCAGCCGGTAGCCCAGGATCGCGCTGACCACCAGGAACTGCTTGGCGAACAGGGCGCCGTAGTGCTCGGCGTAGCGCAGCGGGAGCTGGTTGAGCACGCTGAGCGCCTCGACGTCGCTGGCGGCGCCCTCGGCGTCCTCCAGTTCCTGCACGTCGGCGAACAGCTCGTCGGTGAGGATCTCCATGGCCTGCACCAGGGCACCGGCGACCAGGCGAGCGGCCTCGGCGGAGACCGGCGAGTCCGGGTCGGCCGGGTTGTGGCCGAACGCCTCGGGGCCGAAGGCGCGCAGTGCGTCTGCCGAGACCAGCAGCTCGTCGCGCAGCGCGGCGATCTCCTCCTCGGTCAGCTCGCCGTCGTCGTCCTCGTCCTCCAGCTCGGGCCGCTCCTCGCCGAGCGCGGCGGCGAGGTCGTCGTCGGAGGCGATGACCTCGCAGCGGCCGACCGTCCAGCCCTCGAGCAGCTCGCTGGTGGCCAGCAGCTCGGTGAGCACGTGCCTGGCCGCCTCCTCGGCGAACGAGAGCGCGGGCGCGTCGAGCACCCAGGTGATGACCGCCCCGGTGGGGTGCACGACGACCCGGTGGTCCAGCGGCTCGACCTCGACGCCGTCGGGCCCCTCGATGCCCGCCAGCAGGTCCAACTGCTCGTCGAGCAGGGCGGCGACACCGTGCCGCTGCAGCGGGTCGAGGTCGGTGTTCGACGGCGGGTTCACATCGGCGGTGAGCTGGTATTCCACACCGGGAAGTCTAGGAGCGACCGCCCGGCTCAGCGCGGGCGCCCCGCCGTGAGGGCGACGTTGGGCAGCGGCCGCAGCCACGGCCCGTCGGGGCCGTCGCCCGCCTGTTCGATCACCACATCCGCGTCCCGGCCGCGCACCCGCAGCGTGGCCACGGCGTTGCCGAAGTACGGTCCGGCCACCTTGCGCCAGTCCACCGGCAGCGGCTCGATCTCGGGCGACCGGTACATCCACCGCCGCAGGAGCCCGGCGAGGGTCCGCGACCACCCGACCCGGAACAGCGGTCGCATGAACCGCTCGACGGCGTTGTGCAGCGGCGAGCAGGTCAGCTGGTAGACCCGGGCGTTGACCGGGCGGTCGAAGGTGGCCTCGGCGGCGTAGACGTGGTGGACGTCGCCGGAGAGCACGCAGACGGTGGCCGCGTCGCCCTCGGCGATCCGCCGGATCAGCCGGGTGAGCCGGTCGGAGGACTTGCGGAACGAGGGCCAGTGCTCCAGGTCGGCGGCCTGGCGCAGCTTCTCCGCCAGCCGACCGCGCCAGTCGGTGCGCCTGCAGGCGACCTCGTTCATGGACTGCACGTGCGAGATCACGTGCGGCATGAGCCAGGGCAGCGACGAGCCGATGAGCAGGTGGTCGTAGTCGCCGTCGGCGTTGTCCTCGATCCACTCGAACTCGCCGTCGCCGACCATGGACCGGTGGCCGTCCTTGAGGATGCGGCCGGACCGGGTGTCGATGACCAGCAGCCGCACGTTGCCGAAGTCGCGCCGGTAGCTCCACCTGGTGCCCTTGCGGCCGTTGAACTCCTGGGTGGCCACGTCGGCGAAGTCGCTGAGCACCGGGGTCGCGTCGCCGCCTGCGGCGGTGACCTTGCGGAAGGTCTCGTCCTCGGCCAGTTCCGCAGGCGAGAGGTTGCCGATGTGCTGGTAGATCCAGTACGTGACGATGGCGGCGCGTTCGCGGCCCGCCCACCAGTCGGTGCGCTCGATCTCGTCGCGCCAGGTCTGCGAGGTGTTCCAGTCGTCACGCACGTCGTGGTCGTCGAAGATCATCGACACCGGGACGGTGGCGAACAGCCAGCGCACCAGCCGGGTCGACCAGGACTCGTGGTAGAGCCGGACGTACTCGGTGAAGTCGATGACCTCGGTGCCCGGCGGCCTGCTGGTGTCGCGCCTGCCCCTGATCCACTCCTGGGTCGCCTTGCTGGTCTCGTCGGCGTAGACCTGGTCACCGAGCAGCACCAGCGAGTCGGGCCAGCGGATCTCCTCCTGGGTGGCCATGCGCAGCGCGTAGGCGGCGAGCGCGTCGGTGCCCCAGAGCGCGTGCTCCTTGGGGTCGTCGCTCTCGGGCTTGCGGCAGGAGCCGAACAGCAGCAGGAAGTCCGAGTCGCCGCCGTCGGGCAGCGTCCGGATCCGGCTCGGCGGCAGGTCGTCGCCGGGTTCTGGCCAGCGCACGGCGCCGTCGAGGCGCACGTCGTACTCGGTGACCGACCCCGGCTCCAGGTCGGTGATCACCACCAGCGCGTAGTGGTGCCCGGCCACCTCGAAGGTGCTGGCCACGCGGCCCGCGATGGCGACATCGCAGGCCGCGTCGGTCTCCACCCACACCGTCGCCGAAGTCGAGTCCACGTGCCGCAGCACCGGACCGAGCAGCAGATCAGGCATGAATCCTCCTCGTCTCCGCCCGGCGCTACGTACCCCGATCCGGCTACGGCGTCACACGGATTCCACGCCCTTGATCTCACCACCGCGGAAGGCCTCCACGAAGAGCCGGTGGTCGAGGCGGGTCTGCTCGGCGTAGCGGTGCGCGAACTCGACCACCGAGTCGACGAACGGGCCCTCGCGGTCGCCGATCGCCCCCGCGATGGCCTCCTCGACCTGGAAGTCGACCAGGGTCTGCTCGGAGTCGGAGTCCGACACGCAGTGCGCCTTGGCGCTCGCCCGGCCGAGGTAGGTCACGACCGGCAGGATGTCGGCCGGTTCGGTGAGGTCGGACCAGTCGAGGTCGGTGACGTACGGCGAGAGCTCGGCGACCACGAAGCCGGTGCCGTCGAGCTCGGTGTAGCCGAGCCACGGGTCGGCGTGCGCCTGCAGCGCGCGCTGCGAGACCGCGGTCCGGTGGCCGTGGTGGTGGAAGTACGAGCGGACGCCCTCGTCGTCGACCACCCGGCTGGGGGCGGCGACGTTGGCCTGCTTCATCGACAGCACGACGTCGTTCTCCAGCGCCTGCGAACGGCCTTCGACCAGCACGTTGTACGCGGGCAGACCCGCGGAGCCGATGCCGAACCCGCTGCGCCCCACCACGTCCTTCACCTTGTAGCTGAGGCTGCTCGCGGCGCGCTTGCCGCTGGGGATGGTGTCGAGGTAGCTCTCGAAGGCGGCCTCGACCTTGGCGCGCTCCTCGTCTTCGAGCTCGCGCACGCCGGGGCCGACGCGGAACACTCGGTCGAAGTCGCGCACGCTGGTGGTCTCGTTGAGCAGTGCGACCCTGGTCGCGAGCTTGGCCTGCAGCAGCACCTGGTTGATGGCGCCATCGGTGTTGTCCAGGCGCAGGCTGAACAGCTCGTCGCCGGACTTGGAGGCGAACTCGCGGACCTGGTGCACGTAGGCCTCGGTGTAGCCGCGCACCAGCCGGGTGATCGCCTCGTCCGGGAATGCCTTGCGCCAGCCCAGCAGCGCCATGCTCGCGGCGAAGCGGCGCACGTCCCAGGTGAAGGCGCCCAGGTAGGCCTCGTCGAAGTCGTTGACGTCGAAGACCAGGGTGCCCTCGGCGTCCATGTAGGTGCCGAAGTTCTCCGCGTGCAGGTCGCCCTGGATCCAGACCCTGGCGGTGCGCGGGTCGGCCCATTCGTCCGGTTCGTCCACCATGTCGGCGTAGAACAGGCAGGCGCTGCCCCGGTAGAAGGCGAACGGCTCGGCGGCCATCTTGCGGAACTTGCTGCGGAAGGCGGTGGGGTCGGCGGCCATCAGGTCGGCGAAGGCCGCGTGCAGGACGGACACGATGCGCTGGCGACGGTCGTCGCTCATGGGTGCTCCTCGTCGGGTGAACTGCCGCGGGTGAGCACCGACGCGCCCAACCGGGCAGCTACTCCACAGTGGAGGGATCGCCGACCGCCCCGGCGAGCACGCGTGGTCACCCCGGCAGAGGTTCCCATCACCCCGTCGGCCGATCAAGTCCCGGGTCGGGTGGCGGCGATCTCGCCTGCGTGCGCCCGCGGCGGCCCGGATGCCGCTATTCGGTCATTCAGGAGCTACGAATGAGGGCTTTCGGTGGCCGCTCTTGTGGCAATAACGACCGGGTCACTACCTTGTGGACTCGCGGGTAACTCGGAAATCACGATGGCAGGTAATCCGATCGAGTAGATCGGTCACGCTCGACGCGCATCGGTGACCGTCCATCCGGCACAGTTGCACCGGCACGGACCCGTTCGGCGGGCATTTCGCGAATGTTGTTGCGGAAAGGGCACCTGAAGCAGCGATGAACATCTACCTCACCGGGCTGATCTGGGTCTTCGGCGCGGCCATCGTCACCGCGGGGGTGGCGTACCTGATCCGCCGCATCGGCGAGACGCAGGGCACGGTGGACAACAACGAGGCCGCCGGCCAGGTGTTCACGATCGTGGGCGGCCTGCACGCGGTGCTGCTCGCCTTCGTGCTGATCTCGCTGTTCGACGCCACCAGCGCCGCGGAGGACACCTCCTACCGCGAGGCGGAGAACCTGATCGCGGCGCGGTGGGCGGCGGATTCGCTCGGCGAGGAGACCGCGGCCGAGGTGCGCACGCTCAGCGCGGACTACGTGACCACCGTGGCGGAGCAGGAGTGGCCGGACATGGCCGCGGGCAACGACGACGTCTCCGGCAACGGGTGGTCGATGTTGGAGCGGATGCGGGCGGCCGTGGCGAAGGCCCCCGCCAATGACGACTGGCAGAACAACCAGAAGATCGATGCCGCCAACAAGCTGTGGGACGTCTACCAGGCGCGGCAGGAAAGGCTGAACGCGGCGGGCAACGGCATCAGCGATGTGCTGTGGTTCGCGCTGGTGGCCGGAAGTGTCATGTCGGTGGCGCTGCCGCTGTTGTTCGGCGGCCCCCGCCCGGTGACCCACATCGTCATCGTCTCGATCCTGGCAGGCACGTTGTCCCTGCTGTTGTTCGCGACCCACCAGTTGCAGAACCCGTACAGCGGCGGGGCGAAGGTGGAGCCGTCGGCATTCGAGAGCGCTCAGGCGCGACTGCAATGAGACGCGCTCTGGCGACCGCCAGCGCTGTCGGGGTCGTGCTGGCCGGGGGCGCTGTCCTCGGCCTGGCCGAGGGTGAGGCGGCGCCCGCGGTGGCGTGCACGTTCTTCCGGGTGCACAGCCCGGACATGGGGATGTCGGTGCTGAGCCGGGTGAGCCTGGGCGATTTCACCATGCAGCGGATCGCCACCCTGCGGTACCGGGTCAACGCGATCGCGTACTCCGCGGACACGAACTCGTTGTGGGGGCTGTCGACGCGGTCCACCGAGGGCGTGTTCGGCGACGGCGCGCACGTGGTGTCCATCGGCACGGAGGGCGACGTCATCGACCACGGCCCGGTGCGGCGGGTCAACGAACTGCACTTCCCCAACGACAACTTCACCTCGGTGACCGCGGGCACGATCGTCGGCACCACCCTCCTCGTGCGGGACGGGTCCGCGATCTACCGGATCGACCTCGACCCGGCGAACCGGACCTACCTCGGCGTGGTCGACGCGGTGATGACCCACCCGAGGGGGCAGGTCGACGACGTCGACGACTTCGACGTGCGGTCGGGCAACGCCTACGGGGTGGCGCCGGGGTTCGACCACAGCCACGTCGTCCAGATCAACATCACCACCGGGCAGGTGGTCCAGGTGGACGCGCCGACGCTGCCCGCGTCGGCGTCGTTCGGGGTCGCGGTGCTGGCTCCCGACGGCGCGCTCTACGCGGCGGCGAACCAGGCGGGCAACCGCTCCCCGCTGTTCCGGATCGACCTGACCACCGGTGCCGCGCAGGAGATCACCGCGTGGCCCGCTGTGGTCTCCGCCGACGCCACGTCGTGCCTGCCGGGTGTCGAGCCCGCCACCACACCGCAGACGCCGCCCACGACCCAGCCGCGGCCGCAACCACCGGCTCCCGTGCCGCAGCGGCCCGCCCCCGCGCCGGTGGTGACGCCCGCGACGTCCCCGGTGATCAGCACGACGCCGGTCCCTGTCGTACCGCCGCCGCCCACCACGGCAGCTCCAACACCGGCGCCGGCACCTGCACCCGCTGCGACGGCCAAGCGGCCCTATAGGCAGCAACCGACCACCGAAGCGCCTCAGGTGAGCGCGCGAGCGCGGAGCAGCACCGAGGAGAAGCGGCGCTGGGGCTTGACGGCCATCGTGCTGATCGTGGGCGCTGGTGCCGCGGCAGCCGCGGGTCACCGGCGTAGGCGGTAGGGCTAGCCCCACCCCCAAGACTGAAGCCAGCGCCATGGGTCCTGGCTGCTCACGGCCATAGCGTTTGTCCCAAGTCGACATGGCGTGGGGAGCGGGCGTGGGTGTCAGTGGGTGGGCGGCGGAAGACCAGGCGGTTGCCGTGCGTCTTTCGGGAGTCCGGAAGGTCTACGGGAAGGGCAGCGGTGCGGTCGAGGCGCTCGCGGGGGTGAGCGCGCGGTTCCAGCGCGGGACCTTCACGGCCGTGATGGGGCCGTCCGGTTCGGGGAAGAGCACCTTCCTGCACTGCGCCGCCGGGCTCGACAGGCCGACCGGCGGTTCTGTGGAGTTGGACGGTGTCGAGCTCACCAAGCTCGGCGAGCGGCAGCTGACCCGGCTGCGGCGGGACAAGATCGGGTTCATCTTCCAGGCGTTCAACCTGTTGCCCGCGTTGACGGTCGCGCAGAACATCGCGCTGCCGCTGCGGCTGGCCGGGCGTCGGCCGAACCGGGCCGCCATGGCGGAGGTGGTGCGCCGGGTCGGGTTGGACAACCGGCTGGGTCACCGACCCGCGCAGTTGTCCGGCGGGCAGCAGCAGCGGGTCGCGATCGCGCGGGCGCTGGTCACCCGACCGGCGGTGATCTTCGCTGACGAGCCGACCGGAGCCCTGGACACGCGGACCGCTCGGGAGGTGCTCGGCCTGTTGCGCCAGGCGGTGTCCACCGGTGGGCAGACGATCGTGATGGTCACCCACGACCCGGTGGCGGCGTCCTTCGCCGACCGCGTGGTGTTCCTGGCCGACGGCGGTCTCGTCGGGGAACTGCACCAGCCGACGGCGGACGCGGTGGCCGAGCGGATGACCCACCTGGGCGCTTGGGCGGTGGCGTGATGCTCGGGCTGGCCCTGCGCACCCTGCGGTTCCGCAAGGGCGGGTTCCTGGGGACGTTCATCGCCCTGTTCTTCGGGGCCGCGCTGGTCCTGGCCTGCGCGGGCCTGATGGAGACGGGCATCCGCACGGCGATCCCGCCGGAGCGGTTGGCGCACGCGGACCTGCAGGTCGTCGCGCCGCACAAGTTCGAGCTGTACCGGGACAACCCGGACGAGGACAACGGGAAGGAGCACACCGACACCGCGCTGCTGCCCGAGCGGGTGCGGCTGGCGCCGACCGTCGTGGACCAGGTCAAGGGCGTGCGGGGCGTGGAGTCGGCCAGCGCGGACTTCTCGTTCCCGGTCGCGATCGACGGTGTTCCCGCTACTGGGCACGGGTCCGCGTCCGCTGGGAAGACGACTCCGCGTGGGCAGGTGTGGTTGCGTGCTCCAGCGGGCGAGACGGTCACCGTTTCCTATCGCGGGAAGTCACGGGAGTTCGTGGTCGCGGGGACCTCGGACGTGCCGTTGTTCGCCGATCAGGACGTGGCCGAGCTCGCTGGTAGGTCCACTGTGGACAGCGTGTCGGTGGTGGCTTCGCCGGGGACGGACATAGAGGCACTCGCCGCCGCTCTTGGGCGGTACGGCCAGGTGCTCACCGGTGACGACCGCGGCTTGGTGGAGCACCAGGACGCGGAGGCCAAGGGGGATGGGCTGATCGCGCTGGCCGGGGTGATCGGCGGGCTGGCGACGATGACCGCGATGTTCGTGGTCGCCTCGACGCTGGGGCTGTCGGTGCGGCAGCGGGCCAGGGAGTTGGCCCTGCTGCGGGCGATCGGCACGACGCCGGGTCAGCTGCGGCGGATGGTGTTGGTCGAGGCGCTGCTGGTCGGGGTGGTGGCGACGGCGCTGGGGTGCCTGCCGGGGCGGTGGATCGGCGAGTGGCTGTTCGACATGTTGGTGGAGAAGGGGGTCGTGGCCGAGGGGGTGGTGTTCCACCAGGGGTGGATCCCGCTGGTGGTCGCGGTCGGGGCGAGCGTGCTGACCACCGTGGGGGCGGCGTTGATCGCGGCCAGGCGGGCGGCGCGGACCCGGCCGACGGAGGCGTTGGCCGACTCCGCGCTGGACACGCGGTGGATGAGCGTGCCGCGCGGGATCCTGGCGTTCTTGGCCACCGGCGGCGGCATCGCCTTGGCGATCGTGACCGTCGCGGTCATGGAGGGCCCGATCGCGGCGAGCACGGCGGGTCCGTCGGTGATCCTGTGGGCGATCGCTCTTGCCTTGCTCTCGCCTGGGATCACGCGCGTCCTGGTGTCGATCCTGCGGTGGCCGCTGCGCGCGGTGACCGGTGTCGCGGGCGAGTTGGGCCTTCTTAACGCCCGGGCCCGCACGGTCCGCTTGGCGGCCGCGGTCACACCCATCATGTTGGCGACTGGCATCGCTACCGCCAACATCTACCTGCAGACCACCCAGAACGAGGTCGCGCGGGAGGCCTACGCAGCCACCCTCCGCGCTGACACCATCGTCACCTCAACCACCGGCGGACTCCCTCTAGACCTCGCGGACCGCCTACGCGCCACCCCGGGCATCACCGCTGCGACGAACCTGAGCAGCACGCACGTCTACGTGATCGCTCCCTTCCACGACGGCCAAGACGACGACGGATTCCCCACCCACGCCGTCTCCGGTGACATCGCGGCGACAACCGCGGTCACCGTCACCGCAGGCTCTATAGACAACCTGTCCGGCACCTCCATCGCGGTCCCTGAGTCCATGGGCTACCGCACCGGAGACAGGATCACCCTCCGTCTAGGCGATGGCACCGATGTGGGCGTCACCGTCACCGCGACTTTCGTCGGCGTCCCGGGGTTCGAGACCCTCCTCATGCCCGCCGACCTGGTCCTCCCCCACACCACCGACCGCCTCCCCCAGCAGATCCTCGTCCGGGGCGACCCGGCGGCGGTCGCGGCCACGGTCGCGACTGTGCCCGGCGCGGTGGTCGGGGACCGCGAGGCGGTGACGGCGGCCTTCAACGAGGGCCAGGAAGTGGGTACCTGGGTCAACTACACCCTGGTCGGCATGATCATGGCGTACACGGTGATCTCCGTGGTGAACACCCTGGTCATGGCCACCGCCGCCCGCCGCCGCGAGTTCGGTCTCCAGCGCTTGACCGGATCGAGCCGAGGCCAGGTCTTGCGCATGATGGCCACCGAAGGCGTCCTGGTCGCCTTGGTCGGCTTGGTCTTGGGCACCTTGGTCTCCGCGGGCACCCTGGTCCCCTTCAGCCTGGTCGTCTCGGACTCGATCTTCCCCATGGGCCCGGCCTGGATCTACCTCGCCATCCTGGGTGTGATGACCGCTCTTACCCTCGCCTCCACTCTTATCCCCACCTGGCGGGCCACCAAGACCCGCCCGGTGGACGCGGCAGGACTACCGGACTAACGCTGGGGATGTGGCGTTCGACTTGAGCAGCACCGGAGTCGCGTTGGGGCCTATAGGCAACCGGTAGATGGCGGGTGGGCCGTTGCCGCCGGAGGAACGGGAGTACGCCACGGTGTCGTTGTCGAGCCAGGCGGCTTGGTCGTCGACCTCCTCAGGTTCGCCTAGTGGGGCTTCGGTGTTGGTTGCGAGGGTCAAGACGTGGAGGCGCCAGTGGTCGCCTATGCGCTTCTTGTAGGCGATGCGGGTGCCATCCGGTGAAAGGGACGGGCACTCCACGTTCTCGCGGATGGGGGTCATGGTCCGGGTGGCCAGGTCGCCCTTGACCAGCCAGGTGGTGTTGTTGGTGGAGAGGGTGGCGTAGAAGCCCTTGTCATCGGGGGTGAAGGTGATGCCCCAGAAGTTGCGGTCGTGGGAGTCGATGCCCTGGACGGTGAAGTCCTCCATGGAGCCGTAGAGGGTGCCGGTCTGACGGTCGTAGATGCCCGCTGTGGTGGAGAAGTAGCCCGCGGGCATGTACGAGTCGCCTTCACGGAAGACCGTCCACGCTACTAGGCGGCCGGACGGGGAGACCCGGGCGCGGCTCGGGGTTCCGTCCAGCGGCAGGGTCTTCTCGAGTTCGTTACCGGAGTAGACGGCGGCTTCGAAGCTCGGGGGGACGGCCACCGCGCGGAGGCACACGGTGGTGGAGGCGGCGGAGTAGACGCGCAGGCAGGACATGCCGCTGGAGCGGCCAGACCCGGGCTGGGCGATCGGTGCGCGACCCACGTGGCCGTTCTCCACGTACAGCAGGGAATCGGGCGCGGTGAGGTCGATCTGGTCCCCGGGGTCGGCGGCGACGACAACGTAGGTCACCGTCGCCGCCACCAGGGCGACCAGGGCACCGACACCGATGAGCTTCTTCACCGCCACCTCCAGGCGACCGCGATCGCCCCGAGAAGGGCGATGCCGAAGTACACAAAGGACACACCGAGCCCGCCGTACGCGGCGACGGCCCCGAACACGACCGCCGCGCACGTCCTGGCAAGCGCTTGCGCGGTCTGCACCACCGCCAGCCCGCTGGCGAGCTGGCCGTCGGGCACCAACGGGCCGACGCAGGCCATGAGGACGCCGTCGGTGGCGGCGTAGAACAAGCCGTGCAGACCGAGGGCGGCAACCAGCACGACCCAGTTGCCGCCGACCAGCAGCAGCGCGTACACCGCGAGCAACAGCAGGTGGCCGCCGAGGAACACCCGCCACCGGCCGACCCGGTCGGCCAGCCGACCCACCGGGAGCGCGCAGGTCAGGAAGGTCACCGCGATGCCGACCGGCAGCAGCGGCAACCACCTCGGGTCGACGCCGGTGCGCTGCTGGGCCGCCAGAAGCAGGAACGCGTCGCTGACCGTGACGAACCCGAGCACGGTCGCCACCACCGCCGCGCGCCGGAACTCCGGTCGCAGCAAAACCCGGAAGTCGACCTTCTCGCGGGGCACCCGCACCCCCGGATCCCGCACCCACACGGCCAACACGATCACCCCGGCCACGGCGAACGCGAAGCTCACCACGAACACCGACCCCGGCGCGGCCGCCGCGATCAGGGCGAACGCGACCACCGGACCGAGCAGCGCGCCGATCGTGTCCAACGTCCGGTGCACGCCGAAGGCCCGGCCGAGCACCGCGGGCGGGCTGACGAGGGTGATCATGGCGTCGCGCGGGCCGGTGCGGATGCCCTTGCCCGCCCGGTCCAGCGCGACCAACCCGCCGATCAGCGGCAACGACGCCCCCGCCGCCGGGAAGCCGAGCTTGGTCACCGCGGACAGCCCGTACCCGACGAGGGCGACCGACTTGGGCCGACCGGTGCGGTCGGCCAGGTGACCGCCCACGAGGCGCAACAGCGCGGTGGCACCGGTGTAGACGCCGTCGACGACGCCGAGCTGCAGGTATCCGGCACCCAGACCGTAGACCAGGTACATCGGCAGGAACGCGGTGACCATCTCCGCCGAGATGTCGGTGAGCAGGCTGACCACGCCGAGGGCGAGCACGGTCGAGGGCATGCCAGCCACCGACCGTGCTCCCCCGCGCGGAACTTCGCGCGTGTACACCAGCTAGCCCCGGGTGATCCGGACGTCGTCGACCTGGGCCTCCACCAGGCTCGTCGCCCCGACGTCGGCCGCCTCGACGACGATGCGCACGCTCTGCCCGGCGAAGGCGGACAGGTCTACCGACGCCGTGCGCCACGACCCGTTGACGTGCGCGCCGGTCCCCTTCTGCTCCAGCACCACCTTGTCGCCGACCTTCACCCGGAAGTAGTCCTCTGTGGACGCGTTGGCGCCGAGCCCGGCACTCCACCGCAACGACAGCCGCAGCGCGCCGCTGGGCAGGGAGATCGCGGGCGAGCGCATCGCGGTCCACCCGCCGTCGACGTCGTAGCTGCCCGCGCCTGACCCCGCGAGACGGCCGGTGACCAGGTTGTTCGTCCCGCTGGTCGTCGTGCCGAGCTGCTTGTCGCCGTTCTCCGCCGTCGCCTCCGGGTCTCCGCGTTCCCACGCCCCGGTCGTCGCGGTGCCCGCCGGGTCGACCGTCCACCCGGTGTCGCGCTCGAAGTCGTCGAAGTAGACGTCACTGCTGGGGGTTCCCACGGTGAGCGCGAACGTCGTCGTCTTGGTCTGCCCCGCGACCGTTCCGCTGACCGTGACCGTGCTGGTCCCGGGTGTCGCGGTGGACGCGGCGTTGAGCGTGACCGTCGCGGCGCCGGGCGCGGTGACCGGGTTCGGCGCGATGCTCGCCGTGACCCCCGCGGGCAGCCCGGACAGCGACAGGTTCGCCGACCCGCTCCCGCTGACGGTCACCTTGGTCGTGGTCGACCCGCCCGGCGCGACCGTCGCCGGGTCGGCGGTCAGCGAGAACCCGCCGCTGGTGCCCTTGGGCTTGCAGGACCCGGAGAAGTCGTCGGTGAACGTGCGGCCCGCGACGGGCACGAACTGGCCGCGGTAGCCGGTGGCGCTCAGCGTCAGCTTGAGGATGCCGTAGGTGTTGTCGTTGCTGGCCTCGATGTTGGGCATCGTGCGGGAGAACGTGTAGAACGCGCGGCCGCCGGTGCCGACCAGGACCTGCCGGATGCCGTTGGTCGCGTCCGCGGTGCCGTCGGGCCGCTGCGGGGCGTAGCGCTGGTAGTTGTGGTCGTGGCCGTTGAGGATCAGGTCGGCCTTGTTGTCGTAGAGCGCCTGCCACAGCGGCCGCGCGGCGGTGGTCGGGCTGTGCGAGCCGCGGGTGAACAGCGGGTGGTGGAAGTACGCGGCGGTGCACGGCTTGGCGGTGGACTTGAGGTCGTTGCGCAGCCACACCTCCTGCGCGGACCCGGCGGACATGGTGATGTTGCTGTTCAACGCCACGAAGTGCCAGTCACCGACGTCCCAGCTGTAGTACCCCTTGCCGCGCTCCCCCGCCGGGCCGGTGTTGTTGCCCGCCCCGTTGAAGTAGTCCCAATACCCGGCGGCGCCGCTGGTTTGGTATTCGTGGTTGCCGGGGGTCGGTTTGATCAATGACCGGAACTGGCCCCACGCGGGTTCGTAGTAGGTCCGGTAATCGCTGAGCGAGCCGTTCTCGTAAGCGTTGTCGCCGGTGGTGAACACCGCCGCCGGGTTGGCGGCTTTCACCAGGTCAGCGGTCTGCTTGCAGTTGGAGCCGCAGATGTCCCCGGCCCCCACCACCACAACCTCGGCGGCGGCGGGCTGCTGGGCGGAGACCGAACTCGACAACCACCCGGTCACACCGCCGACCGCGCACAGGGCCGCAGTCGCGGCCAACCATCGTCGTTTCGCGTCCATCGGGTCGAACCTTCCTCACGCAGGGGTTTCGTTGAGGAAGGTATTCAGCGGAAATCGACAAGCAATGCCCTCGGACAACAGCCGCGCTATTCCCGGAACAGAGCCGCCCCGTCGCCGCAGGTCACCAGGGCGGGGACGGGGTGTTGCGGGCCTCGGGCGCGGATCGTTCCGGGTTTAGAGCGCGATGGCGGCGATGACCAGGCCATCGCCGGTGGTCCAGCGGCCGGTGAAGCCGGTGAGTTCGGTGCCGTTGACGGTCGGGCCGGGGACGAGGAGGTCGGCGGTGTAGGTGCCGTCCTCGGCGAGTCGGATGCGGGCCTCGGAGAAGCCCAACCACTTGCGCGCCAACGGGAACCACGCCTTGTAGACGCTCTCCTTGGCGGCGAAGAGCAGCTTGTCCCAGTGCACCTGCGGCGCCCGCGCGGCCAGGTCGGCCAGGTGCTCGCGCTCGTCGGGCAGGCTCACCGCGTCCAGCACCCCGTCCGGCAGCCCCACGTGCGGCTCGGCGTCGATGCCGACCGTGGTGATCTCGGACTGCTCAGCCAGGACCGCGGCCCGGTACCCGGCGCAGTGCGTCATGCTGCCCACCACGCCCGTGGGCCACTGGGGCGCGCCCTTCTCGCCCGGCAGGATGGCCACCGGTTCCCGCCCGAGCCGCACCAACGCCGTTCGCGCACAATGCCGCACGGTCGTGTACTCGCGCCTGCGCTTGTCCACGGCTTTCGCGACGAACGGCTCCTCCTCCGGCAGCAGCGAAGCCCCCGGCGGGTCGACGAACGCCTCCACCGCCACGACGGCGGCGGGCAGGATCTGCTCAATCACGGTCCACCACGCCCCGACCCTATCCAGCGGGCCGGGGCGCGGGGACCCGTCGTGGCACGGATCATCCGCGAACCGCCGGTGGCGCTAGCCCGCTCGGGCCACCGCATAGGTCATCGGCAGGTCGAGGCGGTCGCCGTTGGGGAGGGTGTCGGTGCCTTGGAGGGTGATCGGGCCGGAGTCGAGGATGGCCAGGCCCGCGCCGGTGAGCAACTCCTGGAGCTTGCCGTCGACCCAGGCGGCGGGGGTGAGGTTGTGCTTGAAGACCTGGCGCATCTTGGGGACGGCGGTCGGGCTCTGGGACAGGGCGTCCTTGATCGTGTCGCCCGCGGCCGGGGCGAGTTCGACGGCGAAGAGGTGGCCGGTGGCGCCCACCAGGGTGGCCAGTGCCGCGGCGGCGTCGGCGCGGCGCTCGTCGGGCATCTGGTGCAGGACGCCGCGCATGTAGATGTTGGCGTCGCCCAGTTCGGCGTGCAGAGCCGCGGCGGCGTCGAGGTCGGCGAGGTCGAAGGTGCGGAAGTCGACGCCGGAGGGGTGCAGGGCGCGGGCGTGCTCGATGGCGGCGGGCGCGAAGTCGAGGCCGAGGACCCGGCCGTAGTGCTCGGCCAGCGCGGCGGACTGGGTGCCGTTGCCGCAGCCGACGTCGAGCAGCGGGAGGTCGACGGCGAAGTGCTGCTCGAACAGCGGCAGGTGCGCGGTCGCGGTCACCCCCGGCGCACTGTCCCAGATGGCCAACCCCCGCTCGTGCGGCAAGTCAGACCAGAACCCCTGCCAGTTCGCGTTCACCGGCTGTCCCATTGCGCCTCCACCCACTTACGCCACTAATGGGTGATGGTTTACGACGCTCCGCCGATGCGCACAAGTCCTTGATCGACTATTTGGGCTGAACAGGTGAAATCTCATAACGAACGGGCGGCGGACGCATGACGGGCCGTGATCACGCAACCGACGATCGGACTGTCCACAACAGACGGAAGGGCCCGCCGGGAACTCCCGGCGGGCCCTTCCGTCAGCTAGCTGGCGATCACTCGCTACCGTGCTTGCGCTTGCGGGTCACGAACACCGTGACCGCACCCACGAGCAGCAGGAACAGACCGCCGAAGAACGGCCACTTGACGTCGGCACCGGTGTCCACCAGCTCGTCGCCTGCGGTGACGCCGACGGTGACCACGGCCGCGTTGTTGAGCACGTTGTCGTCCGGCGTCCCGTCGGCCAGGGTCACGTTCGCCACCGCGGTGGTGTCGCGGACCGTGGTCGTCGCGGTGGTGTTCACCGTGATCGCGCCGAGCTGCTGGCCGGGCAGGATCACCGCGTCGGTGACGCAGGTCGCGACCTGGCCCGCCACGGTGCACTGCCACAGCACCGCCGCCGCGGCGTTGATGTCCTGCGAGCTCGCCGCCGGGACGGCCTCACCGCCGACCGAGTCGATCCGCAGTCCGTTCGGCACGGTGATCGTGGTGCGCGCGCCCTGCACCGGCGTGTTGCCGGTGTTGGACACCACCGAGGTGAAGATGACCTTCTGGCCGACGTTGGCCGACGGCGTCGGGGTGCTGACCCCCACCGCCAGGTCGATCACCCGGTTGATCAGGCCCGCGTCCACATCGGACAGCTGCGGGATCCGGCCGTCGCCGCCCGGCTCGATGGCCAGCGCGGCGGTGACCCCGGTGACCCAGCTGAAGTCCGAGTTGGTCGCGTCACCCTGGACGTTGGGCTTGGTGAACGCCTTGCCCGCGGGCAGCGAGACACCGACGTAGTAGGTGCCCGCGACCAGGTCGGCGAACACGTACTTGCCGTTGGAGTCGGTGGTCGTGGTCGTGATCGGGCTGCCCGCGTCGTTGTAGAGCGTCACGGTCACCCCGCCGATCCCCGGTTCACCGGAGTCCTGCAGGCCGTTGCCGTTGGTGTCGTCCCAGACGAAGTCGCCGATCTTGCCGTGCTGCTCGCCGAAGTTGATGACCTTGCCGTCAACGGTGTTCGGGTTGAGCTGCTCCAGCGTCACCGGCACCACGTTCGGCGTGGTCGACCCGTACCCGGTGGGCTGGCTCTCGACGATGATGTAGTCGCCAAGCGGCAGGTTCGCGAACAGGTAGTGCCCGTTGCTGTCGGTCGTGGTCGAAGTCCCGATCTGGACGCCGTTGCCGTCCTGCAGGGTCACGGTGACCCCGGGCAGGAAGGTCGTCTCGTCCACGTCGATCACGCCGTCGCCGTCGAGGTCGACCCACACGCGGCCGCCGATCGAGTCCGGCAGCTCGGCGAACAGGTAGCCCGCCGCGTTCTCGCCCGCCACCAGGGTGATCGGCGTGATCGTGTCCGACCCGCTGCTCGCACCACCGCTGTTGCCCGGGGTGTCGGTGCCGTCGTTGTAGTTGTCCGGCTGGTCCTCGGTCAGCGAGTAGGTGCCCGCCACCAGCTCGGGGAAGATGTAAGACCCATCGCCCTTGCTGGTCGCGGTCACGTTGACCGTGAGGCCGTTGACGTCGGTACCGGTCAGGTGCAGGACCACATCCGGGATGCCCGGCTCGCCACTGTCCTGGACGCCGTTGGGCGGGGTGGACGGAGTCGGCCGGTTGTCCTGGAAGACAATGCCCTCCAGCACCGTGAAGTTGTCGGTGAAGTTGTAGCCGGTGATCGACTTGTTCGGGTCGAGGTCGATGTTGGTGATGTAGTTCGGCAACGAGTCGTCGCCGCCCTCGCTACCGGCCTCCGACGAACCCTGCCCGTAGCCGTTGGGCTGGGTCTCGGCGAGGGTGTAGTTCCCGCCCGGCCGCAGGTTGGTGAAGGTGTACGTGCCGTCGACACCCGTGGTGGTCGTCAGGTTGACCGGGTTGCCGAGGTCGTCGAGGCCGGTCAGCGTGATCGTGACCCCCGCGAGCGGGCTCGGCGTGGAGCCGTTGTTGGTCACCAGACCCGAGATCGAGGACGGGACGACCTCGCCGAAGTTGTACCCGGTGGCGTCCTCACCGCCCGCGAGCGAGATGCCGGTGATCGCGTTCGGCGGCGACAGCGTGCCACCGGTGTTGCCCACGGTCTCCTTGCCGTCCAACCGGTTCACCGGGGTGTCCTCGGTCAGCGTGTAGTTGGCGCTGCCGACGAGGTTGGTGAACGTGTAGACACCGGTCGTGCCGTTGGAGGTGACCGTCTGGTTCACCACGGTGCCGTTGGCGTCGGTACCGGTCAGGTGCACGCTCGCGGCGATGCCCGGCTCACCGGCGTCCTTGGTGCCGTCGTTGTCGTAGTCGTCGAACACGACACCGGCGAGCGAACCGCGGTCCTCGGCGAAGATGTAACCGGTACCGGTGTTGCCCGAGCTCACCACGATCCCGCTGATGACGTCGTTGACGCTGACGTTGCCCGCGGGCGTGCCGTTGGTCTCCGGCCCGTCGCCGTACCCGGTGGGCTGGGTCTCGGTGATCGTGTAGGTGCCGGGCGCCAGGTTGGTGAAGGAGAAGGTGCCGTTGGGCGCCGTCGTCGTGCTCGACGTGGCCGAGCCGGACAGTGCGATGGTGACGTTGGCGATGCCGTTGCCGCCGTCGTCCTGCACGGTGCCGCTGATGGACACCGCCACGTACTCGCCGAACAGGTACCCGGTGGCGTTGGTCCGCGCGGGCAGCGTGATGGCGCTGATCGCGTTCGGCGGCGAGAGCGTGCCGCTGGCGGTGCCGAGGGTTTCCTTGCCGTCGGAGTAGGCGCCCGGCTGCGTCTCGGTCACCGTGTAGGTGCCCGGCCGCAGGTCCGGGAACGAGTACAGGCCGGTGGTGGCCGCGCTCGTCGCCGTCAGCGTGATGGCGTTGCCGTCGGAGTCGGTGCCGGTCAGCGTGACCGTGACCCCGGAGATGCCGGTCTCGGCGCCGTTGATGGTGCCGCTGTTGTCGGCGTCGAGGTAGACGTTGCCCGCCAGGCTGGAGGTCGGGCGCTCGGCGAACAGGTTGCCGGTGCTCGACTGCCCGGAGGTCAGCGTGATGTTGACGACGTCGTTGCCACCGGAGGAGCCGATGGTCCCCGGGGTGTCGGTGCCGTCGTCGTAGGCGGTGGGCTGCGTCTCGGTCACCACGTAGGTACCGGCTTGGACGGTGGTGAACTCGAAGGTGCCGTCCGCGGCGGTGGTGGCCGGGATGTTGACCGGCGAGCCGCCCGCGGTGGTGCCGGTCAGCGTGACGGTCACCCCGGAGATCCCGGTGTCGTACTGGGTGCTGCCCGGGTTGTAGGTGCCGTTGTTGAGCCGGTCGGCGAACACGCGGCCGGAGATGGTGCCCACGGTCGGGGCGGACGCGGTCGCCGAGTCGCTGATCGGGGCGCCGAGCACGTCGGTGCCGTTGACCGTCGCGGTGTTGCTGTCACCGGTGATCGGGGCGGTCGCGGTGCAGGTGTAGCTGGTGCTGCCGCCCGCGCCGAGGGTGCCGATCGAGGCGTTGGCGCACGAGGGCACGGTCGGGTCGGTCACCGCGATGCCGGTGATGTTGCTGTCGCCGTCGTTGTGCACGGTGATGGTGAAGGTGATGGTCTCGCCGGTGGTGTAGTTCGCCTTGTCCGGCACCTTGGTGATGTCGATCGACGGGTTGACCACGTCGACGTCGACCGTGCCGGTGCCGGTGATCTGGTCGCCGAACGGGTCGGTGCCGGTCGCCGTCGCCGTGTTGGTGAAGTCGGTCGATCCCGCCGCGCCGGTGCACGAGTAGGTGTAGGGCACGTCGGCCAGCAGCGTGCCGATCACCTCGTCGCAGTCGGCCACCAGCGGGTCGTCCACGGTGACGCTGGTCGCGTTGGAGCCACCCGGTGAGACGACGGAGAAGTTGTAGGTCACCGGATCACCCGCCCGGTACGGGCCGGGGGCGTTGAGCGTCTTGGTGATGCTGATCGAGGGGATCGGCACCGACAGCACGAGGTTCTCGGCGAGGTAGGTGTCACCGGAGGTCGCGAACGTCAGCGTCGCCGACGTCGACCCGGTGGTGATCAGGTTCGTCGCCAGGATCTTGGAGTCGACGCTCATGTTGTTCGCCGGGTTCGGGTTGGCGTCGTGCTCGGCGTTGGAGACGAAGAAGTTGTTCGTCGTCCCCGGTGATAGCGGTTCCCCGACGGCCGTGCCGTTGATGGAGAACGAGTCGCCGGTGATGTTGAAGTCGCCCTCGTAGGCGGTGACGCCGACCCGGACGTTGTTGTCACCGACGCGGAAGCCGGACACGGTGGTCGTGGTCGCGGCGTCGGCCGAGGACTGGCGCACGTGGCCGTCGTAGATGTAGACCTCGCGCTTGGCCGGGGCGTCGGCGTTGGGCGTGTCGAAGTACCAGACGACGACCAGCGACCAGCCCGCGAAGCAGCCGAAGCCCTGGGGCGACCACACGTTGCCCAGGGTGATGGTCTGCGCCGAGCCGGTGGTCAGGTTCGTCGAGACCTGCGTGGTCACGTTGGCGTAGGCGGTGTAGAACTGCGGCTGCGAGTTCGGCACGTTCGCCAGCGCGTCGCGGCTGACGACCTGCGGCGCGTACGCGGTGGTGACGCCGCCGACTGTCAGCCGCACGGAGGTCGACTCCGGGGTGCCGGACGGCAGGATCGCGGTACCCGCGCCATCGACGAACTGCCGGGTGTTGCAGCCGGGGTCGGTGGAGATGGTGCCGTCGGCGAGTCGGATGGTGCCGGTGTCACCGGCCCAGTTCAGCCGGGCGTAGTCGATCTTGGCGCCCGCCGGGACGGTGACGGTCCCGGTGGAGGAGTTGTAGGTCGCGCCGGAGCCGTCCACATCGGCCCACCGCATGTAGAAGCTGTCGTTGATGCCGGTGTTGGCGGTGTAGCTGCGGTCCTGGGAGGTCGCGCAGTTCTCCTGGGCCTCACCGAACGGGTCCACGGGGTCGGTGATCGACGGGCACTGCATGTTGCCGTTGCCCGCCTGGTAGAAGTCGCCGTAGATCTCCTTGTCGTAGTTCAAGGTGAACGGGCGCACGACGGCGGCTTCCACGGGAGCGGCCACCAGGACCACCACACCCGCGGCGGCGGTCACCGAAGCCAGCGCGACCGCCAGGCCGCGGCGGACCGCTCTCGTTATGGACATGCCAACTCCCCTGCAGAACGGCAGTTTCCGACGAATCGGAATCTGCCTTGGCCGCACGCAAGGCGCGCGGCAAGACCGCGGGATTCACCAGTACGGGTGGAGATCGGTAACGATGCTGGTCAGCACTGTGCGGAGTGGACCTTGAGTGATCCTCAGCCGGTCTCGCGCAGCTCCGCGGGAACCGAAGCGGGGTCGGCGGCGTTCTTGGGCTGCTCGCGGACCAGGACGCCGTGCAGGATCATCCGCTGCCGGTTGGAGAACTTGGGGTGGCAGGTGGTCAACGTGATCATCTTCTGCCGCTGCTCGGCGGGCGTCTTGGCACCGGGGTTGCCGGGGACCGGCGCGACGACCTCGCTCTGCGCGGGGGTGACGATCTGGCGGCCGACAGCCCTGGCGTACTCACCTGATTGGGGGGCGACACCGGCGCACCGCGGGTTCGCGGACTTGGCGGCCCAGTTCTTGGCGTCGTCGGTGGTGGGCAGCATCCGGTAGACGAACCAGGAGGACTGGGTCTCCACGACCATCGCGTCACAGGCGTTGAGCAGGTCGAGGTCGTTGAAGGGCGCACCCTTGCCCACCCGGTGGCCCGCGACGGCGAAGTTGCCGGGCTGACCGGGCAGGGCGGACTTCTTGTAGTGCCCGGGACCGGTCTCGAGGTCTTCGATGGAAGTCCCCTCGACGACGGTGAAGTGGTAATCCTCCCCCAGCGCCGGGATGTACAGCTTCGCCATCCCCTCACCATCGGCGAACTCGAACTTCTGCTGCCGCTGCGGATCGGCGACCGTCGGCTGCTGCCACTGCTCGTCGAGCGCGACGGTGACATCGGCCTGCTTCTCGGCCGACATCAGGTCGGTGACCCACACCTCGTAGACGACGAAGAGGAGAACGACGACGCCAAGGGTCACCATGGCCTCGCCGATGGAGCGGACGATGACGGAGCCGGTGCTCGCTTTGCGCTTGGGCGGCTCGGGCGTGTCGTCGAACTCGTCGTCGACGTCGTCCGGTTCGTCGGGGGGCTCATCGGGGGGCGGGACGATGCGCTCGGTCTCGGGGTCGCGGTAGCGGGGGGTGCCGAGGGTGCCGCGGTGGGCGCGGATGAACTCGGTGGGCTCCTCGTCGGGGCGGACGGGGTGGAGGAGCTCGGTGGGCGCGTCGGCGGGATGCGGACGGCGAGGTGGGAGGGGACGACCGTTGGGGCCTGGGCGACCGGTCGCGGAGGGCTTGGGACCTGGGCGACCGTTGACCGGCGTCTCGTTGGTCGATCCCCGACCACGTTGGCGGTCCGCACCTGGAGACCGCCCCGGCGGGACGGGGGGTCGGTTCGGCGCGGAACCCCGCACGGAGGGCTCGGCACCTCGGCCCCCGCTGGTGGGTGGGGTGCCGTTCGTGGAGCGCACGGGAGGTGGAGTGCCGTTCGCTGGAGGCTTGCCGCCCTGCCTGCCTGGGGTGGGCGGGGGTTGGTCCTCGCGGGGGAGGTGGCCGCTGGCCTGGGGGTCGGTGTTCGGCCGGGGGTCCCGCCGCCGGTTGTCTTGCATGGTTGCCACCCCCTGGTCCCTCGTCCGACCCCTAGAAGGTACGACATGGGGCCGTTCGGGGGACGGGTGAACCGGACACCGGCGGCGGGGGACCTGATCAGGCGGCGTGCAGCTGGTCGCGACCCTTGGTGGCGGCGTCGATGAGCTGGTCGAGGCTGGTGGGGGTGAACAGGACCTCGAAGTTGTCCAGCTGACCGGCGAAGCGGACCAGCAGGTCAGAACCCTCGACCTCGGTGGAGATGGCGCAGCTGTCGTTGATCCTGGCCCAGGTGGTGATCTCCAGATCGGAGCGCAGCAAGGGGCACCTTCCTTTCGTTGGTTGTGTCGTGCTCAAGGTAGGCCGGCGCAAGTTGCTCCAACAATGCCCCGATAGGGTGGCAACTGTGCCACCCGGTCAGCCGCTACCCTCCGTCCATGGCAGCAACCCCCACCCGCCGCAAGAAGCGACTCGGCCGATTCCTGCGCGACCTCCGCGAAGCAGCAGGCCTGCGCGCAGTGGACGCCGCCCGCAAGCTCAAGACCGAAGAGAGCACCATCAGCCGCTACGAGAACGGCATCTACAAACCCACCTGGGCAGCGGTCTCCGTCCTGCTCACCCTCTACGGCGCGGGTGACGAGGCCGAAGAGAAGGCCAACGCCCTCTACGACGCCGCCTCGGTGACCCTGCCCAAGATCCGCCTCCCCGCCGACTCCCCCAAGGCGTTCCGCGAACTGGTCAACACCGAGCGCGAAGCCGAACGCATCTTCTCCATTGAGACAACGGTGATCCCCGGCCTGCTGCAGACCGCCGACTACGCAATGGCTGTGTTCGCCACTGCGAGGGAGACGTCCGATGTAGACGAACTAGTCAACATTCGACTGGAGCGGCAGCGATACCTAGAAGATCCGGAGAACATCGAGCTGTGCGTGTGCCTGGATGCCGCCCTGCTCCATCGGGAGGTTGGAGGACGCAAGGTGCTCCACGATCAGTTGCAGCGCCTGCTATTGCTGATCGAGCAACCGAACATCACGATCCACGTCATACCGTTCGAGTCCGGCGCCTACGGCAACATGTCTGGCGGTTATCAGATCATGACGTTCGGCGACGAAAGCGACTCAGATGTCGTGTACCTGGAACACCCCGCCGGTGGCGTGTGGGTGGAGAATGAACACGACGTCCAACTCTTCCAGGCCATGTTCGAAGACGTTCGGACTCAGGCATTGAACCCAGAGGAGAGCGCGGAGGTGATCCGCGCCAAAGTGAGGAGTTTGAGCAAGTGAACGAACTTCAGTGGCGTCGCAGCAGCCGCAGCGGAGCGGGTGGCGGCAACAACAACTGCGTTGAGGTCGCGCGGCCGACCACCGAGCCCACTGTCTACCTCCGCGACAGCAAGCACACCGGCCCCACACTGCGCGTCGACACCCAGTCCTTCACCGCATTCCTCAGTGGAGTCACCCGATGACCTGGCGCCGCAGCAGCTTCAGCGGCACTGGCGGCGGCAACAACGACTGCGTCGAAGCGGCCTGCCCCACCCCCACCACCGTCCACCTGCGGGACAGCAAGAACCCCGGCCCCACCCTCCGGTTCACCGCCCCCGCCTTCCGCAGCCTCCTCACCAAGGTCGGCTGATCCCACACAGGCCCCCGGGATGATTTCGGGGGCTTCTGTGTGTCTATATTGACCCATGCGGATCCGCGACCTCGACGACGCGCTGTTCGCCGTGCTGAGCCAGGACCACCCGGAGATCACCGAGGTGGTCAAGATCGACAAGGGGCACAGCCGGCTCCGCGTGGACTTCGCCAGTGGGGCCCGAGTCACCATCATGGTCCGCGAGGTCAGCGGGCCGGGTGTGCCCGCCCACGCCGCCTACGCCATCCCCGAGGCGGTCCTCTGATGCGCCGCGACCGCTTCATCGAGTACCTGCGGGAGCAGCTCGCGGCGGCGGGTCACCCCGGCATCGCCAGCATCGACTCCTACGCCGTCGACCCCAAGGTCTCCGACCTGCGCATCACCTGCACCGACGGCCGGGTCATCTCGCTGCACACCACCCGCACCTCCCCGCCCGGCGGCGACAACTTCACCGAGCCGGAGCGGATCGTCAACAAGTAGCTACCGGTGGTGGATCGGCGGGCTGTTGCCCCAGTGTTTGCGCAGGAAGTCGGCCAGGGTGGGGTCGTCGACCGCGTAGGCCAGCTTCATGTCGCAGCGGGAGGTCACCGCTATGTGGCGGGCGAGTTGGGCTTCGAGCTTGTAGATGAACTCGCGGTGGATCAGCGGGGAGAACAGCGAGCCGCCCGCTAGGCCTGCTTCGGTGGCCCACTCGTGGCGGGTTTTGACCTCCCAGACGAGCTTGGGGTCGGTGGCGTCCAGGCCGTCGGTTGTTGTCTCCAGGCCTTCGGGGGTGCGCAGGTAGTAGTCGGTCATGGAGCCGGTGACCTTGTCGGCGAAGGCGTTGTGCTGGGCGTTGCCGCCTTGGCGGGGGACCGGTTTTTGCAGGCAGGGGCCCCCTTTCCGCTCGGCGGGGGCGGCCGCGAGGTCGAGGTCCATGCCGGCGATGGCCTTCATCATCGCCCAGCCCGACATCTCCGGGAGGGTCTGCGCGCGTTTGCGCAGGGCGGCCGCGAGCACCGGGAAACGGGCGCCACCACCGGGATCGATGGCCCGGGGCGAGTAGATGATCGTCACGTCGTCGAGTGCGGTGGGGATGGACGGGCCCGCCGGTAGCTCCGTGACCAGGGAGTCCGGGAAGTACACCGCGTGCACACTGGCCAGGTCGGCCTCGCTGCTGACCTTCGACGCGTCGTGCGCCAGGGCGCCGAGCACGTCGAACGACCGTAATCGGTGGTGAACGGTGACGTTGCCCTCCGACCCGCCCTCGAACGCGACCGACGTCTTCGCCCAGCCCCGCTCCACCACGAACCCCGGCGCCGACCCACCGCCCGCCACCGTGGCGATCGGCCGCTCGCCCTCCCAGATCGCGGCCTCCCGGGTCCCCGCCGAGGTCAGCCGCCGGTCGAACTCGTCAATCGTGTAGTCCGGCGGCGCCGCGTACCGAGGCGCCCCGTTCGGCGTCATCACCGCCGGACCCGCCCCCGCCCGCGGCTGCACCACCGGCGGCCGCGTGACCGGCGCGGGCGGCGGGGTGACCCGGCGACTCACCGTGACCATGTCGGCCACCGCCTTGTTCCCGGCGCTGCGCTGCAACCCCACCAACGCGTGCTGCCCGTCGGGCGCCGCCGCCGGGCGGGCGCGCGCCGGGTCCGGTCTCCGCTCCTCGCGCTCGGTGCCCATGACCAGCAACCTTAACGACGACACGCCCGGCCGTACGGGCACAGATTCCCGCCCCCACAGCCAGCCGCGCACGCTCTACCCTTCGACCAACCCCAGCCGAGGAACGCCCATGCGCGAACACGAAGCGCTACCCACCCAAGCCCCCACCCCCACACGACCGAAACCCGCCCCCACCCCGGGCTCGGCCATCCTCACCCTCCAACACCAAGCCGGAAACCACGCCGTCGCCGCCCTCCTGGCCCCCGTCCAACGCTCCTGCTGCGACAGCTGCGGCTCCGGCGGCACCTGCGAATCCCCCACCCCAGAAGTGGACGCCACCACCCTGCGTCCGCAGTAGTCCCTAACCGGCGGACCGCAGGAAGTCCTGGTCGGTGGCGGTCTCGGTCAACAATGCGGCCGTGTTCGACAGCAGTTCTGACCTGGCCTTCGGCGATGCCTTGCTGGCGCTATGGAGCAGTGCGACGAGCAACGCCTCGAATGGGCTCGCGCCTGCCGCAGGATCCGGCCGCGCGAACAGCTCATCCGGCCACCTCACGTGCAACGAAGCCGCGACATCGGAGAGCTCGACGGAGATGTCGACCTTGTCGTTCTTCTCCAGCAGTTGCCCGACCCGCTGGTGCGACACCTCGATCACGTCGGCGATCTCCCGGTACGACAAGCCAGCGGCGCGCAGCCGCTCGACCACGACCATGCGCGCGGAGTCGCGGTAGCGCGCCGCCCGGTCGGCGAGTTGCTCCCATTGGTGCAGGTTCGCGATGACCTGGGTGAGGTCGAGGTCGCCCTGGCGGTAGTGCCACTCGATCCAGAAGGTGTCCGGCTCGACGCCCCGCAGGGTCGCGATGAGGTCGCGCACCGCGTCCGGCAGCTCGCGGAACCGCTCGACGTCGGTCGCCCCGCCGGGGAGGTCGTCCACGACGGCCACCCACAGGTCGTCCTCCCGCGAGACGACGACGGAGTAGACGGGCAGTTGATCGGTCACTTCTCCTCCAACCATCGATCACCGAACTGGTGCGCCAAGGCGCGCTCCACGCTGCGCAGAACAGTGCTGGACAGTGCCCGAGAATGATCGGGCACCGTGATCCGGCCGACCTCCACGTCGTCCGGACCCAGCACGATGTACAGGCGGTGCGATCCCTTGCCCCGTCCAGGTTCTTCGACGATGCGGCATCGGTGTTGCCGAGCGCGCTTGCGCAGCAACGTGATCAGCGCTCTCGGACGTAGTCGCTTGTTCTCCATAGTCTATGTCTACTCCGCTAGACGCGCAAGCGTCAAGCGAACTAGACAGACTTGCTACGCAAGGAACCCCCGCAGCAGAGCCGCTGTTCCGGCCAGGTGTTCGGCCATTCCGACCCGGGCCGCGGCTGCATCTCCGTCCAGGATCGCGTCGATGATGGCCTTGTGTTGCTCGTTCGAGTGGATCAGGTTCGCCGGGATCACCGGGATCGCGGCTAGCAGCGCGTTCAGCCGGGTTCGGACGTCGGCGACCGCAGCGGTCAGGGACGGGGTCGCGGTCGCTTCAGCTATGGCCAGGTGCAGACGGGAGTCGGTTCGGCGGTAGTCGGAGATCGAGGACGTCACTGTCTCCGCTAGGCAGCTGCGGAGGTGGCGGCGGACCTGGGGGGTCAGGGACCTGGACGCCGCCAACTCCGCTGCTCCTGTCTCCAGGGCGTAGCGCAGAGTCAGGGTGTCCTCGACATCACCCGGTGGGGGGAGGGGGTCGGAGGGTGGGAGGCGGACGAAGGCGCCGCCGTAGCGGCCTCGGCGGGATTCGATGTGGCCGGATTCCTGCAACGCCCGCAGGGCCTCGCGCAGCGTGACCCGGCTGACCCCCAGGCGCGCGGACAGCTCGCGTTCCGGGGGCAGCCTGCCGCCTGGGGGTACGACTCCGAGGCGGATTGCCTGCAGCATCCGCTCCATGGTCTCCTCGAAGGCGTTACCCGCGCGGACCGGTCGGAACAGGGCGTCGGCGAGTACCGGGTCGAGTGGATCAGACGGGAGTGACATACGCCCCCGAGATGCCGCCGTCGACCAGGAACTGGGACGCGGTCATAAAGGACGAGTCGTCGCTGGCCAGGAAGGCCACTGCGGCGGCGATCTCCTCGGGTTCGGCGAAGCGGCCGAGCGGGATGTGGACCAGGCGGCGGGCGGCCCGCTCCGGATCCGCCGCGAACAGCTCGCGCAGCAGCGGGGTGTTCACCGGGCCGGGGCACAGCGCGTTCACCCGGATCCCTTCGCGGGCGAATTGCACGCCGAGTTCCCGGCTCATCGCCAGCACCCCGCCCTTGGACGCGGTGTAGGAGATCTGCGAGGTCGCCGCGCCCATCACCGCCACGAACGAGGCCGTGTTGATCACCGAGCCCTTGCCCGCGCGGCGCATGTGCTCGATGGCGTACTTCGAGCACAGGTACACCGACGTCAGGTTGACCTCCTGCACCCGGCGCCAGGCGTCGAGGCCGGTGGTGAGGATGGAGTCGTCCTCCGGCGGCGAGATGCCCGCGTTGTTGAACGCGATGTCGACCGAGCCGTAGGTGTCGAACGCGGTCTGGAACAGCGCCCGCACCTCGTCCTCGCTGGTCACGTCAACCCGCACGAACAGCCCGTCGACCTCGGCGGCGGCAGCGGACCCGCCATCGGGATCCACATCGGCCACGACGACCTTGGCGCCCTCGCTGGCCAGCCGCCGGACCGAGGCCAACCCGATCCCGCTGGCGCCGCCGGTGACGACCGCGACCCGACCCGCTAGACGCATGTTCACTCCTGGGTGTCGATGAAGACGTTCTTGACCTCGGTGAACCCGGCCAGGGCGTCCGGCCCCAGCTCGCGGCCCAACCCCGACTGCTTGAACCCGCCGAAGGGCGTCGAGTACCGCACCGACGAGTGCGAGTTGACCGACAGGTTCCCCGCGGCCACCCCGCGCGCGACCCGCAGCGCCCGGCCGACGTCGCGGGTCCAGATCGAGCCGGACAGCCCGTACTCGGTGTCGTTGGCCAACCGCAGGGCATCGGCCTCGTCGGTGAACGGGACCACGGACACGACCGGCCCGAAGACCTCCTCCGCCCACGCCGGGTACTGCCCCGGCCCCAGCACCGTCGGCGGGAACCAGAAGCCGGGGCCGTCGGGCGCGGATCCGCGGAAGGCGACCGGCGCGTCGTCGACGTAGGCCTGGACCCGGTCGCGGTGCGCGGCGGAGATCAACGGCCCCATCTCGGTCGCCGCGTCACCCGGCGCGCCGACCACGACCCCGCGCACGGCGGTCTCGAACTCGGCCATGAACGCGTCGTAGACCGACCGCTCGACCAGGATCCGCGACCGCGCGCAGCAGTCCTGACCCGCGTTGTCGAACACCGCGGACGGCGCCGTGGCCGCGGCTTTCGCCAGGTCGGCGTCGGCGAAGACGATGTTGGCGCTCTTGCCGCCGAGCTCGAGGGTCACCCGCTTCACCTGCTCGGCGCACCCGGCCATGATCTGCTTGCCGACCCTGGTGGAGCCGGTGAACACGACCTTGCGCACCGCGGGGTGGGTCACGAACCGCTGCCCGACGACGTCGCCGCGACCGGGGACGACCTGGAAGACGTCCTCGGGGATACCCGCCGCGTGCGCCAGTTCGGCCAGCCGCAGCGCGGTCAGCGGGGTCAGCTCGGCCGGTTTGAGGACCACCGTGTTCCCCGCGGCGAGCGCGGGCGCGAACCCCCAGGCCGCGATCGGCATCGGGAAGTTCCACGGCACGATGATCCCGACGACGCCCAGCGGCTCGGCGAAGGTGATGTCCACCCCGCCCGCCACCGGGATCTGCCGCCCGAACAACCGCTCCGGCGCGGCCGAGTAGTAGTGCAGGACGTCCCTGGCGTTGCCCGCTTCCCAACGGGCGTTGCCGATCGTGTGCCCGGCGTTGGTGACCTCCAGGCGCGCCAGGTGCTCGAGGTCGTCGTCGACCAGGTCGGCGAAGCGGCGCAACAGCCTGGCCCGGTCCGCGGGCGCCACGTCCCGCCACGCCGGGAACGCCGCCTCGGCCCGCGCGATCGCCTTGTCGGCCTCCTCGATCCCCGCGAGGTCAACGCTCGCGATGACCTGCTCAGTCGACGGGTTGACGACATCGAACGAGGTCATCGACGACCTTCCCTTCGCGCACGGGCGGCGCTCACCAGCGCCGCGAACAGTCGGACGTCGTCGGCGTTCTGCTCGGGGTGCGACTGCACGGCGAGCATGAACCGGTGGCCGGGCAGCTCCAGCGCCTCGACCGTCCCGTCCTGCGCGTGCGCCACGACGTGCAGCCCCTCGGCCACCCGGTCAACGGACTGGTGGTGGTGGCACAACGCCGACACCGACTCCCCCAGCACCTGCCCCAGCAGGGACCCGGGCGTCACCGACAGCTCCGTCTTGCCGAAGGAGGCCACGTGCGGGAGGTGGTCGTTGGTCCCCACGATCTCCGGCAGGTGTTGGTGCAACGTCCCGCCCAGGGCCACGTTCAGCACGTGCAGCCCACGGCAGACCGCCACCGTCGGCAGGTCCATCTCGATCGCGGCGCGCAGCAGTGCGAACTCCGAGGCGTCCCGCAGCGGTTGCGGGGTGCCGGTCGTCGGGTGCGGCGGCTGCCCGTAGCGGGCCGGGTCGACGTCGGCCCCGCCCGCGAGGACCAGTCCGTCGAGCCAGTCCAGGGTGCCGGTGCGCCAGTCGCCGATCGGAGACAGCAGGACCGGGTTGCCCCCGGCGGCGCGGACGGCGTCGAGGTAGTCGCGGTGCAGGACGGCGGCCTCGGTCTCCCAGACGCCGAAGGTGGCGTGCTCCAGGTAGGTGGTGATGCCGATGACCGGCGGGCGGTCAGAGACGTTCGAAGCCACGCACGCGCTCCCAGTCGGTGACGGCCGAGTCGAAGGCCCGCAGTTCGACCGCCGCCGCGTTGCGGTAGTGGTCGACCACGTCGGCGCCGAACTCCTCGACCGCGACGGAACTCGCCGCGAGCAGGTCGGCCGCCGCGCGCAAAGTGGCCGGGACACGGGGTTTGGCCGCAGTGTAGGCGTTCCCGGTGACGGCCTCCTCCAGCGGCAGTTGCTCGTCGACCCCGCGTAACCCGGCGGCAATCATGGCGGCCACGGCCAGGTACGGGTTCACGTCACCGCCCGGTACCCGGTTCTCCACGCGCAGCGACTGCCCGTGCCCGACCACGCGCAGCGCGCAGGTGCGGTTGTCCACACCCCACGCCAGCGCGGTCGGGGCGAACGACCCGTCGGCGAAGCGCTTGTAGGAGTTGATGTTCGGCGCGAAGAAGTAGGTCAGCTCGCGCAGGTACGCCAGCTGCCCGGCGATGAAGTGGCGCATCAGCGGGGCGAAGCCGTGCTCGCCGTCCCCGGCCATGACGGGCGTGCCGTCTTCGCCGCGCAGGCTCAGGTGGATGTGGCAGGAGTTGCCCTCGCGCTGGTCGTACTTGGCCATGAACGTGAGGCTGTGCCCGAGCGCGGCGGCGATCTCCTTGGCGCCGGTCTTGTAGATGCTGTGGTTGTCGCACGTGGTGAGCGCGTCGGCGTAGCGGAAGGCGATCTCGTGCTGGCCGAGGTTGCACTCGCCCTTGGCCGATTCGACGTACATCCCGGCGCCCGCCATGCCGTTGCGGATCGCGCGCAGCACCGGCTCGACCCGGCCGGTGCCCAGCAGCGAGTAGTCCACGTTGTACTGGTTGGCCGCGGTCAGGTCCCGGTAGCCCGCGCGCCACGCCTGCTCGTAGGTGTCGGTGAAGAGCAGGAACTCCAGCTCGGTGCCGACGTAGGCGGTGAGGCCGCGCTCGGCGAGGCGGTCGAGCTGGCGGCGCAGGACCTGCCGGGGCGAGACGGTGACCGGGCCGCCCTCGACGAGCTCCACATCGGCCAGCACCAGGGCCGTCGACTCGTGCCAGGGGATCAGCCGCAGCGTGGACAGGTCGGGCCGCAGCACGAAGTCGCCGTAGCCGTCCTCCCACGACGACGAGCGGTACCCGGCGACGGTGTTCATCTCCACGTCGACGGCCAGCAGGTAGTCGCAGGCCTCGGTGGCGTGGTCGACGACCTCGTCGAGGAAGAACCGGGCGGTGACCCGCTTGCCCTGCAACCGGCCCTGCATGTCGGTGATGGCGACCAGCACGGTGTCCACCGCGCCGGAGTCGACCAGTTCGCGCAGCCGCGCCAGCGGCATCCCGGTGTCGCCCACAACCGACCTCCTGTCCGGATGCCCGCCGCAAAGGTCCAACACCTGACCATTGGCGGGCCTCCCGAGCATGCTGTCAGCGGCGGCGGGCGTACGCAACCGCCAGATCGGGGCGCGCGGATTCAACACCGCAGCCGCAGATCCCGTCGATTCGTCACCGTGCGCAGCCGCCACCGCCGCGCCAATGGGCCTTGACCAGCGGGGTAGCGCAGATCACACTTGTTGGTCCAGCAATGGAGCGTGACCAGTCCATTGGAGGACACATGTCCGACCAGTCCCCCACCCACCCCCCGGCAGAGCAGGACGACCAGGCCAGGCTGCACGCCCTGGGCTACGCCCAGGAACTGCGCCGCTCGCTGTCGGGCTTCAACAACTTCGCGGTGTCGTTCACGATCATCTCGATCCTGTCCGGCTGTCTGACGCTCTACGGGTTCGGCATGAAGACCGGCGGCCCAGCCGCGATGATCTGGGGCTGGCCGCTGGTCGGGCTCTTCGTGGTGCTCGTCGGCCTGGGCATGGCGGAGGTGTGCTCCAGCTACCCCACCGCGGGCGGCCTCTACTACTGGGCGGCGAAGCTGGCCAAGCGCAACGCGCCCGCGTGGGCGTGGTTCACCGGCTGGTTCAACCTGGTCGGGCAGGTCGCGGTCACCGCGGGCATCGACTTCGGCGCGGCGCTGTTCCTCAACGCGTTCCTGGACCTGCAGTTCGGCTTCGCGGCCACCCCTGGTCACACCGTGCTGCTGCTGGCGATCATCCTGGTGGTGCACGGGCTGCTGAACACCTTCGGCGTGCGGGTGGTCGCGGTGCTCAACACGGTCAGCGTGTGGTGGCACCTGCTCGGCGTGCTGGCGATCGTGGTCGTGCTCGCGGTCGTGCCGGACCGCCACCAGGACGCGTCGTTCGTGTTCGGCGAGTTCGTCAACCAGACCGGGTGGACCTCACCGGTGTACGTGTTCCTGTTGGGACTGCTGCTCGCGCAGTACACCCTCACCGGCTACGACGCCTCGGCGCACATGACCGAAGAGACCCGCGGCGCCGCCGTGGCCGGTCCGCGCGGGATCGTCAACTCCATCCTGGTCTCGCTGGCCGCCGGGTGGGTGCTGCTGATCGGACTGACCTTCGCCATCCAGGACTACGACGGCGCGGTGAACTCCGCGACCGGGGTACCACCGGCGCAGGTGTTCATCGACGCGGTAGGACTTGCCACCGGCAAGGTGCTTTTGCTGATCTGCATCGGCGCGCAACTGTTCTGCGGCATGGCCGCGGTGACCGGCAACTCGCGGATGATTTACGCCTTCGCCCGCGATGGCGCGATCCCCGGTTCCCGCGTGTGGCACCGGATCAACAAGCGCACCAGGACGCCAACGAATTCCGTGTGGTTGGCGGCGGTGGGAGCGTTCCTATTGGCCGTGCCGTACCTGTGGAGCTACACCGCCTACGCGGCGGTCACCTCGATCGCGGTGGTCGGCCTCTACACGGCTTACGTCATCCCGATCTACCTGCGGGTACGCGCGGGTGACGACTTCGAGCGCGGACCGTGGCACCTGGGCCGGTGGGGTCGTCCTATCGGGATAATCGCGACGATCTGGGTCGGGTTCATCTTCGTGCTGTTCATGTTGCCGCAGGTCTACCCGGTGACCTGGGAATCGCTCAACTACACGCCGATCGCGTTCGCGGTGGTGCTCGGCGGGGCGGCCCTGTGGTGGATAGTGTCGGCGCGCAAGTGGTTCACCGGGCCCAAAGTCCAGGGCAGCGCCGCGGAGTTGGCCGAGGTGGAACGGGATCTGGCGATCGACTGAACGCCGGGGAGACGGCGCAGAACTGGGAAACGGGAAAATCCGCACCGCCGCGCCGTCTTGTCAGGTTCACGGTGGTTAACAAATACTGGCACAGTTCCACGCGACGGGAGAACACCGCTCAACCAACCGGAGAACCCAACGAGGGCTGGGGATCCCGGGGACCCTGCACCGAGTGAGGTGACCGCGTCGCGCGACCGCCCCTGCGGGTCTGGGGAACACGTGGCGACGGCGGTGGGCGTGCACAACCCCCACCGCCGCGCCCTCCCGCTCGACCTCACCCACGAGGAGCCCGACCGCACAGCGCGGCTCCAGTTGGCGTGGGGGCCGCCGCCTTCCGCACGGGCGCGTGGCCCCCACCGCCACACGGTGCGACCACAACGGAAAGCGGTGTGACAACGAGCACACCAAATCCGCCGCTGCCCGTTCTGGCGGCGGCGGAGGACTTGGCGATCGGGTCAGCGGAACAGGGTGCGCGCGTGGACGTCGTCGGTGCGGACACGATCAGCGGAGACGGCCAGCCCGCGCAGAAGCCGCCTCACCGCGTCCTCCGGACCCCGGTCCCGCACCCGGTACGGCCAGGGCTCGGCCGCGAGACCCGTGATCAGCACAGCGCCACCACCGTCGAGGGCCGGACCGCCCGGCTGGTGCGGGGGCACCCGTTCGCCCGACAGGACCTCGGTGTGGGCGAGCCGGATCTCGCGACCGGGCTGCACACCGAGTTCCTCGTCGAGGCGGAGCCGGATGTCGGAGAACGCCCGCAGGGCAGCGGCTTGTTGGCCCGCCGCGGCGTAAGCGAGCATCAACCTGGCGTGCAGCGGCTCGTGCAGCGGCTCGTGGTGGGCCATGGGTCGCAGGCGGTCCACCGCGTCCTGGGCGGCACCAACCGCCAGCGCCGCGTCGGCGTAGGCCAACGCGGCCTGCACACGGCGTCCCGCCAGCGCGACCGCGGCCGGGGACAACCGGACGCGGCGGGGCAGGTCGTCGAGGACCGGCCCGCGCCACAGGTCCAGCGCCCGCTCCAGCGACTGCTTGCGCGCGAACAGGTCCGGCGTGCTCAACGCCACGGTGACGAGGTCGAGGAACCCGGTGACGTCGGTCTGCTCGTCGTCCACGGCGAGCCGGTACCCCAGCCCGACCCGCGAGATGATCGAACCGACCCCGCGCCGCCCGCCCCCGTCGACGAACCCGCGCACCCCGGAGACGTAGGTGTTGAGCAGGTTGTTGCAGCTGGCGGGCGGCTGGTCGCCCCAGAGGGCGTCGATGACCTCGTCGCGGCCGACCACCTCGTTGGGGCGCAGCGCGAGGGTCGCGAACAGGCACCGCTGCTTGAGCGTGCCCAACGGGATCGGCCTGCCGCCCCGCTTGACCTCCAGCGGACCGAGGACCTCGATCCGCACCTCGCCCTCGGTCGTCCACGGGACCTCGCCCAGCGCCTGCAACGCGCGGGCCAGCCTGCGGACGGATTCCCGCCGCGGTCGCGCCACCTCGGCGCTCTCGATGTACCGCACGGTGCGGGGGCTGACCCCCGCGAGTTCGGCCAGCGCGAACTGGGTCAGCCCCGCTCTGAGCCGCGATGCCCGCAACGCCTTGCCGAACGTGATCGGGTTGTGCCCCACAAACGCCCCCAGTCTCGATCCACTCTTGGAAACAGTTCGACCTACCGCTTCCGCACCCGTCATGTGCTCCTTCCCCAGCACCCGCTCACTCGCCGCTGACGGGCACGACCGCCAGCACCTTGTCCAACAAGAGGAACCCCTGCTGCCGCGAATCGATGCTCTGCGCGGGGTTGTCGCCGAGCACCACCAGGTGCCCGGGCGGCACCACAGCGCGTCCGGCCGCCGCGCGCACCTCGGCCGGGACTGGCTCACCCGGCAACGCCGCGACGCGCTTGATCACCCAGTTGGGGCCGCGCCCGGCGGGCGCCGGGATGGCCTGCTCGCGCTCGACGATCGGTGTCGGCGTCGAGATCAGGGCGGTCAGCTGTGCCATCGTCGCGCGTGGACTGTCCACAACGACCACATCGCCGACCCGGACGCCACCACTGCCCACCCGCTTGCCGCGCACCCGGTCACCCGGCCCGAACGTGGGCAGCATGCTCCGCCCCACGACGTCGACGTACACCACGCGGCTGCGCAACCACAGCACCACCACGAGCCCGGCCACCACAGCACCCACCAGGCCCCAGGTCAGCACATCCCAGGCCATCACACCGCCTCCGGCAGGCCGAGCTGGTAGCCCTCGGCCTGGCTGCCGAACATGCCCGCGTACAGGCCGTCGCGCGCCATGAGCTCGTCGTGCGTCCCCGACTCGACGACCTGGCCCTCGTCCAGCACCACCAGCAGGTCGGCGTCGCGAACGGCACCGAGCCGGTGCGAGATGAGCACGCTGGTCCGGCCCGCCCGGTGTTCGCGCAGGTCGGTGTGCACGCGGTACTCGGCCTCCGCGTCCAACCCCGAACTCGGCTCGTCGAGGATGAGCAGGTCGCGCTCGCCGCGCAGGTAGGCGCGGGCCAGCGCCAGCCGCTGCCACTGGCCGCCGGAGAGGGTCATCCCCGAGCCGCCGCGGTGGGTGTCGCCCTGGAAGAACACCCGGGAAAGCAGGGTGTCGTACCCCTTGGGCATGGCGGAGACGAAGTCGTCGGCACCCGCCCTGCCCCCGGCGGCGCGCACCGCGTCGCGGTCGGCCCCGCGCTCCAGGTCACCCAGGGCGATGTTCTCGGCCGCCGTCAGGTCGTAGTTCATGTAGTCCTGGAACACCGCGCCGATCCTCGACCGCAGCTCGGCCGGGTCGATCTCGCGGATGTCCACCCCGTCCCACAGGATCGCGCCGCGATCGGGGTCGTACATCCGGCACAGGAGCTTCACCAACGTGCTCTTGCCCGCGCCGTTGCGCCCGACCAGGCCGAGCGAGGCACCGTGCGCCACGGTGAAGCTCACCCCGCGCAGCACCCACGCGTGGTTGGGCGAGTACCGGAACCACACGTCCCGGAACTCGATGCCACGCCGCAGCGGTTGCACCGCGACCGGTCTGGCCGCGACCGGGAGGTCGCTATCGCTGCCGACGACCTCGCGGTAGTGGTTGAACAGCAACAACTGCTTGTGCGAGTTGCCCAGGTCGCGCACCAGCATCGAGGCGGCGGCCTGCACACCCGCGATGGCCGCGACGACGAGCGAGACGTCGCCGACGGTGATCCGGCCGCCGGTGGCCGCGACGACGGCCCACAGCAGCACACCGCCAGCGAAGCCCGCCGTCACCGCGCCCGCCGCGAGCTGGACCCACAGCTCACCGCGGTCCATCCGCCGCTGCTCGCCGTTGGTGTGGGTGCGTTGCCGCTGCATCCGCGCCCGCAGGTGCGCGCCGGTACCGAACAGCCGGATCTCCTTCGCCGCTTGGACATCGGTGAGCAGGGCCCGGTAGAACATCTCCCGCCGCTCCACCGGACCGAGCTCCCAGTGCAGCGCGGCGCGGCGCTTGGCCAGCCAGATCTCCCCGGCCAGGGCGGGCAGGGCCGAGGCGAGAGCGGCGAAGGGCAGCCACGTGGCCAGCAGGACCAGCGAAGCGAGGAACCCGACCGCCCGCAAGGCCGTGCTGCCCAACGAGAGCACCGTCGAGACCACGACCCCCGGCGTGGCGCCGCCGTGCTGCAGCGCGAGCCGCAGCCGGTCGACGAACCGCGGGTCCTCGAACCGGGCGAGACCGACGAACCGCTCGGTGGCCGCGAACAGCCGATCCTGCGCGACCAGTCCGACCCGGCGCTCGAGTTCCTTGTGGGTGTAGAGGATCGCCTGCGGGAGCAGGCCAGCGAGCAGGCCGCTGACCGCGAGCAGCACCCCCGGCACCAGCACCGAGTCCACCGCCGCACCACCCGCGACGAGCAGGTCGATCAGCACCTTCGTCAGCCACGCGACCGCGACCGGCACGCCGGAGGTGATCACCGTGAGCACGATGAAGGCGAGGGTGGTGGCCCGGCCCGCCCGCCAGGTCAGGCCGAGTGCCTCGCGAACCCCACCCACCGGGATCAGGCCCGGACCGGGGCGCGCAGCGCGTGCTCGATCAGGGTCCCCGACGCCTGGACGACGCCCTCGGTGTCGACGACGGCGAACGCCGGGTAGCCCTTGGTCTTGAAGGCCGAGGCGACCGGGCCACCCGGGGTCTCCTCCAGCACGACCCTGGCCAGCGGCGAGAGCGCGGCCCGCTTCTCCACGACGTCCTCGCTCGCGCCGATGACCAGCGCGAACACCCGGTCACGACCACCGGGGAACCGCTGCGCGGCTTCCAGGAACCCGGGCAGCCGCTCGTCGCAGGACGAGCACCCGTGGGCGAAGACGCCGACGAAGGTGGGGCCCTCGCGGAACATCTCGGTGCCAACCACCTCTTCGTCCACAGTGGACGCGGTGAACTCGCCGACGGCGGTGCCGTTGGGCACCATGACCTCCGGCGGCGCCGGGCGGTTGGCCACCGCCACCTCGGACTGCTGCCGCAACCGTCTGATCACCCCGACGGTCAGGAAGAGGTTGAGGACGCCAAGGACGCCGACCAGAACGGTGATCGCGATTGTGACCGACATTCGGTACTCCTTCTCATCGAACGGGTGTGAACAAACCGACGACTTCCTCGGACAACACGACCGCGGCACCGACCAGCGCGCCCGCGGCCAGGGCGACCAACAGCCACCCGGTGTCCGCGAGTCCCGCCACCGACGTGCCGCCGACCGCGCCCGCGGCGGCGAGCGCCAGCAGCACCACGTTGCGGCTCACCTGCAACCAGCCGACATCGGAGGTCGAGTCCCCGAAGCACTGGCAGCGCACCTTCCTGCCGCGGACCACCGCGAGGACCAGTGCGGTGGTGAAAGCGAGCAGCAACAACCCCGCGACGACAAAACCCGTTGCGGCCCAGGGCGAACAGAGCAACACCAGCACCGCGACCTCAATGGCCACCACGACGACCGCGGCTCCCCGGGCGGGCAGCACCGGCGCCAACTGCCCGGTCGCCCGCACGAACTCAGCGAACTGCTGCCGCCCGCGCAGCTTGCTCACCGCGGAGACCAAGAACACCAGTCCCAAGCCGATCCTCGCGGCGAAGTGCACGTACTCCACCATCTCCCCCTCTCACCGGCGTGTGTCCCGGTTCGCGTGAGCCAGCACCAGCACCGGTAGCGGCAGGACCACCAGCCACGCGAGGTGGACCGGTGCCCAGTCCGGCTCCCCGGGCAACGGCCAGACCCGGCCCGGGTAGAACAAGGTCGCCGCGGCCAGCGCGAACAAGACCGCCGCACCGGTCATCGCGATCGAGCGGTCCGCGCCGCGGCTCCTGGCGAGAACGGCGGTGACGGCCAACCCCGCGGCCACGCACACGCAGGCCTCCAGCAGGTAGCCGCCGGTCCCGAGTTGGGCGCCCTTCGCGGAGCGGACAGCGAGCACGGTGAACGCCACTGCCCACACCGCAAGGGAAGCGCCGAACGCCACCAGGGTTCGGGTCCACTGCCGTATCCAGCGCGGCACCGGGGTCGCCGCGGTCGCCGCGGCGGCGGGGTCCAGGAGGGCGAAGCCTGCGGTCGCGCCGAGCAGCAACGCCGTCAGCCGGACGGTGGCCGCGAGGTTGAACGGCCGCACATCGCCGCCGGTGGCGACCGCGAGACCGACCGCGGCGACGGCGACACCCGCGAAGGGCACCCAGTCGACAGCGCGCACGACCGGCCGGAACAGGCTCAGGGAAACCCGGGTCAGCGGCACGGCTCGCCCTCCGACCGCTGGAGCGGGAGATCCGCGGTGAGACCGAGCAGGGGCAGCGCCCGGGCGAGGGTGGTGTCGGGGTCGACGAGTTCGTCCCAGTTGGACCAGATCCGCGTCTTGGCGTCCGGGGTGGCGCGCAGCCGGGTCGCGTAGCCGAGCTCGGTGTCGCTGTAGTCGACCGCGCCGAGGTCGGACTTGGCGCGGCCCGCCGAGTACTCGCCACCGTCCCCCTGGCTCGACCCGCGCTCCGGCGCCGCCGCGGGCTCCACCTGGTTGATCAACCAGAGCGCGACCACGGTCCGCGACCGGTCCCGGCCGTCGCAGCCCCGCATGGTCTGGATTTCGGTGACCGGCGGGAACCCGGTGAGCGCACCGGCCATCTGCGCGGCGAGGGCCCGCCGCGAGTCGACCTCCCCGCCGTTTCGCCCCCACGACGTGTCGGGCATGATCGTCGACCGCGCGGACGCCGCGTCGATCCGGCCGCTGAGGGTGCGCTGCACCACCCGCGGCAGGTCGTCGCGCGCTCCTGGCGGTACCGCACTGACGACCGGGTCGATCGCCTCCTGCCACAACGGGATCCAGGCGGCGAAGGTCGGGAACGAGCAGTACCGGACACCGCTGAGGTCCGTGCAGTGCTCGGCACCGCTGGTGACCTCCCGGTCCGCCCACCCGCGGCCCGCGCTCGCCGTCGGCGCGCCTGCCTGCGGTGATCCAAGGGTCAGCACGCCACCCAGCACCGCGGCGACCACACCCAGCACCGCGACACCCAGGCGCGCGGGACGCGGCCCGTGCCGCAGCAACGCGACCGCCAGGGCGATGACGACCAGCCCGGCCGCGTAGAGCAGGTGCCACAACGGGGGCCGCACCGGGTCGACCGAGACCTTCAGGTCCGGCACCACGGGCAGCAACCACACCCCGGGGAACTGGAACATCGACCACACCAGGACCAGCAGCGCGACCGGCGCCGCCACCAGGACCGGCACCCACCGCGCCAGGGCGACCCCCAGCGCGGCCATCAGCACGACCACGACCACGCCCGCCGCGAGTTCGGCCAGGTCGAAGCGGCCGACCGGCACGCTGCCGATGCGCAGGCTCGCCACGTGCACGGCGATCACGGCGGTCGACAGCAGCGCGGAAACGACCGTGGCGGCGGCCAGAACAGCCATCGTGCGCACGACCGGTTGGCTGGGGACCGGGGTGAGAAGTTCGGCGAACCCGCCCTTGGCGTCGCGCAGCGCGGCGAGGTTCGCCGACAGCAACGCGCCCGCGCCGACGATGACGGCCGCGGTCGCGGTGTCGACGGTGTCTATCGACCAGTTGGGCATCTGCTGCCAGGTGGTGAACGTCCGCGCGGCCAGCATGACCACCGCCAGCGGCACCAGGACCGGGCTGCGCAGCAGCAACCGGGACTCGAACAGCACCAGGGCCCCGAACGCGCGGCTCACGACGCCACCTTCTCGGCGGTCTCGTTGAGCAGGCGCAGGTAGCCGTCCTCGACGGTCGGCGCCACGGCCTCGGCACCCGGCGGCCGCGCGCCGACGACCCGGTAGCGCCCTTCCGTGGTCCGCCAGAACACGTCGCCGTGCTCGGGCCGCGACTCGGTCGACCACACCTGCCCGCCCGCGTGCCGCGCCAATTCGGCCGGGGTACCGTCGAAAGCGACCCGCCCGGCCCGAAACACGACAACCCGCTCGCAGAGAGCCGCCACGTCCTCGGTCTGGTGCGTGGACAACAGCACCACCTTGCTCTCGCCGAGCCGCGAGAGCAGCATCCGGAACCGCATGCGCTGCTCCGGGTCCAATCCCACGGTCGGCTCGTCGAGGATGATGAAATCCGGGTCGGCGACCAGGGCCGCAGCGATACCGAGCCGCTGCCGCATTCCGCCGGACAGCTTTTTCACCTTGACGGCGGATTGCCCGGACAGGTCCACCTCGGCCAGCACCCTGGTGATCTCATCCCGCCGCTCGCGCCGGTTCGTGATTTCCTTGAGAATCGCGATGTAATCCACCATCTGGGCGACAGTGAAGTGCCCGTACAAAGCCGGGTCCTGGGGCAGGTAGCCCAATCGCCTGCGCAACGCGACCCGTTGCGTGGAATCGGTCGGATCGAGACCGAGCGCGCGCAGGCTCCCGGCATCGGGCGCGAGCACGGTGGCCAGGCAGCGCAGCAGCGTCGTCTTGCCCGCCCCGTTCGGGCCGAGCAGCCCGGTCACCCCGGGCCGTACGTCGAGGTCAAGACCGTCGATGACGTGTTTGCGCCCGTACCGCTTCCCCATCGCGCGAACGCTGACCGACAGTTCCATGTCTTCACCTCGAGTGTCGTAGTCATCTATGATCGAGTGGCCGAGTACCGCGCCCTGTTGAGTAGGGCGCGGTACCGGTACCACTCAATTCAGGAGATCAGCAGCCGCAGCCGCAGCACTCGTACTCCCAGTGGGAGCTGCCGTCGTCGCACACCATGTAGTGCGCGCGACGCCACCACCAGAACGGGCAGTCGCCCTTGCAGTACGAGTGCTCTTCGTGGCAGGCCATGGCCTGCGCCTCAACCTTGGGCACGATCAGCGCGAGCAACCTGTCGCTCGCGGCTGCGAGAACACCACGCATTTTCACTCCTCTCGACTATCCCTTGGGGAACTGTCGAGAGAAGCTTATCCAGCGCGTTGCCAATATTTCCCCAGTTCTGGTTCAGCCCCGGCAAAGTTCCGGATCTGCCCACTTGACAGTGACTGACCAGCTATTTTCCGGATCCGCTACAAGGTAATGGAACGGCCGATGGGCAAGAACGAGGGGCAACTTCCGGGGGCGCCCGGTCGCGGTCGCCGCTCATTCGACACGCAGCCCGTCGGCCCTGGCGGTCACCCGCAGCACCGGGATGGCGGTAATCGTGGCGACGCACACGGTTAGCACGGCGGCAATGTTGAGCAGGCCGATGAACGCCCAGTCGACCCGCACCGGCGTGGCGAGCACGCGCAGCGCCACCGCGGACAACCACAACCCCGCCGCGTCCGCGATGAGCACGCCGAACACGACCGGCACCAGGTTCTGCCACAGCAGGGAGCGCCCGATAACGCTCCACGGCGTGCCCGCCGCAGCCAACGCGGCCAGGGCCCTGCGGCGCTCGCCGAGCTGGTGCACCGCGAGCACGAGCAGGCTGGCCCCCGCGACGAAGAGGGTGAACCCGGCCAGCAGGGCGACCGCTCCGTCGAACACCCAGGGCCCCGTCACCCCCGGCAGACCGACCGACCTGGTCAGGGCGTGCGCGCCGATGGCACCCGCCAACACCACCGCCAGCCCACCGACGACCCGACTGGGTGTCCCGCTGTCGAGTTGGAGCCGTCGCATCGCCAACTGCCAGGACGGCGGGCCACCGCGGACCACCCCAGCGGCGCGCTCGACCAGCAGCGGCAACAGGACCGGGATCGCCAGCAGCAACGACAGCACACCGGCGACCACCAGCGTCGACACCACCGCCAGGTCCGCTACCGCGTCGAGCACCACGGGGAGCAACAGCCCCAGCCCCAGGGCGACCGGCGCGAGCCGCCAGCCGAGCCGCCTGCGGGCCAAACCCCCGCCGCGGACCACACCCAGCGGCTCCACGAGGACGCTCTTGATCCCGACCAGCACCGCCCCGACGGCCAGCGCCAGCACGACCAACCCGACCGCGACGACCACACCCCACGAGACCGAACCCAGCCCGAAGTCGGCCACGTGCGCCGAACCCAGGGAGAAGAACAGGATCCCGACGGCCAGCCCGGCGAGCGCCCCCACGAAGCTCTCCGCGGCGGCCACCACCCGGACCTGACCCGTGCTCGCGCCGAGCAGTCGCAACGTGGCCAGGCGCCGATCCCGCTCCGCGACACCGAGTCGAGCGAGGCAGGACACGAAGACGAGCAGGGGTGCGAGCACCGCGACCACACCGAGCCCGACCCCGAACAGCTGCCCCGGACTCGCGGCGCTCGCGCGCCCGGTGCCGAACCCGGAGACGGCGCTGGCGGCGGTGAGCCCGCTGGTCCCCCGGTAGAAGTACAGCTCGTCGGCACCCACCAGCCCAGCGGGGCTGATCAGCCCGACGCGCACGCCGGGGAGGCGCTCCCGCAGTTGGGGATCGGAGTCGAGCAGCGCCGCCAGCGCGGGTGACACCACGACCTCGCCGTCGGCCGGGAGGCGCCGCACCCCAGGCGGCAGCGGCCCGACCCCCTGGACCTCGCGCCCGGACACGGAGATGCCGCCGTACCCGAACCCACCGCCGCCGACCATGAGCGACGACTGGCCGCCGAACACCGGGGTCCTGGCGGCCTCGCGCGCCGCCGCCCGACCCATGGCCTCGACGGCGCCCGCGGCGAAGAGCAACACGGTGACGCACAACCCGATGTCGATCACCACGAGCGCGAACCGCACGCCCCGGAAACGCCACCGCACGACACCGAAGCCCGAGGCCGCCCGTAGTCGGGCGGCCCGGCCCGATCGCGTCGCCCCATCCGCCATGCACCCACCGTACACCGTGTGTCTACACGCAGTGTCTACATCGAGTGTATAGCTGCCGATCTGCCGCTGACCTGCGGAATCCGCAGCGATGACGGTGGGCGGTCGGCGCAGCCGCGCCCCGGCGCACTGCGGTGAAACCGAGGTGCGCGCCCCTGGGATACTGGTCGCCTGAGATGAGGAGGTGCCAGGGTGGCGCACGGGGATGTCGGTCGGGAACTGGGGGCACGGGTGGCCGGGGCGCTGCGCCGCGGGCTGGGCCTGGAGATCACCCCGGACGAGGCCGTCATCCGACCGTCCACCCGCGACGGTGCCGATTACCAGGCCAACGCGGCGATGAGCCTGGCCAAGAAGCTCGGCAAGGCGCCGCGCGAGGTGGCCCAGGTGATCGTGGACAACCTCGACTCCGCGGACATGCTCGAGCCGCCGGAGATCGCCGGGCCCGGGTTCATCAACCTGCGGCTGCGCGAGGAGTGGCTGACCGCCCGGGTCGGCTCACTACTGGGTGACACCCGACTGGGCGTACCGGTGGTGGAGCGGCCGCGGCGGTTCGCCCTGGACTACTCCAGCCCGAACGTGGCCAAGGAGATGCACATCGGCCACCTGCGGTCGGCGATCATCGGCGACGCGGTGCTGCGGCTGCTGCGCTTCAGCGGCCACGAGGTCGTCGCGCACAACCACCTCGGCGACTGGGGCACCCCGTTCGGGATGCTCATCGAGCACCTGCTCGACGAGGGCCACGCCGCCGACGGCGAGATCAGCGACCTCAACCGGTTCTACCAGGAAGCGCGGCAGAAGTTCGACGCCGACCCGACCTTCGCCGACCGGGCGCGGGCGCGGGTGGTGGCGCTGCAGGGCGGCGACGAGGAAACGCTGACGCTGTGGCGGGAACTGGTCGCGGAGTCGACCCGGCACTTCCAGAAGGTCTACGAACTGCTCGGGATCTCGCTCACGCCCGCGGACGTGTACGGGGAGAGCTTCTACAACCCCTACCTGGACACGGTGATCGACGAGCTGACCGCCAAGGGGCTCACCGAGATCAGCGACGGCGCGGTGTGCGTGTTCCCGCCCGGGTTCAGCAACCGCGAGGGCGAGCCGCTGCCGCTGATCGTGCGCAAGAGCGACGGCGGGTACGGCTACGCGGCCACCGACATGGCGACCGTGCGGTACTGGATCACCGAGCGCGGGATGACCGACCTGCTCTACGCGGTCGGCACCCCGCAGGCGCAGCACTTCGCGATGATCTTCGCCGCGTCCCGGCAGGCCGGGTACCTCGGGCCGGAGCACTCGGCCGTCCACATCGGATTCGGCACGATCCTCGGCGAGGACGGCAAGACCATCAGGACCAGGGCTGGCGGCTCGGTCAAGCTGGTCGAACTGCTCGAGGAAGCCGTTGAGCAGGCGGCGAAAACCGTGGCCGAACGGTCCTCTTTGGACACCGAGCGGCAGGCGGACGTGGCGCGGGCGGTGGGCATCGGCGCGGTGAAGTACGCCGACCTGGCCAACGACCGGGAGAAGGACTACGTGTTCACCTGGTCGCGGATGCTGGCCAAGGAGGGCAACACGTCGGTGTACCTGCAGTACGCCAACGCCCGGTGCCAGTCGGTGCTGCGCAAGGCGGGAGACGCGCGGTTCGGCGACATCGAGCTCACCGCGCCCGCCGAGCGGGCCCTGCTGGTCAAGCTGCTGCAACTGCCCGCCGCCATCTCGGCCGCGGTCGAGGGCTACGCCCCGCACAAGCTCACCGGCTACCTCTACGACCTGGCCTCGACGTTCACCACGTTCTACGACAGCTGCCCGATCCTGCGCGACGACGTCCCGGCACCGGTGCGCGGCTCCCGGCTGGCACTGACCAGGATCACCTCGGACGTGCTGGTGCTCGGACTGGACCTGCTCGGCATCGGCGCGCCGACTGAACTCTAGGTTGCCTGTAGCGGTGGGTAACGGCATTGTGACCGGGTGACAATCGCCGAACAGGTCGTGCTCCTCGACGACGCGGGCAACAGCATCGGCACGGCGGACAAGGCCACCGTGCACCACGAGCACACCCCGCTGCACCTCGCCTTCTCCAGCTACCTCTTCGACACCGACGGCCGGTTCCTGATCACCCGCCGCGCGCTGACCAAGAAGACCTGGCCGGGCATCTGGACCAACTCCTGCTGCGGCCACCCGGCCCCCGGCGAATCCCCGGCCGACGCGGTCTCGCGGCGGCTGGTGGACGAACTGGGGTTGCCGGGCCCGCACAAGGTCGAACTGATCCTGCCCGCCTTCCGCTACCGAGCGGTCATGCCGGACGGGATCGTCGAACACGAGATGTGCCCGGTGTACCGGGTCCTGGTGGAGGCCGAACCGGCGCCGAACCCGGCTGAGGTGGATTCGGTTCGGTGGCTGCCGTGGGGGCAGTTCTTGGAGGAGGTGCGCACGGGGGAGCTCGACATCTCGCCGTGGTGCGTGTTGCAGCTGACGGAGTTGGTGCCGCTCGGGGATCCGTTGCAGTGGCAGGCGGGGGATCCTTCGGAGCTTCCGCCTGTGTTGCGCTGAGGGGTCGGCTCGCCTGCGGCATTGCGGCCTGGTCCGTGGGGTGCGGGTGGGCTCGATAAGGCGCGGTCGGCTCGCCTTCGGCATTGCGCTGGGTCTGTGGTGGTGCGGTGTGCTCGATGGGGCGAACTTGTTTTGCGCGGGGCCCCTGCGCCAGCCGTGGCAGGACCGCAAAGCTGGGGCCGAAAAGCATGGCCCTGCAGCGCACAACGCTACGACTGCCGCTCCCCCACGCAAAACAAGTCCGCCCCATCGAGCGTTTGGGTGGGCGGCTTCCGAGTGTCCAGTGGTTGCTTTAGGTGGGCGGCTTCCCGTTGCTTCGCGGCGGTGACGTAGGCCATAGGTCGTGAATATTGGGCGGAACGGGGCGGATACGGGTAAATCACGCGCCGTCGAGGGGGTGATGTGCCTACCTTGGGGAGGGTGAAGATCCTCTTCAGCAGTCTGCCCGCGCACGGGCACACCTACCCCCTGCTGCCACTGGCCATCGCGGCCAAGGCGGCTGGGCACGAGATCACTTACGCCACCTGGGAGACCTTCCACCCGGCGTTGGCCGCGTTGGGGTTTGAGACGATCAAGGCCGGTGGGGACATGACCGGCTCGTTCACCGAGGTCATCGCCGGGCGGGAGATCAAGGACCTGACACCGGAGGAGATGTCCGGGATCGCCATGCGGGTGTTCGGCGACATCCTGCCCCGGGCGGCGATCGCGGACCTGGACGCGGTGTTCGAGCGGCGGCGGTTCGACCTGGTGGTGCACGAGGCGGCCGCGATCGGGGCGGCGATCGCGGCCAAGCGGGCCGGGATCCCTTCGGTTGGGCACGGGGTGAGCAAGCCGGTGGCGCTGGACACCATGCCCGCGTTGAAGAACCGGCTGCCCACCCTCGCCGCCGAGTTCGGGGTGGAGTTCGACGAGCGGGTCGGGTTCGGCGTCCCGTACCTCGACATCTACCCCGAGTCGTTGCAGGAGCCTGAGCAGTTCGCCCCGAACCGGGTGCCGCTGCGGCCGGTCGCCTTCGCCGAGCCCGGTGAGCTGCCCTCGATCGCGACCTCGGGCGAGGGGCGCCTGATCTACCTGACCCTGGGCACCGCGTTCGGCAACCCGCAGGTGCTGCGGGCGGCGATCGACGGCCTCGCGGCGACCGGGAACCGGGTCGTGGTCGCCACCGGGCCGACGGTCGAGGTGGCGGCGTTGGGTGAGCCGCCCGCGAACGTCACCGTGCTGCCCTGGGTCGCCCAGGCCGAGTTGCTCCCCCACGTCGACCTGGTCGTGCACCACGGCGGGTCGGGCACCACCCTCGGATCTGCGGCCGCTGGGGTCAAGCAGCTGTTCATCCCCCAGGGCGCCGACCAGTTCACCAACGCCGAGACCTTCACCAACGCTGGTGCCGCCCGCCAGCTCCTCGGCGCCGACGTGACGCCGGAAGCGCTGACCGAGGCCGCGACCGAACTGCTCGCCGACGACGGCGTGACCAAGGTCGTCGCCACCCTGGCCGAGGAGATCGCGGCGATGCCCGGGCCGGAGGAGATCGCCAAACGCCTGCCCGAGTGGGCGTAAGACAGCCGAAGGCCGGTGGTCCCGATATGGGGCCACCGGCCTTTTCCTACTTCTTCACCGCCAAGTCGGCCTTGATCGTGTTGCCCTTGCTGGTCACGAGCGGGGCGATGAGGCCGTTCAGCGGCCCGCACCCGCTGACCTTGCCGATGTCGTAGGTGCCGACGAGGGTGCCGCCCTTGAGGACGTCGAAGGGCCCACTGGAGCCGAGGGTGATGGCCGACGGGGTCGTGGTCTTGCAGGTGGTGCCCTGGTAGACGGGCAGACCGAGGATGGCGATCTTGGTGAGGGTGATGTCGAGGGCGCCCGCGAAGGTGATCGCGCCGGTCTTCACCGTGCCGCCCGCAGGACCGACCTGGGCGAAGGCGATGTTCGCCGCAGCGGGCAGGAAGCCGAGGACGGTGAACTTCCCGCTGGTGGGGTTGAGGGTGAGGGCGCCGGTGTAGGTGCCCGCGGCGAGGTCGGCCTCGGCGGTGAACGCGCCGGAGAGCGGCACGGAACCGTTGAGGGCCTTGAGGGTCGAGCTGCCCTTGAGGTCGTAGCCGATCTTCACGCCACCGGTCGGGGGGCTCGTTGTGGTGGTGGTCGTCGTCGGCTGCGTCGTGGTCGTCGTGGGCTGGGTCGTCGTGGTGGTGGGCTGCGTGGTGGTGGTGGTGGTGGGCTGCGTGGTCGTCGTGGTGGGGGCGCCGGTGATCTCGAAGGTGTGCAGGGTGTTGTTCTGCCCCGGGTTGAGCGTGCACGGCGAGTCGAAGGTGCCGAGGCCGGTGGCGCTGCCGTCGGCCTTCTTGGGGGTCAGGGTGAGGGTGAGCCCGTTGACCGCGATCGTCGCCGGGCCCGCCTGGCTGAAGGTCAGCGACGGGGTCTGACCGGTCGCCTTGACGTCGAAGGCGCCAGAGGCGGGCACCGGGGTCTTCTCCACCGCGATCGGCACGTTCACCGGAAGGGTGACACCCGGAGCGGTGACGGTCGCGGCCGACACGGCGGTGCCCTCCACGGTCGCGGCACCGACGAGGGTCAGGCCCTGGGTGGCGGTGTCGGGCACGGTGGTGATCGCGGTGATGTCGAACGCCCCGGTCGGCTGGCCGACCCCGATGGTGTCCGGGATGTCGGTGCTGATGACGACCTTGATCGCCTGGTTGCCGATCAGCGGGAACGGGCAGGTGTAGTCCAGCGTGAGCGAGACCGGGGTCGCGGCGCCCGATCCGGCGCCCACCAGCAGACCGGTGGCCACCAGCCCGGCCGCGGTGGTGGCCACCGCCAGCCTCGTGGCGTATTTCGCAGTGTTCACGCGCATTCCTTCCTCTGGTGGACAAAGCCCGGGAAACCAGCGGGAACCGCCGTGCGGCCACGCTAGCTACCGGCCAGTAACACCCACAAGAAGGCCGTGTGAATTTGTCATCGACGCACATTTCCGGCGCCGGAGAATTAGCGCGGTGCGACACCGTGACCAGGGGAGGTCGCGGGAATCGCGGGACCCCCAGCCTCGCGATGAGCCCGCGGGGCTCACCCCTGGCCGCACACCCCCATCGTCGCGCGGCGAACCCGAGCGGCACCAGCGGGTTCACCCAGAGCGGACACCTGGTCCACTGTGGACAAAGAGCTAGTCGAGCCACTGGAGGCCGTAGCTCAGCCCCTGCTGCAGGTCGTGGAACTCCAGCGCGACGTCGCCGACCCTGTCGATGGTCAACAGGTCCTCACCTGGCGCGAAGTCCTCGAACGCCTTGGCGGGCAACCCGTTGACCCGCCACACGCGCTTGGGCGGGTTGACCGGGTCGAACCGCACCCGCACGGTGAACTCCTCGCACCGGCGCAGCGGGGTGAACACGTAGTACGGCCGCATCCACGACCGCGGGTACGAGGTGAACTCGATGCTGTAGTCGTGCCGCTGCCCCAGGCTCAACGGGCTGGGCAACCGCACGATGAACCGCGTGTGGCTGGAGGAAACCCGCTGCTCCTGCACGATCTCGCCGCCGTAGGCGATCTCCGCGCGGATGTCGGCCCCCTCGGGCATGGCCTGGTCGCGCGGCGCGCTCAGCGAGAGCACCAACTCGTCGAGCTCGTCGACAGCGGCCACGATCTGGCGCTGCTCGGTGAGCGTCGGGACCTCGAGGTCGAGCCGCAGGGCGGCGCGCAACGACTCCACATACCAGCCATCCGGCGAGTACGAGCCGGACTTGCGGTCGCGCATCCCGGCGTCGTAGAGCAGTTCGGCGAGCAGTTGGAAGGCGCTGTCGACCCGCCTGCGCGCGGTGCGCGGGTCGCGGTCGAACCGGCCTGCCAACCAGTCGATGCGCTGGTCGAGGAACCCGCCGTCGGCCTCCTTGTGCAGGCCGAGCGCGGCGACCGCGGCCAGGTGCAGGTCGGACGGGAGCCGAGCGCCCAGGTGGGTCAACCGCAGCACCAGCTTGCGCCGCACCAGCGCGGGGTCGTCGATCTCGGTGATCCCGCAGGCCATCCGCAGTGCCGGGCCGACCCGGCTGTGCAGGTCGTCGGAGCGCACCCCGCGCCCGCGCCGGACCTCCTTGAGCTCGGCGACGACGTCGGCGATCTCGACTCCCACCCGGCCACCAGCCTTTCGCACGCCATCCTCCACGCAGCATCGCAGGCCACCCGGTTCGTCACCAGTGACACATCACGGGCGGCTGGACAAACACCGGACACATCTGATGAAAGGCGCCCGGTTCGCATTCCCCCCTGTGCGAACCGGGCGCCCGCCCCCTCATCCCCCCGCCGACCGGTGATCGGCGCTCACACCAAGAACAGGATCCAGTGGCTTTCCACGGCCATGCACCTCCTCCATGTTCAGGGCAGCGTTCAGCCCGGGAACAATTCGTCTTCGCTTGGCGGTCAGAAACCGCTGACCAGCAACATGCCGGAACCGAGACCGGCCAGGAATGTCCAGAAGCCAATCCGCGCTACCGATCCCACCGTCATCAGCATCCTCATCGGTGATCCCTCCCCGGATCTCGCTCGCAGAACAAGGATGCCCCCGGGACAACGGGCCCCGCGATGACCTGTGGCACGCGCCGAGCACGCCATTTGGCACATCTCAGAGCTCGGGGACCTCGCGGACGAAGGCGCGCAGCACATCCGGGCGCGCGATGACGGTCTGCCTGCGGGTGTTGATGACGATCCCCCGGTCGCGCAGCACCGAGAACGCCCTGGCCACGGCGCGCAGCGACGCGCCGACCCGGTTCGCGACGTCCTGCTGGGTGAACGGGACGCGCAGCGCGAGGCCGGTGTCGGTCGGCACGCCGTAGGTCCGCGACAGCCAGAGCAGGTACGCCGCGACCCGCTCGGTGACGTGCATCGTGGCGAAGTCGGCGCGGGCGCTCTCCGCCTCGCGCAGCCGGGCCGCCAACTGCATCACCATCGCCAGCGCGACAGAAGTGCGCTGTGCGAGCAGGTCGCCGAACTCCTGGGCGCGCAGGTGCACGGCGTGCACCTCGTCGAGGCTCTGCACGTCCGCCGAGCGCACCCACCCGTGCAGCGCGGCCAGGTCCCCCAGCACGTCACCGGGGCCGCGGAAGGCGACCAGCACGGTCTGCCCGTCCGCGCGCCTGGTCAGCACCCTGGTCCAGCCGCTGGTCAGCACCAGCACGTGGTCGGTCGGGTCCCCCTGCCGCAGCAGCGTCTCCCCCGGCCCGAACACCCGAGGCGTCCCCAGACCGACCACGTGCGCGCGGTCCTCCTCGGAGAGGTAGGCCATCAGGGACTCGGCGACCAGGTCACCGGGAAGTCGCATCGCACCCTCCACCCCGTGATCATCGCCGATCCCCGCGCGCCTCACCAGGCTAGTTCGGTCTCCACGGCGGATCTCCTCTCTACTCGGCGTCACCCGAAGGTAATCCGCCGCCGTGCGGACCAGCGCGGTCCCGAGCAGGTTGACCAGGTTCTGTCCGTTGACGACTCGGCGCCCCCCGGCCCGATCGGGCGAAATCCGGTGCGGCCACGGGCGACGGGGGTGGCCGTGGCGGTAGTTGGAGGGTGTGCAGACCTTCCGAACCCTGGTCGGCGCCCGGCTCTGGGCGGCGGTGGTGGCCGCCGGGGCAGCTCGGGAGTACGCGCGCGGCGAGGTGTTGCTGCGGCAGGGGGATCCCGGCGGGTACGCGCTGGCGCTGGTGCGCGGGCGGGTTCGGGTGGTGCTGGCGGACGGGTTGCTCGTGTCACTGCGGGGTGCGGGCGACCTGGTGGGCGAGCTGGCCACGGCCGGGGTGGGCCGGACGGCGTCGGTGGTGGCCCTGGATCGGTGCACGGCTTGTTGCTTGAGTGCACGCGCGTTGGAATCCGTTGCAGGGGCGGCTCTGGGTGAGTACCTGCGGCTGAAGCTGGTTGAGGCGGTGGAGCAGATGTCCTTGACCCGCCTGGGAAGCCTCGCCCGGCTGGCCCGCTTGCTGCTGGCGGTCATCGACCTGGCGGAACCGGACGACCGACGGGTGCCGCTGTCGCAGGAAGCCCTGGCCCAATCGCTGGGACTGGCCCGCAGCACCGTCGCTGAGCACATCTCCCAACTCCGCCGCTTCGGCGCCCTCCGCGGCGGCCCGCGGCTGGTGGTGGCCGATCGGGACCTGCTGGCCTCCCACGCGGGTCAGCGGTGAAGCAGCGGGTTTCCGGGGTGCGAATCTGTCCGGTGGCGGACGGTTCGGCGGTGGGACTGGGGAGAGGGTTGGGGGGACGGAAGGAGGTCGGTGTGGGGCGAGTGCTGGAGTTGCCGCCGTATCGGGCGGTGTTGGTGGTGGACGTCAAGGGGTTCGGGGGGTGGCGGGGGCGGGAGCAGGCCGATCTCGTGCGGTTGGTGCCGGTGGTGCTGCGGGAGGTGTTCGCCGAGTGCGGGTTGGGCGGGGAGTGGGACCGGGCGCCGTTGAGCGCCAGCACCGGGGACGGGTGGGTGTTGGGGCTCCGGTCCGGGTTGTTGCCGCTGTTGCTGAACCCCGTGTTGCCCACCCTGCAAGAGGTGCTGCCGGACGGGGTGCGCATGCGCGCGACAGTCCACATCGGACCGCTGACGGGTGGGCGGTCGCTGGGGGCTGGCAACGGTGAGGCCCGGGTCCAGGCGCACCGGCTGCTCGACGCCCGACCGGTCCGGGAGTTGCTGGACCGGTCGGGTCCGGGGACCAGGGTGGCGGCGGTGGTGTCGGAGCGGGCGTACGTGGACGCGGTGTTGTCGGGGTACGCCGGAGATGACCCGGGCCTCTACGTGCCCGTTCCGGTGCGGGTCAAGTCGTTCGCGCAGACGGCCTACCTGCGGGTTCCCGTGCCCACCGGCGAGCTGCTCAGCCACGGGTTCACCGGTCGAGCACCATCGGCAGTCCGAAGTGGTCGAACAGCGCGTAGCCGAACGTGGTGATCTCGGCGACCTCCGCCCCCTCGACGCGCAGCACGTCCAGCTTGAACGCGCGGAACCGCGCGTCCCCCGGCCTGCGCAGGTAGCTCGCCGCCGCGGGCATGCGGTTGGCGGTCGTGGGCAGCAGGCGCCAATCGCCGTCGCGATCGGGGCCGAAGGCGCGCACGAGCAATGTCGTGATCGCGTCGCGGCCGTCGAAGCGCAGGGGGTTGGGCGGCATCGTGACGCGGATGTCCTCGGCGGCCACCGCGAGGGCGGCGGCCACGTCACACCGCTCGTGCGCGTCGATGAACCTGGCCAGCAAGTCCCGTTCGGCCGCACTGGGTTCGCGCGCCACCCAGTCGTCGCGGCGGGACGGCAGGTGCTCGCGCATGGTGGCCCGGGCGCGTTGCAGCGCACTGTTCGCCGCAGCCACACTCACGTCCAACAACTCGGCCGTCTCCGCCGCGGGCATGCCCAACACCTCGCGCGCCAACAGGGCCGCCCGCTGCCTGGCGGGCAGGACCTGCAGGGCCGCCAGGAAGGCCAACTCGATGGTCTCCCTGGCGACCGCCGCACCATGCGGCCCCTGCGCCTCGTCCAACTCCCGATCCGGGTACGGGGTCAGCCACGCCACCTCGGTGCGCGCCCTGGCCGACCGTGCCTGATCCACACACACGTTCGTCGCGATCTTGTACAACCACGCCCTGGCATTCCCGCCATCGAACCCGTCGCGGTGGCGCCACGCGCGCAGGAACGTCTCCTGCACGGCGTCCTCGGCCTGCTCGTAGGAAGCGAGCATCCGGTAGCAGTGGACGTGCAGCTCCCGCCGATAGGGTTCGAAGTCGGTCATCGCGCGGCGACCTGCTGCACAGCCCAGGAGTTGCCGTCCGGGTCGGAGAAGAAGAGGAACGAACCGAAGTCGCGGCCCTCGGGATCGACCCCGGGAGTCATCACGCCGTCGACGAAGTGCTGCGTACCCGAGTGCTCGACCCCCGCCGCGTCCAGCTGCTTCTCCGCCGCCAGGATATCGGTGACCACCAAGTGACAGCCCTTCACCGACCCCGGCTCACCCCCACCCACCCCCTTGCCGAAGGTGATCGAACAGGCCGAGCCCGGCGGGGTGACCTGCACGACCCGGAAGTGCTCGTTCGGGCTGAAATCGGTGTCCACGGCGAACCCGAGCTTGCCCGCGTAGAACTCCTTCGCCCGATCCACATCGGCCACGGGCACGACGACGACCTGCAACTTCCAGTCCATGATGTGTCTCCAGGATCTCGGACGGCCTCGGTGGCCATCCTGTACCCGTGTAACGGCGGAAGCGGCCCGAACTCATCGGCCCACCGATGACTTCCCGCTGACCTGCGAGAACACTCTTTCAACGCCCCGCCTCGCGCGCGACACAACCCCCGCTCGGGCCAGGTGCCGGAGCGGGCGAAGCTCGAGGCGACATCGACCTCAAGCAAGATGCGGGTCGCCCGGCCCAGGCAACCAGGCCACCTGATGCCCGGGCAGCCGCGCACCGTGTCGCTGCCTGTTTGTCGACCACAACCAGCAGTGGCCTGGGCTAGGCGAGCTCGTCGACCAGGGCTCGCAGCTCCAGTTCGGTGTCGGGCAACGGCTCGTCCTGCAGACGCTTGCCCGCCAGTCCACACCGGCCGCGTGTTAGGCGCCTTCGCTGGCATCCACACCGAGAAACACGCCGAACCCACCGCTCGCTCGCCCGCGACTCCGTACGGCCGCCGCGTCGTGGTCGCCAGTTGAGCATCGACAGCTCGCACCCACTTGCCGGGTGCACCGATGAATCCACGGCAACCGCCCCAACGATTCCGCCTCGCGCGCGACACAGCCCCACCCTCTCCGGGGGGCGGCCCCGATGCCATTCTATCGGCCCTGGCCCACGCGGAAGGGGGGCGCGAAAACCAGTGGATGAATCAAGGGGTTGTGGACAAATCGCGCCGACCCGCTCACCGGTGCACCGATGAATACACGGCAACCGCCCCAACGATCCCGCCTCGCGCGCACGCGGCACAGCCCCCACCCTCTCCGGGGGCGGCCCCAATCCCATTTTATCGGGTCTGGCCTGTGGGGAAAGGGGGCGCGGAAACCTGTGGACGAGCCAAGGGGTTGTGGACAACTCACGCTGACCTGCGGAAGAGCTAGCCCAGGGACCACATGTCGGTGTCGAAGACGGCGGCTCCGGTGAGCACTGGGTCGGGGCGGACGAGGTCGGGGGTGATGTCTACCTGTTGGGCGCGGGAGCAGTGTTCGTCGAGCAGGTCTATGGCTCCGCCCGGCAGCGGCCTGCCCATAGCAGCCGCCGTCTCGACGACCGCGGCGATGGTTTGGTCTGGGATCCGCACGGCGTAGTGGTCCTCGACTCCGGGGCGCAGGTGGGTGAGGACGGCGATGGTGTCCGCCCGCGACATGGACTCGACGGCGACGGTGTGGAAGGGGGGTGAACCCAACGAAATGCTCAGCTGCTCGGTGGTGCAGATGACGCTCAGGTCGCCGGTGGTGACCGCCGACCGGAAGGGGTCGAGCAGGTCGGGGCGCGGGACCCAGAGGACGCACCCGGCCCGGGTGAGCCGGTCGGTGAGCTGCCGGGCGGAGTCGCCGTCGGGGAGGTCGCCGACGAGGGTTCTGATCACCAGGCCGTGCAGGGCCTTGACCACCTGACCGGTCGCGACCCGGTGCGCCAGGCCCTGGACGATCGCCGCCTTGCCGACCCCGCGCGGGCCGTGGATCACCACGCTGCGCCGGGTCCGGCGGCTCAGGGCCTGCGCGACCTCGTCGACCTCGGCGTCGCGGCCGATGATCGGCTCGGGGTGCACGCCGGTGGTGTGCCGGTCCAGGACGGGGTCGCCGGTGAGTTGGGCCAGGCGCGGGTCCAGCCGGGTGAGGACGTCGGTGCGCAGGGACTGCAGGTCGGCGTCGAGGTTGACCAGCATCCTGGCCGCTACGCAGTTGGGTTCGCTGAGCAGGCCGAGCAGCAGGTGTTCGGTGTGCACGGCGACCCGGCCGAGCGCGGTCGCCTCGGCTTTCGCGTGGTCGATGACCCGCTGCACCTCGGCGGCGACCCGCAGCGGCGTCCGCCCGGTCGAGACACCGCGGCGGACGTGGAACTCGGCCCTGGCCCGCAGGACGTCCGGGCCGAGCCCCCGCTCGAGCAGGACCGCTGCCACGTGCCCGCGGGCTTGGGCCAGGGCCAGCAGCAGGTGCACCGACCCCAGGTAGTCGTGGTGCAGCCGGGCCGCCTCCTGCTCGGCGACGGTCAGCACCGCCACCGCCTCGGCGGTGAACCCCTCGGAGAAGAACTCAGCCACCCCTGACCGCCCTCCCCACGACGTCGATGTCGCGGCGCGTCACCGCCAGCGTGGGCGACGCCGGGTCCAGGGTTCGCTCGCGGATCGCTCCCAGCTCCTCCAGCAGGGCGCTGGCCTCGACGTACTCGCCCGTGCGCGCCAGGTAGCGGGCCAGCGCGTGCTGGGTGCGGCAGGTGTCCTCGTGCTCGTAGCCGAGGTAGCTGCGCTGCATGGGGGCCAGGGTGCGCAGGCGGGCGATCGCCTCGGTCCCGTTGTCGGACTCGCCGAGGCAGATGGCCGTGTAGAAGACGGTGCGCAGCAGGTCCGGGTGGTCGAAGCCGACTACGGCGCCCTGGGTGAGGATCAGCTCTCGCAGCAGCTCGCCGGACTTGGCCGGGTCGCCCGCGGCGGCACGGGCGAAGAGCAGCGAGGCGAAGGTCCGCAGCACGTCCGGGTGCTCGCCGTGCAGCAGGCGGATCTGGCGGGAGTGCAGGTCGGCCAGGTCGTCGACCACCGAGGCCCAGGTGGTGTCCCTGGCCCGGACGACGACTGCGGCCACCCGGTCGCGCAGGTCGTCGGCGGTGTCCATGGTGGCGCGGTTGCGGATGCGCAACCGGTCGGCGGTGCTACCGCTGCGCTTCTGCGGCAGCGGAAGGCCCTCACCCCGCATGGTGACGAGCAGGTGCCGGTAGACGTCGTCGATGGTCACGTACTCCCCCGCGCCAGGGATGCCGCCGTCGAGCAAGCGCAGCAGGCGGCCGGTGAACGCCGTGTGCGGTTCGTCCGGCAGCACGAGCGACACCCGGTTGGGGGGCGCGGAGGTGAGCACGTAGGTGCCGTCGATGACCAGTTCGTCGACCGGGGCGGACATGGCGGTGCCGAAGGCCCGCCCGGAGAAGCAGCAGTCGAGGATGACGACCTTGATGGTGGCCGGGCTGTCCAGGACGCGGTCGCGCAGCGCGTTGTAGGACAGCGAGCCGAACTCCGGGGAACCCGGTTCGCTGTCGTGCATGCCCAGGTAGAGGTCGTGCGCGCGCCCGACGAGCCCGTGGCCGATGTAGTAGACCAGCAGCAGGTCGTCGGCACCGGCCATCGCCTGGGTGAGGCCGCGGCCGAGCGCGCCGATGGACGGTTCGTCGAGCACCGTGGTGGCCGACTCGACCAGGCCGAGCTCGGTGAACACCCGGCTCAGCTCGGTGAGACCGGGCCCGACCTGGGGGATGTCGGGCAGGCCTGCGTCGCTGTAGGTCGACGTGCCGATGAGCACGGCACGGGACTTGCCCGACATGAGCCGCACCAACCCCCTCCGCGCCGCCCGGGCCCTGGGCGGTGCGAACAGGATGTCGCGCCCTGGATACCCGGTGTTACGCCTGCTTGTTCTGGGTGAACCTGATCAGGTTGCCAGATGGGTCACGGAACGCGCAGTCGCGAACACCGTAGTGCTGGTCCATCGGCTCCTGCACGACCTCGGCGCCGGTGGCCGCGATCCGCTCGAAGGTGGCGTCGCAGTCGTCGGTGGCGAACAGGACCCCGCGCAGCAGGCCCTTGGTGAGCAGCTCGGTGAGCGCGGCCCGGTCGGCCTCGGAGGTGTTGGGGTCCGCGGCCGGGGGTTCGAGCACGATCTCCAGCTCGGGCTGGGCCTGCGGGCGCAGCGAGACCCAGCGCATCCCCTCGTAGGAGACGTCCTTGCTGACCTCCAGGCCCAGGGCGTCGCGGTAGAACCCCAGCGCGGCGTCATGGTCGTGAACGGCGATGAATGTGTGCGAGACGGTCAGTGCCATGTGGACGAGGCTACGAGCCGTCCGCGCGGGACGCTTCTCCATTCGTGACCGGCCGCCGGACCGGCCGGGTGTAGAGCATGGCGTAGCAGGCGGGGATGCCCACCACCTCGTCGTGCGCGCGGGCCCGGTAGGCGCTGGGCGGTTCACCGACCAGCTCGGTGAACCGGGTGCTGAACGAGCCGAGCGAGGAGCAGCCGACCGCGAAGCACACCTCGGTGACGCTCAGGTCGCCCCGGCGCAGCAAGGCTTTGGCACGCTCGATCCGCCTGGTCATCAGGTAGCTGTGCGGCGACTCGCCGTAGGCGGCGCGGAACGCGCGGGAGAAGTGCCCGACCGACATGTGCGCGCCCTTGGCCAGCGCGGCCACGTCCAGCGGCTGCGCGTAGTCGCGGTCCATCCGGTCGCGGGCTCGCCGCAGCAGGACCAGGTCGTCGATCGGCACGCGAACAGCATCGCACACCCGCCGATTGGGCGGAATGGACCACGTCGAACGTCGTTATCGGTTGAAGTGGTGAAAGAAATGATTCCCAGTTAGTAGGAGCCCTCTTTCGGCTGTATGTCGGCGGCGAATTACCCACTACCTTCGGCGGCGCCCACGAGGGAGGGAACAGATGCGCAAAACCGTTCGCGCGACAACGCCGGTGGCGCTCGCCGCCGTCGCCGCGACCCTGCTGACCAGCATCGCGGCCGCCGCACCGGCACCAGGAGCGCCCAGCGTCGGCGACCCGTACTACCCCAACGCCGGAAACGGCGGATATGACGTCTCCCACTACGACATCAGACTGACCTACCAGCCCACGACGGATGTCCTGTCCGGTACGACGACGATCACCGCGACCACGACCCAGGAATTGTCCCGATTCAACCTCGATTTCGGGTTGCGGGTCTCGTCGGTGCTGGTGAACAACGTCGCCGCGACCTTCTCGGCCAACGCGGCTGGCGACGGCGAGCTCGTGGTGACCCCGGCGCGGCCGCTGGCCAAGGGCGCCCCGATCACCGTGGTGGTCGCCTACAACGACCGGCCGTCCACCGTGAAGATCAACGGCTTCACGTCCTGGGTGAAGACCCCCGACGGCGCGCTCGCGGTCAACGAGCCGGAGATCTCGCAGTGGTGGTACCCGGCCAACGACCACCCCACCGACAAGGCCACCTTCGACGTGTCGGTCGAGGTGCCCGACGGCGTCGTCGCGCTGTCCAACGGCAACCTGGTGCGCACCACCAAGAACCGCACCGGCTGGACCCGCTGGTGGTGGCGCAGCACCCAACCGCAGGCCACCTACCTGACCTCGCTGGAGATCGGCAAGTACGAGGTCAACCGGCAGACCACGCCCGAGGGCAAGCCGTTCATCACCGCCTACGGCGCCGACCTCGGCGACTCGCTCGGCGCGGCGAAGGCCAGCATCGAGCGCACCCCGGAGATCAACGAGTTCCTGGCCACCCGGTTCGGCCCCTACCCCTTCGAGGCCCAGGGCGGGGTGGTGACCACCGGGATCGGGTTCGCGTTGGAGAACCAGACCAGGCCGGTCTACGGGGCGCGCGGCTTCATCGGCGGCTCGAACACCTCGCTGGTCGCGCACGAGAACGCCCACCAGTGGTTCGGCGACAGCGTGGCGGTCGGCCGGTGGAGCGACATCTGGCTCAACGAGGGCTTCGCGACCTACGCGCAGTACCTGTGGTCCGAGCACGTCGGCGAGGGCACCGCGGCAGAGCTGGCGCAGTACGTCTACGACTCCAGGCCTGCCGAGGACCCGTTCTGGCAGGTCCTGCCCGGTGACCCGGGCGCGGACCGGCAGTTCGACGTGGCCGTCTACGACCGCGGCGCGGCGACCGCGCACGCGCTGCGCGCCCTGGTCGGCGACGACGCGTTCTTCCAGATCCTCAAGACCTGGCAGGCCACCCGCAAGGGCGGCACCGGCCGGATCGAGGACTTCACCGCGCTGGCCGAGCGGCTCGCCCCCGGGCGCCCGGTGCGGCACCTGCTCAAGATCTGGCTCTACACCGCGGGCAAGCCCACCGTCGGCCCCAACGGCCCCATCCTGCCGACCGCCAGGGCGGCGGCGCCGGTGGAACCCAAGTCCTACAAGGCGATCCGCGCCGCGCTGGACAACCACGCGCACTCGCACCGCTGACAACCGGATGAGAAGAGGGCGGGCACCCGGGTAACCCCGGGTGCCCGCCCGTTTCCCTGTCTCCACCTGCCCTCAGTGGACCGTCCTCAAGGGACTAGCCGAGGGTCAGCGCCAGGTCGTCGAGGACGAACGAGGTCTGCAGGTTGCTGTCCTCGCTGCCCGCGAACTTCAACGTCACCGTCTGCCCTGCCAGCGACGAGACGTCGTAGGTCTTCTGGACGTAGCCCGCGGCCTTGTTCGTGTTGGAGAACGAGGCCACCGCGGTGGAGCCGAGGCTGACCGTGAGCTTGTCGTAGGCCAGGTTCTCGGTTTCCGCCGAGTCGATGTGCAGGTAGAAGCTCAGCGTCGCCCGGCAGCCGGTCGGGATGGTGACCGACTGGCTGACCGTGTCGGTGTGCGACGAGCCCCAGCCACCGAGCCAGGACGACTGGGTGCCGCTGCGAGCGGGCTCGCGGTAGCTGGTCCAGTTGCCGATGGTGGTGTTCGGGTCGCTCCAGTTGGTCTTGCCCGACTCGAAGCCCGGGTTCAGGATCTTCTGGCCGGAGCAGCCGCCCGGGGGCTGGGTCGTGGTGGTGGGCGGCGTGGTCGTGGTCGGCGAGCTCGTCGTGGTCGGCGGCGTGGTGGTGCTGCTCGGCGGCGTGGTGCCACCGGTGCAGGTCGGGTCAGCGGACTGCGCGGGAACGCTCACCGCGTCCCAGGCTGCCTTGACGGCGTTGAACTCGGCGCAGCTGCCCTGGTACAGGTTCTTGGCCGCGGTCAGCGTCCAGGTCCGGTACTTGAGGTACGAGCTCGACGAGGTCTTCAGCTGGACCGCGCCGTGCATGATCTTGATGGCCTTCTGGATGCCGATGCCCTGCAGCGTGGTGTTGTTGCAGGTCGGGCTGACCGGCTGGCCGTTGCTCGGGTTCGAGCCCTCGGCGAGCAGGTAGAACCAGTGGTTGCCGGGGCCCGCCGCCGCGTGCACCTCCATGTTGGGCACGCTGCTGGAGTAGCAGTTGGGGTCGCTGCCGTGCAGGGAGGGCTTGTACATGTAGCGGATCGGGCCGGAGCCGACGAGGTTGGTGTCCTCGCCCATGATGTAGTCCGGCTCGTCGTAGGTCGAGGGCTCGTTGGCGAACCACTCGGTCGCGGTGCCGAAGGTGTCACCGATGAACTCCTGGGTGCCACCGCCGGAGAAGCCGCCGGAGCCGGAGTGGTCGTCGATGCCGTGGCCCATCTCGTGGCCCAAGATGTCGAGCGAGCCGACCCACTGGCCCTGCGGGTTGTGGCCGAGGTTCACGTACGCCGGGCGCGAGGAGTAGTAGTACGCGTTGTTCTCGTCGAGGCCGACGTTGATCTTCCAGGCGCCGCCCTGGCCGTCGAAGCTGTTGCGGCCGACCCACTGCGAGAGCATCTTGTTCTCGGTCTGGGCGACGAACAGCGCGTCGGCGCAGCCGGTCTCCTTGTTGGTCGCGGTGCCGTTGCCCCACGAGTCGTCGGAGCCGGAGAAGACGGAGCCGGAGCTGTAGTCGCGGCAGTCAAGACCCGTGATGCTGGGGTCCTTCAGGCTGTAGGTGCTGCCCGACTTGGTGGTGTTGAGCGGCAGGTTCGGGCCGTTCCAGTAGCCGGTGCCGGTGCCCTCGGCCAGGTGCTCGACGGTGCGCAGCACGCGACCGTCCTGGGCGTCGACGTAGACGCTGAGCGCGCTGAGGTGACCGTGCTCGTCCTTGCCGATGACGTTGCTCTCGTAGGCGAGGCGACCGCTGCCCTCGGCGACGACGACCTTGCGGCCCGCGCCGTTGGACTTGCCCCCGGTCACCTGCTTGAGCGCGATCGCGTCGGCGCCCGCCTGCGACAGCTTGGCCGAAGCGGTGTCGACCTCGCCGAGGGTGCTGTCCTGGGCCACGGAGGTGGCCTTCACGGTGCCCTGGTCGTCGGTGGCGACCACGAAGTCACCGCCGATCACCTCGAGGTCCTTGTAGGAGCGGGTGTAGGCGACGTAGTTGAGGCCACCGGCGGAGCGGACGGCCTTCTGGGTGAACTTGTCCTTGCCACTGGCGTGCAGGGCCGCTGGCGGGTTGGCCACCATCGCCGCGACGGCGTTGGAGGCGTTGGCCTGGGCCTGGGCGGCAGTGGCGGTGGTCGCTGGCTGGGCCTGGGTGTTGGGGACCGCGATGGCGGTTCCGACCACGACCAGTCCCGCGGCGATCGCGCCGCCGACGGCGAGCAGGCGATGTGCCGGCTTCATGGTGCTCCTTTCCCAGGTCTCACGTGGACGGGAATTCCACGGCAGGGAAACCTGGAAAACGCAGGGATGAACATTGGCGTCGAACGCTAACCCCGCGCCGAAGGCTGAACCAGTTCCTTCACACCGCCAAATCTTCACACGGCGGCGGTGTGAAACCGCTGGTCAAAGCGGACATTCCAACCCTTTTGGGGCAATGTATTAACAATCGGGCCGTAGTCCAAGTCCGTTTTCCACTTATTCATAGAATACCCTCAGAATGGGAGGACGGCGATCCACTGCGCGGCCGCGCGGACATCACCGATCATCGTCGCCACCACGAACAGCACCACCGTGGTCACCCGTGCGAGCACCATGAGCGCACCTCCTCACGCCGCCAGAAGTGCGCAGACGCTAGTTGGCGATCCGGCGGGCTTCAAGGCCGCGGACCAAGGCGTTACCTAGAATCGGCGGTTATGACGGAGGTGGTCGACCTGTTCGCCGGTCCAGGCGGGCTGGACGTGGCCGCGGGGTGGCTGGGCGTGCCCGCGGTGGGCGTCGAGTGGGACCGCAACGCCTGCGCGACCAGGGCGGCGGCCGGGCTGGCGACGGTCGAGGGCGACGTGCGCGACTACGGCCCAGCCGACTTCCCCTCCGCGACGGTGCTGGCCGGTGGGCCCCCGTGCCAGACGTACACGGTCGCGGGCGGCGGGGCCGGGCGGCGGGCGCTCGAGCAGGTGCTGGGCTTCGTGAAGCGGATGGCCGCCGGTGAAGACGTGACCGCCGAACTGTCCGGCCTCGACGACGAGCGCACCGCCCTGGTGCTGGAGCCGCTGCGGTGGGCGCTGGCCGCGCACCGGTCGGGCCGCCCGTACGAGGCGGTCGTGCTGGAACAGGTGCAGGCGGTGCTGCCGGTGTGGGCGGCGGTGGCCGAGGCGCTGGCCGGGATCGGCTACCGGTCCGACCACGGGATCCTGCACACCGAGGAGTTCGGCGTACCGCAAACCCGGCGCCGGGCCATCCTGATCGCGCGGCTCGACCGGCAACCGCTGCTTCCCCGGCCGACGCACCAGCGGTTCCGCAAGCCCGCGGGCGACCTGCCCCCGTGGCGGTCCATGGGCGAAACCCTCGACCGCCCCGGCCCGTTCGTCGTCATCTCCAACTACGGCACCGGCGGCGACCCGAAAGCCCGCGGCCGCCGAACCTCGGCCGAACCCGCCGCCACCGTGACCGGCAAGATCTCCCGAAACCGCCTCACCACCCCCGACGGCGCCGAACTCCCCCGCTTCACCCCCGCCGAAGCGGGCCGCCTCCAAACCTTCCCCCCCACCTACCCCTGGTCCGGCGGCGACATCCCACAGCAGATCGGCAACGCCATCCCACCGCGGCTGGCCGCCCACGTCCTCGGCGCGGCACTGGGGATCGAGGTGGACGAGAAAGCCCTGGATCAGTTCGTAGCCCCTCGCCCCCCGATCAGGCGCAGCACGACGTAGGTCGGGAAGCCGAGGCCGAAGACGACTCCGATGCAGGACTGGATCACCACCAGTGCCGCCAGATCCTCATCAAGGAACAGGTTGATCAGGTTGACCAGGCAGAACAGGTAGAACGCCACCACCAGTCCCATGCCGACCACCGGCGAAACCCCGCCCGCCGGTCCGCTGCCGGGGCGGCGAACCGCCTTGGCGCCCTCGCCGACGAGGTAGGCGTTGATGGCGAGTCCGAAGACGACGCCTGCGAGGAGGGTCGCGTAGTTCAAGCCCTCCGGCAGCCGGAAGTCGAACACCAGCCCCAGGAAGGCGATGAAGGCCAGCGGGAACGACACCGCGATGACCACCTCCGCCCACCGCCAGAAGGTCTCACGGTCGGCCAACTCCTGCTCCCCCATGGCAGCGATCCTATCCGCGGGACGCCACCAGCCGGTTCTCGTGGGATGAACGAGGATGGTCGGCGGAGGTGGGTGATGCTGGAAGCCGGGTTCTGGGGGTTGGTGGCCGGGTCGGCGCTGGTGGTGGGGGCGCTGGTCGGGTACCTGGTGCGGGTGGCCGCGGGGGTGGTGGCCGGGGTGATGGCGTTCGGCAGCGGGGTGCTGATCTCCGCGGTGTCGTTCGAGCTGATCGGTGAGGCGCACGAGCAGGGCGGGATCGTGCCGACCGCGCTCGGCGCGCTCGCCGGGGCGACCGTCTACACAGGAGCGAACATCCTGCTGGCCAAACGCGGGGCGCAGCACCGGAAGCGCTCCGGCGGTCAGACCTCGGAGGAGCAGCAGGCCGGGTCGGGGACGGCGATCGCGTTGGGGGCGCTGCTCGACGGGATCCCGGAGTCGATCGTCATCGGGACGAGCCTGGCGGGCGGCGGCGGGGTCAGCGCGGTGACGGTGGCGGCGGTGTTCATCTCGAACGTGCCGGAGGGGCTCTCCAGCGCGGCGGGCATGCGGTCGGCTGGCCGGTCCCGGCGGTACGTCTTTGGGCTGTGGGCCGGGATCGCGGTGATCAGCGCCCTGTCGTCGGTGTTCGGGTACGCGGTCGCTGGCGTCCTCCCGGCGGGCGTCCTCGCCGCCATCACGGCCCTGGCGGGCGGCGCGATCCTCTGCATGGTCGCCGACACGATGATCCCCGAGGCGTTCGCCAAGGCCCGCCTCTGGATCGGCCTGATCACCGTCGTCGGCTTCCTCACCGCCTTCGCCCTCTCCCACGCCTGAAACCACGCCACGGGACGCGCCTGGAGGGCCGCCCGCACGGGACGGCCCTCCAGGGTCAAGCGACTACTTCACCCAGCCGGGCAGGCCGGGCAGCGGGCCTGCCGGACGCGGCAGCGAGGGTGCTGCGGCGATCGACGGGCCAACGGGGGGTTCGACCGCGGCGCAACGGGTTCCGTCGCGGGGGGTGCGGAGGGTGAACAGGTAGGTGTCGGTGATGCCGATGGTGCACTCGGAGCGGGGGTACACGCCGTGGCCCCAGCCCTCGTAGGTCACCAGGACGGTGGTGTCGCGGCTCTGCCGGTGCGCGTTGACCGCCCAGTCGTAGCCGGTCGCCGGGTCGTGCAGGGCGTTGAGCATGAGGATCTTCGGCGCGGTGGTGATGTTCAGGTCGTGCTGCGGGTTGGTCGCGGCGGGCAGGCCGACGCAGCCCGTGGTCGCGACGTGGCCGAGTGCGGAACCGCGCATGTGCGGTGCGAGCCGGTTGGCGCGGTCGGTGAGCGCGGCGAGCTCGCGGTGGTTCTTCACCCGGATGTCCCAGTCCTTGCAGAACACCGCGGTGAACGGGTTCTCGACGAGCTCCTCGGTGCCGTACGCGGCCCGCTGGGGAGCGCCGGTCTCAAGCGAGGCCAGCACGTCGGCCAGCAGCGTCCAGTCAGGGCCGTAGAACGCGGAGAACGCGAACCGGCTGATCTCCGCCGCGGTGATGACGTGGGTCGGGTCGCTCGGGTCGACGAGCTCGCCCCGGTCGGCCTTGGCCAGCAGCTGGTCCCACCACTTGGTGACGTCCTTGCCGTGCAGGGCGCAGCTGGTGGTCCGCTCGCACCACCGGACGAACTCGCGGAAGGAATCCTCCGCGGTGGCCGCGCTGACCGCGCCGAACCGGGCGGTGCCCGCGCTGTGGTCCATGTTCGAGTCGATCACCATGGCGCGCACGTTGCGGCCGAACTCCTCGGCGTACTGCTGGCCGATGAGGGTGCCGTAGGACACGCCGAAGTAGTTGATCTTCCGCTCGCCCAGCGCCACCCGCAGCGCGTCGATGTCGCGCACGACCGACTTGGTGTCGGCGTAGTCGGCCATCGGCCCGGAGTGCTTGCGGCAGTCCGCGGCCAACTCCCGGTTGTACGCCGCCAGCGCCTCGAACTCGCGCTGGTTGTTCGGGTAGAGCGAAGGCTGCTTGTTCAGGACCTCCAGCGAGCACTTCACCGGCTGGCTGCGCGCCACACCACGCGGGTCGAACCCGATGATGTCGAAGCGGGCCAACACGTCCGGGCTGAAGAACCGGTCGGCCCCCAACGCGAAGTCGACCCCGGACCCGCCGGGACCGCCCGGGTTGATGATGAGGACCCCGATCCGCTTGCGCGGGTCGGTCGCCTTGCGCCTGGCCACGGCCAGGTCGAACTTCTCCCCCTTGGGCTTGGCCCAGTTGATCGGCAACCGCAGGCTGCCGCAGTCGACCGAAGCCGACTCCGCGCACGGCCCCCAGTCGATCCGCCCCCCAGCTCCGGCGGTCTGCGCGCCCGCGATCGACGCACCCCCCGCCACCATCGCAACGGCCGCGGCTAAGACGCCAGCCGTTCGGATCATCGACCGCACAGGTTTCCTCCCGGTGTCTGTCCACAATGTCCATTCGCCCCCTCGGGCGGGACCCACGCTCCCAGTGCCGCCGTACCCGCCACAACCTGCTGGAGTAGGACGCGGTGATCACACTGTGGAATGACATCCAGTGGTCCAGCGCCCTAAGGCACCCCCGACGCCATCCGGCCCAGGAAGATCGGCGACTACCGCGCGATGACCGACGTGCGGCCCAGGTCGTGCACCTCGGTCGCCGCCATGATCACCACGTAGGGGTTGCGGCTGAACCGACCCGTACGGGCTTCCCTGCGGAAGGTGCTGGAAAGGAACCAGAGTCCGATAGCACCCGCCCCGGCGCCCAGCGCCCACGCGGGCGCCAGTCCCAGAGCCGATAGGACCACGATCAGGACCAAGCCCGTCCACGCGGGGATGACCAACGCCATCGGCCACCGCGGTTGGTGCGCCGCCGCGGCCGCGGTCGCAGCGGGGAACTCCCGCCAGTCTTGCCGGGTGAAGCGGAGGCCATTCGCCGCGGCGGCGAGCAACAGCAGACGGGTCCGGGACGGGATGCGGATCCAGAGAGACAGATCCGAGAGCAAAGCGATCTCGCGGACCACGATTTCGTCGATCAACGAGATCGTAGTCCGGTCAGGCGCGGCCTCCGAATGCCAGTAGGACCGCAACGCGGGGCTCCACGCGGACAACTCGGGAGACCCGTCCACATCGATGGCGCGGCGGACCAGCCCCAGCACGAAGGAGGGAGGAATGTGCCGGTCGGAAACGGTGATCAGCGGGATCGCCAGGCGGGGATCGACCGCCTCGTCGTCCGTATCCAGAAGGCCCTTGCCCTCGCACAGGTGAGCCACGCGAGCGGCGACCACACCCGAGGTTGGCGGCGAGTGGTCCTGAAAGGGTGCCCACACCCATGCCATGTCCGAGGTATCCGAGCTCGGGGGTATCTCGGCGTCAGCTAGGGCAGCCTCGATCTCCGGGACGCTCAGTAGCCGCATGAAGTGCCACGCCACGCGATAGGCCTGCGGCCGCCAGAGCATCGGAACCAGCATGAGCGCTGCGGCCGGGGTGCCGATCTCGGCGAGCAGATCAACCTCCGACTCCGCGCCCAGCATCGGGACCGCGAGGTCGCCCATGAACACCAACGCCGCCCTCGCGTCAGCATCCGGGAGCCGGTTGACCAGGATCTTCGCCGCGCGCGGGAGCTTGGTCGCCGCCAAAGCGCGGCACGCCGAGGGCCCAGACTGCCCCTCCAAGAAGCTGAACACCCGCCTGCCCCGGTCATTGGGCACGGCCGCCACCAGCCCGAACGCCGCCATGGTCGCCGCGTCCAGGTCGGGGCTGGCCTCGAACAGCGCGGTGAAGTGCGCGATCACCTTCGCGGCGACCTCGTCGTTGACCACCTGGGCGTCCGCGAGGCACTCGAAGGCCAGCACGGGGTCGTCCTCGAAGACCTGGGCGACAAGCGGACCGGCGTCCGCGCTGACCGCCCCGCACCACAGCTTCACCACCTCCCGCCAGTCCGCCGGGTCGGCGCGAAACGCCGCCAACAACGCCGCGGGGTCCTGTTCGTGGGCCACCGCCGCCAGGTACTCCTGCAGGCTGAGGTGGGCGAACATGTACGCGCTGCCGCCGTCGAGGCGCAGGAGGAGGCCGCTGCGGTCGACGATCTCCTCGAGGACCTGGTTCGCGTCGGAGTCCTTGAGGCCCAGGGACGGGCCGACCCGGGTGATCTCGGCGAGCACGTCCTCGTAGCGCAGGGTCCGCCGGTCGACGGCGTTGACAGGGACGGCCTGCGCGGCCAGCGCCAGGTGCTTGAGCAGCGCCTTCTTCTGCGGCCCCTTGAACTGATTGCGGGTGTCCTTGAGCCTGCGCAGCAGGATGTCGGTGACCTCGCCGTAGAACTCGGCGCGGGAGTGCGGCAGGACGATGCGGGACTCGTCCTTGCCGCCGTAGAGGTAGGCGATCATAGTGAGCAGCAACGGGTTCTGCGCCAGCTGCATGATCCTGGGCGCGTCGCGCAGCGCCGCCATGAGCCGCTCGGCGTCGAGGGCGTCGGGGATCCCGGGCCACTGGGTGAGGAACCGGCGGATGGCGCGGTCGTCGAAGTCGGCGATGTGGAAGCGGGCGGTGATCTCGGGGGCGAGGTCCTGGTCGTAGATCGCGGTCCGGCAGGTCACCACGACCTGGCACTCGGGGTAGCGGGCGGCGAAGGCCCGCAGGTGTCCGGCGACGCGGGCGCGTTCGGCCGAGGCCACCTCGTCGAGGCCGTCGAAGAGCACGCTGAGGCCGCCGTCGCGCAGTGCGCGGGCGACGAACCGCTCGGGCCTGGCGAATCCGTCCTCGGCGAACTGGGCGATGATCTGCTGCTCCGCGGTCTCGGCGAACCGGTGCAGCTCCAGCAGGACCGGGACCTTCTGCCCGCGCCGCCACGTCGGGTCGCGCGCCCAGGTGAGCATCGAGTGGCGCAGCAGCATGGTCTTCCCGGCACCGGGACGTCCCAGCACCACGGCGCGGCGGGCCGACTTGAGCCGCTCGTAGGCATCGGCCCCGGCGTCGGTCTGCTCCGAGGTGCGCAGCGGGACGTACACCTTGGCCGCGTCGAGCCCTTCGTCCGGCATGAACAGCACCGGCAGGCTCGCGTACCGGTCCGCGACCCGCGCCCGGTACTCGCGAAGGGCCTTGGCCCGCACCAGCCTGGTCCCGGCCAGCCGGGTGGCAAGCCAGCCAAGGAGCCTGGCGACGAGCTCCGGCACCCACTTCTTGGCCGTCTCCCACACCAGCAGCAGCGCGACGGCCGCGACCACCCAACCCCAGGGTGACGAGGTCAGGCGGGTCAGGTTGTCGATGCTCATCACCGCTGTGATCGCGATCAACGGCCCGGGCGCTACCCCCGGACAGGGCGAAGCGGGGTGGGACCTGGGTCCCACCCCGCTTCTAAGGCACTACCTGCTCAGTTGTCCTGCCCGGTCAGCTGGTCTGCAGTGCCACGTCGTCGATGAGGAAGCTGGTCTGCAGCGACGCGTCCTCGACTCCGTTGAACTTGATGGTGATCGACTGGCCCGCGAACTGGCCGACGTTGACGGTGCGCTGGATGTAGCCGCCACCGGCGTTGGTGTTCGAGTAGCTGGCGATCGTGGTGCTGTTGGCCGTCACCGTGAGCCGGTCGTACACGACGTTCTCGGTCTCGTTGGTGGTGATCTTCAGCCAGTAGGTCAGCGTGGAGTTGGTGCAGCCCGCCGGGATGGTGACGGTCTGCGCCGCGCTGTCGGTCCGGGTGGAGCCCCAGCCGTTGAGCCAGGCCTTCCACGAACCGGTGCGCGCCGCTTCCTGCGCCGAGCTGTCGCGGACACCCGAGGTCAGGGTCCACGGGGTGGCACCGGACTCGAAGCCGCCGTTGACGATGACGTTGGACCCGGTGCAGTTGCCCGGGTTGCCGCCGCCGACGGTGAGGTTGAACGTCGCCGAGCGGGTCGCCGAGCCGACACCGGAGATGGTGATCGGGTAGGTGCCGTTGGCCACCGAGGAACCGACGTTGATGGTCGCGGTGGACGAGGAACCGGTCTGGACCGAGCTCGGGTTGAAGGACACGGTGACGCCCGAGGGAGCGCCGGTGGCCGACAGGGTGACGTTCTGCGCCGAGCCAGAGGTGGTCTGGGTCGACACGGTGGTGGTGGTCGAACCACCCGGCTGCACGGAGGCCGAGGTCGGGCTCAACGACACGGAGAAGTCGTTGGTCGGCGTCGGCGTGGTGCTGACGGCCTGCTTCCAGATCGCGTAGGCGACACCATCGGCGGACCGGTTGAGGTGCGTCGCGCTGATGTTGTTCACGGTGTCGCAGGAGGCGTGGTAGCAGGGGTCGTAGGCCGAGTTGGCCGTGCCGCCCCACTTCTGGGCCTGGGCCGAGGTCTTGCGGGCCGAAGCGCCGGAAGCGTAGCCGGAGGACGGGATGCCCGCGTTCTGGAACGAGTAGTCATCGGAGCGGCCAGCGCCCTCGGTGTTCTCCTCGGGAGCCAGGTTCAGCGAGGTCCAGTACTCCTTGAGCGGGGAGGCGACCGCGGTGTTGATGTTGTTGATGAAGTAGCCGCCGTTGGTGGAGGCCACCATGTCGAAGTTGTAGTAACCCTTGATCTGCGACCGCTGGGCCGAGGTCAGCTGGTTGACGTAGAACTTCGAGCCGTTGAGGCCCTGCTCCTCGTCGGTCCACCACCCGAAGCGCACGTGCTTGGCCATGGTCGGGTTCTTGGCGGCGAGCTGGAGCGCGACCTCGAGCAGGGTCGCGGAGCCGGAGGCGTTGTCGTTGATGCCGGGGCCCGCGGCCACACCGTCGAGGTGGGCGCCGAACATGTAGGTCTGGGCGGTGTCGCCACCGGGCCAGTCCGCGATCAGGTTGTTCGAGCGGTACACGCAGCCGGAGGTGCAGGTCTGCTCGACCACGGTGTAGCCCGCGGCCTGCAGCTTGCCCTTGATGTAGGCGACGGAGGCGGTGTAACCCGCGCTACCGGCCCGGCGGTTGCCGCCGTTCTGCGAGGCGATGGTGCCGAACTGCGAGATGTGCGCCTGAACCGCGGCCACGTCGATGTCCGGCGCGGTCGGGTTCGGGTTCGGGTCGCCGCCACCGGTCACGGTCAGCGAGTAGGTCGCGGTGTGGCTGGTGCCACCGGCCGCGGTCACGGTGATCGTGTAGGTGCCGTTGGCCACCGAGGAACCGACGTTGACGGTCGCGGTGGAGGAGGCGCCGGTCTGCACCGAGGTCGGGTTGAAGGACACGGTCACGCCCGAGGGCTGGCCCGAGGCCGACAGGGACACGTTCTGCGCCGAACCCGAGGTGGTCTGGGTCGCGACGGTGAAGGTGCCGGAGTTGCCCTTGACGATGGAGCCCGAGGACGGGTTCAGCGACAGGGAGAACTCGTTGCCGCCCGACGGGGTGCAGGTCGGCTCACCGGTCTGCGCGGGCAGGGTGATGGCGTCCCACGCGGCCTTGGTCTTGTTGTACAGACCGCAGGTGGCGTCCAGGTTCTTCGCCGAGGTCAGGGTGGCGACGCGGTACTTGCGGTGGGTCATGCCCGAGGTCTTGAGCAGCATGCCGCCGTAGAAGATCTTGCCTGCGTTCTGGATGCCGACGCCGGTCAGCGTGGTGTTGTTGCAGGTCGGGCTGTTCGGCTTGCCGCCGCCCGGGTTGGTGCCCTCAGCCAGCAGGTAGAACCAGTGGTTGAGCGGACCAGCGGCCTTGTGCACCTCGGTGTTGGGGATCGAGGAGCTGTAGCAGTTCGGGTCGTTGTTGACCAGCGACGGCTGGTACATGTTGCGGATCGGGCCGTTGCCGACGAGGTTGATCGTCTCGCCGACCAGGTAGTCCGCGGGGTCCTTCGGGTTGTTGGCGTAGGCCTCGGTCAGTGCGCCGAAGATGTCACCGGTCGCCTCACCGAGCCCGGCCTCCTGGGAGGTGCCGCCGGGGGTGTTCTGGTCCATGCCGTGGCCGTACTCGTGGCCGACGACGTCCATACCGGCGATCCACTTGTTCGAGCCGTTGCGGCCGATGGTGACGGTGGAGCCGTCCCAGTAGGCGTTCTGCTCGTTCAGGCCGACCTTCGCGGGCCAGCTGCGGCCGGAGCCGTTGTGGCCGTTGCGGCCCAGCCAGTCGCGGAGCATGTTCCACTCCTGCTGGGCGCCGTAGAGCAGGTCGCCGCAGCCGGTCTCCTTGGAGGTGGCGTTGCCGGTGCCCCAGGAGTCCGAGGACTTCGAGAAGACGGTGTTGTTGCTGTAGTCCGCGCACTGCAGGCCCGGGCGGTTCGGGTCCACCATGCGGTAGGTGCCACCGGAGTTGGTGGTGTCGATGTTGACGTTGCCGTTCCACTCGCTGTTGAGCGTGCCGTGGGCGGCGTCCTCGACCTTGTCCAGCACCGCGCCGGAGTTGGCGTCGACCCAGACGGTCAGGTGGCTCGGGCCACCCTCCTTGGTGGTGCCGACGACCAGGTGCTCCCACGCGAGCGCGGGGGCGTCCTTGGTGACCTTGACCACGAGGCGGCTGGACTCGACCTTGGTGGTCTTGCCCTGCAGGCCACGGGAGGTCTGCTCGGCGGCGGCCTTGGTGACCCTGGCGGAGGTGGACGGGACAGCCACCTTCGCCTTGGTCGCGGCCATGACGGCCTGCACGCGGCCCTGGCCGTCGGCCAGGACGGTGGCGTCGCCGCCGACGACCGGCAGGCCGCGGTAGCTGCGCTGGTAGCTGACTGAGTAGAGGTCGTTGAAGAACGGGTTGACCAGGTCGCGGGAGTAGGCCTCGTCCGGCCCCTTCGCCAGGGCGTCGAGACCGCTGTTGGCGGCCCGGTCGGCCGCGGAGATCGCCATCGCCTGGCGGTCCTGGCCTTGGGTCTGCTGGTCCTGACTGGCGAACACCGGGCTGACGGTCACCGCGACCGCCGTCCCGGCGAGCACGGCGAGGGCGACACCAGCCGCCATCGTTCTGCGCTTCATCGGAATGCTCCTTTGTGCAGGGTTGCGCACGGCACGACCGGCTCCCGCCTCGTGGGCAGAACACCGCAGCAGGGGAGGAATAGGACAGCACCGAGCGCGGTGAAGCATCAGATCTGGTCAAGCAACAGTCAAGGCAAGACCAAACACCGGAAATGAACTGTCAACTTCTGGCAAGTTGTTCGCCGCGCGCACAACCCGGGACCCCGCCGGGGTGCGCGCGGCCCCCACCAGCGGTTTCACTGGGTGAGACGGCACGGAGGGCGCTCGGATCCCGCTCACAGCGCCGGGAACCCGGCCCGCCGGAAGGCCGTCGAATAATCCCATTCACAGTATTCGTTCCCAATGTTCCGGATGTCCCGGAGCCAGGTATTTCCCTTACGCCGACCGGCCTAGGCCGAGCGTCGGTGCACGGAGACGGCATAGTCGCCATTAGTAAAGGATTCTTTAGACCAGGTCGAGTACCGGTCGACGGGGGTCAGCCCGGCGGCGGCGCAGTGGTCGTCGTAGTCCTCGACCCCGTAGCCGCGGTCGAGGGAGAAGCCCGCCACGAGCAGACCGCCGGGGGCAACGTGACGGGCCACCCCGGCGACCAACGCGGCCTGGGTGCCGGGCGGGGTGAACAGCGGCACGTTCCCGGCCATCACCACGAGCTCGAACGTCCGACCCAGGTCGAGGCCGACGAGGTCGTGGTGGATCCACGGCACGTGCGGCGCGCGCTCCTCGGCGACAGCGAGCATGGACACGTCCACGTCAACTCCGACGACCTCTATATCCCTTTTGTCCAGTTCGATCGCGACCCGGCCGGTGCCGCACCCCGCGTCCAGCACGGTGGCGGGCTCGTAGGAGCACACGAAGTCGGCCTCACCGTGCACGTCCTGGCCGCTCTCGGCCAGGCGGTCGAACCGGCTCTGGTAGTTCTCGCCATCCCAGGTCACCCCTCCACCGTGGCACAGGGCTAGCGGCGCTGGATGGTGTGCCGGGTGGGCTCGGCGGTCATGGGGTCTTCCGGCCAGCGGTGCTTCGGGTAGCGCCCGCGTAGTTCGGACCGGACCTGCCTATAGGAGCCTGCCCAGAACGAGGCCAGGTCCGCGGTCACCGCCACAGGGCGCCCCGCCGGCGACAAGAGGTGGAGCACCACGGGCACCTGGCCGTCCAGAACCGTCGGGCTGCTGGTCCAGCCGAACACCTCTTGCACCTTCACCGGCAGGGCCGGGGTGTCGCCGGAGTAGTCCAGCCTGATCTTCGAGCCGGACGGGACCTCCATCCGCTCTGGCACGAGCTCTTCTAGGCGACTGGCATCTGGCCAGGGCAGCAGGGCTCGCAGCGCTGAGGTCATGTCCAGCCGTCTTAGGTCAGACCGGTTGGACGCGGACCCGATCCAGTGGTCGGCTGCTGCGACCAAGGCCTCGTCGTCCACCGCGGGCCAAGGCGGGCCCACTACGCGATGCAGCAGGGCCAGACGCTCGCGTAGCGCGGCAGCGGACGGGGAGAAGCGCACTAGTGCGAGTCCGTCCTTGCGGAGCCCGGCTAGGACTGCCTCTCTTAGCGCAACGGCTGGCGGGTTGGTAAGAGGCCGCTCCTTGAGCACGATCGCCCCTAGGCGTCGCACCCACCGCGCCAGGACGTCACCGTCCGCCCACACCACCTCGTCGCCCTCCACCAACAAAGGGGCCGCCGCACGGACCGCCAATGGCTCATCTGCTCTGGCTGCTAGCCGGACCCGGCCGTGCGCCGCGCCCGGCTTGCGCTCGGCGACGGCGACCGCGAGCCATTCAGGGTCGCCTAGACCCCCTGGCGCCTCCACTGCCGTGCCGTTGGCCATCAGGTAGACACCGGGTGCCCGGCGACGCGCTAGGCGCTCAGGGTGGGCTAGAGCCACGACCAAAGCCGGGTCCTGCTCGCGCGTAGGGCCGTCGACAAGCGCTGCGAGCCGTCGAACCTCGCGTAGCCACCGCTGCGGCCTGGTCGCGCGGAGGGCTCTTAGGGTGGCGTCCAGGTCTGCGTCGGTTGCGAGGGTGTCGTCGTCGAGCACCGACACGACCTCCGCGGCAGCAGTGGGGCCTACTTGCGCGGCGCCATCGAGCAGGGCGCGGGCAAGACGGGGATGCAAGCCGAGTTGAGCCATAGCGTGGCCCCGATCGGTGACCGTGCCGCCGTCGAGCGCGCCTAGGGCGGTCAACGTCTCCCTACCGGCGGCGAGCGGACCTGAAGGCGGCGCGTCCCACCAACGCAGCCCCGAACCATCCGGCGTACCCCAGCAGGCGAGCTCCAGCGCCAAACGAGTCAGGTCAGCGGTACGGATCTCCGGCTCGGGGTACCTCGGCAACGTTCCGTGCTCGTGCTCGGGCCAACACCGGTAGACCCATCCGGGTGCCTCTCGCCCAGCCCGACCCGCGCGCTGCTCGGCCACTGCGGCCGACACTCGCACCGTCGTAAGGCCTGACATACCGCGCCTATGGTCAACCCTCGGTACTCGAGACTGCCCAGCGTCCACCACGATCCGCACACCGGGCACGGTAAGGCTCGATTCCGCGACAGCGGTCGACAGCACGATGCGCCGCCTACGGCCTGGTTGGAGAGCAGCGTCTTGATCCGCAGCAGCGAGCCTCCCGTGCAAGGGAACAACGTCCGCGTCTACGCCTCTTAGGGCCTCTGTCACTCGCCTGATTTCGGCGGCGCCTGGCAGGAACACCAAGACGTCACCATCGTGCGCGGATAGAGCCAAGTGGACTGTTCTGGCGACGCAGTGCTCAATCCGCTCATTGCGAAGCGACGGACTATAGGCGACATCAACGGGGTAGGTGCGCGCCGCGACCCGGATCACTGGGGCATCGCCGAGCAGTGAGGAGAGTGAGTCCGAAGCCACAGTGGCGCTCGTGGCCAACAGCCGTAGATCCGGGCGCAAGCCTTCGCGGGCATCTAAGAGCAGAGCCAAGAGCAGGTCAGCGTCGAGGTGGCGTTCGTGGCACTCGTCCAAGAGGACTGTGTCCACACCAGACAGCTCCGGGTCGTTCTGGAGGCGGCGCACCAACAAGCCGGACGTCACGACCTCGATCTTCGTGCTCTTGGACCTCTTGCGGTCGCCGCGCACCGAGTAGCCCACCGTCTGCCCGACCGGCTCGCCCAGCAGCGAGGCCATCCGCGCGGCAGCGGCACGGGCGGCGAGCCTACGCGGCTCAGCGACGACAACCGTGCCGATCTCCGCTAGCGCCAACGGCACCAGCGTCGTCTTGCCGGTACCCGGCGGCGCGACCAACACCGCGGCGCCACGATCGGCCACCGTTCGGGTGATCTCGTCCAGCGCGGGCCGGACCGGGAGGTCGGGGAGCACCCCACCAGCTTCTCAGGTTGTGCTCAGCGTGCCCGAGTAGCCTCGGAGACCGTGACGAAAGGGACGGTGCTCGACGTCGTCGGCACGCTGTCGCGGCTGGGGTTGGCCGGGGTGTGGCTGGTGTCCGGCTGGATCAAGGTGAGCGACCCCAACCAGACCTACATCGCCGTGCGCGCCTACGACGTGCTGCCCGACGGGCTGGTCAGCGTGACCGCGGCGGCGATGCCGTTCCTGGAACTCGCGCTCGGCGTGCTGCTGCTGATCGGCCTGGGCACCCGGCTGACCGCGCTGCTGTCGGTCCTGGTGCTGCTGGCGTTCATCGCCGCGGTCGCCCAGTCCTGGGCCAGGGGGCTCAGCATCGACTGCGGCTGCTTCGGCGGCGGCGGGCCGGTCGCCGAGGGCGACACGCGGTACCCGGAAGAGATCGCCAGGGACATCGGGTTCCTGGTCATGGCGGTGTGGCTGGCCGTGCGGCCCCGCACCCGGCTGGCACTCGACGGCCGCTTCACGCGGACCGCCGAGGCGGCTTAGGAGAGAGGTACAGGTGGGCGGAGCGGAACGCAGCGCGCGCAAGCGGCGGCAGAACCAGACCACAAGCGGCCCGGTCGCGAAGAGCGGCTCGGCGGCTAAGAGCGGCTCGGCCGCTAAGAGCCCGGTTGCGGCTGCCCGCAAGACCGGGGGCAACCGCAACCCGATGATCGTCGGCGCTCTAGTCGTCGTCATCATCGCGGCAGCGGTCATCGGCGGCGTGAGCTACACGAACAGCAAGAAGAGCGCGACCGAAGGCGCCACCATCGCAGTGAAGTCCGTAGACCTCTCGCTCCCAGTCACCCGCGACGGCGCCGTTGTCGTAGTGGGCAAGGACAGCGCTAAGGCCACCATCGACGTCTATGAAGACTTCCTCTGCCCGGCCTGCCGCTCGTTCGAGGAGTCGTACGCCACCCAGATCGAGAACAAGCTCAACGACGGCACCCTCAAAGTCCGCTACCACATGCTGAACATGCTCAACGACCGCTCCGACCCAGCCGGTTACTCCACAGACTCGGCCAACGCCGCCCTGCTCGCCGCCGACGAGGGCAAGTTCCTCGCCTTCCACAAGAGCCTGTTCGGCAGCCAACCGGAGGAAGGCGCCCGCGGCTGGACCAAGGACCAGCTGATCGAGCTGGGCAAGTCCCTCGGCATCACCTCGCAAACGTTTGCGGACGGGGTTCGGGCTGGTAGGTACGACAAGGAGGTCAGTGACGCGTTCCAGCAGGTGCGCGGTACGGACTACCTGCAGCAGGAGTACAACGGGCAAAAGGCGTTCGGCACCCCGACCCTGGCGTCCAACAACAAGATCATCGACACCAGCGACCCGAATTGGCTCACTGCGCTGACCGGGTAGTGCGCTTGGTCGGGGCGCTTGGTCGGGTGCGTGATCTCTGGTGGGCGCAGTTTCGGGTGCGGGGTGCTCGATGCGGTGAACTTGTTTCGCGCGGGACCCCTGCGCCACCCGTTGCAGGACCGCAAAGCTGGGGCCGAAAAGCATGGCCCTGTCCGCGCAGAACGCTACGGGTGCCGCTCCCCCACGCGAAACAAGTTCACCGCATCGAGCCGTTGGCAGCTTCGGGTTCTGCGGGCGGTGGCTGGGTGGGTGGGGATCTCGGCCACCCACCCACCGCCCCGGCCTGCGCGGTGGGCCAGCCGGGGTGTGCTGTCGGGGGTCGCAGTCGCGGCCCGCGTTGTCTGCGGCTGGAACCGCCCGTCTGCGCGGCCTCGCTGGGTGGCGCAGTCGGGCTAGTCCCAGGTCAGGCTGGGTAGGGGGAACTCGCCGTCTGTCCAGCGCACTAGGCGTTTGGCTTTGCCGGTGTCGGTGCGGGGGAGGCTGCCGGGGGTGAAGACCCGCACGTCACAGCCGACGCCGAGGCGTTCTCGGAGGGCGGCGCCGAGGGTGGTGGCCAGTGGGGCCGGGTCGACGTCGGCTTTGGGTTCTACGGCGACCCGGAGTTCGGCGCGGGCCGCGACGCGGCGGTCTTCGACGACCAGGTAGTGCGGGCTGACCCGGGGGTCGGCGAGGACCACGGCCTCCACCTCGGTCGGGAAGACGTTCACCCCGCGGATCACCAGCATGTCGTCGGTGCGGCCGAGCAGCTTCGACATCCGCCGCCAGCCGGTGTCCGTCTCCGGCGCGAGCGTCGCCACGTCCCCCGTGCGGTAGCGCAGCAGCGGCATCCCGGTCTTGGTCAACGTCGTGAACACCAACTCCCCCGGCGTCCCGTCCGGCACCGGGTCCCCCTCCGCGTCGACGCACTCCGGGTAGAAGTGGTCCTCCGCGATGTTGAGCAGCCCCTCGGAATCGAGCGACTCGCAGGCCACCCCCGGCCCGATGATCTCGGACAACCCGTAGATGTCCAGCGCGCGGATGCCCAGCAGCCCCTCGATCTGCCCCCGCATCTCGTCGGTCCACGGCTCGGCCCCGTGCAACCCGACCCGCAGGCTGTTCGGCGCCCCCCGCATCGCCTCCCCCAGGTGGATGGCGTACGACGGCGTGCAGGTCAGCACATCGGGCCGCAGGTCCTGGATCAACCGCACCTGCCGCTCCGTCATCCCCCCGGACATCGGCACGACCGTGGCGCCCAACCGCACCGCACCGTGGTGGATCCCCAGCCCGCCCGTGAACAACCCGTACCCGTAGGCGTTGTGCACCACGCTCCGCTGGGTCGCCCCGGCCCCCACCAACGCCCGCGCCACCACCTCGCCCCACACGTCCAAGTCGTGCGCCGTGTACGGCACCAACGTCGGCCGCCCCCCAGTCCCCGACGACCCGTGCACACACACAACGTCATCAGCGTCCACCGCCCGCAACCCGTACGGGTAGTGATCCCACAGATCCCGCTTACCGATCGTCGGCAACCGCCGCAAAGACCCCAGGTCCACCTCAGCCCCCGAGGTCACCCCGCAGTCCCGCAGCCGCCGCCCCTGCACACCCCCCGCCGCGAGCAGCCGGTCCACCACCCCGCGCAACCGCCCGACCTGCAGCTCCCGCCGAGCCCCGACCTCAACCACCTCACCAACACCCATCCCCACGGTCTAACACCCCCACCCCACCCGCCGGAAGCCCCAACCCACCCCCCGATTTCACCCCCCACCACCCCGTGATGTAGCGTATGCGAAGCACGCCACGGGAAACCTAGCGTGATTGGTACGGGGCTGTAGCGCAGTTGGTAGCGCATCACACTGGCAGTGTGAGGGTCAGGGGTTCGAATCCCCTCAGCTCCACAGACTCAGGCGACCTGTGTCCACGGAAAGCGTGGACTGGGTCGTCTGTTTTTTGTTGTGGGGGTCGAACCCCCACACCCCCACGGTGCGATCACTCGCGGCTCAGCGTCGTCTGCTCAGGCCTATCGGCTTGTCGCGTCGGGTATGTGGCTCGTGGGGGTTGGCTACTGGGATTGGGTTGTGTGGGGGGCTCATGCTGGGGGGAGCATGAGCCGGGGGCGAGGGGGGTTAGGCGCGGATGGTTTGGGTTTGGGTTAGGGAGCAGGAGCGGGGGAGGGTGGTCAGGCGCTTGCCCGGCCAGGTGAGGACGGCCAGGGCTGAGGTTTTGAACTCGGGGCGGGTGCCGGTCAGGGTCTCCACGACGTCTTCGAGGTCGGGGTTGTGGCCGATGAGCAGGACCGTCTTGGCCGTGTCGGGGACGGCGCGCAGGACGGCCAGGATCGAGTCGGCGCCCTCGCCGTAGAGCTGTTCGTCGAAAGTGGTGGGTGGGACGTCCGCTAACTGCGCCGACGCCAACTCCCAGGTCTGCCTGGTGCGGGTGGCAGGCGAGACCAGGGCGAGGTCTATGGCGTCGACGTGGTCGGCCAGCCACCTGCCGACCGCGGGGGCGTCACGCCTACCGCGGTCGTTGAGCGGACGACGGTAGTCGGGCACACCCTCCGGCCAGGCCGACTTCGCGTGCCGCAGGACCACCAACCGGCGCATGGGCTCCTCCTCAACAGTGGAACCCCCATCGAACCAGCTTTACTTTCGTCGGTGTCGACAACGCACCCCTCGCTTGTAGCGTCGCCCGGGTGGAACAGACGCGGACCATCGCCGTGGACGTCGCGATCGGGGTCAGCCTGTGCGCGTTGTTCGGCGTGGAAGTCCTGTTGAACCTGCCGATCAGCGAGCTCCACTGGGCCGTGGCGGCCCTGTTCGCCCTGCTAGCAGCCGCCTCGGCGCTCTCAAGGCGACTCCCGCTCGTGTCGTTCCTGCTCGCCTGCGCGGGCCTGGCCTACCTGATCCTGGCGGGCGTCGGCAGCTTGAGCTTCCCGATCGCCGCGGCGCTGATGAGCTACCTACTGGGCCGCCGCAGCGCCGGGGTTCGACCGTCGGTGTACGCGTTCACCGCCCTGGCCGCTGCCGGGCTGGGGTACACCATCCTGATGGGAGTCGTCCGCGGCAGGCTCGACGCCCAGCTGATGCAGTGGTTGTGGATGGTCTTCGGCTTGGTCGTGATGGCCGTGTTCCCGTGGTTCGCGGGCCGCTTCGTGCGACAGCGCGCGGAGCTGCAGCGGGCCGGTTGGCAGCGCGCGGAGCAGTTGGAGCGCGAGCAGCGGATCATCGCCGAACGCGAGCGGCTGCGGGAGCGTGCGCGCATCGCTCAGGACATGCACGACTCGCTAGGGCACGAACTGGCCCTTATCGTGCTGCGCGCAGGCGGGCTGGAGGTCGACCGCAGCCTTGGTGAACGCCACCGCCAGGCCGCGGGTGAGCTGCGGATGACCGCCGGGCAGGCATCGGAGACGCTGCGGACCATCATCGGCCTACTCGGCGAGCCCGGCACACTGGCGCCTCTTCGCCCTACCTCCGACTCCGTGGCGGACATGGTCGAACGAGCAAAGACGTCAGGTATGTCCGTCGACCTGGACAGTCCGCCGGATGCCAATGGCGCAGTTGGGTTGGCAGTGCGGCGAGTGGTGCAAGAGGGTCTGACCAACGCTGCCAAGTACGCCCCTGGAGCCCAGGTGACGGTACGGGTCGAGCGCGAGGGGAACGTGACGTCGGTCTCGGTGGTCAATGGGCCTGCGAGCCGCCCTGCCGAAGGAGAGGCTGGCACGCAGCGCGGTCTCATCGCACTACGTGAGCGCGCCTTGCTCATGGGTGGCACGTTCACCGCAGGACCGGAGGAGGGTGGCTACGCAGTGCGTGTCCAACTGCCCCATGACGCCACTCTCGCCCTAGAGCCTATAGAGACCACCGAAAGCGTTCGCGAGCATGTCAGGCGCAGTGCCCGCCGCGGGCTGATCGTGGCGATAAGCGTACCTGCGGCGATTGCTTTCGGGCTCGCTGTGCTGATGTTCGGCTACTACGCCTACTCCGTGACGCACTCAGTGCTAGCGCGCGCCGACTACGACCGACTCTGGATCGGGCAGCCCGCGGACGAAGTAGAGGCAGCGCTACCGGAGATGCAGATGCTGGACGCCCCAAGCCTGCCCAACCCGCCTAACGCCGGTTGCAAGTACTACCTCGCGGAGCCGACCATGTTCGACTTCCACTCAACGGTGCTGCGGGTGTGTTTCGACGCAGACAGGTTGGTAGCCAAGGACGTCGTTCGGGAGCGGCACAGGTGATCCGGGTCCTTCTGGCTGACGACGAGGCCACTGTGCGCGCCGGAGTACGCGCGATCCTGGCCGCCGATGACCACATAGACGTGGTCGCCGAGGCTGCGGACGGACGTGAGGCGGTGGCTCTAACGCGCGCGCACAGACCAGATGTCGCACTACTCGACATAAGGATGCCGGTCATGGACGGCCTGGCTGCGGCTGCCGAGATACGTAGAGGTACGCCTGACACAGCCGTAGTCATCCTCACCACCTTCTCCGAAGACGCCTACATCGCCCGCGCGCTGGGAGACGGTGCCAGCGGGTTCTTACTCAAGTCCGGCGACCCGCGCGAACTGATCGCAGGCATCCACGCTGTCGCCGACGGGGCGGCCTACCTGTCGCCGAAGGTGGCCTTACGGGTGATCGCCGAGTTGTCCACCGGGATGGGCGCGCGCGTAGTGGCACGGGAACGCATAGAGGCACTGACCGCGCGAGAACGACAGGTACTCGCTCTAGTGGGCGCCGGACTCGCCAACGCGGAGATCGCGAAGCGCCTGCACCTGGTGGAGGGCACCGTGAAGGCATACGTCAGCGCAACCCTGACCCGCCTCGACGTCCGCAACCGGGTACAGGCGGCAATCATCGCGTACGAGGCCGGTCTCGTCGACCAACCACCCGCTTGACGACAAACCACGTGACAGCAAGGACCACGACGCCCAGAACAACCTTCTCAAAGAAGGATGTGTAGCCCTCTATCAAATGCCAACTCTGCCCGAGCAGGTAGCCCGCGAAGATGAACCCGCTGTTCCACAACAGGCTGCCAGCGGCGGTAAGGAGGACGAACTTGGCCAATGGCATGCGGTTGAGGCCCGCAGGGATGGAGATCAGGCTCCTGAAGACCGGGAACATCCTCCCCAAGAACACCGCCCTACCGCCGTGCTTGTCGAACCAACGCTCAGTTCGATCCACATCAGACACATCCAAGAGCGGGATGCGCTCGACTAGCGCCCGCAGCCGCTCTCGGCCCAACTTGGCCCCCAGCCAGTAGAGGACAAGAGCGCCCACCACCGACCCCAACGTGGTGAACAAGATCGCACTGAACAGCGAGATCCCGCCCCGACTCGCAGCGAACCCAGCCAACGGCAGGAACACCTCACTCGGCAGCGGCGGGAAGAGGTTCTCCGCAGCCACAAGCAGCCCAGCCCCCGGCCCACCCAGGGTGTCCATGACATCCAAGGCCCACCCGGTCAGACCCCCTTCAGGCCCACCACTCACCCGCACCACCTCCTCTCCCACCTCCACGGTGACGTACCCGTTTTGTCCAGATCTGGAACCCCCAACTCGATCACAGCTCCCGTCCCTCGACTACCCAGAACGCTACGGCGAGGCGCGGTCGGCGCGCAGTGACCGATCGACAACCCAGACCCGGACTTAAGTCATGGTGGACACAAATTCCAATCTTGCTGTGCAAGCTGCACCGTGCACAGCATTGAGGGTTCGACAAGTTTGCAAGTTCTCAAGAAGCCGGAACGGCCGAATTCCGCGAGATTCCATCAGCGTCAAACTTCTCACTCTTGAGCGAGATCTTGCCTAGTATGCAAGGCATGTACCCTCACGGCGAGATGCCATCAGATGATGGCTTGCTTGGCACCAAGAATGTGGCACTGTGGCAAGTTCTGGGCGGAGTCAGTGGCGTCATATCTCTTGCGGGATCGGTCATTGGATACCTGATAGACAAGACTCCAATACTATTTGCGGCAGGACCAGTCGGGCTTGTTTGTGCTGTGGTCTCTGGAATATTCCTCTGGCGCGCCAAGAGATCGGGGCGGCCGTACACTGGCAGACACTTCGCCACCCTCGTCATGATCTGGATGGTCGGCGTGGCGTCGGCCGGGCTCACGGCAGCCTCGTTCATCGACAACGAGCAGTCCGCCGGTCCTGCGACACCAGGAAGTTCTACCAGCACCACCACGGGAACTCCAGAGACGACTACGTCCAGCGCACAACCCACAACTACAACCACCACTACCCACTCAGGCCCGGATCCAGCACTGTACTGGCCCGAAGTGATCATCACGATCGGCACGAATGACGGATACGACCTGGATTCGATCTCATCGGAGGAAGGCCGTACCGCACCCGTCGGCTCCAAAGCCGATATCCGACTGGTCGGCGAACTCACCTCAGCGCAAAAGATCACCGCAGGCAAGCCCGCTTCCAGCTACGCCGATTGCGTCAACTCGCCACAACGCCGGGGCCTTCCTCCGGCCGAACTCAAGGCTGGATCCGCGTTCTGCGTGGAAACAACTGAAGGGCGCTGGGCACGGCTGGCCATCGCAGACGTGCGGGTCGAGGCCACCAAGACCGAGGTAGACCTGAACGTCACGGTGTGGGACAAGCCCGCTTGAGCGCCCCCACCCCGCTCCCCCTGCCACCCACCCCCAACCGCCCCACCACAGACCGTCCCGCCCCCGTCACCACCGCACCGTGGGGGTGTGGGGGTTCGACCCCCACAACAAACAACAGGCGACCTGGTCCACGCTTTCCGTGGACACAGGTCGCCTGAGGCTGTGGAGGTGCCGGGAATCGAACCCGGGTCCTCTGTCGTTTCACCAGGACTTCTCCGTGCGCAGTTCGCTGTGCCTCTACTCGGCCCCACCGGTCACGCGAACAAGCCGGTGTGACGGGCCCAGTCACTGTGGTTTTCCCGCTTCGTCCCCGTGACCGGGACTGGCGGTGAGCCTCCTAGCTGATGCCGGCTACCGGGGCGGAGGCACCCCCGGGCCGACAGACTCGCACTCGCTTAGGCAGCGAGGGCGAAGTCAGCGCGACTGTTAGTCTTGGCGCTTATTGGTTTGCGAGCGACGCTTGAGGTGGTCATCTCGCCTGCACCTGCACGCTTCCCCTGACTCGACGTCCAGAGTCGAAACCGTTCACCCCCGTGTGTGGTGGGACTACTTCCGGATCAGTCTAACGCCCGGGTCCAGTCGTTTCATCCCAGGAGTGCCGGGAGGCCCGGGCAGGGCCGGAGGGTAGGGGCAGCCCTACCCCGGGATCGGTAGCGTCCCCCATGGATGCGGGCCGACGTGACCTCGATGCTGGTGGTCAACGGCTTGAGGAGGCGTGAGGCAATGACCACCATCGTGAGCGACGGGACCCGACCGGACCCGTCGGTGCTCGGGTCACTCGGCTACCTGGCGATGAACCTGCCAGTGGGGATCGCGGGGTTCGTGGCGGTGGTGACGCTGTTCAGCGTGGGGATCGGGACCGCGGTGGTGTGGGTGGGGCTGCCCGTGCTGGCGCTGGCGGTCGTGGGGGCCCGGGTGGCGGCCAGGGTGGAGCGGGCGCGGGTGTACGCGATGCTCGACACCTACATCGCGTCGCCGTATGTGCCGTTGCCGGAGCGGGGGCGGTGGAAGGCGCGGGTGCGGGACGTGGCGACGTGGCGGGATGTGAGCTACTTCGTGCTGCTGTTGCCGATCGGGGTGTTCGAGTTCGTGGTGATGGTGACGACGTGGTCGATGACGGCCGGGTTCCTGCTCCTGCCGCTGTACTACCGGTTCCTGCCGACGGGGAGCTGGCGCCTCGGCGACTGGGACCACCCGATCCTGGTCGTGGACTCCTTCCTCGAGTCGCTGCCGTTCGCCGCGCTCGGCCTGTTGTTGCTGGCGCTGGCGCTGCCGGTCACCAAGGGCCTGGGGCGGGCGCACGCGTACTTCGCGCGGGCGCTGCTGGGGCCCGCGCCGTCGCTGGTCGGGTCGTACCTGGCCGAGCCGCTGCCGAGTGGGGTCTGAGATGGAAACACGCAGGTACCCGCACCCGGCGAAGGCCATCGCCTACCTGATCGGGGCGTTCCCGCTGAGCCTGGTCACCTTCGTGGTCACCGTCACGCTCATCTGCGTCGGCGTCGGCACCGTGGTGATCTGGGTCGGGGTGGCCATCCTGGTCGCGGCGGCCCTGCTGGCCAGGGCTTTCGGCAACGCGCACCGGGCGTGGGCGCGCGGGCTGCTCGGGGCGGACCTGCCGAAGCGACCGGTGCTGGTGTCCGACGGCGAGGGGCTGCTGCGGCAGTGGCAGATGCTGATGACCGACCGGCGGACCTGGCGGGACATCGCATACCTGATGATGGAGTTCCCGCTGTCGGTGCTCGGGTTCGCGCTGGGGATCGTGAGCATCCCGCTGTTCCCGCTGGCCCTGTTCCTCGCGCCGCGCTACGCCTGGCTGCACTCGCAGCTGACCATCTCGATGCTCGGCCCCGACCGCACCCAGGACCTCACCGCCCGCGCCGAACGGCTGCAGGCCTCGCGCGCCCGGGGGGTCGACGCCGCCGAGGCCGAGCGCAGGCGGATCGAGCGCGACCTGCACGACGGCGCCCAGCAGCGGCTGGTGGCGGTCGCGATGGGGCTGGGCCGGGCCAAGGTGAAGCTCGACGCCGACCCGGAGCTGGCGAAGGCGTTGATCGACGAGGCGCACGCGGACGCGAAACTGGCCGTCGCCGAGCTGCGCGACCTCGCCCGCGGCATCTACCCGGCCGTGCTCGGCGACCGCGGCCTCGACGCCGCGCTGTCGTCGCTCGCAGCGAAGTGCCCGGTGCCGGTCGAGGTGACCGTCCAGGTGGAACCGCGCCCGCCCGCCGCGGTGGAGAGCACGGCGTACTTCATCGTGGGCGAATCGCTGACCAACATCGCCAAGCACGCGGGCGCGAGCGCGGTGACGGTGAAGGTGTGGCGGGCCGAGCGGGCCACCGGTGACCAGGTCGTCGTCGAGATCACCGACGACGGCGACGGCGGCGCGGTGCTGCGGCCGGGGGGTGGGCTGGCGGGCTTGGCCGACCGCGCTGCCACGATTGACGGTGTGATGACCGTGGTGAGCCCCATCGGTGGGCCGACAGTGATCAGGGCGGACCTGCCGTGCGCGTGGTGATCGCCGAGGACTCGGTGCTGCTGCGGGTCGGCGTGACCCGCCTGCTCGCCGACGAGGACATCGAGACCGTCGCCGCGGTCGACGACGGCGACGGCCTGCTCCGCGCGGTCAGCGAACACCGCCCCGACCTGGCGATCGTCGACGTGCGGATGCCGCCGACGTTCACCGACGAGGGCCTGCGGGCGGCGCTGCGGGCCCGGGAGGAGGTCCCCGGGCTGCCGGTGCTGGTGCTCTCGCAGTACGTCGAGGAGCGGTACGCGGTGGAACTGCTCGCGGGCGGCGCGGGCGGGGTCGGCTACCTGCTCAAGGAACGCGTGGCCGACGTGGCCGAGTTCGTCGACGCCGTGCACCGCGTCGCGGGCGGCGGGACCTGCATCGACCAGGAGGTGATCGCACAGCTCATGGCCAGAGGACGGCGCAACCCCATCGACCTGCTCACCCCGCGCGAACGGGAGGTACTCGGCCTGATGGCCCAGGGCCTGTCCAACGTCGCCATCGCCCGCTCCCTCACGGTCTCCGACGGCGCGGTCGAGAAGCACGTGGGCAACATCTTCTCCAAGCTCGGCCTCGAACCCAGCTCCGAGGAACACCGCCGCGTCCGCGCGGTCCTCACCTTCCTCGACCGCGGTTGACGCCATAAGATCGGCCACCTGGTGGGTTCGATCTCCTGGGGTGGACGTCGTGCGTTCTCTGGTTCTCTTCGCCGTGCTCTTGTCCGTGCTGACCGGGTGCGGAGGCGTGGGGTCGGACAAGCCATCCGCAGCCGAGTTTCGCGACGCGAAGGCGCTCGGGGACGCCATCCGGACGACGGCTATGCGCGAGACAACGGTGCTCGGGACCTTTTCGTCGCGCATCGGTGAGGACGCGTTGCGCAACACAGTCGCGGTGGCGAGCGTGCGGGCCGAATTGAACCAGCCGGGCCCGCGCGTCGAAGTTGACCTGGAGTACCAGTCGAAGACGTGGACCGTGGTCGCGGTGGGCGCCGACACGTTCCTCAAAGAGGGCGAGTCGAATGTGCGCGGCCCGTGGAAGAGGCTCGACGTGGCCACCGCGACTGAATCCGACTTCGCGCTGGCCGCGTTCGGCACGGGTATCGGCACCCTCGACCCGCGCCACATCGGTACGGCGACCAGCGCGGCGAGCACGCTGGTGGAGACCGAGCCGGACCGGATCGGCTCCACGGCGGTGGTCCGGTACCGGGTCGAGGTCGTCGCCGCGGAGCTGGACTCCGGCTTCGGTCTCAGCGAGACCGGGGTCGGCGGCATCCGGACCGACACGTTCCTCGTCGACCTCTGGGTGGAGCCGGGCGGCCGACTGGTCCGGTTCGAGGCCCGGTTCGGCCCGCACTCCAGCGACTTCGTCTTCTTGGCCGACTACACGGCCTGGAGCTCGGTGCTCTACGTCAACGCCCCCGAAGCAGGCGAGGTCGAGCCCGGCTAGGAGGGCGGATCGCTCGTGGGGCGGGTGCGAGCCCGCCCCACGAGCGTTCTCTCAACTCACCGCTAGCGTGATGTCGTCGAGGACGAACGACGTCTGCAGTGAGGCGTCTTCGGTGGAGACGAACTGGAGGTTGGCCGTCTGGCCCGCCAGCGCGCTCACGTCCACGGTGACCTTCTGGTAGTCACCACCCGCGTCGACGTTGGAGAACGACTTCAGGGTGGTGGTGCCGAAGCGGACCGACATGGTGTCGTACTCCACGGCCTCGGTCTCGTCGGTGTCGATCCACACCCAGAAGGACAGGGTGTAGGACGAGCAGCCGGTCGGGATGGTGATCGACTGGCCGACGTTCTCCGAGTAGGTGGTGCCGCGGCCGCCGAGCCAGGCGGTGGTGGTGCCGCTGTGGGCGGGGACGCCCCAGCTGCCGTGGTTGCCGATGACGCCGGTGGTGGAGGTCCAGCCGGTGCTGCCGCCCTCGAAGTCGGGGTTGGTGACCAGCTGCGGCGCGCTACCGCAGCCGCCGCCCCCGGGGCCGACGTTCCACTCGATGCTGACGTTGCCGGTGCCGTCCGAGGCCGCCGCGAAGACGACCGAGAGGAACTGGCCCTCCTCGGTGGGGGTACCGGTGATCAGCCCGCTGCCGTCGATCGACAGACCGCTGGGCAGACCGCGCGCGGACCACCGGTACGGGGCGGTACCGCCGCTGGCCGAGAGCGCCACGGTGACCTTCTCGCCGACCTTGGGCTTCTGCGCGCCCGGGTCGGTGATGGTGATGGTGACGCCGCCGGTGACGGTCCAGTCGAAGCTGACCGTGCCGGAGCCGCCGGTGGTGCCGGTGGCGGTGACCGTCACCCGGAACTGGCCCGCCTTGGACGGCGTGCCGCGGATGACCTGGGTGTCGGTGCCCGCCGCGTCGACGGCGCTGAGGCCGTCCGGCAGACCCGTCACCGACCACGTGTACGGCCCGGTGCCACCGGTCGCGACCAGCTTCAGGCCGGCCTTGTCGCCGACCTTGCTCGACTGCGGACCCGGGTCGGCGATGGTGATGTCACCACCGGGGGCATCGGTGACGGTCCAGTTGAACTTGGTGCTGCCCGGGTTGCCCGACGCCGGGGTCGCGGTGACGGTGACCCCGTAGATGTCGGCCGTGGTGGGGGTGCCGGTGATGACGCCACCGGTCGAGAGGGACAGCCCGGTCGGGAGACCGACGGCCGACCACCGGTAGGGCGCGGTCGCGCCGGTCGCCTGCAGCGTCAGGTTGACCGGGGTGCCGACGCGGGTGTTCTGGTCACCGGGCGAGATGACCTCCGCGTCCCCGGCGGGCGGAGCCGTGATCGCCCACGAGAAGGAGGCGCTGCCCGGGGTGCCGGACGCCGGGGTGGCGGTGACGGTCACGTTGTAGTTGCCCGCGGTGGTGGGCGTACCGGAGATGACACCACCGGTGGAGATGGACAGGCCGGCAGGCAGCCCGGTGGCGGTCCACGTGTAGGGCGCGGTGCCACCAGTGGCCGACAGGGTCAGGCTCGCCGGGGTGCCGACGGTGCCGGACTGGTTGCCGGGCGGGGTGACCGTGGTGGGCGTGCCCGTGCCCTCACCGGTGAACAGCAGCCGGTTCGGGGAACCGGTGCCCGGGTTGGTCACCTTGCTCGGGGTCGCCTGGTTCATCAGCGCGGTGGCGACCTGGGCGGGGGTGTCACCGGGACGCCCCTGCAGGTACCTGGCGACAGCACCGGCCACGTGCGGGGTGGCCATGGAGGTGCCGCTGATCCGGTTCGTGGAGGTGTCGTTGTCCTTCCACGCCGAGGTGATGTTCTGCCCCGGCGCGAAGATGTCGGTGCAGGTGCCGTAGTTGGAGAACGACGCGCGGGCGTCGGACTCCGCGGTGGCGTTGACGGTGATCGCCTCGGTGACGCGCGCGGGCGAGGAGTTGCACGCGTTGGTGTTGTCGTTGCCGGAAGCCACCGCGTAGGTGATGCCCGCGTTGACGGAGTTGCGGACCGCGGTGTCGACCGTGCTGGCCGCGCCGCCGCCGAGGCTCATGTTCGCCACGGCGGGCTTGACGGCGTTGCGGGTCACCCAGTCGACGCCGCTGACCACACCGGTGTTGGAGCCCGAACCCGCGCAGTTGAGCACCTTCACCGCGACGAGCTTGACGTCCTTGGCCACCCCGTACTCGGTGCCGCCGACGGTGCCCGCGACGTGCGTGCCGTGGCCGTGGCAGTCGGTGTTGTTGGTGTCGACGGTGTTGGTGCCCCACGTGGCCCGGGTACCGAAGGTGCGGTGGGAGATGCGGATACCGGTGTCGATGATGTAGGCGGTGACGCCCGCACCGGTCGAGTCGTAGTTGTAGTTCTGGTTCAGCGGCAGGTTGCGCTGGTCGATGCGGTCAAGGCCCCAGGACGGCGGGTTGGGCTGGGTCCCGGTGGCGCGGACCACGGCGTCCTGCTCGACCGAGGCGACGGCCGGGTCGGCGGCCAACTTGCGCGCCTGCGCGGCGGTCATGCCCGCCGCGAAACCGCGCAGCGCGTACCGCCACGTGGTGCGCACGCTGGCGCCGTAGCGGGTCGCCACGTCGGCGGCCACACGGTCCACAGTGGAGGTCAGGGCCGCGGTGTCCTTGAAGGTGACCAGGTAGCTGCCCGGGATGGCGTCGGCCCGGTCGGCACCGAGCACAACCCCCTCGGCGGCTTCGGCGCTTCCCATGCCCACCACGAGCGCGGTCGCCGTCGCGGCGACCACCCCGGCGGCGAGCGCGCGTCTGCGCAGGCTCGCGCGAACTTCTCTCATCGGATGACTCCAAAAAGCGATGCAGGGATCAGGGACGACGTTCATCGAACGGCTCGGCATGCCGGTCGTGAGAAGCAACCACAATCACACCCATTCGCGCCAGAGCACGGGAATGAATTCCACTGTTCAGTCCATAGCGCGCGGGCCCGCGCGAGGTGATGCCTTCATATCGACACTTGAATAGCGATAACCCGTGTGAATTCACAGGGGTGGGGCTGGCCCCACCCCCGGCACTGCGGCAGCCACCCCGACCAGGACACCGGCTGACCGGGCTGTGCGGCGCCACCTGGGCCGACATGCTCGAACCCGGCAGCTGGCGGCGCGGGAAGGCACGAGGGGGACGCATTGAGCAGGGCGCGGCGGGACCCGTTCTTGGACGTGATCCGAGTGGGGGCGGTCTTACTGGTGGTGGCCCAACACTGGCTGATGCCGGTGTTGGCCAGCAATGGGCACACTGTTGAAACCGGGAACGCCCTGACCACTCCCGGTTGGTGGTTGTTGACCTGGCTGTCACAGGTGATGCCGGTCGTGTTCTTCGCGGGCGGCGCGGCGAACCTGCACTCCTATAGGGCCAGCACCGACACCCGGGCCTGGCTGGCCAGCAGACTCCGCCGCCTCGTTCTGCCGGTACTGCCATTGGCCGCGGTGTGGGTCGCCCTCCCCCACGTGCTGCTGCGCCTAGGAGTTCCGCCGCAGCCGGTGGACATCGCGGGCGGCATCAGTGCGCAACTGCTGTGGTTCCTGGTGGTCTACCTGGTCGTCGTCGCGCTCACCCCGCTGATGACCCGCGCGCACGACAGGTTCGGGCTCGCCGTGCTGGTCCCCCTGGCCGTGACGGCGGTCGTGGTCGACGTGGTGCGGTTCGCCGGACTCCCCGAAGCCGGGTTCGTCAACGCCGTCGTCATCTGGGTCGCGGTGCACCAACTGGGCCTCTGCTACACCGACGGCCGGTTCGAACTCGGCAAGCGGGCGCACACAGCAATGGCGGTCGCCGGGTTCGGGGTCGTCGCGCTGATGGTCGCGTGTGGACCGTACGCGCTGAGCATGATCGGCATGCCCGGTGCGCCGATGTCGAACATGAGCCCGCCCGCCGCCGTGCTGCTCCCGCTTGCGGTCGGCCAACTGGGGTTGCTGCTGCTGGCCAGGCGTTTCCTCACCAGGCTCGCCGGACCCGCCGTCGACGCGGTGGCCGCCCGCTGCACCACGATCTACCTGTGGCACATGCCCGCCCTGGTCGTGGTCGCCGGGATCATGGTGGTCGGCATGGGCTACCGGACCCCCGACCCCGGCTCCCTCGCCTGGTTCGCCGTGGCCCCGATGTGGCTCACCTGCACCGGCCTGGTGCTGACCGCCCTGGTCCGCGTCTTCGGCCGCTTCGAAACCGGCGGCGGCCGGGCCGTTCCGCCGAGCGGTGCGGTGGCAGCGGGGTACATGACGGCGACGGGCGGGCTGCTCGGGCTCACTGTGCGCGGTTTCGCCCCGGACGGGCCCGCCTTGTTCGACGGGCCCGTGCCGTGGGCGGTGCTGGTACTCGTGGGCGTCGCACTGTGCACCCACGACCGGAGGGTCAGCCTCACGCGGCGAGTTGACCTGCCTGCGGCTCCAGTGCCAGCCGCAATACATCCCGTACATCGCTGACCAAGTGCACGGTCAGTTCTTCGCGCACCGAGTTCGGCACGTCCTCCAGGTCCGGCTCGTTGCGTTGCGGCAACAGCACCGTGGTGATGCCCGCGCGGTGGGCGGCGAGCAGCTTCTGCTTCACCCCGCCGATCGGGAGGACTCGGCCGGTGAGGGATACCTCGCCGGTCATCGCCACGTCGGAGCGGACCGGTTGCCCTGACAGGAGCGAGGCAAGGGCGGTGGTCATGGTGATGCCTGCGCTGGGGCCGTCCTTGGGCACCGCGCCCGCCGGGACGTGGACGTGCACGCCGCGTTCGGCCAGGTCGGCTACCGGTAGGCCCAGGGCCGCGCCGTGGGACCGGAGGAAGGACAGGGCGATCTGGGCGGACTCCTTCATCACGTCACCCAGTTGCCCGGTGAGCGTGACGCCCGTTCCGCCGGTGGCCTTGTCCGCCAGGGATGCTTCGACGAACAGGACGTCGCCGCCCGCGCCGGTGACCGCGAGGCCGGTGGAGACGCCCGGTACGGAGGTTCGTTCGGCTGACTCCGGGGTGTGCTTGGGCTGGCCGAGGTAGCCGCGCAGGTCGTCGGCGGCCACGCGCAACGGCAGTGACACCGCCGCCAGTGCCAGCTTCGCGGCGACCTTGCGCAGCACCCTGGCGATCGCCCGCTCGAGTTGGCGCACACCAGCCTCGCGGGTGTACTCCCCCGCCAGCAGCCGCAGGGCGGGCTCGGTGATGACGAGCTCGTCGGCCGTCATGCCCGCCCGCTCCAACTGCCGGGGCAGCAGGTGGTCGCGGGCGATGGTCACCTTCTCGTCCTCGGTGTAGCCGTCGAGCGTGACCAGTTCCATGCGGTCGAGCAGCGGGGCCGGGATGGCGTCGACGACGTTGGCGGTGGCTAGGAAGACCACATCGGACAGGTCGAGTTCGACCTCCAGGTAGTGGTCGCGGAAGGTGTGGTTCTGCGCCGGGTCCAGCACCTCCAGCAGCGCCGCCGTCGGGTCGCCCCGGTAGTCGGAGCCGACCTTGTCGATCTCGTCGAGCAGCACGACCGGGTTCATCGAGCCCGCCTCCTTGATGGCGCGCACGATCCGGCCGGGCAACGCGCCGACGTAGGTGCGCCGGTGGCCGCGGATCTCCGCCTCGTCGCGCACACCACCCAGCGCGACCCTGACGAACTTGCGCCCCATCGCCCGCGCGACCGACTCACCCAGAGACGTCTTGCCGACCCCAGGCGGACCGGCCAACGCCAGCACGGCACCACTACGGCGACCGCCCACAGCGCCTAGGCCACGCTCGTCGCGGCGCTTGCGCACCGCCAGGTACTCGATGACGCGGTCCTTCACGTCCTCGAGCCCCGCGTGATCGGCGTCGAGGACCGCCCGGGCGCCCGCGATGTCGTACGCGTCATCCGTGCGCGTGCTCCACGGCATCTCCAGCACCGTGTCGAGCCAGGTGCGGATCCAGCCCACCTCCGGCGACTGCTCCGATGTCCGCTCCAGCTTGTCCACTTCGGACAGGGCGGCCTCGCGCACCTTCTCCGGCAGGTCGGCTTCGGCGACCCTGGCCCGGTAGTCCTGCTCCTCGGAGGCGGGCTTGCCGTCCAGTTCGGCCAGTTCCTTGCGGATGGCGGCCAACTGCTGGCGCAGCAGGAACTCCCGCTGCTGGCGCTCCATCCCCTCCTTGACGTCCTGGCGGATTGTCTCGGCGACGTCGAGTTCGGCCAGGTGCTCGCGGCCCCACTCCAGCAGCTTGGCCAACCGCTCGGAGACGTCGGTGGTCTCCAGCAGCCAGACCTTCTGCTCGTCGGACAGGTACGCGGCGTACCCGGCGAGGTCGGCGAGCGCGGACGGGTCGTCGACCTGGGTCACGCTGTCGACCACCTGCCACGCGCCGCGCTGCTGCAGGATCGTGGTGACCAGGCCCTTGTACTCGCGGGCCAGGTCGCGGGTCTTGGCATCGGTCGTCTCGTCGGCGGTGTCCACCTGCACCCACAGCGCCGCGCCGGGGCCGGTGGTGCCCGCACCGATGCGGACCCGCCCGGTGCCGCGCACCACGGCGGCGCGCTCACCGCCCGGCAGCCTGCCGACCTGCTCGACCACGGCGAGCGTGCCGACGCGGGCGTACTTGCCGTCCAGCCTGGGCACCAGCACGACCCTGGCGGGCTCGCCGGCGGCCTGGGCGGCCTCAACCGCGGCGCGGGCCTCGTTGGCGTTGTCGGAGCCGGTGAGCTGGATGGGGACGACCATGCCGGGCAGCAGGACCGCGTCGTCCAGCGGGAGCACCGGCAGGTTCAGGGCCTCGGACATGGATCACACTCCAGAAGTTGAGTCTGATCACGTCAACTTCCCTGAGTCGGGTTCTGTTCCCCCGGCGTGTTCGCCCAGAGCGAGCAACCTGGCCCCGTTGTCGTGCAACACCGCCCGCAGGAACGGTTCGCCCAGGCCAGGGGCCTGGGCCCAGTCCCAGATGGCCCGCAGCTGCTCGGCGTAGGAGTACGGGATGCTCGGGAAGTCGGTACCGAGCACCACGCGGTCGCCGAGGTCAGCCAACCGTGCCGTCCAGTCCGGCGGCAGCGGCGCCGACCGGAGGGTGAACTCGACGCCGACCATCGTCGTGTCCAGGTATACCCGCGAATAGCGCCCCGCGAGGTCCAACGCCCGAGCCGTCTCCGGCATGCCCGCGTGCGCGAGGACGGCGGTCAACCGGGGGTGGCGGCGCAGCACCTCTTCAAACACCGGCAGCCCGGTGAACTCACCCGGCAGCGGACCGTGTCCACAGTGCACAACCACCGGCACGCCCGCCTCGGCCAGCATCCCCCACGCGGGGTCCAGCACCGGCTCTCGCGGGTCGTAACCGCCGACCTGCACGTGCGCCTTCACGCACCGGACGCCCGCGCGCAGAGCGGTCTCCAGGTACCCGATGACCGACGGTTCCGGGAAGACGGTCGCGGTGGGCACCGCCTCGGGCACCCTGGCCGCGAACTCCAGGACCCACTCGGTGAGCCACTCGGCCATGCCCGGCTTGTGCGGGTAGACCAGCGGCGCGTACCCGACCACGCCGAGTGCCCGCAGCGTCGCCACGCGTTGACCCTCCGACCCCCGGTAGTGGATCGGCCAGGCCAGCCCGTAGGTGCGCTCGGCGTCGTCGAAGTACGCCCACACCTTGCGCTGCACCCGCTCCGGCAGGAAGTGCACGTGCACGTCGACCAAGCCGGGCACGCCAAGACCGCGGACCAGCCCGGCGACCTCGGCGTCGCTGCCGGGGCCCACCTACTCGCGGCCCTTGGCCCGGCGCCCGACCGCCTTCGCGATCTCCCGGTTGGCGTCGCGCTTGGCGAGGTCCTGCCGCTTGTCGTAAGCCTTCTTGCCCTTGGCCAGGGCCAGCTCGACCTTCACCTTGCCGTCGGCGAAGTACATCGACAGCGGGACCAGCGAGACCCCGGACTCCTTGATCTTGCCGATCAGCTTGCTGATCTCGGCCCGGTGCAGCAGCAGCTTGCGGGTGCGCCGCGGCTCGTGGTTGGTCCAGGTGCCCTGCAGGTACTCCGGGATGAACAGGTTGCGCAGGAACACCTCACCGTCGTCGACGGTGGCGAACGCGTCGACGATGGACGCCCGGCCCTCGCGCAGGCTCTTGACCTCGGTGCCCACGAGGACCACACCGGCCTCGTAGGTGTCGATGATCGAGTAGTCGTGCCGGGCCTTGCGGTTGGTGACGATCGCCTTGCGCCCGCGTTCCTTCGCCATGACGCGCAACTCTACGCAGCGCGCCCGGGGCTACGTGCGGACGTAGAGGCGCAGGGTGACGTAGCCGGTGAACGCCGAGATGACGATGGCGATCAGCAGCAGGATCGGCGACACGAACGCCAGGTCACCCGCCTCGACCGACTTCACCACGCCGGACTTGATCGGCTGCGCCAGCACGTCGTCGAGGAACGCCAGCTTGGCCCCGACCAGCATGGCTATCGCCACCAGGGCACCGACGATGCCGGTGACCACCGCCTCGAGGAGGAAGGGCAACTGCGTGTACCACCGCGTCGCGCCCACCAGGCGCATGATGCCGACCTCGGTGCGCCTGGTGAACGCCGAGAGCTGCACCGTGTTGGAGATCAGCAGCAGCGCGGCGACGGCCATCACGCCCGCGATGAAGAACGTCGCGTTGCGGACCCCGTTGAGCGCGCTGAAGAACCGGTCCAGGAACTGGCTCTGGTCGCCGATCGAGTCGACCCCGGCCTTGCCCTTGTAGGTCTGGATGATCACCTCGGGCCGGTCCGGGTCCTTGAGCCGCACGTTGAACGAGGACGGCAGCGCCTCCGGCCTGGCCAGCTTCACCAGCTCCGGCTGCGCCTCGAAGATCCGCTTGAACCGCTCGTATGCCTGGTCGCGGTTCTCGAACTCCACCCGCTCCACCGCCGGGTCGGACTCCAGCTGCGAGCGCAGCCCGCGGCACGGGTCGGCCTTGCAGTCCTTGTCCGAGGCGGACACGTCGTTGGTCAGGTAGATGTTGACCTCGACCTTGTCCTGGTAGAGCTCCTTGGTGTTGTCGATCATCCGCACCACCAGCAGCCCACCGCCGAGCAGCAGCAGCGAGATGGCGGTCGTGATGATCATCGCGATGGTCATCGTGATGTTCCGGCGCAGACCGGTCACGACCTCGCTGAACACGAAGCTGGCACGCATCGGGGGTGGGGTTCCTCGCTGTCCGGGTCCGGGTGGTTCTGGGGGCCTGGCGGGTCGTTACCGACCGACGCCGTAGACGCCCCGCGCGTCGTCGCGGACAACGCGACCCAGGTCGAGCTCGACGACCCGTCGTCGCATGGAGTCCACGATGGAGTGGTCGTGGGTGGCCATCAGGACGGTGGTGCCGGTGCGGTTGATCCGCTCCAGCAGCAGCATGATGTCCTGGCTGGTGTCCGGGTCGAGGTTCCCGGTCGGCTCGTCGGCCAGCAGCATCAGCGGCCGGTTGACGAACGCGCGGGCGATGGCCACCCGCTGCTGCTCACCGCCGGAGAGCTCGTGCGGCATCCGCTCGGCCTTGCCCTCCAGGCCGACCAGCTCCAGCACCTCGGGCACCACCTTCTTGATGGTGTGCCGGGGCTTGCCGATCACCTCGAGGGCGAACGCCACGTTCTCCGCGACGGTCTTGTTCGCCAGCAGCCGGAAGTCCTGGAAGACGCAGCCGATGGACTGCCGCAGCCGGGGCACCCGGCGCCGCGCCATCCTGGTCAGGTCGAAGTTCGCCACGTACACGCGCCCCTTGCTGGGGACCTCTTCGCGCAGCAGCAGCCGGAGGAAGGTCGACTTACCCGAGCCCGATGGGCCGATCAGGAAGACGAACTCACCCTTGTCGACCTGCACGGAAACGTTCTCCAGGGCAGGCCGGGTGGAGGTCTTGTAGACCTTGGAAACCTGTTCGAGCCGGATCACGGTCGGCGAGTCTACCTTCAGTTGTTATCGAGCCGTAGCCTCGGTGTCCGTTACGGAACCAGCTGGTCACCGGTGGTGCCCGGGCGGTTACACGTGGGTCTTGCGCCAGCGGATACCGGACTCGAGGAACCCATCGATGTCGCCGTCGAGCACCGCGGCGGGGTTGCCCACCTCGTGCTCGGTGCGCAGGTCCTTGACCATCTGGTACGGGTGCAGCACGTAGGTGCGCATCTGGTTGCCCCACGACCCGCTGGAGGAGTCCTTCAGCGCGTCCATCTTGGCCTGCTGCTCCTGCCTGCGCCGCTCCAGCAGCTTGGCCTGCAGCACCGCCATCGCGCTCGCCTTGTTCTGCAGCTGCGAGCGCTCGTTCTGGCAGGACACCACGATGCCGGTCGGGATGTGGGTCAGCCGGACCGCCGAGTCGGTGGTGTTGACGCCCTGTCCACCGGGACCGGACGAGCGGTACACGTCGACCCGCAGGTCCTTCTCGTCGATGTCCACGTGGTCGGTCTGCTCCACGACCGGGACCACCTCGACCGCGGCGAACGAGGTCTGCCTGCGGCCCTGGTTGTCGAACGGCGAGATGCGCACCAGCCGGTGGGTGCCCTGCTCGACCGAGAGGGTGCCGTAGGCGTACGGGGCGGCGATCTTGAAGGTCGCCGACTTGATGCCCGCCTCTTCGGCGTAGGAGGTGTCGTAGACCTCGATGGGGTAGCCGTGCCGCTCGGACCAGCGCAGGTACATGCGCATCAGCATCTCGGCGAAGTCCGCGGCGTCGACGCCACCGGCCTCCGAGCGGATGGTCACCAGCGCGTCGCGGCCGTCGTACTCGCCGGAGAGCAGCGTGCGCACCTCGAGGGAGGAGATGTCGGCCTTGAGCTTGTCCTGCTCGGCGGCCGCCTCGGCGGCGGCGTCCTCGTCGCCGCCCTCCTCGGCCAGCTCGTAGAGCACGCCGAGGTCGTCGAGGCGCGAGCGCAGGTCCTCGACCTTGCGCAGCTCGCCCTGGCGGTGCGAGAGCTTGCTCGTCACCTTCTGCGCGGACTCCGGGTCGTCCCACAGGTCCGGCCGCGCGGCCTGTTCCTCCAGGTCGGCGATCTGCGCGCGCAACCCGTCAAGGTCCATCACCGCCTCGACGTTGGCCAGCGAGGTGGACAGTTCCTTGAGGTCAGCGGCGACGTCCGGGTTCACGTCGGAAAAGACTACGCGGACGCGGACGCCACCGCTGCGGCGGTAGCCGGGTCAGGACTTGGGGATGGAGTCCAGCAGCTTGAGCACGGCCTTGGCCCGCGCCACACCGAACTCGGCGATCGCCTTGGCGTACGGGTCCTCGGCGGTCTTGACGGCGTTCTTGGCCGCCTCGTGCTCACCGTTGTAGACCTGCTTGGCCGAGTCGATCAGGCCGACGCGCTGCTTGGCGGTCAGGGTGCTGGCGTGCACCAGCCGCAGGATCAGCGGGCTGCGCAGGTGGTCGGGACCGGGCTCGCCACCGAGCCAGGTCTTGAACGCCTTCTTGCCAGCCGCGGTGATCACGTACTGCTGGCTGGAGCGGGGACCCTGCTTGCCGAGGCGGACGAGACCGGCGTCGGCGAGCGCGGGCAGTTCGCGGTAGACCTGGCTGCGCGTCACGCTGAAGAAGGAGCCGAAGCGCTCCCTTGCCGCGGACACCAGCTGGCCACCGGTCTGCGGGCCCTCGTGCAGCAGGCCGAGCAGGGCGGCGGCGGTCGCATTCAGTTCAGACACAACACCACGGTCCCACGGCACGGCCGTGCTGTCCACAGTGGCCATGTGCGCCAGTCCACAATGGCTGATCGCGCACGGGCCCGGTCGGGACATTCGACCCGGGACCGATCAGCGGACGCCGACTGTCCCCAGTTGGCCCAAAACCGGACTATCCCACGTGGACTCGGCGGCCTTGCTCCCCCGAAGGAGTGGATCTCTTCCCACCGGGCTACCCGTTCGGCCCAGTCCGGGGTGGGCGGGCGGTAATCGGTCCAGGACCCGGGTTTCCGCCGCTCACCACCCCCCATTGTGGCCCAGATCACCCCAATGGCAGCGGCTTCCCGACCGGAATCCGCCGATGCGGAACCTCGACGGGGAGTGCGTTCGCCGGGAGACTGTCACACTAAGACCCGTTTGAGGGTCCAGTGTGGACCCAGCGCCTCCCGCATCCGTTCCCCCCTAACGCCAGTGCCGATGCACGCGCATCCACACCCACCCATTCCGCACCCCCATCAAGATGTCCACAGAGGACTAACCACCAGTTTCAACCCCGCACCCCCGCGGAAACCACCCCCCACCCACACGCCGAATACCCACTCCCCACCTCCGCCCCCCACTTCCCCCACCCCCCTGCAAAACCCCTCGCCCCCTCCTGATAGTCTTTGTTTCACCACCGCGGGGTGGAGCAGCTCGGTAGCTCGCTGGGCTCATAACCCAGAGGTCGCAGGTTCAAATCCTGTCCCCGCTACAAAGTAGGAAGCCCCTGTCCACGGAATGCGTGGACAGGGGCTTTTTCGCATTGCATCTGGGGGGCGACCCCCCAGGCCCCCACGGTGCGGTGGTTGAGTGGGGTGGTGTGGGAATAAAGAAGGGGCGGTACTCCGTGGAGTACCGCCCCTTTAGTAGCGGGGACAGGATTTGAACCTGCGACCTCTGGGTTATGAGCCCAGCGAGCTACCGAGCTGCTCCACCCCGCGTTGGTAATTAGGACTGTACACGTGCCGGTTACCCGGGGGCAAATCAGGGGGGCGGGGGGTGAGTGGGGTCACCTTGGGGGCGGAAAAGGGCAGGCCCGCCGCCGCGGGTGCGGGGGCGGGCCTGCCGGGGTTCGGGGCGGCGGTCAGCCGCCGGGGGCCGGGGTGGGTGAGGGTGATGCGCCGGGTGAGGACGGTGTGGTGGTCTGGCCCGCCTTGGCCTTGGCCGCGTCGTACTGCTTGGCGGCGGCGTCCAACTCGGCCAGTGCCTTGCCCTGCTCGGTGAAGTCACCGTCGCGCTGGGCCTGCCGCAGGTGCGCGATGGCCGTGTTGAGGGCCTGCACGGCCTGGTCCAGCTCCGTCCCCCCGCCGCCGGGCGGTGGCGTGGTGGTCGTCGTGGACGGCGGCGTGGTGGAACTGGTCGGCGGTGTCGTCGGGTCGCCCGGTTTGGTCGCCGTGTCACCGGTGCCCTTGCCGAACACCTCGTCGAGCGCCTCGTCGATGGTCGGCGCGAACCCGACCTTGTTGCCGAAGGACACCAGGACCCTGGCCAGCTGCGGGAACGCGTTGGCGTCCTTGCGCTGGATGTAGATGGGCTCGACGAACAGCAGCCCGCCCGCCACCGGCAGCGTCAGCAGGTTGCCGAACCGCGGCGCGACGCTGGGGTTGTTGAACAGCGTTCTGTTCTCCGCGACCTCGGGTGTGGTTTGGAACCGGTTCTGCACCTGACCGGGACCCTCCACTTGGGCCGTGCCGGAGGTGGGTAGTCGCAACACCCGGATCTGCCCGTAATCCGCCGGATCAGACGAAACCGACACCCACGAGGCGAGGAACTGCCGGTTCAGCGAGTTGAGCGCGCTGGTGATCTGGAAGGTCGCCTTGGTCTGACCGGGCGCCTGGGCGAGCACGTAGTACGGCGGTTGCTTGGCGCCGTCGTTGGTGGCGTTGGAGGCGCCGTCCTCGGTCGGGTCGGCCGGGACGTTCCAGAAGGTCTTCTGCGAGAAGAACTCCGCCGCGTCGGACACGTGGTACTTCGACAGCAGCTCGCGCTGGACCTTGAACAGGTCCTCCGGGTAGCGGAAGTGCGAGCGCAGCTCGTCGGAGATCTCCGAGGACGGCGAGACCGTGCCCGGGAAGACCCCCTGCCACGCCTTGAGCACCGGGTCGTCGTCGGTGATCGAGTACAGCTTCACCGCGCCGTCGTAGGCGTCGACGGTGGCCTTGACCGAGTTGCGGATGTAGCTGATCGTGCGGTTGTCCTGGCGCACCACGCCGTCGAGGGAGTCGGTGGTGGCCTCGCCGAGCGCGGTCCGCTGCGCGTACGGGTAGTTCTCCAGGGTGGTGTAGCCGTCGATGATCCACAGGATCCGGCCGTTGACCACCGCGGGGTACGGGTCGCCGTCGAGGGTCAGCCAGGGCGCCACCGCGCTCACCCGGTCGCGCGGGTTGCGGTTGTACATGATCTTGGCGCCCTCGCCGATCTGCGACGAGAACAGGATGTTGCGCTCGGTGTAGTGCGCGGCGAAGACGAGCTTGTTGAACAGCCCGTCGATCGGCACGCCGCCAGCGCCGTCGTAGCCGAAGGTGCTGGTGGAGGTGTCGTACTCCAGCGGGCGGCCGTTGTCCTTGCCGCCGACGATGGCGTAGTTGTCGGTGGCCAGCTCACCGAAGTAGATCCGCGGCTGGGTGACCTTGATCGGGCCGTCGTTGGTCAGGTCGCTGACCTTGAAGACCGGGTAGCCGCCCTGGTCGTTGGAGTCCTGCAGCGCCGAGTTGATGGTGTTGGCTGGCGCGGCGACGAACCCGTTGCCGTGGGTGAAGACCATGTGCCGGTTGATCCAGCCGCCCTGGGTCTCGGTGAGCCCGGAGGTCTTGATCTCGCGCGCGGCGACGATGTAGTCCTGGGTCTTGTTGTCGATGGTGTAGCGGTCGACGTCGAGCTTCTCCGGGAAGCCGTAGAAGTTCTCCCGGCCCTCGCGCTGGGTGAAGGTCGGCGCGAGGATGTTCGGGTCGAGCAGGCGCACGTTGGTGATGGTGTTCTGGCTGCTCTGCTCGGAGCGGATCTTCTCCGGCGCGGCGGTGGTGGTGCCCGCGTAGTCCTCGGTCTTGACGTTCTTCTCGGTCAGCCCGTAGGCCGCCCTGGTGGCGTCGATGTTGCGCTGGATGGACAGCGATTCCTTGGCGTTCTCGTTGGGCCGCACCGAGAACTGCTGGATGACCGCGGGCCACGCCGCGCCGACCAGGATGCCGGAGAGGATCAGCAGCGCGGTGGCGATCGCGGGCAGCTGCAGGTTGCGCAGGAACGCACCGGCGAAGAAGGCCACCGCGCAGAAGGCCGCGATGAACATCAGGATGAGCTTGGCGGGCAGCACCGCGTTGAGGTCGGTGTAGTTCGCGCCGCTGAACAGGTCGTGCTTGTTGAACAGCAGCTCGTAGCGCTCGAAGAAGTAGTCGACCGCGTAGATCAGCACGAACACGCCCGCGGTGATCGACAGCTGCATCCGCGCGGGCGCGGCGAGCTGGCCGCCCTTGCCAGCGAGGCGGATCCCGCCGAAGAGGTAGTGCGTGATCAGCGCGCCGAAGAAGGCGACGGCGACCGCCACGAACAGCCAGTTGATCAGCCAGGTGATGAACGGCAGGGTGAAGGCGTAGAAGCCGATGTCGATCTGGAACTGCGGGTCCTTGATGCCGAAGTCGCCGCCGTTGAGCAGCAACTGGATCTGCTGCCAGTCCGACTGCGCGGCCGAGCCTGCGATCAGTCCCATGATGACCGGCAGGCCGATGCCGAACAGGCGGACCCGCTGCACCACCGTGGAGCGGTAGCGGGCGAGCGGGTCGTCCGCGCTGGACACCGGCACGAACACCGGTCGCGAGCGGTAGGCCACCCACAGGCTCACCGCCAGCAGCCCGCCGACGAGCGCGCCCACGGCGAAGAACAACACGATCCTGGTCCACAGCACGGTGGTGAACACCGAGGTGAACCCGACCTCACCGAACCACAGCCAGTTCACATAGGTGCTGAGCAGCCGGGACCCGACCAACAGCAGCAGGATCAACGCGGCGGCGATGATGAGCAGGATCCGACTGCGCCGGGACAGCTTCGGCAGACCGATCGGGGGCCGAGTGGCCACTGGGCACGCTCCAGAGTCGCTGGCTTTCGACGTTCACACCGGACGAGCTGGCCCGTCCAGGTTGTTCAACTCTATTAGGGCCGGTCCGGGTTCCCGTTCGGGTGTCCGTTATGTGTGGATGACCGGGCGGGTTGTGGACAACTCGAGGTGTCGCGGGGGCAGCCGCGGCCTGGTCGGCGGCCGGTGCGACCATGTGCGCCGTGAGCACCCAGGACCTGCCCGCCGCCGCCCGCGAGGTCGAGGACTTCGTCGCCACCGGGGGCTGGGACCAGCGCCCGCAACTGTTCGCGCTGGTCCCCACCGAGGACCTGCTGCGCGAGCAGCCCGACCTGGTGGGCCAGGTCGACCAGGCCGCCGCGCTGACCCCGGTCGCGCAGGAGGAACTGCCCGACGGCGACCTCGGCGCCGCACTGGGGACGATCATGTGGCCGGAGGCGGTCGCGGGGTGCGCGCTGGTGCAGGAGATCTTGATGCTCCCGCCGGAAGCGGAGGCCGAGCTGCCCGACACCGACCAGGACTCGATCAGCGCGGCCGCGGCCAACCACCCGTCGGCGCGCGAGGCCCGACTGGTCGCCGCCGTGCTGCGCGACGGCTCGACCGCCTGCGTCCTGCGGCTGCGCGCGGGCGAGGACGGGGTGGACGAGGTCGTCGAACACCCGGGTCTCGCCGAGAACCTCACCGCCGCGCTGCTGGACACGCTGCGCGGCTAGCAGCTGGGGACCGGGCGCCCGGCCTTGATGTCTTTGAGTGCCTGGACCGCACCGTCGAGGGTGGACACCTTCACCAGCCGCAGCCCGTCCGGCGCGTTGTCCTTGGCCTCGGCGCAGTTGCCCTCGGGCACCAGGAACACGCTCACGCCCGCCTCCTTGGCGGCGACCATCTTGAACGGGATGCCCCCGATGCGGCCGACGTTGCCCTCGGCGTCGATCTCACCGGTGCCCGCGATCGTGGCGCCGCCCGCGAGGTCGTCGTCGGTGAGCCGGTCGATGATGGCCAGCGCGAAGATCAAGCCCGCTGACGGGCCGCCGACGTTCTGCAGCCGGATGGTGGTCTTGAAGTCCACGTCCGGGCGCTCCCCCGCGCCCAGGCCGATGAACCCCTCCTGGCGCTCGTCCTGCCCGAAGTCGGTGGCCTTGGCCAGGGTGATGCTCGCGGTCTTCTCCTGACCGTCACGCTTGTAGGTGATGTCGATGCTCTGCCCCGGCGTGGTGCCCGCCAGCGCCCCGCGCACGTCGGCGGCCGCGGCCACCTTCTTGCCGTTGACCTGGATCAGCTGGTCCCCCGGCGCCAGGACCTTGTCGGCAGGCGCGCCCGAGGTGATCTCCTGGGCGATGACCTTCATCGGGTACTTCAGGTGCCGCAGCGCGGCGATCTCGGCGTTGCTCTGGGAGTCCTGGAACATCTTGGTGTTCTGCCGGTCGATGTCCTCTTCGGTCTCACCCGGGCGGAAGTAGTCCTCGCGGGGGGCCAGCGCGTAGCGGCCGCTGACCCACAGGCCCAGCGCGCCGAAGAGGGTGATCTCGTCGTTGACCGACACCGTCGTCATCCGCAGCTGACCGGTCGTCTGGTGGCTGGGCTCGCCCTCGATCTGCACGACCTGCACGCCCTCGACCGACCCGAGGGTGTCGTAGGTCGGGCCGGGTCCCAGCGAGACGTACGGGATCGGCACCAGCAGGCCGACCAGCAGCAACGCGGCCGTCACCACCGCGCTGACCACCATCGTCCAGCCGCGCCGGGTGAGCGCCGCCCGCACGGTGGGCTGCTCGTGCTCGGCGGGGTGCGCGGCGGGTGACTCCGGTGCGGTGCTCACGACGCCACAGGGTACGGGCGTTCACCGAGAGCGGATCACCGGACGGGCCGAGTTCACCGGAGGGCACGGGCCGGTCGACGCCGCGTACCGTGGAGACATGAGCGAGTTCCCGTTCGGCTTCAGCGTGCCGGACCCCGATGGTGACGGCAAGGGCGGCGGCAAGCCTGGCGGCGGCGGTCAGGAGAACCCGTTCGACCAGCTCGGGCAGATGCTCAGCCAGCTCGGCCAGATGATGAGCCAGGCGGGGTCCTCGACCGGGCCGGTCAACTACGACCTGGCCAAGCAGATCGCCGTGCAGAAGCTCGCCGGGCAGATCGGCTTCACCGCACCCGCCGAGGCCACCACCGCCGTCACCGACGCGGTGCACCTGGCCGAGATGTGGCTGGACCCGGTGACGACACTGCCGGTCGGGGCCACCACCACCAAGGCGTGGACCGCCCGCGACTGGGTCGAGCACACGCTGCCGACCTGGCAGCGGCTGTGCGACCCGGTCGCCCGCCGGATGGCCGGGGCGTGGGTGGAGGCGCTGCCCGCCGAGGCCAAGCAGCAGGCAGGTCCGCTGCTGGCGATGGTCGGGCAGATGGGCGGCATGGCCTTCGGGTCGCAACTGGGCAACGCGCTGGCGCAGCTGGGGTCGGAGGTGCTGACGGTCAGCGACATCGGGCTGCCGCTCGGCCCGAACGCCACCGCGGCGCTGCTCCCGGCCAACATCGAGGAGTTCACCAAGGGCCTGGAGCGGCCCGCCAGCGAGGTGCTGGTGTTCATCGCCGCCCGCGAGGCCGCCCACCAGCGGCTGTTCGCGCACGTGCCGTGGCTGCGGCAACGGCTGCTCGGCGCGGTCGAGGAGTTCGCGGGCGGGATCAAGGTCGACATCTCGGCGCTGGAGCAGCTGGCGACCCAGGTCGACCCGGCGAACCCGGAGAGCATCGAGCAGGCCATGCGCTCGGGGATGCTCGAGCCGAAGACGACCCCGGAGCAGCAGGCCGCGCTCGCCCGGTTGGAGACGTTGCTCGCCCTGGTCGAGGGCTGGGTGGACCTGGTGGTCGGCGAGGCGGTCACCGACCGGCTGCCCGGTGCGGAGGCCCTGCGCGAGACGCTGCGCCGCCGCCGCGCCTCGGGTGGTCCCGCCGAGCAGACCTTCGCCACGCTGGTCGGCCTGGAGCTGCGGCCCCGGCGGCTGCGCGCCGCGACGAACCTGTGGCGACTGGTCACCGACAAGCACGGCATCGACGTGCGTGACGGGTTGTGGGCGCACCCCGACCTGATGCCCACCGCCGAGGACCTCGACGAACCCCTCGACTTCAGCGACCGCCTCAGCGCGACCGGGCCCGCCGACGACCCGATCGCCCAACTGGAGCGCACCGACGAGCCCAAGGACGACTAGTCCTCGGTGGCGATCCCCCAGCCCGCGGCGGCTGAAAGGCCCTCGAGGTAGCCGACGGCGCGCTCGGTCTTGGGGTACGCGTGGACGAGTTCCCAGAAGTCCTCGCCGTGTCCGGGTACCAGTAAATGCGCCAACTCGTGCACCAGCACGTAGTCGAGCACCCACGCGGGGACCTCGCGCAACCGCTCACTGACCCGGATCGTGCGGTCGACCGGGGTGCACGAGGCCCAGCGGGTGCGCATGGGCGGCACCCAGCGGACCGAGCGGGGCAGGCACTGGCCGTCGAAGTAGTCCGCGGAGAGCTCGCCGCAGCGCTCGAGCAGCGCCGCGTCGGAGCTGCGCGCGGGTGAGCGCCGCTTGGTCTCGTTGCGCAGCAGCCTGCGCTGCATCTCCTGGACCCAGTGGGCTTCTTCTTTCTTGGACAGCCTCGCCGGGATGAGGACGATCACGGTGTCACCTTCGCGGTATGCCGTGACGGTGCGGGTTCTGCGCTTGCTCCTGCGCACCTCGACGCGGGGTTCGGCCACGGCACAACCGTAAGGGGAGACACCGACAACGCGGGAGGACCGGGCGGGTGTGACTCTGCACCTGTGGACAACTCGATCCGCCGTTCGGCCGAACCCGGCACCCTTGTCCCATGCGCGAACGGACCCTTCCACACCGGCCCCGACTGCGGGCCGGGCTCGCGGTGCTGCGGCGCCGCTCCGGTGAACTCCAGATCGGCCTCGACCCCCGTCGGGCACTGGTCGTCAGCGGCCTGCCCGAACCGGTCGTCACAGCGGCGACCGGGCTCACCGGCGGCCGCACGACCGACGAGGTGGCGGCGGACGTAGGGCCGCACCAGGGGGTTCTGCTGGACCTGCTGGCCGAACTCGCCGACCACAACCTGCTCGACGACGCCGCCGCCGAGGGCCCACCCACCCCACTGCGGCTGGCGGGCGACGAGGTGACAGCGGCACTGCACCCCGGCCTGCCGCCGCCCGCCGCGCGATCCGGGTACCGCGTGCAGGTCCGCGGTGACGGCAGGCTCGCCGTCGCCGTGGCCAGCCTGCTCGCAGTGGCCGGGGTGGGCCGGCTGCACCTGTCGGCCAAGGGGACGGTGCTGGCCGAGGACGTGGGCACCGGGTACCTGGTCGAGGACATCGGCCGCCCGCGCCAGGTCGCCGGACCGGAAGCCGTCCAACGGGCCGAAGCGACGGCAGGAGTCCGGCGGTTCGCCCGGATCCGGCCAGACCTGGTGGTCCTCGCCGACGCCGTGGTCCCAGACCCGTCAACGGTGGCGGACCTGGTCGCCGAAGGCCAAACCCACCTGGCGGTCCGCGTCCGCGACGGCGTGGGGATCGTCGGCCCCCTCGTCGTCCCCGGCGTGAGCAGCTGCCTGCGCTGCGCCGACCACCACCGGACAGACCTCGACCCGTGCTGGCCAAGAGTCGCGACCCAACTGGCAGGCCACCCGCAACAAACGGACGTGGCCACCGCGCACTTCACCGCTGGCCTAGCCGTCACCCAGGTCCTGCACGCCGTGTCCTGGCTCCGAGACCCGACCGCCCACCCGCCCCGAACCTGGAACACGACCCTGGAGATCAACCCCTTCACCGCCGCGGTGGACCACCGCCGCTGGCAACCCCACCCCGACTGCTCCTGCGGAGCAGTGACCCGCCCCACCTACCGCCACCTCCTCCGCCACAGCCGCCCAGCCGCGACGGGGTAGTAGACCGCACCTTGCCCGCCGCGGCGGGCAAGGTGCGGTGCACCGGCCACGCTCGCAGGGCGAGCGGGCCTTCGCGGGTGGCAATCCGTGCTTGCCGGGGCTGCCTTCGTGGGTGGCGCTCACGGGAGGGCAGCCGCACTCGTAGGGCAAGCGGGGCCGTGAGTGGCGGGCACGCCCTTCGTGGGAGGCGACGTGCGGGCGGCCACGTGCTGATTGCTTCAGGCAGGCCGTGGTAGGCGGCGGGGAAGGCGTGAGCAGCGTGCGTCGGCGCCGGTTCGTGCGGCGCGGGCGGCGCGGCTAGCAGCCCGCACTCGCAGGCGCCGGTGTGCTCGCGATGGCCGTGGGCGGGTAGCCGTGCTCGCGGGTGCGGGCCTGGTCGACGGTCACGCGGGGTGGCTGGGTGGTGGCGGGGGTCTGCCCGCGGTGGCTGTTTGTCGGCGGTTGTCGAGACCCGAGGGCTATTCGCCTGCGATCGTGGCGGGGGACAAGGGACAATCGCGGGGTGACCGAGATGCCACGCAAGACCGTCGCTCGGACCGCGCGGCTGGCCAGCATCCCGCTGGGCGTCGCGGGGCGGGCGGTGGGCGGCTGGGGGAAGCGGCTGGCCGGGCAGAGCGCCGAGGAGGTCAGCGCCGAGCTGTCGGCGCGCACCGCCGAGCAGTTGTTCGCCGTGCTCGGGCAGCTCAAGGGCGGGGCGATGAAGTTCGGGCAGGCGCTGTCGGTGTTCGAGGCGGCGGTGCCCGACGAGATGGCCGAGCCCTACCGCGAGGCGTTGACGAAGCTGCAGGCGGCGGCGCCGCCGATGAGTGCGCAGGTGATGCACCGGGTCCTGGCCCAGCAGCTGGGCCGGGGCTGGGCCGCGCGCTTCGCCGAGTTCGACGACACCCCGGCCGCGGCGGCCAGCATCGGGCAGGTCCACCGGGCGGTGTGGCACGACGGCAGGCGGGTCGCGGTCAAGGTGCAGTACCCGGGCGCGGACGAAGCGCTCCTGTCGGACCTGCGGCAGCTGCAGCGCTTCAGCAGGCTGTTCCAGCCGTTCGCGCCGGGGATGGAGATCAAACCCCTGCTGCAGGAGCTGACCGACCGCATGGTCGAGGAGCTCGACTACCGCGCCGAGGCGGGCAACCAGCGCGCCTTCGCCAAGGCGTTCGCGGGCGACCCGCGGGTCCTGGTCCCCCGGGTCGTGGCCAGCGCCCCCAAGGTGACCATCACCGAGTGGGTCGACGGCCGCCCACTGGCGGGCATCATCCGGGACGGCACCCGGGAGGAACGCGACCACGCGGGCACGCTGCTGTCCGAGTTCCACTTCTCGTCCCCCGCCCGCGTCGGCCTGCTGCACTCCGATCCGCACCCGGGCAACTTCATGCTCACCGAGGACGGCCGCCTGTGCGTGATCGACTTCGGCGCCGTCGCCCGGCTCCCGGAGGGCCTGCCCAAGCCGCTGGGCATGATGACCCGGCTCTCCCTGCAGGGCCGCTCGGCCGAGCTGATGGAGCTGATGCGCGACGAGGGCTTCATCCGCGACGGGATGCGGCTCGACCCGGAGCACGTGCTGGCGTACCTGGCGCCGTTCGCCGAACCGGCGTCGGTCGAGACGTTCCACTTCAGCAGGGCGTGGATGCAGCGCCAGGCGGAACGGGTCGGTGACCTGCGGGGTCAGGACTTCAAGACGGGCCGGTCGCTGAACCTGCCGCCGCAGTACCTGCTGATCCAGCGCGTCACCGCGGGCGCGACCGGCATCCTGTGCCAACTTGACGCGCGGTTCTCCATGCGCGAGATCATCACGCGGTGGCAGCCCGGGTTCGCCGAAGAGGACTAGCGGCACCCGCTCACCAGTACTCGGCGGGCAGCTTCCCCTCGATGTCGCGCACGTGCTTGCGCGCGCACGCCGGGCACAACCAGGTCATCCCGCGCTCGTCCTGCTCGGCCACCCACGCCAGCGCCGCCACAGCCGTCTCGGCGGACCGGAGTCGGCCGCACAGCGAACAGGTCGGTTCCACGGCGTTCACGCTACCGACCCCAGGTACACCGTCGAGGCACCCAGCACGAACACGTCGTTGCGGTCGACGACCCAGTCCGGGCTGTCCGGGTCGAGCAACCGGCGCAACGTCGTCTGGTCGGACTGCGCCAACCCCGGACCGGCGACCGCGGCCAGCCCGCCCAGCCAGTCGGCCACCGCGTGCCGGACCGGGGCCGGGGCGGGCGCGGGCAGGTCCACCAGGTAGCTGAAGGACGCCACGTCCACCAAACCCGCCTTGACCAGCGCGAGGTTCCACCCGAGCGGCAGCCGCACCGAGTCAGGCATCGTCGCGCGCAACTGGGCGAACCAAGCGTCGCGGGCGGCGATGAGGCGGTCTTGCAGGCCGGGCTCCCCCAGCCCCAGGTCCCACGGCAGGCAGCGGGTGTTGAGCCCGCCCTCGCGCAGCGCGAACAACCCGCCGGGACGCAGGAGCCCGGCGAGCGCGGTGAGGCAGGCGAGCTGGTCGGGCAGGTGGTGCACGACCCCGGAGGCCCACAGCAGATCCGCGGGCGGCACCAGGTCGGCGAGCTCCATGGCGTCCCCGAGCACGGTCACCACGTCCACCCGGTCACCCACGACCTCGCGGACCCGCGCCTCGGCGACCGCCTGCAGGGCCGGTTCGCTGTCGACCAGCACGATCCGGCCGCCTTCGTCGCCCATCTCCTCGGCCAGCGCGCAGGCCATCCCGCCGGTGCCGGACCCGACGTCCACCACGACCGGACGCGCGGGGAGCAGGGCGAGCAGGCGGCGGGCCACGGTGCGCAGGACGTCGGACTCGACCTCGTCGGCGCGGCGCATCGGGCCGAGCCGGGCGGACCAGTCGAGCTGGTCGTGCGAGTGGGCGTGCGCCATGGGTTCGACGCTAGGCGGAAGTCAGAGTTTGCGCAGGGCCGACAGGACGCGGCTCATGAAGGCCAGGTCGGGGGTGTCGTCGGCGACCTCGTGCACGGTGAGCACCCCCCGGTCGGCCAGGTCGGTGATCAGCACGCGGGCCACCCCGAGCGGCACCGAGATGAGCGCGGCGACCTCGGCGACCGAGCGCGGGCTCAGGCACAGATCGGTGATCATCCGGTGCTCCCACGACGCGCGCCTTGGCACCTCGACCGTGCTGACCAGGGCCTCGACCGCCAGGTCGGCGCGGGCGCGGGTGCGGCCACCGGTCCAGGCGTAGGGCCGGACCAGGGCGTGCGCCTGCGGGCGCGACACCCACTCGTCGTCGGTCAGCTCGTCGAGCGCGGGCGCCTGCTCGGGGACGACGACCTCGGGCTCGGGTTCCGGCTCGGCGTTCCCGCGCCGCCTGCGGGAACCGAAGCGGGCGCCGACCTGGCCGATGTCGGCCCCGGCCACCCCGGGTTCGGCGGCGTCCTCGGCGTCGGTACCGCGCCAGTGACCGGGCGGGCCGAACCGGGCGCCGGTGCGCCCGACCTCGACCCCGCGCACACGGTCACCACCAGCTGCGTTCGCGTCATCGCTGTGCATCACCACGTCCAGACGCTGATCGTGGACAGGGACCGCCACGGTAGCGCCGGTCTGGGCACCGGAGATGACATCGGCGTTGCCACCGTGTTTCTCCACCCGAACGGCCGAAAGCCCACCGCGGCGGTGACCGCGGTGGGCTTCGGGTTGGGTGCGGACTACAGACCGGCGGTGGCGCGATCGGCGCGCTTGGCCGCCCAGGTGGAGATCCGACGCCAGCGCCTGGCTGAGCTCAGCTGGCGGATCAGGCGGTGCGCACGCGCCACCTGCTCCGCCTCGAGCCTTCGGCACCGGGCTATGTCTTCATAGAGCAGCATTTGCGGGAAACCCCCTGGCTTGAAGTCGAACATCGGGTCTTTCAGCAGCGCGTTCATGCGGCGACCTCGTCCTGCTGGCGAGCGGAGCGCTCGGCGGCGTCCCGGGCGAGGTCCTCCTTGCGCGGGCGGCCACGCGGCCGCTTGCGGGCGATGACCGCGCCGCGCTCGAAGATCTCGCCACCCCAGACGCCCCACGGCTCGTGCCGGGCAAGGGCGGAGGCGAGGCAGGCCGCCCGAACGGGGCAGTCGCCGCAGAGGACCTTGGCGCGCTCGAGCTCGGTGGGAGCGTCGGCGAACCACAGGTCCGGGTTGTCGGTGGAACGGCAGGGCAGGTCGAGCCCGGCCGAGGGAGCCGCGTCGAGCAGCTCGCTGACCCCTGTGCCCTGCGGGCTCATCAGGTCGGTGAACGCTGCCCCTGGCAGGGCAGCGGTGGCGGTACTCATGGTGGTGAACTCCTGTGGCGTTGGTGCTGGGGAAACCTGGTGGCGTGGCGATGTCTGGTTCATGGCAAAGAAAAAGGCCGCGGATTCCGGTATCGGAGTCCGCGGCCTCGGGCCTGGAGGTTTCTTGACAGGCGTCAAGTCCCCCAGCCTGAGGCTGCGGACGTGTACTTGGTGACGACGAGATCGATCGAGCGGACCTGGGTGGTCTGCTCTCGATCGGCGAAGACGGCCCCAGCCGTCTGAACGGGGGTCAGCTTCGGGCTGCCGGTGTGGACACCGGCGCCGATGCCCCGCTCACGCGGCCACGCGGCGGTGGGTAGCAGCCCACCGGTGGCGCACGCACGAGAGCCGCTGCCCGCGGACAGCGGGAAACGAGCGGCCGCATTCGTCATGAAGATCACCACGGGGGCCACCACCTTCCTGCTACCGTTGGACTCGACTTCGGACGGGTTCACGCGGGCACTTCGTGCCTGCCACAGCAGGTTATTGGCCCTGGCAGAGGCCGTGCAACCCAATTTCCAGAACTTCCCGTGACCCCGGTCACACCTCACCCGGGTGGCGCTCAGCCCCCGGTGATCGCCAGCACCTCGGCGCCGAACCGGTCCAGCTTGCTGGCGCCGACGCCCGAGATGGCCACCAGCGCGGCCCGATCAGCTGGTCGCTGCTCGGCGATGGCCAGCAGCGTCGCGTCGGTGAAGATCACGTAGGCCGGGACCTTCAGCCCCTTGGACCGCTCCAGCCGCCACTCGCGCAGCCGCTCCAGCAGGCCTTCGTCCAGGTCAGATGGGCAGCTCTCGCACCGGCCCAGCTTCACCGGCATCGTCCCGACCAGCTTGTCCCCGCACACCCGGCAGTACCGGACGGGGTTCATCCCGCGCCCCATCGCCTGCCGGGGCAGCTCCCGCTGCCGCGACGCGGCGATCCGGGCGGTCGGGTGGTTCTCCGGGATGAGGCCGTAGAGGAACCGGCTTCGCCTGCGGTAGCGCTTGCCGCCCTCGGCGCGGGCAAGCGCCCAGGACAACGCCAGATGTTCACGCGCACGGGTGACACCTACATAGAGCAGCCGACGCTCTTCTTCTATGGCGACGTCGTCACCGTCGGCGTGCTGGATCGGCATAGTGCCGTCGGTCAGGCCCACGAGGAACACGGCGTCCCACTCCAGGCCCTTCGCCGCGTGCAGGGAGGCGAGGGTGACGCCTTCGACCGTCGGCGGGTGTTGCGCCTGGGCACGCTGGTCGAGCTCGGAGACATAGCGCGGTAGGTCTGCGCCGGGGAGCACGGCGATCAGCTCCTCCGCCAGCTCGACCAGCGCTAACAACGACCCCCAACGCTCACGGGCAGATCCACCCGCGGGGGGCTCGTCGGTGAGACCTATAGGTCCGAGAACTTCGCGAACGACCGCTGGCAGATCACCCTCAAGTGGGCGTACCGCCGCGGTCCGCAGGGCGGCCATTGCCTGACGGATCTCCTGGCGGGCGAAGAAGCGCTCACCGCCGCGCACCAGGTAGGGGATCTCCAGCTCGGTCAACGCCTGCTCGTACACCTCTGACTGGGCGTTGATGCGGTAGAGCACGGCGATCTCGCTCAGCGGGGTCCCCGCGTCGACGAGCTCCTTGACCCGCGCGGCCACCGCGGCCGCCTCGGCGGGCTCGTCGTCGTACTCGGCGAAGCGCGGCTCGGGCCCCGCCGGGCGCTGGCCGATCAGCTTCAACCGCGACCCCGCCGGCCGGTCGCGCGCCGCGGAGATGACCCGGTTGGCGAGGGACACGACCTCGGGCGTCGACCGGTAGTCGCGTTCGAGGCGGATGACGGCCGCCTCCGGGAAGCGGCGGGTGAAGTCGAGCAGCGGGCGTGGCGAAGCCCCCGCGAACGAGTAGATGGTCTGGTTGGCGTCACCGACGACCGTGAGGTCGTCGCGGCGGCCTAGCCAGGCGTCGAGGACGCGCTGCTGCAGCGGGGTGACGTCCTGGTACTCGTCGACGACGAAGCAGCGGTACCGGTCGCGGAACTCCTCGGCGACCTCGCTGTGCTCCTCCAACGCCGCCGCGGTGTGCAGCAGCAGGTCGTCGAAGTCGAGCACCCTGGCGGCGTTCTTCAACGACTCGTACCCGGCGTAGACCTTCGCGACCAGCTCAGGCGCCGCCGGGGTGTCGCGCCGGGTGCGCGCGGCCGCCGCCGGGTAGTCCTCGGGGGCCACCAGCGATGCCTTGGCCCACTCGATCTCGCTGGCCAGGTCGCGCAGCGCCTCCCGCTCGGTACCCGTCCCCGCCCGGTGCGCGGCCTGACCGACCAGCCGCAACTTCGTCTCGAGCAACTCCCACGGCGCGTCGCCGACGACCCGCGGCCAGAAGTAGCGCAGCTGGCGCAGCGCGGCGGAGTGGAAAGTCCTGGCCTGGGCACCCCCGATGCCCATGGCCCGCAGCCGGGTGCGCATCTCCCCAGCCGCCCGCGCGGTGAACGTGACCGCCAGCACCTGGCCCGCCGTGACGTGCCCGGCCCCGATGAGGTGCGCGATCCGGCTGACGATGGTCCTGGTCTTCCCGGTCCCGGCACCCGCCAGGACGCACACCGGACCGCGCGGCGCCCGCACCGCGGCGAGCTGCTCCGGGTCGAGCCCGGCGATCAGGTCCGTGTCCGCGCCAGCCATGCGGTGCATCCTCGCAGAGCGCGCCCACCAACCGGGGGAGGCCGCCCCGTATCCTGGTGGGTATGGCTCAGAAGCAGGACAAGGCGGCGGCCAAGGAAGCCAAGCAGGCGCGCAAGGCCGCGTCCAAGGCCCGGCGCGCGCAGATCTTCCAAGCGTTCAACATGCAGCGCAAGGAAGACAAGGCGCTGCTGCCGCTGATGATCGGCGCGGTCGTGCTGGTCGCCGCTGTGGCGTTCGGGATCGGCCTGCTGCTGGGCATCGAGTGGTACCTGCTGCCGGTCGGCGTCATGTTCGGCCTGCTCGCGGCCGTGATCCTGCTCGGGCGGCGGGTCCAGCGGACCCAGTTCGCCAAGGCCGAGGACCAGCCGGGCGCCGCGGGCTGGGTGCTGGAGAACTTCCTGCGCGGCCGCTGGCGGGTCACCCCCGCGGTCAACGGCACCACCCAGCTCGACGTCATCCACCGCGTGATCGGCCGCCCCGGCGTCGTCCTGGTCGCCGAGGGCGCCCCGCACCGGGTGAAGACCCTCCTCGCCCAGGAGAAGAAGCGCGTCGCCCGCCTCATCGGCGACACCCCCATCTACGACGTCATCGTGGGCAAGGAGGAGGGCCAGGTCCAGCTCAGCAAACTGCAGCGGCACCTGATGAAGCTCCCCAACAACCTCCGCCCCGCCCAGATCGACACCGTCGAGAAGCGCCTCGCCGCCATCACCGCCCGCGGCGCCGCCATGCCCAAGGGCCCCATGCCCGCAGGCGCCAAGATGCGCAGCGTCCAGCGCACCATGCGCCGCAGGTAGGTATCCGCGCTCGGATAACCGGAGGCGGGCGCGGGCCGGGTGGGGCTACCGTCCGGCCGTGACTTCTGCTGATCCGCTCGCGTCCCGCATCGCCGCCGCTCAGTTGTCCGGGTTGAGCCGGGCCAGGCGGGTGGTGGGCGACGATGACCTGCCGGTGTTGCGGCAGACGCGGCGGGTGGTTGCGGCGGGGCCGTTCACCGGGTTGCTGGCCATCGATGGACCCGCGTACCTCTCTTACGCCGTGGCGGCCAGGCCGGGGGAGGTCGTCGCCGATGCGGCTGAGGTGACCCGGGCGGTCACCTCGCTCAGGGAATCCTTCCCGCCGGGGACGTTGCGGTTCGAGCTCATCGAGCAAGCCTGTCCCGGGGCCGCGGAACTCCTCGAAGCGGCGGGCATGCGGGTCACCATGCGGATCCCGGTGATGGTCTTGGACCCCGCCGAGACCGAGGTGCCGCCCGCGGTCGACGGGGTCACCGTCAGCTATGTCGACAGCGAGGCGGACCGGATCGCCGGGGCGAAGGTGGCGGGTGCCGCGTTCGGCTTCGACGGGGATCTGCCCTCTGGTCCGCCACCTGAGGCCGTGGACGGGGGCAGCGTGCTGGCCAAGGTCGACGGTGTGCCCGCGGCGGTGGCTTCGTGGACGCAGGTCGCCGACGGCATCACCGAGATCGTGGGGGTCGGGACCGCCGAGCAGCACCGGCGCAAGGGGCTCGGCGCGCTGGTCACCGCGCACGCCGTGCTGGCGGCGGCCGGGCGCGGTGGAGCCACCCTGACCTGGCTCACCCCGGGCGGCGATGACGCTGACCGGGTCTACCGCAAGGTCGGCTTCACCCCGGTGGCCACCGCCGTCCACCTGGCCGAGCCGTCAGCGGGTGCGTAGGACGATCGTCCCGGCGACCTTGTCGTGCAGGCCGCGGCCGTCCTTGTCGACGATCGCCGCCGGGATGACCAGGGCGACGAGCAGGGTGCGCGGGATCGCCCGGAACGGGCCGACCAGGGGTTGGCCGTCCATGCGGACCACGCGCATGCCCAGCAGCGCCTTGGCCGGGGTGAACCCGGCCAGCGCGACCCCGGCGACGGTGATCAGCAACCACACCACGCCCGACCAGACGTTGAACTGCCACATCCGGCTCGGGTCGTCGTAGTCGGGCCGCAGGAACACCGAGGTCACCAGCGAGGCCAGGACGAGGTCGAGCACCAGGGCGCCGAGCCGGATCCCGGTGGAGGCCACCGACCCGAGCCCGCGCTCCGGCGCGCCGAGCCGCTCCCCCCGATAGCGCACGGGGCCCTCGTCGGACTCGTGGCCCGCGCCGGGCCCGGACAGCCATGTACCGGTCCATCTGCTCACCCGACCAGCGTAGAAGGTGCCCACCGTCACGCGTGCCGGCATGCTCTTGACCGGCCGCGAGCCGTCGTTAACACCGGCGAAACATCCGGGTGATGGTCGGGCAACACCGCCCTCCTAGCGTCATCACCGAGCGGGTACGGCATGACCGTGACGCGGTGGGCCGGTCTGGGCCCGAGACAGCAGACGAAGGAGCAAACGAGCGTGTTCAACTCTTCCGACGAGGTCTTGCGCTACATCGCCGACGAGGGCGTGAAGTTCGTCGACGTCCGGTTCTGCGACCTGCCGGGCGTCATGCAGCACTTCACGCTGCCCGCCAGCGCCTTCGACGAGGACGCGTTCAACGAGGGCCTGGCCTTCGACGGCTCGTCCGTGCGCGGCTTCCAGTCGATCCACGAGTCGGACATGCTGCTGCTGCCCGACCCCTACACCGCGCGGATCGACCCGTTCCGGATCGAGAAGACGCTGATCCTCAACTTCTTCGTGCACGACCCGTTCACCCGCGAGGCCTACAGCCGCGACCCGCGCAACATCGCCCGCAAGGCCGAGCAGTACATCGCCGAGTCCGGTTTCGCCGACACCGCCTACTTCGGCCCCGAGGCGGAGTTCTACATCTTCGACTCGATCCGCTTCGACTACACCGAGAACGGCTCGTTCCACGAGATCGACTCGGTCGAGGGCTGGTGGAACACCGGCGCCGACGAGGGCGGCAACAACAAGGGCTACAAGACCCGGTTCAAGGGCGGCTACTTCCCGGTCCCGCCGGTCGACCACTTCGCCGACCTGCGCGACCAGATGGTCCTCAAGATGCAGGATTCCGGCTTCCACGTCGAGCGCGCGCACCACGAGGTCGGCACGGGTGGCCAGACCGAGATCAACTACCGGTTCAACACGCTGCTGCACGCCGCCGACGACCTGCAACTGTTCAAGTACATCATCAAGAACACCGCGTGGGCGGCGGACAAGTCGGCCACCTTCATGCCCAAGCCGCTCTTCGGTGACAACGGCTCCGGCATGCACGTGCACTCCTCGCTGTGGAAGGACGGCGTGCCGCTGTTCCACGACGAGTCCGGCTACGCGGGCCTGTCCGACACCGCGCGCCACTACATCGGCGGCCTGCTCGCGCACGCCCCGTCGCTGCTGGCGTTCACCAACCCCACGGTGAACTCCTACCACCGCCTGGTGCCCGGCTACGAGGCCCCGGTGAGCCTGGTCTACTCGCAGCGCAACCGCTCCGCATGCGTGCGCATCCCGATCACCGGCAACAACGCCAAGGCCAAGCGGGTCGAGTTCCGCTGCCCGGACTCCTCCGGCAACCCGTACCTGGCGTTCGCCGCGATCGTGATGGCCGGTCTCGACGGTGTGAAGAACAAGATCGAGCCGCCCGCCCCGATCGACAAGGACCTCTACGAGCTGCCCCCGGAGGAGGCCCGCGAGGTCGCGCAGGTCCCCGCGTCGCTCGGCGAGGTGCTCACCGCGCTCGAGGCCGACCACGACTACCTCCTCGAGGGCGGCGTGTTCACCCCCGACGTCATCGAGACCTGGGTGGCGTTCAAGCGCGAGCACGAGATCGACCCGCTGCGCCTGCGCCCGCACCCCTACGAGTTCGGCCTGTACTACGACGTCTGATCCCGACCCGCACGACTCGAACGGCCGAGGGGCTGCACGCCCCTCGGCCGTTCGCCGTCTGCGGCACACCCCCGACGATCGGCCCCGGAGGGGAAGACCCTGAGGCGGAACCCGGGTCCGGTCCGGATGTGCCGGGGCGGTGCGCGCGGGCACGCTCGGGGTATGACCAGCAACGGACGCCAGTACGTCGTCACCACCGAGGTCACCGTCACCGTATTCGACGAAAACGCGTTGCCCGGCGGGGAAGCCGACGCCGCGGCGGCGCTGCGCAGGGCGGTCGACCCGGCTGCGGCACTGGCCGGGGTGGCGGGGGTGCAGACCGACCGGTGCGCGCTGCGGGTGCGCCCGGCCTGGCCGGGCCCCGCCTGAAATCCACCCGATCAGGTAGATAATCCGGTCCCACCTGCACTGTTAGCTGGGTTACAGAAGTGTTTCCCGAATCGAGACCCAGTACGGGATTCCCTTGTCGGCCGGGCAGGCCTTACGCTCCCGCGCACACGTCCGTGCGCGTCTCGTTCGGACGCTTCCCCGCTATCGACGAGGACCCAGCCATGTTCGCACCCCTTGATGCCGCGCGCGTCGAACGCCTCAAAACGGCCTACTCCGTGCGCAACCTCGATCGCTGCGCCAGCCTGAGCCTCGTCCACCACAGCGATCACCAGCCCCGGCACGGGGACCTGGTGCTCGCGGAGGTGACCAAGGTCGGCTACCACCAAGTGCTGGAACTGACCGATGGCCGCAAAGCGAAGCTCTACGTCGGTGACGAGATCCTGGTCGCCTACGGTGCCCGCTACGCGCCCGACCACTTCGAAGCGGAACTCCCCGACGACCTCGGCGCCTGCGACCTGGTGGCCGCCGGTGGCGTGCTCGGCAAGGTGCGCAGCCGCAACGCCGCGGTGAGCGCGCCGACGACGGTCCGCCCGCTCGGGCTGGTCGGCGACCACACCGGGCACGTCATCAACGTGTCCGACTTGGCGCTAGGCGCGCCGCTGCCCGCGCTGCGCAAGCCGCCGACGTTCGTCGTGGTCGGCACGTCGATGAACTCGGGCAAGACCACCACGTGCGCCTCGCTCGTGCACGGACTGTCGCGTTCGGGCCTGCGCGTCGGCGCGGCGAAGCTGACCGGCACGGCGGCGGGCGGCGACCCGTGGCTGTTCCGCGACTCGGGTGCGGTGGCCGCGTTGGACTTCACCGACGCGGGGATGGCCACGACCTTCCGCATCCCGTTGGAACGGCTCGTGTCGAGCTCGTTGCTGCTGCACGGCCACCTGATGGCGCGCGGGGTGGACGCGATCGTGCTGGAGATCGCCGACGGCCTGCTGCAGGCGGAGACCGCGCAACTGCTCGACCGCCCAGAGATCCGGCGGATCACCAGCGGCGTGCTGTTCGCCGCAGCCGACTCCTCCGGCGCGCTCTACGGCGTGCAGCGGCTGCGCGCAGGCGGGCACCCGGTGCTGGCGGTGAGCGGTCTGCTGACCGCGTCGCCGTTGGCGGTGCGCGAAGCACAGGCCGGTCTGGACGTTCCCGTGTACGGGCCGCTGGACCTGCAGTCGCCCGCGCTGGCCGGTGAGCTGCTGCGCCGGGCGATCGCCGAGTCGGCCGAGGCCACGCAGCTGGTGGACCACGGGGTCGACGAGGTGCTCGCCTAGCCGGTCACTCCAGCTTGTCGACGTCCAGGCCGTGCTCGGCGAGCACGGCCTGGGGGTCGGCCAGCAGTCGCCGCGCGCTGAGGTCCATCACGCCGAGCAGGCAGGTGATCTCGGCGGAGACGGTGCCGTCGAGGGTGATGGTGGAGTCGGCGTTGAACGTCTTGCCGGTGCCGAAGGCGATCCGCAGGTCGACGTCCACGGTGTCCCCGGCGCGCAGTTCGCGGCGGAAGTGGATGGTCGAGGTGAGCAGTACCGGCGCGGTGCCCGCGGCGATGAGCCCGTCCCAGGCGCACCCGGCCGCCGCGAACCCCTCGACCCTGGCGACCTCGGCGTACTGGTGGTACACGGCGTGGTTGAGGTGGCCGAGGGCGTCGAGCTCGTAGCTGCGCACCGGGATCCGGATGCTCCAGGTCATGCCGCGAGCCTATGCGACCGGGCCGCCTCAATCGTAGAAAACGTGTTCCACAACCGCGCGGGCGTGACGCGTGGTGCGGCGGTAGTCGTCGAGGAACTTGCCGGGGTCTTCGGTGAGCGGGGTGCCCATGGCGGCGGCGACGGCGGCGAGTTCGCGGCCGTGGCTGGGGAGTTGGTCGGTTTGCTTGCCGCGCACCAGAGTCGCGGCGTTGCGCACCCGGGTGGCCAGCAGCCAGGCCTCGCGCAGCGCGGTCGCGTCGTCCTCGGTGAGCAGGTCGGCCGCGACCGCAGCGGTGAGTCCGTCCATTGTGGACGTGGTACGCAACGCGGGAACGGCGTTGGCGTGGCGCAACTGCAGCAGTTGCACGGTCCACTCGACGTCGGCGAGGCCGCCCCGGCCGAGTTTGGTGTGGGTGGCCGGGTCGGCGCCCCTGGGCAGCCGCTCGGTGTCCACCCTGGCCTTGATCCGGCGGATTTCCCGTACCTGTGCGGGATCCAGGCCGCCATCGGGGTAGCGGACGGGATCGATGAGTTCGATGAACCGGGCACCGAGGTCGGCGTCGCCCGCGACCGGTCGGGCCCGCAGCAGCGCCTGGGCCTCCCAGATCTCGCCCCATTGCGCGTAATAGGCGCGATAGGACTCCAGGGTGCGCACGATGGGGCCCTGCCTGCCCTCTGGCCGCAGGTCGACGTCCACCTGCAGCGGTGGGTCCTGGGTAGGTGAGCCGAGGAGTTTGCGGACGGTCTGCGCGACCCGGCCCGCGTACTTGAGGGCATCGGTGTCGGTGACGCCGGGCGCGGGTTCGCAGACGAACATGACATCGGCGTCGGAGCCGTAGCCGAGTTCGCTGCCGCCCAGCCTGCCCATGCCGATGACGGAGATGGTGGCCAAGTGTCCGCCAGCCGCAGCGGCCTCGGCCCGGTCGACCGCCGCCATCGCGGCCTGCAGAACCGCGCACCACACGCTCGAGAGCGCCGCGCAGACCGAGAGGACATCGGTGAACCCCAGCAGGTCCGCGCACGCGATGCGCAGGAGTTCGTGCCTGCGCAGGGATCGCGCGGCGGCGACGGCATTGCCGAGATACCCGTGCCGCTTCACCGCGACGCGCAACGCCTCGGCGACCTCGGCGGGGGCGCGCACGGCGAGTTCTTTGGGCTCGGCGAGCAGCCGCAGCACCTCGGGAGCGCGCACGACCAGGTCCGGCACGAGCTTCGAGGTTCCGAGCAGGGTCGCGAGACGTTCGACGACGGCGCCTTCGTCGCGCAGCACCCGCAGGTACCAGGGCGTCGCGGAGAGGGCCTCGGACACCTTGCGGTACGCGAGGAGACCGCCGTCGGGGTCGGGGGTGGAGCCGAGCAGGTCGAGCAGGACGGGCAACAGCGCGGTTTGGATCGCCGCACGCCGCGACACGCCCTCGGTGAGGGCCTTGATGTGCTGCAACGCGCCCTGCGGCGAGCTGTAGCCGAGCGCGGCGAGCCGGGCGTGGGCCTGGTTGGTCGTGAGCCGCAGTTGGTCGGTGGGAACGCGGGACACGGCTTCGAGCAGCGGCCGGTAGAACAGCTTCTCGTGCAGCCTGCGGATGCGGTTGGTGTTGCGGCGGAAGTCGGCGACCAGCACCTGCGCGGCGTTGCGGCCGCGCTCGGGGCCGATGCCGCTGGCGCGGGCGAGCCAGCGCAGGTCGTCGGTTTCGGCATCGTCGGGGAACAGGTGCGTGCGGCGCAAGCGCTGCAACTGCAGGCGGTGTTCGAGGGTCCGCAGGAACCGGTATGAGTCGGCGAGTTCCGCGGCGTCGGTGCGCCCGACGTAGCCGCCCGCGCCGAGCGCGGCCAGGGCGTCCACTGTGGACCCGAGGCGGAGCGTCTCGTCGGTGCGGCCGTGCACCAGCTGCAGCAGCTGCACGGCGAACTCGACGTCGCGCAGCCCGCCGCGGCCGAGCTTGAGCTCGCGGTCGAGCAGCTCGGCGGGGACGTGGTCCTCCACGCGCCTGCGCATGGCCTGCACCTCGGGGACGAAGTTGTCCCGGTCGGCGGCGATCCACACCATCGGGGTGACCACGTCGAGGTACTCGCGCCCGAGCTCGGCGTCACCGGCGACCGGCCGCGCCTTGAGCAGGGCCTGGAACTCCCAGGTCTTGGCCCAGCGCTTGTAGTAGGCGCTGTGGCCGTCGAGGGTGCGCACGAGCGCGCCGTTGCGGCCCTCGGGGCGCAGGCCCGCGTCGACCTCGAAGCAGGCCTCGGTGGCGACCCGCATCATCGTGCTCGCGGCCCTGGTGGCGACCGCGATGTCGTCCTCGCCGACGAACACGACGTCGACGTCGCTGACGTAGTTCAGCTCGCCGCCACCGCACTTGCCCATGGCGATGACCGCGAGCCGCGCGGTGTCCGCACCGCCGGTCTCGGCCCAGGCCACGGCCAGCGCGGCCCGGAGCGCGGCCTCGGCGAGCTCGCTGAGCTGCCTGGCCGTGGCGTCGTAGTCGGATGCGGGCAGGGTCGAGTCGACGAGGTGACCGAGGTCGTCGGCGGCCACCTCCATGAGCAGGCCGCGGTACGCGGACTTGAGCGCCCGCACGGCTTCGTGGCCCCGCAGCGCAGCGATGGGGGTGTCACCGTCGGCCCGCACGGCCGCGTACAGGGCGGCGGTGTAGTCCTCGACCGCGGTACCGCCACCGTCGAGGCGGCGCCACTGGTCGGGGTGGGCGGCGAGGAAGTCGGCGAACGCGGTGGAGGAACCCAGCACGGCGACGAGCCGGGCGCGGAGCCTGCGATCGGCTTCCAGCTCACCCAGCAACTCGGCCCACTGCTCGGGGGCCGCTTCCCGGATCCGGTCGAGCCCGCGCAGCGCGAGGTCCGGGTCGGGGGTGCGGGACAGGGCGGTGAGGACCGCCTCCCGCTGAGGGCCGTTGTCGCCCCAGAGCCCCGCGGCTCGCAGGTCCTGCTCGGCGCGCGGGTCGGTGAGCCCGAACCGGGCAGCGGAGGAGATGGAGCGCGCGGAGTCGGCCATGTCAGATCAGCGGCAACGTCGGGCGGCTGGTCTCGGCCGCCGCCAGGTCACCCCGGGCCAGCCGCATGAACCGCTCCACGAACGGCCGCCACGCTTCCTCGACGTCGGCGTGCAACTCGGCCAGCCGCTCCGGTTCGAACTCCCCCGGCTTGGCCCACGCCGCGCTCTCGGGCGCGTTGGCGGCCCAGGCCAACACCATCTCGGGGGTGGTCTCGATGTGGAACTGGATGCCGTAGCCGACCGGCCCCACCCGGAACGCCTGGTTCGGGTAGCGGGTGGCGGAAGCCAACAGGGCGGCGTCGACAGGCAGCCGGGTGACCGCGTCGTGGTGGAACTGCACCACGTCCGGCATCATCGGCAGGTCCGCGAAGAGCGGATCCGCCCACCCCACGTCCCTCTTGGCGACGAGCCCGCCCCCCACCTCAGGCCCGTTCGCGCCCACTTCGACAACGCCGCCGGTCGCGACCGCGAGCAGCTGCGCCCCTAGGCAGACCGCGAGCAGCGGGGTCTTCTTAGCAACACAGGACGACAGCAGCTTGCGCACGTCAGCCAACCAGGGATGCTCGAGGACATCATTGGCTCCCATGGGCCCGCCTAGGCAAACGACCGCCGCGTAGTCACCCGACGGCAGGGGCTCCCGGTAGGGCTGCGCGAGCACGATGTCCGCGCCCGCGTCGGCCAACCACTCGGCCAGCTTGCCGGGCGGGTCGGTGTCATCGAGCTGCACAACCAGAACTGACGTCACATCCCGAGAGTATTCCGTCCGGTGAAGGTCGTTTCCACGGCCTCGAACACCGGCCGGAACCCGATCCGCTGGTAGATCGAGTTGGCCACCGGGTTGTCCAGGTCGGCGAACAGCAGGACCTCCCGCGCACCCCGCTCCCGAGCCCACTTCGCGGCGGCCGCGGTCACCGCGCTGCCGTACCCCTGCCCCCGGTGGTCCTTCGGCGTGTACACCGGCCCGATCCGCGACATCCCCAGCACCGGCTTGGTCACCAGCGCCATGGCCACCGGAATCCCGTCCACCCAGATCGGCGCCCCCCGACCGCTGGCCAACGCGTCCCGAGCGAACTGCACCGGGTCCGGCAGCCCCTCGTCCCCGTCCAGTGCCTCGTCGCTGAACTCCGAGCACCACCGCCCCAGGAGCTCGCTATCCGCCTCCGCCCCCAACCGAACCCCACCCGCCACGGTCGGCTCGACCAACTCCCCCAGCCGGAACAACCGCTCGGACCGAACCCGCTCAACCCCCACGCCCGCGGCCCCGCTCCACACCCCAGCAAACGAATCGGTGACGTCCCGAGGCCCCTGCACCCGCCGGAAGTCGATCCCGTGCTCGAGCAGGAACTCCACGACCGCGCCCTGAACCCCGACCCCCAGACCCGACAGGCTCAACGGCCAAGCCCCGTACTGAAAGGTCGCCCCCACCACTTCATCCCCGTCGAAGACAGCCAACAACACCATCCCCGCAGGTGGCTCGTCCAGCGCCACCAGCCTGCTCAAGACAGTCAACGGGACGGTGTGCCGCACGGGATCCGTGGCGTAGAACCCCTCCACCACACCCCAGAACACCCGGACGTCTTGGTATCGCTCGATCCGCATCGGGCCATACTCGCCCACCAGCCCCACCCCAGCGACCGACTTTCACCCCATCAGCCAAGGAGCCAGCCCACCCAAAGCAACCACTGGACACTCGGAAGCCGCCCACCCCAAATGCTCGATGGGGCGGACCTGTTTTGTGTGGGGTGGCGGTGTCCGTAGCGTTGTGCGCGGACAGGGCCATGCTTTTCGGCCCCAGCTTTGCGGTCCTGCCACGGGCGGCGCAGGGGCCCCGCGCAAAACAGGTTCGCCCCATCGAGCCCACCCGCACCCCACGGGCCCAGCGCAATGCCGCAGGCGAGCCGGAAAACGAGAAATCCCCCACCAGGGATCCTGGTGGGGGTTCTCGAATGATTGTCCGGCGGCGTCCTACTCTCCCACACCCTCACGAGTGCAGTACCATCGGCGCAGGTGGGCTTAGCTTCCGGGTTCGGAATGGGACCGGGCGTTTCCCCACCGCTATGACCGCCGAAACACTATGAAACAATCAACCTCAACCCACCTAGGCGCCCACACTTGTACCGTGTGGTCTGCCCCTGGTGGGGTGGTTGGTGTCTCAGACACCGTACAGTGGATGCGTAGCCTCTTCGTTGTAAGCCCTCGGCCTATTAGTACCGGTCGACTCCACCCCTCACAGGGCTTCCATCTCCAGCCTATCAACCCAGTCGTCTACTGGGAGCCTTAACCACTCAAAGGTGGAGGGAGACCTCATCTTGGAACGAGCTTCCCGCTTAGATGCCTTCAGCGGTTATCCCTTCCGAACGTAGCCAACCAGCCATGCCCCTGGCAGGACAACTGGCACACCAGAGGTTCGTCCGTCCCGGTCCTCTCGTACTAGGGACAGCCTTCCTCAAGTCTCCAACGCGCGCGGCGGATAGGGACCGAACTGTCTCACGACGTTCTAAACCCAGCTCGCGTACCGCTTTAATGGGCGAACAGCCCAACCCTTGGGACCTACTCCAGCCCCAGGATGCGACGAGCCGACATCGAGGTGCCAAACCATGCCGTCGATATGGACTCTTGGGCAAGATCAGCCTGTTATCCCCGGGGTACCTTTTATCCGTTGAGCGACCACGCTTCCACAAGCCATGGCCGGATCACTAGTCCCGACTTTCGTCCCTGCTCGACCTGTCAGTCTCACAGTCAAGCCCCCTTGTGCACTTGCACTCAACACCTGATTGCCAACCAGGCTGAGGGAACCTTTGGGCGCCTCCGTTACCCTTTGGGAGGCAACCGCCCCAGTTAAACTACCCACCAGGCACTGTCCCTGAACCGGATCACGGTCCGAAGTTAGACACTCAGTACGATCAGAGTGGTATTTCAACAATGACTCCACACCCACTGGCGTGAGCGCTTCACAGTCTCCCACCTATCCTACACAAACCGAACCAAGCACCAATACCAAGCTATAGTAAAGGTCCCGGGGTCTTTCCGTCCTGCCGCGCGTAACGAGCATCTTTACTCGTAGTGCAATTTCGCCGGGCCTGTGGTCGAGACAGTCGAGAAGTCGTTACGCC